>CBDAVP010000026.1:0-59105 GCA_965201075.1 Isosphaeraceae bacterium | reverse complement strand
GAGACCCGAACCGAAGCCAGCGACGTCGCCGCGGTCGGAGGCCACGCCCTCGGCGTTCTCTCGGCGGGGGCTGACGTGGGGACCGCGGGCGCCAGCGCGGGCGTGCTGGGTGTGGCCCCTCAGCGGACCGCGACGCAGGGGCGGCTCGCCAGAGCGGGCGCCGGCCGGCGGGGCGGTCTCGTACGGGTTGGCCGCGACAGCCGGGTCGAACTCGCCGCCGTCCAGGTCGTCATAGCGGGAAACGTACCCGGGCAGCTTGGCCCGTTCGAGTTCCTCGGCGTAGGACGACAGGACCACCCCTTGGATCTTCTCTCGGCACATCGAGTTGATCGGGTGGGCGATGTCGGCGTGCAGCTTGGCGCGGCCGTCGGCGTCACGCAGGGCCCGGTTCTCGTCGCAGCGGCCGCCGCACTGGTTGCAGAAGCGGCTGCGCAGGTGGTTCTTGGTGCCGCAGTGGTTGCAGCGGTCGGTCAGTTTCCGCGAGGGCATGGCCACGAAGTAGCCCTTGGCCCCCTCAATGATCTTGAGGTCGCGGATGACGAACATATCGTCAAACGTGATGCTGCAAAAGGCCTGCAGCCGCTCGTTGCTGCCCGAGTTGTCTTCCATCAGCTTGATGCGTACTTCGGTGATTTCCACGGCCGTACTCCTTTACTCGTGGCGGTCTCAAGGTCCGCAGGTCACGACTCGGACCCGTCCTGGTCCGAATCCAGCTAACGCCTCGGCGGCGGCCTGAGCCCCGCCAAGGTCGCGGCCCAGCCCGAAGAAGGCCGAACCGCTACCACTCATCAACGACCCGGCGAGCATCGCCGGGTCGAGGGTCTCTAGCGCCTGTCGCAGCCGGCCCAACGCCGGCACTATCGACTCGGCGGCCGGCTGGAGCCGGTTGAACAGGGCCCGGCCCAGCGCCGGTACGTCGCCGGAGGCCAGGGCCGCCAGCGCCGGGGCGATCGGACGGGGCATCGCCGGCACGCTCGCCCGGCGATACGCTTCCGCGGTGCTGACTCCCTCGCTCGGGCAGGCCAGCACGAAGTGCAACGGTCCCCCCAGGGCCAGCGGTTCAACCCGCTCGCCCCGGCCGCGGCCCACCGCCGCGGGGGTGTATAGGAAAAAGGCCACGTCACTGCCGACCCGAGCGCACAACGCTTCCAGTCGCGAAGTCGGCAGGTTCAGACCCCACAGTCGGTTGAGGGCCGCCAGGGTCGTCGCGGCATCGCTCGAACCCCCCGCCAACCCCGCCTGGGCAGGAATGACTTTGCGCAGGTCAATCGTCACCCCCAGTTCTGGACGTCCGGCCTCGGAGCGTAGCAGCTCCGCGGCGCGGACGACCAGGTTCTCCGAGCCCGTGGGCAAGGTCGGGTCGTCGCAACGAAGGGTCAACCCTCCCGAGGGATCGTTGGCAAAGGTCAGCGTGTCTTGAAGGTCCACGGCCACCATCAGGGTCTCCACCTCGTGATAGCCGTCGAGCCGCTTGCCCAGAAGTTCCAAAAACAGGTTGAGCTTCGCCGGCGCGAGGGCTTCCACGCCCCCTTCGACGTCACGAAGAATCATCGTAACGCCGCCGCGATCTGGGCGAATCGGCCGGGCCGAGGAGAGCCATGAGGGTCGAGGACTTCGACGTTCATGGCGTGACTCCTGGCCGTCTTGTACGGGTCTGGGGAGGTCTTGAGCCGATCGCACCGGCCCGGCGTCCCCCTCGAACGGCGATCCTTCTATCCCCTTCACAAAAACGTCGCAAGCCGAAAAAGCCTCAAGTCGGAAACTCGTCCCGAACCGCGACAGAATCGACGGAAAGAGTTACAAATCCTTGAAAAAACGGGACCTGCGCCTCTCATCCGTTTGGCGTTTCTTGCAACTTTGAGCGGTGTCCGGACCACTCAGGGGCGGCCCACGCCGGACCAGCGTCTCGCTTCGCTTTCAAGTCGCTCTGCCTCGGCCGGCTGACCCAGGCTCCGGTAGCACTGAATCAACCCCTCCACCGCTTCGTAGAGCGGTCGATTGGGGGGGGCGTTTCGAGAAATCGTCCCGGCGAACCCGCGAGGCAAGGTCCGCTCGGCCAACTCAAAGGCATAACCAAAGTGACCGCGAGCCAGGTTGGCGTCGCGATCAATCTCCAGGGCCAGCCCGCCGAGGGCCACATGGACGTACATGTTATCGCCGCAGCCTTGCAAGGCGAACCGGAGTGAGTCGCGAGCCTCCTCGGGCTCCCCAGCCTTCCAAAGTTCCATGCCCTCCTCGTAGTCCGGCTCTAGCTCATAGATACAAGGAGGGTGGTCGAGCTCAAACTCGCCCGACTCCATCCGCCGGAGCCGCAAACCCCCCGATTTCTCTGGTTTCCTGGATTGCCCGCGACCGGCCATGTCCTTCCCCTCATCTCGACGCCCCGAACCACCTCGTCCACCCATTCTACCCGGGGCGTTCATGCCTGTCGTGGGCCCGGGAGTTGCCGTACAATCGCCCCGGCTAGCACTTTCGCGGAGGAGTTCGCTGCGATGAGCATTACCATTCATAGCACGGCGTTCGAGCCCAACGAGGCGATCCCGATCCGCCACACCGAGGACGGCGAGGATCTTTCGCCCGAGCTCTCCTGGACGGGACTTCCCGACGGGGCCGTTGAGTTGGCCTTGATCGTCGATGACCCCGATGCGCCGACCGATCAGCCGTGGGTCCACTGGGTCTTGTACCGGATTCCCGCGGAAATCGACGCCCTGGCCGAAGGTCTTCCCTATGCCGACGTCCTGGCCGCGCCGGCCGGTGCGCTCCAGGGGGTCAACACCTGGGGGACCGTCGGCTATCGAGGGCCAGCCCCGCCCCCGGGCCACGGCATTCACCACTATCAGTTCACGCTGTACGCTCTCGACGAGTCGCTCGACCTGGAGCCTGGGTTGGACAAGGCCACGTTGTTGACGGCGATCAAGGGGCACATCGTGGGGCAGGGGGAGTTGGTCGGCACCTATGAACGCTGAGGCCGGGCGTCCCCCTGGGCGAACGCCGGCCTCGGCGCTGACGATCACACGAACTTGGTGGTGCCGGGGCGGGCGACCGGCTTCGTCGGGAGATCGCCCCAGGCATACTCGGCCGGTCCCAGCGATTCCTGGGAGTTCATCGCCATCTCCCAGGTGATGTAGTCGCCGGTGTAGGCGGCCATCCGCCCCATGATCGCGATCAACGTGCTCCGGGCGGCCGACTCCATGTTCTGAATCGGCTTCCCCACGCGGATCGAGGCGAACAGTTCGTCGTGTTCGGTCTGGTACATGTCCGGCTTGGGACCTCGGGAGGCCCACTTCGTTTCACCACTGATGCGTGGGGCGAAGACGTCGAGCATTCCCTTGGCTCCCAAAACGTAGTCGCTGACTCGGGAGTCGACCCCCGCCCAGTGCCGGCAGTTGTGATAGCCCCGGACGTCGTCGGGGTATTCATAGACGACCGAGAAGTGGTCGTAGATGTTGCCGTAAGTCGGGTCGGTGCGCACCTGGCGACCGCCAGAGGCGAAGCAGCGGGTCGGCGGCTTGTCGCCGAGGGCCCAGTTCATTGTGTCGAGGCCGTGAATCGCCTGCTCGACGATGTGGTCGCCGCTCAGCCAGGTGTAGTAGTACCAGTTGCGCAACTGATACTCCATCTCGGACTTGCACTGCTCACGAGTTCGCCGAGGCTCCCAGACGCCGTTGGAATCATAAGTGGTCTCGACGGCGACAATGTTGCCGATGGCGCCGTCGTGGACGCGATTCATCGCCTCTCGACGGGGTAGGTACGACCGCCAGCAGAAACCGGAAGCCAGCGCCAGGTTCTTGGCCTTGGCTTCGGCGCACGCCTCCAACACAGTGCGGACGCCCGGGGCGTCGGTGGCGACCGGCTTTTCCGCGAACACGTGCTTACCCTTGGAGACGGCATAGGCCATCTGCTGCGGGCGAAAATGCGGCGTCGAGGTCAGCAGGACCACGTCGCACTGGTCGATCACCGCCTTATACGCGTCAAAGCCGACGTACTGCCGCTCGGCCGGGACGTCGACCCGGTCGCCCACCGCCGAACCCTTCAGCGCCGAAAGGCATTCGTCCATCCGGTCCTGAAACACCTCGGCGGTGGCGACAAGCTTGGTTCCAGCGTCGGCGGTCAGGGCCTGCTCGGCAGCGCCGGTGCCCCGGCCTCCGCAGCCGACCAGGCCGACGCGGAGTGTCTCGTTTCCGGCGGCGTGAGCCACCCCGGAAAGGGCGGTCGAGGCCGCCACGGCTACCCCCGCCGACTGCTTCAGGAACGTGCGACGCGTGTCTCTCGGAGGATGCATGGACGTAACTCCGGTGCCGGTGGGGCTGGCCAGGCGGGAGGGCGATTCATCGTCCCACGACCCGGACGCCCCCGTCAATCGCCACTGAACAACACCCCCCGAGCCTCGACGACTCGGTTGGTCCGAAAATCTTGCGGAGTTTCGGTCGTTGTGCCAGAGTCATGACCCGCGCCGGACCTGGCCCGGCGTCCAGGGAAATCAAGTTTCGCTCTCAAGGGTGATTCATGCACAAGCTGACCGTCATCGCGGCTTTCGGCGCCCTGGGGTCGGTCCTCCGCTACCTACTGGCCCGATGGGTCCAGCAATTCGTGGGGAGCGCCCCTTTTCCCAATGGCACCTTGATCGTCAACCTTGTCGGCTGTTTCGCCATTGGCCTCTGCGGGGCCTATTTCCTGGGTCATCGCGAAGTTCGCGAGGAATACCGACTGGCCGTCATGGTGGGCCTTCTCGGCGGATTCACCACCTTCTCGTCCTACGCCTGGGAGACAACGCGACTCGCCGCCGATGTCTCCCCATCGCCTGCTGTCTGGAACATCCTGCTCAGCAACGGTCTGGGGTTGGTCCTCGCCGAGGTCGCGTTTCGCCTGGGAACGCGACTGTTCGGGGCCTGAACCCACCTGAACCCTCCGTCAGCCATGCCGCGCCGCCGTTGAAAACACATTCAGGACCAGCACCCCGACCAGGATCAACCCAATTCCCACAATTCCCGCGAGGTCGAATCGTTCGCCGAAGACCAGGAAGCCCAGGGTCGCGATCAGGACAATGCCAGCGCCCGACCAGATCGCATACGCCGCACCGAGGCCCATCCCCGCCTCAAGGCTTTTCGACAAGCAAAAAAACGCCAGGGCGTAACCCAGCACGACGAGTACGCTGGGGCCCGGTCTCGAAAACCCCCGGCTCGCCTTCAAGGCCAGGGTCGCCACGACCTCCGACCCAATCGCCGCCGCCAGAAACGCATAAGCACGAACCATCGAGTGCCTCCAGGGCTCAATCGACCGCAAAAACCCAGCCAGCGCGGCCCTGGCCATGACTTTGCGCAGCCTTGACGAGGGCCGGAGGTAGCCCGACCCGTGCGACCTTTCCAGGGTAGGACACACGGAGCCGGCCGATCCGCCTCGCCCTCAGAACCCGGCGGCCTTGTGCCGAGTCAGGGCAAGTTCGACGATTCGGGCGATAAGTTTCGGATAATCCAGGCCGGCCACTCCCGCGGCGACGGCGAATTCGCCCGACTTCTCCAGGTAGCAATTCGCATTCACCTCGATGACGTAAATCTCCCCGGTCTCGGTGAAGCGAAGGTCCACGCGCCCATAGTCGCGGACCCGCAACGCGCGAAACGCCTCCAGGGATACCTTCTGGAGCCTCGCCCGCAACTCGTCCGGGATCTCGGCGACGACCGACCGCGTCCCCTTGTACTCGGCAGTGTTCTTGAGCCACTTCGCCTTCTGGTCGAGAACCTTGGGCGCCCCGGGCGGCAGGCCCGAGAAGTCCATCTCGATCGGCGGAAAGGCCAGCGGGTCGCGGTTTCCCAGCACCCCCACGTAAAACTCCCGCCCTTCGATATACTCCTCGGCCAGCGCGGCATCCTTGAACTTTTTGTGTATCGCCGAGGCTCGCTTCATCAAGGTCGCGGCGTCGTGAACCAGGGCGTTCGAGCCGATCCCGATCGAGGCATCCGCCCGCAGCGGCTTGACGAACATTGGCATCGTCAGGTTGCCGCCGGTCTCCATGTCATCCTTCCAGATGACGGCATAATCCGGGTACAGGATCTTGTCGAACGCCAGCGCCTTCTTCGCCAATCCCTTGTCCTGACGAAGGAACAGCTCGCCCGGGCCTCCCCCTGTGAATGGCAGGCCCAGCAGGTCAAGCACCCCGGCCACCCCGACGTCGCCGCGGACGTTCTGGCCGAACATCTCCAGGAGGTTGAAGACCAGATCCGGCTTGCGGCGTTTCAGCCCCGAGACCAATTTCCCCAGGTCGCCATGCACACCAAGGATCGAAGGCTCATGCCCGCCCAGCTTGAGAGCCTCGGCCACCTGGTCGACGACGACGTCGTGGGTCTTCGCCCCCTCGCTCTCCAGATACGTCAAGATCGTGACTTTCATCGCATCCCCCGCGTCGCCTAGTGGTTTGCAGCGATCCGGGTGCGGAGGCAATCCCAATGCCAAATCAGCGGCATGACGGATGCGGCTCGAAGAGACTTCCCCTATTCGTCACCGGACCTGGAGACAGCGCGGATGGCCGCCTTTCACGAGTCAAATCTGGGCCCGACACCTCTGCGAGACCTCGGCCTGCGGATCGAAGGCTCTCCCCTGGAGCCAATTCTCCGCGAGTTCCTCGATGAACTCCAAACTGCGGGGATTCACCGCCTGAGGCCCCGCGTCTACCTCTCGACCGAGTGGGGCGTCCCCGAAGGCACCATCGCCTTGGCGATTCCCTTCTACCTGGCCCGTCCCGACCTGACCGCCGTCCACCTCGACCGGGCGGGACACGTCGAGGGAATCGGCCGCGCCGACATCCTTCGCTACCTGCGACACGAGATGGGCCACGTCATCAATTACGCCTATCGCCTCTTCGATGACCCCGGCTGGGTCGAGCAGTTTGGCGAGATCGACCAGCCCTACGAAGAACACTATCGCCCCGAGCCGTTCAGCCGAAGCTTTGTCCGCCACCTCCCCGGCTGGTACGCCCAGAAGCACCCCGACGAGGATTGGTCGGAAACCTTCGCCGTCTGGATGACCCCCGGCCTCGACTGGCGATCCGACTACGCCGAGTGGCCCGTGGCGAAAGCGAAACTCCAATACTGCGACCGGATCATGGCCGCGCTGGCCGACCTCGACCCCCTCATCACCGCGGACGACCTCGATGAGGACGTGGGGGATCTGGATTATTCCCTGGACCATTTCTACGGTGCCGGACCCGACGAACCCCCCTGTCCCTTCTCGCCGGACCTCGACGGGCCGCTCCGGGCCACCTTCGAGGGCCTCGGCGAGCTTCCCGAGGGAATTGAACACAGCCTCGCCTCAAGCTTGATCCGCCAGGTTGAGCCCGACCTTTGCCGGGACATCTATCAGTGGACCGGCCATTTCCCCGAACACACCCGCCACCTCCTCCGCCACCTCGCCACCCGTGCCGACACGCTGTTGCTGGTCTATCACCCGAACCGCCAAACCTCGGCGATTGTCGCCCTCAGTTGCTTGATCACCGCACTGGCCATGAACCACGGACGCCACGGGCACTATCTGCCATGAGACATGATGCGTGCAGCCCTGCTCTATTGTTGGGCATTGCGTCTCGAAGCCGTCTTCTTCGCGATTTCTCTGTTCGCCATAAATCACGAATTTATAGTAACTTGCGCATCGCCTTGGCGTAAGTCACTGGACTTTGGCATCTTGGATGCTACTTCTGTTGTTGATTGAGTTGGGGTCGTGCTCACTCATTCAAAGCATTTCGACTGAGTTCGGTTCGTACCCTCTTCCTGACCGACTCGCGATCGGGTGGAAAACGCTTCCGCCTGGAGCAGAGTGGGGCTTTGAAGAACGGATGGGCGGGCTCACGCATCGCGGAGACGGGCGACCATGAATCGGGGATGGCGAAGCGGACGATTGGCGGTCGGGCTGGTCCTTGGACTCCTGCTGGCGATGCTTCCCGCCGCGGCATGGGCGGAGGCGACGACCCCGACCATCGCTCCGATGGAGACGGCAATCCCCGCCAAGATCGACGCGGCCGACACCGCCTTCGTCATGATCTGCTCGGCCCTGGTCCTGCTGATGACGCCCGCCCTGGGTCTCTTCTATGGCGGCATGGTCCGTCGCAAGAATGTGCTGGCCACCTTCCAGCAGAGTTTCATCATGCTGGGGGTCATGGCGATTCAGTGGGCCTTGCTAGGCTACAGCCTGGCGTTCGCCCCCAACCCCGGCCCCTTCGGCAAGTTCATCGGCGGTCTCGACTGGGTCGGTCTGCGACACGTCGGCCTCGAACCGAATCCCACCTACGCCGCGACGATCCCCCACCAACTCTTCATGGTCTTCCAGTTGATGTTCGCCGTCATCACCCCGGCGCTCATCTCGGGAGCCTTCGCCGAGCGGATGAAGTTCTCCGCCTACCTGGCCTTCACCCTGCTATGGTCCACCTTCATCTATGATCCTGTTGCCCACTGGGTCTGGGGGGACGGCGGCTGGATCAAGACAATGGGGGCTCTGGACTTTGCCGGTGGCCTGGTCGTGCACGTAATCTCGGGCATCGCCGCCCTTTGCTGCGCCCTCACGATGGGGAAGCGTCGCAATCTCTCCCAGGACGAGACCCACCCGCACAACCTCACGATGACCGCGCTGGGGACAGGGCTCTTGTGGTTCGGCTGGTTCGGGTTCAACGCCGGAAGTGCCCTGGCGGCCAACAGTTCGGCGGTCGCGGCGTTCGTCAACACCAACCTCGCCGCCGCCGCGGCCACCGTCGGCTGGGCGGCCCTCGAATGGCTGCACAAGGGGAAGGCCACGGTCCTGGGGGCCTGCTCCGGAGCGGTGGCTGGCCTGGTCGCCATCACTCCAGCGGCCGGCTATGTCGCCCCGATGGGGGCCCTGGTTATGGGCCTTCTGGTCAGCGTGGTCTGCTACGGGGCGATCCTGCTCAAGAATCGGCTCGGCTACGACGATTCCCTCGACGTCTTCGGCGTCCACGGCACCGGCGGGGCGTTTGGCGCTTTGGCCATCGGGATCTTCGCCGTGGCGGGCATCAGTGGCAACGCCGCCGGCCTCCTCGACGGCGGCGGCCTCGAACAACTTCTCAAACAGGCCAAGTCCCTGATCGCCGCCACCGGTTACAGCTTTGTCGGAACCTTCGTGATCCTCAAACTTGTCGACCTGGTCATCGGTCTTCGCGTGTCGGCCGAGGACGAAGACCTGGGCCTCGACCTCTCCCAACACGGCGAGCGCGGCTACATCATGGGCGTCGGCGAATTGCTGGGCGGACACTCCCTGCCACCCCAGGTTCCCCTGGGCGCCTACGCAACCGCGCCCGAGCCCGAACGGTCCCACCGGCCGGTCGTGATCTGAAATCCCACCCGCGAACCTCCAAACACCAAGGGCCGGCTCGAAGGATCGGGCCGGCCCTCGGTCTTGCGCGCTCAGGGAAACTCTCCCAGCCGGGCGACAACTGGCGTCCGCTGGTGGGACGGCGATAATCGAGGGTGGTCACGAGGAACCGACCCGGAGCACTCTCATGAATTGTCGACCGACCGGACCCATCGCGAAGTGCCTCCTCCTGACATGCGGCCTCGCCGTCACCGCCGTATCAAGCCTCGGCGCGGCCCCGCCCGCCGCCGACGCAAAGGCCCGCGTCGAGATTGCCCAGACCACCTACTTCCGCCTGATCGCCGAGGCCGACGCCCGCCTGACCGCCCCCAGACCCCCGGCAAAACCTGGAGATGACGAACGGACCGAGCTGGAGTGGGTCTTCGACGCCCAACTGGCCGAACACCTTCACACCTGGTCCTGCCGTTGGAAGGAGGCCCAGGCCGACCTGGAAGGGACGCCAGGAACCGGGCTCGGGGCGATCGAGGACCACTTCGCTAGGATGCAGGCCCTGATTGACGGAAACGTTCACTTGCCCGGGAGCCCAACCGTCCCCTCCGGCGGAGACGAAGACCCCCTCAAGGATTTCAACTCCGCCATTCGGGGGCTCGCCAAATTCAGCGAAATGCCCAAGGAAACCCAGGAACTGCTGAGCCGCCATGGCGACCTGGAGGCGTTCTCGTCGAGCCTCAACTATTTCCGCCTGGAAGCCCTGTCCTGGAAGGCCAAGGCACTAGCCGCTCATTAACCGAGGCCGCGCGGCGTGACCCCTCGGCGAGCTTCACCCGTCGAGGGCCTCCAACGTCTCCCAACGCTCAAAAACCTCGGCCAGTTCCCGTTCGGCCGCGTCGAGCTTGGCCTTGGCCGCCGCGATCTCCGCCTTGTCTTTCCGGTAGAACCCCGGGTCGGCCAGGGCCTCGGCCAACGAGGCCCGCGCTCCTTCCAGCTCCTCGATCCGGGCCGGAAGAGCGTCCAGCTCCCGCTTCTCCTTGAAACTCAACTTGCGGGGACGTTCTTCGCGACTGGCCGCCGGGACCGGGGCTTTCTCCCCAGCGGCGGCCGGAGCGGCAACCGCGGTCGATGCCTGTCGCTGGCGGACCGCGTCGTCGTAGCCCCCGTCGTACTCGCGGACCGAGCCGTCGGGCTCGATCACCAACGTGCTCGTCACCACGTCGTTGAGGAAGGCCCGATCGTGACTGACGAGTAACACCGTCCCGGCGTAATCCACCAGCAGGCTTTCCAGGAGTTCCAGGGTTTCGATGTCGAGGTCATTGGTCGGCTCGTCCAGGACCAGCACGTTGGACGGTTTGGTGAACAGCTTCGCCAGAAGCAGGCGGCTCCGCTCGCCACCAGAGAGGGTTTTGACCAGGGATCGGGCCCGTTCCGGGGCAAAGAGGAAATCCTGGAGGTAGCCGATGACGTGCCGGGACTCTCCACCGAGGGAGATCATGTCGTAGTCGCTGACGTTCTTCTGGACGGTCTGGTCATCATCCAGTGTCGCCTTGAGCTGGTCGAAATATGCCACTTCCAGGTTCGTCCCCAGTCTCACCGACCCGCCCAACGGTGGCGACTGGCCCAGCAAGGCGCGGAGCAAGGTGGTCTTGCCGACGCCGTTGGGACCGATGATCCCGACCTTGTCCCCCCTCATGATCGTGGTCGTCAGATCGCGGATCACCGCTCGGCCGTCATACCCCGCCGAGGCCGACTTCGCCTCCACGACCAAAGCGCCGGACCGCTCCGCCTCCTGCGCCTGGATCTTGGCCGTCCCCTGACGCTCCCGGCGTTTCTGCCGCTCAACCCTCATCGTTTTCAGGGCCCGGACTCGTCCCTCATTGCGAGTCCGGCGCGCCTGAATCCCTTTGCGAATCCAGACTTCTTCCTGGGCCAGCCGCTTGTCGAACAGCGCCGCCTGTTTCTCCTCGGCGGCCAGGGCCTCCTCCCTCCGTTTCAGGAAGGTGGCGTAGTCGCAATCCCAGTCGAACAGGCGCCCACGATCCAGTTCCAGAATGCGGGTGGCCAGCCGGCCGAGTAGCGCGCGGTCGTGGGTGACGAACAGCAGCGTCACCCCGGACCGGAGTAACGCATCCTCCAGCCAGCGAATCGCGTCGATGTCCAGGTGGTTGGTCGGCTCATCCAGCAACAGGACATCGGGCTCCCCCACCAGCGAACGGGCCAGGAGGACCCGCCGCTTCATCCCCGAGGACAGTTCGCCGAAAACGGCGCCGCCGTCGAGCCCCATCCGCGAGACAATCGCCTCGACCCGATGATCCCCAGCCCCCGCGTCGCGGTCCTCACCCGGCAACCCCTCGGCGACCTCCTCGACCACCAACCTCCCACGCCCCTCGGGAACCTCCTGGGGAAGTCGAGCGACCCGCAGCCCTTGCTGCCGGATCACTTCCCCATCATCCGGGGTCAACGTCCCCTCGATCACCTTCAATAACGTACTCTTCCCCTCGCCATTGCGTCCCAGCAGGCAGACCCGCTGCCCCCGCTCGATCTGGAGGTCCACTCCATCGAGCAGCCTCGGCCCCCCGAAGGCCAGACCAACCCCCCGCAAACTCAGCAGCGCCATGAGCTTCCCCAAACGTCCTCGCCAACACGCCTCGGCCACGCGACCGGCCCGCCACCGTACCAGACAGCCCCGCCCCCGTTCGACCCCAGCCGACCGGGAGAATGTCGCTCTCGATAAGAAATTTGCGAAAACGGGAATTTCCCGCGCGAATGCGGGGCAAGGTACGATTCTAAATGGGAGGGGGCTCGCTCTGGCGGGTCGCCGCGATCGTTTCCCCGCATCTCAATCGAAAGGTGTCTTCCGTGACAATGTTCAACCAACTGGGTTCGCTCGCATGGCCGTCGGTGGTATTTGGCCTCGGGGTCGTCTACCGTTCCGAAATCCGGAAGGGGATGCGGCGGTTGACGACGATCCGGTATCGGGGGATCGAGGTCGGCTTCCGCCAGGCCCTCGACGAGGCGGGAGACCTCGCCCGGGCCGCGGCGCAAACGTCGCCGATCGCAGTGGCTGGAAAGGAACTCGACCCCGGCCCCGAGCCCTCCGGCGGATACGCCCCCGATCCGGGACAACTCGACCGCCTCGCTGAGATTTCCCCCCGAGCCGCGATTCTCGAATCCTGGCATGCGGTCGAGGCCGCCGACGCGGGAAGGGTTTCGTCGCGGCCGACTCCCTGGAGAGACCTGGCGGGCAGCCTCCGCGACTTGCGCGATCGGGTTGAAACCGCCGGGGTCGACGCCGACCGCGTCATCCGTCCCGAACAGGCTCGCCATTACGCCCGACTCACCTCGGCACTGATCGCCCATCGTCTCGGCCATTGATTTGCGTACAAAAGAAGTGCGACGGCCAGGCTACCCGGTCGTCGCCCTCCCGACCTCAAAGGACCCGACCATGCCCTCGACCACCCCGCGAGCGCTTCTGGTGGGCGTTTTCGCCTTCGCCAGCCTTCTGACCCTGAGTGGACCGCCAGCCCACGCGCAATTCCCCATCTTCTCCGGCGGCACCGTTCTCCAGCCGAATGGTCGGAAGCTCGGCATCCCCCCCGGCTCGCCCATCCGCCAATCCGATTACCCAATGGGAACCGTCGGCTACCAGCCCTGGCCGCCGGGCAACTACCCCGGGGGTCGCTACTACAACCGTCGATATAGCCAGGTCACTCGCCCCCGGCAGGTCTACCAGACGCCGACCTACGCGACCACCCCACGCACCTATTACGTCCCGGGCCGAGGCTATTACTACTATCCGCAAGCCGTCGCGCCCCGCTGAGTCCCCCCAATTTCCACCCTTCGGGAACCGACCGGTCCCTCTCCTCGTCCAACCGTCTCGGCGGCGTCTCCGACCGTCGGGATGCTCTCGTCGCGGTTTGGCGAGGAGGAGATCGGCCATGACCCCCAGTTTACGCAAACTGCTGATAGTGCTGGGCCTGATCGTGATGGCAGCGGTTGGCACCCCGGCCACCGGCCAGGGTCTGCTCGTCGACCATCGTCCCTGGATCCCCCTGGCACGGTCGTTCGAGGTCTCCGAACTGGCCGTTGATGCGCGGATACGCGACCAGGTGGCCGAGGTCCGCGTCTCGCAGACGTTCCACAACCCCGGCTCGGTCGATCTGGAGTCGGAATATCTGTTCCCTCTACCAGAGGACGCCGCCGTCCAGGACTTCCTCCTGATGGTGGACGGCCGAGAACTCCCCGGCCGACTGCTCCCCAAGGACGAGGCACGCCGCGTCTTCGAGGAGATTGTCCGTCGCCGGAAAGATCCCGCCCTCCTCGAATACGCCGGCCGAGGTCTGTTCCGCTCGGGCGTCTTCCCGATTCCCCCGCACGCCGACCGCAAGGTTTCGCTCCGCTACACCCAGCTCCTCAGACGCGACCGCGACGTCGTCGAGTTCGCCTTTCCCCTGGGAACCCAGAAATTCTCTTCGAAACCGATCGGCCGGATGAACCTCGACGTCCGGATCGAGTCCCACACGCCGATCAAGTCGCTCTATTCCCCCAGCCTTGACGTCAACATCCGCCGGCCCGGGGATCTCGACGCCACGGTCTCCATCTCGCGACGAGACGTGACTCCCGAAGGGGATTTTCGCCTGGTCTACACCCTGGCCGGCGGACCGGTCGGGGCGACGGTCCTTAGCTACCGTCCCGACCCCCGAGAGGATGGCTTTTTCCTCCTATTGGCAAGCCCCGAGGTCCGCCCCGCCGACACTCGGCCGTTGCCCAAAACCGTCATCTTCGCCATCGACCGCTCGGGCTCGATGGCCGGCAAGAAGATCGAGCAGGCACGCCGAGCCCTCGCCTTCGTTCTGGACAACCTTCGCGACGACGACCTGTTTAACATCGTGGCCTACGACGACCGCGTCGAACCCTACAAGCCGGAACTCGTCCGCTACTCCCCCTCCGCGCGCTCCGAGGCCCAGTCCTACGTCGAGAACCTCCGCCCCGGGGGCTCGACCAACATCGACGGCGCCCTGACCGCCGCCCTCGGGATGGCGGTGGCCGACGACTCCCGACCCACCTACGTCCTCTTCCTGACCGACGGCCTGCCCACCGTGGGCGAGCTTCGCGAGGAGGCGATCGCCGACCACGCCCGGCGGGCCAACCTCGCCCACGCCCGCCTTTTCACCTTCGGCGTCGGCTTCGACGTCAACGCCCGACTGCTGGATCGCCTCGGCAACAACGGCGGCTCCAGCGAGTACGTCCGGCCCGACGAAGATATTGAATCCCACGTCGCCCGCGTCTACTCCCGATTGACCAGCCCGGCCCTGACCCAGCTCCGCGTCGAGTTCGCCGGCACCGACCTCAACCGCGCCTACCCCCGAGACCTGCCCGACCTTTTCGAAGGCGGCCAGTTCGTCTGGGTCGGCCGCTACCGACGTTCCGGCCCCACCACCGTCCACCTCGCCGGCAAGGTCGGCCACGAAACGCGGTCGCTCGACTTCTCCGCCGACCTCGCCGACCCCGGCCGCGGCGACCGTTTCGACTTCGTCGCCAAGGTCTGGGCCCTTCGACGAGTCGGCGACCTTATCGACCAGATCGACCTGCACGGCACCAACCGCGAACTTGTCGACGAGTTGACGGCCCTCAGTACCCGGTACGGCATCATGACCCCCTACACTTCGTTCCTCGCCGACGAGCGTGAAACACTCCACCTTTCGGACACCAACTCGGCGAGGGTCCGGGACAACCTCCAGGAACTGGCCAGGGTCGACGGCCCCTCCGGCTTCGCCCAGAGGGCCGCCAAGCAAAAGTTCCGGGGCGCCGACAAACCCCTATCCCCGCCAATGATGATGGGCATGATGGGAAGGATGGCGCAAGGGCCCGGAAACGCGTCCGGTGCCGCGGATCGGGGATCCAGCGCCGCCTCTTCCTCCTCCCCGATTGCCGCCGGGGAGGCCAACTCGGCCGTCGAGGTCCGAGCCACGGAAGTGCCAATCACGCTGAGGCAGGTCGGCGCCAAGACGTTCTTCCGCAAGGGGGACCGCTGGCTCGACTCGACCGTCACCCCCGAGGACGAAGCGAAAGCCATTCGCCTGGTCCAGTTCAGCGACGAGTTCTTCCGCCTGGTCCGCGACCAGCCGGCCGAAGGCAACCAGTATCTCGCCTTCGACGAGCCGTTGACTGTCAAGCTCGGCGACAAGACATACCAGATCGACCGCGGCGCCCAACCCGCTCAGGACCGGGCGCCGTAGTAATATCCGACTATCGCCGAAAGGACATGCTCCGGCCCGTACTCTCCCAGCCGAAGGCGAAACCCGGCATGAGGGCCGCGGACTTCCAACGGCAAATAAGGGAAGTAGCGGTCCCAGACCAACGCCACCAGGGCACCGGCGGCCACCAAGGCCGCCGAGGCCCGCACATTTTCCAGCCAACGAGGAGGCTGAGTTTCCTGCCCGAAAATCCAGCGAGACACCCCCCGAGACACCACTCCCAGCAAGAACCCGCCCACCAAAAGCAACGAAACGACACCGGGGTTGTGGTCCACATCCCCCAGCTTGCCCCGGCGGGCCAGCAAGATCGCCACCGCGAGGCACCCACCCACCAGGAGGATGCGAATCGTCCCTCGGGGAAGGAACAAAGGGGCGGGTCCGGCGACGTCCTGGGGCTCGGGTCGGTTCCTCGCCGCGAAGTAATGACCCAGAATGATCAGGAGCAAGTCTCGCAGATAGCTCGGGACCTCAACCTCGGCCTTGCGAAGCAAAAGCGCCCAGGTCGTCCCAAAGATCGCCAGGGCCAGCACCGCCCGAATGCTCCCGGCCGGCAGGCCGAAGGCGTGCAGTCCTCGCCAGGAGGGAGGCGCGGGTTCGGTTTCGGGCGGGGTCATGAATGTCACTCGGGGCCAGGGCGATCACCGCTGGGGCAAGATTTCTCCATGATAACCTAAGTCGGGCGTGTCGCGAGAGTTGCCGAAGCGGATTGACCCATGCCGAGTGGACCCTTAGACTCAAACCGCCAAACAACGCGGTTCCACGCCGAGCCAGAGACCCCGCGATGCCGACCGAGCTCGACCTGGAAGGCCCCACGGCCCCTCGCCAGCGAGAGACGTCGGTCCCCTCACGACTTGGCCCTTTTCTGATCCTGGAAGAAGTCGGCCGGGGGGGCATGGGGACCGTATACCGGGCCCGTCACGAGACGACCGGAGAGACCGCGGCGATCAAGGTCCTGCCCGGAGAACTCGCCCACTCCCCCGGCTTCCGCGACCGCTTTCGCCGCGAGGTCATGGCCCTGGCGACCCTGGGCCACCCCAACATCGTCGCCTTGCTCGACGTCGGCGAGGCGGAACGTACTCCCTGGTACGCGATGGAGTTCATCCCGGGCCGGTCGTTGGCCGCCGAGGTCGTCGCCCGCCGCCGCCTCCCCTGGGACGAGGTCATCGACATCGGCGTCCAGGTCTGCCACGCCTTGAAGCACGCCCACGACCGCGGCGTCGTTCACCGAGACCTCAAGCTTTCCAACCTGATCCGTACCCCCGACGGCCAGGTCAAACTCACCGACTTCGGCATCGCCAAGGTCTTCGACGACCCCAAACAAACCGCGCCCGGCGGAGTCATCGGCACGGCCGAGTTCATGAGCCCCGAGCAGGCCGAGGGCAAGGCCGCCGGCCGCCGCTCGGATCTCTATTCCCTGGGAGTGCTCCTCTACGCCCTGGCCGCCGGCCGCCTCCCCTTCCGCGGCCACTCCGCGCTCGACCTGATGAGGCAGCATCGCTACGGCCAGTTCGACCGCCCCGGCGCCTATGCTCCCGGCTTGCCCTCGGAACTTGACGCTTTGATCGTGGAACTCATGGCCAAGGACCCCGCGAAACGGCCAGGCGACGCCCACGTCGCCGCCCGCCGCCTCGACGGGGTCCGCCGACGCCTCTCCTACCGGCTCGACCCGGAAGCGACCGGCATGTCGGTGCCGACCGGATCCACCCCCCCCGTCGAATTGACCACCGGCGAGGTCGAGATTCCCAGCCCACCGCCCCGGCCCACCATCGCCGCGACGTCCGACCGGGTCGCTCCCCTGACACCCTTCACGGGATTACGGGCCAACCCCAACGTTTCCGGACGATCCGGGCTCGCCACCGGCCGAGAGCGAACCGGCCTGCTCCTGAGTCTTTTGGCGATCCTGGCCGCCCTCGGCTCGACGCTGGCGTGGACCCTCTGGCCGCGGGACGACGCGGGACTCGCCGCCCGGGGCGATCGCCTGTTGCGCTCGCATACCTCCGAGGATGACCGCGAGGCGCGCGACCGCGTCTATACCCCATTGCTCGAACGACATCGGACCGGAGAGTGGGCTGACCTGGCAAGGGCTCGACTGGCCGAGCTCGCCGAGCGAGCCCGGGCGCGGTCGGCCCGGACGGGGATGCGTCAAGGGCTTCGTCCGTCGGCCTCGGTGACCGATCTTTCCGAGCCCGAGCGCCTCTACATGAGGGCCGAGGCCGACCTTCGCGCTGGCGACCTGGCCGACGCTCGCGGCCGCTTCCACTCGCTGGCCGTCGCGTTCCGGGGGGAACCCTCGGCGGCCTCCTGGGTTTCGGCGGCCGAGGACCGCGTCGCCGAGATCGACCGTCGGCCCCCCGCCTCAACCTCCGCCTCGGGCCGCCGAGAAATCCTCAACCGCGCGAACCGCCTGGACGCGAACCGGGAGGGCGACCAGGCCCGAGCGGTTCGCGAGGCGTTCGTCACGCTTTACCAAGACGACCCCCAAGCCGCCGCCGACGTCGCCGAGGTCCGCGCCCGACTCGTTGAGGCTCAACGTCCCTGACACCGAGTCTTCCGCTCAGGTTGCGGGGTGCTCTGCGCGGGCGATACCCTGAACCGCCAAAAGTCCCTGGGCCGCTCGGCCCGGTCGACCACACTCCGGGAGTCTTCCGAGATGGCCGCGACGGCGACGGCTTCGCCAAGGTCCAACAGGCCCCCGGGTCCCGCCGGTCACTGGCTGATGGGCAACCTCGACGGGTTTCGCAAGGACCGCCTCGCCTTCTTCGAGGCATTGGCGAAGGACCACGGCGACATCGTCAGCGTCCGCCTGGGCCCACGACGGCGGGCGGTCATCCTGTACCACCCGGACCAGGTTGAAGAGGTCCTCGTCACCCGCAACCGCTCGTTCATCAAGCACTTCGCGCTCAGGTCGACGGGGAGGACCCTGGGTAAAGGGCTGCTGACCAGCGAGGGAGACTTCTGGAGAAGGCAACGACGTCTGGCCCAGCCGGCGTTCTCCCGAGAGCGGGTCGCCGCCCTGGCCGAGCCGATGGTCGAGCTGACCTCGCGAATGCTGGACGGCTGGGCCGACGGTCAGCATCGCGATGTTCAGGAAGACATGATGCGGCTGACCCTGGAGATCGTCGCCAAGACGCTCTTCGGCGCCGACATCGCCGCCTCCACCGCCGAGATCAGCGAGGCAATGGAAACCTCGATGCATTGCTTCACCGCCCGGGTCAACTCGCTGATCAAACTGCCCGAGTCGATCCCCACCCCCACCCACCGTCGCTTGAATCGCGCCGCCCGCAAACTCGACGCGATCATTTATGACCTGATTGCCCGCCGACGCGCCTCGGGCGAATCTGGCGAAGACCTCCTGAGTCTCCTCTTGAGGGCCCGGGACGAGGAGGAAGGGGGCGGCCCGATGACCGACCGCCAGCTCCGCGACGAGGCGATGACCCTGTTCATGGCGGGTCATGAGACGACCGCCAACACCCTGGCCTGGGCCTGGTATCTGCTGGCCAACCACCCCGAGGCCGAGGCAAAACTCCACGAAGAACTTGACGAAGTGCTGGGCGACCGACCTCCCACCCTGGCCGACCTGCCTCGACTGCGCTACGCCGACCACGTCATTTCCGAGGGCTTGCGGGTCTTCCCAACGGTCTGGGTCGTCGGCCGAGAGGCGATCGAGCCCTGCGAGGTCGGCGGCTACCCGATTCCCGAGGGGACGACGGTGTTCATGCCCCAGTGGGTGATCCACCGAGACGGACGGTTCTTCGACGACCCCAAGGCGTTCCGCCCCGAACGCTGGGCCGATGGCCTGGCGAAGCGAATCCCCCGCTACGCCTATTTTCCGTTCGGCGGCGGGCCGCGGGTGTGCATCGGCAACAACTTCGCGCAGATGGAAGCGGTACTCCTCCTGGCGACGATCGCCGCTCGCTACCGCTTGGTGATGGAGCCGGGTGCGCGGGTCGTTCCCTGGGCGACGATGACGTTACGCCCCCGAGATGGGGTGCCTGTCAAGCTCCAGCGGCGTTGAGTCTCCCACGGACGGGTGGCGGGGGCGGCGGGCGTCGGGCAAAATAGGGAACCATCCTCTCGATCACCAGGTCCCGCACCCCTTCACCGAGGGTCGCCGCATGCCTCCCGGCCGGGACGACGAGACCAAGGTCGCCGGTCGGGCCGCGAAACCGTCGGTCCCCGCCGACCTTGCCTCCTCGGGCTTTCAGGTCTACGACTTCAGCCTGGACCAGCCCCTGGCCTCCTGGGATGGGGATGAGGCCCAGCGCGAGGTTTCGGGCGTCACCGTCTCCTGGCCGACCGGCTATTTCGTCACGGGTCCCCCCGCGGCCCGCGGTCCGTCGCCGTCGGCGGACTTCGGCCGGTACGTCCTGCTGGAGGAGATTGGCCGCGGTGGGATGGGGGTCGTCTATCGGGCCCGCCAGAAAGACCTGGACCGGCAGGTCGCCATCAAGATGATCTTGGCCAGCCACCTGGCCTCGACTCAGCAGGTCGAGCGGTTCTATGCCGAGGCCCGCACCGCCGCCAAGGTGCACCACCCCAACATCGTGGTCATTCACGAGGTGGGCCAGTGTCACGGCCAGCACTACTTCGCAATGGAGTACGTCCCCGGGCCGAACCTGACCCGCCTGCTCCGGGGCGGTCCACTCACCCCCGAGGCGGCGGCGAGGCACGTCCTGATCGTCGCCCGGGCGGTAGAACATTTGCACTCGCTGGGGATGGTTCATCGCGACCTGAAACCCTCGAACATCTTGCTGGATGACGCCGGCACTCCTTATGTCACGGACTTCGGCCTGGCCAAGATGCTTGGGTCGGAGCGGGACGCCACCAATACCGGGGCGATCGTGGGCACGCCCAGCTACATGGCCCCCGAACAGGCCGCCGGCCGCGCCGCCGAGGTGGGACCCCTGAGCGACGTCTACAGCCTGGGGGCGATCCTCTACGAACTGATGGTCGGTGACCCGCCCTATCACAGTGACAACCCGCTGGAAACCCTGGTGAGGGTCATCGAAGGGGAGCCGCCGCGTCCCTCGACGGCCCGGCCCGGCCTTCCCCCGGCCCTGGAAGCCATTTGCCTCAAGTGCCTGGAGAAGGACCCCACCGACCGCTACGCCTCGGCCGACGACCTTGCCGACGACCTGGAACGCTTCCTAAGGGGCGAACCCGTCGAGGCCCGCCGCGAGAACCTCTGGCACCGGGTCCGTCGGTGGGGCCGCCGAGAGCCCGCCCTCGCCACCCGTTTGGGAAGCCTCACGGCCTTCGGCGCGATCGTTCTGGCCCACTTCTATTTCCTTCGCATCCCCGGCAAGGACATCCCCAGAGGGCCGATCGCGGTGGCCCTGGTCTGGGCATTAATCTCCATGGCCTTCCAGGTGATGCTGCGGCGAGGACTCTGGCCCCGAGTGATCCACTACGCCTGGTCCGCGGCCGACGTCGCCCTGTTCACCGCACTCGTGGCCCTGAGCGACGTCCTCCAGACGTCGCTGGTCGCCGGCTACTTCCTGCTGATCGTCGCCTCGGGCCTGTGGTTCCGAGAGCGACTCGTCTGGGCCACGACGTTTCTGGCCGTGGCCGCCTATGGGGGGTTGGCCATCCGCGAGAACCTGCTCGACCAGGACGAAGCCCCTTCCAACGCCTATCGTTACGTCATCTTCGCCGCGGCCCTCGCGGTTTCGGGTCTGATCGTCGCCTACCAGGTCAAGCGGGTCCGCACCTTGAGCCACTATTACGACCGACGGCTCTTGCCCTAATCGGCCGGGACGGCCTCATCGTCGAGGGCGAACCTCTTGCCAGGGCGGATTGTCGGGCCTAGAATCCTGGCTTCCGTTTTTCGGCGAGACGAGGTCTTCCATGGCGATCACTGGCCCTTCCGACGGTTCCACTCCTTCCGGACGGATGCGGCACGTCCTCTCGGCCCTGGTCCAAAACCAGCCCGGGGTTCTGGCTCACGTTTCGGGAATGCTCCACTCCCGGGGCTTCAACATCGACAGCCTGGCCGTCGGCGAGACCGAGGATGCCCACCTGTCTCGGATCAGTTTCGTGGTCCAGGGGAATGACCGGACGCTGGAGCAGGTCCGTAAGCAGTTGGAAAAGATCGTCACCGTCGTCAAGGTGATCGATATCTCCCGGGAAGACTTCGTCGAGCGTGATCTGATGCTCATCAAGGTGGAGGCCCCGCCGGCGCTCCGCCCCGAGATCCGGGCCTTGGTGCAAGACTTCCGCGGGCGGATCGTCGACATCGGCCCCGAGCAGTTGATGATCGAGATTTCCGGCCAGGAGAAGAAGATCGAGGCGTTCATTGACCTGATGCGTCCCTACGGCATCCGAGAGTTGGCCCGCACCGGCGGGATCGCCCTGGTCCGCGACAGCCACGCGTCCCGGGAGACCCCCACGCCCGAGGCCGAAGAGCCCGTCGCGGCGGTGGTCGGCCACTCCAACCTGTGAACTCCCAGACCTTCGCCCCTCGGTCGCTCAAAGGCTCCAGAGCTCGGGCCATCCGGGGATTTTGCTCGCCCCGACCTGCTTCGCTCGGGTCGAGGGTGGAAAAACCCGGTCGCCGAGTTAATTCACCATCGTCGAGGAAACCGGGCCGCCCGACCGATGCCCTGACGATCCGGGTTTCCCGCTGAGCCTAGGTCACTGTTCCAACCCGCTTGAATTCGCCACCGCAATCGTAAGCAAGGACCCGAACGCATGCCGGCCACGATGTTTTACGACCAGGACGCCGACCTCGGCCTGTTGAAGGGCAAAACCGTCGCCATCATCGGCTACGGCAGCCAGGGGCACGCCCATGCCCAGAACCTGCGAGACTCGGGCGTCAACGTCGTGGTCGGTCAAAGGCCGGGCGGGGCGAACTACGACCTGGCGATCAAGGACGGGTTCCAGCCAGTCTCGGCCGCCGACGCCACCAAGGCCGCCGACGTGGTGAACCTCCTTCTGCCCGATGAACTCGCACCCGAGGTTTTCACCAAGGAAATTGCACCGAATCTCAAGCCGGGCAACCTGTTGCTCTGCTCTCACGGCTTCAACATCCACTTCTCACAGATCGTTCCGCCCAAAGGGGTCGACAGCGCCCTGATCGCGCCCAAGGGGCCCGGCCACCTCGTTCGCAGCGAGTTCGTCAAGGGCGGCGGCGTCCCCTGCCTGATCGCCACCGGCGAGGGGTGCTCGGAACAGGGCAAGGCCCTGGCCCTGGCCTACGCCAAGGGGATCGGCGGCACCCGCGGCGGCGTTCTCCAGACGACGTTCGCCGAGGAAACGGAAACGGACCTCTTCGGCGAGCAAGTCGTCCTCTGCGGCGGCGTTAGCGCCCTGGTCAAGATGGGCTATGAGACGCTCATCGAGGCCGGCTACCAGCCCGAGAGCGCCTACTTCGAGTGCCTGCACGAGCTGAAGTTGATCGTCGACCTGATGTATGCCGGTGGCCTGAACTACATGCGGTACAGCATTTCCAACACGGCCGAATACGGCGACTACACGCGGGGCCCGCGGATCATCAACGAGCAAACTCGCGCCGAGATGCGCAAGATTCTCGCCGAAATTCAGTCGGGACAGTTCGCCCGGGAGTTCATCCTGGAAAACCGCGCCGGCAAGCCGGGGTTCCTCGCCACTCGCAGGCGAGAGCAGCAGCACCCGGTCGAGCAGGTCGGCAAGCGCCTGCGTGGCCTGATGACCTGGATCGACGCCAAGACGGTTTGAGTCCGCCTGGTGACGTCCCATGAATCAAGAATTACTACGTCGCTTGGCCGAGGGGCGGATCAAGGACGCGGAAGCGCTGTTGGCGGCAGGCCGCTGGTCGTTTGCTTATTACGTGGCTGGTTATGCGGTCGAGTGCGGATTGAAGTCTTGCGTCCTTTCGCGGATGATTCACACGGGGTGGATTTTTCGAGATCCTAGCGACGCTGGATACAAAAACTGAAGGGGGCAAACAAGGAGATCGACTACCGCATTCACGACTTCATAAAGTTGCTCGAACTCGCCGGCCTCGACAAGGTTTCTCAATCCGACTTCCTACGAGACCAAGCGTTGCGGCGAAATTGGGGTGTGGTGACGACATGGACCCCATCGAGTCGATATGCGGAAACCGGTGAATCGGAGGCAAGGAATCTGTTTGAGGCAATCAACGAACCGTCTCATGGAGTTTTCGCATGGCTTCAAAAACATTGGTGAAGCGTATGCTGGGATCTGGAAGGCGACTCATCGAGGAGATGCGCCTTGAATCGATGGATGTTAGCCTCGCTGCTTGGGTCAAGCTCCATCAGGATGGATCGTGGTATCTGTTCCTCACGGTCGCCAAGTTCATCACCGATATCGACTCCGCGAAATATGCGCAAGTTACGGAAATCCTGGGGCGCAACCCTGACACTCCCATCTCCCATCTGGAAGTCTCACTGATCGCCGAGGAGACAACGTGGGCACGGGTTTTGGCCGAAATTCGAGACAGTCATCCCGTTCAGGGCATCTTCCATCATCGACCCTCCAACTCCTCCGGCTTTGTCGAGGCATACATCTATCCCCGCGTCGATCCGGAGGCGGAAGTCCGAACTGGTGGCCGACATGGAGCTCGAGTGATTTTGCTCGATGATGCCGTGGCCCTGGTCCGACAGACGGTTAAGCGGGCTGGTCCCGAAGGGCAGCGTTATTCCTCCGACGCGGGCCGCATGCAACTCGTCCCCTTGGGAGACGACGCGGCCCTCGGGGCGGCGATCCGGGCTGCCCTGGAGGGTCGAATGTCGCTGACGGCGAACGCGAGGCCGGAACCCGTCGGCAACCCATCCTGAGAGATCAACGAACCGATCGTTGTCCGTACAGATCCAACCATGGCCGACCGCGCCCAGAAAGTCCCTGAGAATCTCCCCGGTCCGTTCTTTGTCGATGCCACCTGCATCGACTGCGAACTCTGCCGGGAGGCCGCGCCAGCAAATTTCACTCGTCAGGATGAGGACGGGTACAGTTTCGTGTTCAAGCAGCCCGTCGGCGATGAGGAAGAGGCGGCCTGTCGGTCCGCATTAGAGGAGTGCCCTGTCGAGGCGATCGGCGACTCCCACGAGCCTTGACGGGGTTTCGCGAGGGCGACGCGGGCGTTACGATCGCGACCGTCCCACCCGTCGCGACCGTCGTCGAGAAGGATATGCCCCGTGAGTCCGAACTTCCGCCGATCGGTTCTCGCCCTCCTCGTGTCTCTCATCCTGCCTGCCTCCTCATTTCCGACGTTCGCCGCATGGCCGAGGGACGAGGTGGAACGGCGGGTCGAGGACCTGCTCGGGCGGATGACCCTGGACGAGAAGATCGGCCAGTTGCAGCAACTTGACGGCGAGCCCGTGACGGGGGAGGCGCGGCCCGAGCATTTCGCGATGGCTAGGGCCGGCAAACTCGGCTCGCTGCTGAATGTCCGCGGAGTCGCGCACGTCAACGCGATCCAGAAGGCGGCGGTGGAAGGCTCTCGGCTCAAAATTCCTCTTTTGCTGGGCTTCGACGTCATCCACGGCTACCGGACGATCTTCCCGACGCCTTTGGGTCTCGCCGCGAGTTGGGACCCGGCGGCGGCCGAGCGGGCCTCACAGGTCGCCGCGAAGGAAACGGCCGCGGCGGGGGTGAAGTGGACCTTCGCGCCGATGGTCGACATCGCCCGTGATCCTCGTTGGGGACGAATCTCGGAAGGGGCCGGCGAAGACCCATTCCTGGGAGCGGCCATGGCTCGTGCCCAGGTCCGTGGGTTTCAGGGGGACGACCCAGCGGCCAACGATCGGGTGATGGCTTGCGTCAAGCACTGGGTCGCCTACGGAGCCGCCGAGGGGGGACGCGATTATAACACCACGGATCTGTCCCCCAGGACCTTGCGGACTGTCTACTTCCCGCCCTTTCGCGCAGCGTTGGAGGCTGGGGCCGGTTCGGTGATGAGTTCCTTTAACGACCTCAACGGCGTACCGGCCTCGGGCAACCCATTCACTCTCAACGAAGTCCTTCGCGGCGAGTGGCGGTTCGACGGGCCGGTGGTCAGCGACTATCAGTCCGTCTCGGAACTGATCATTCACGGCCTCGCCGCCGATGAGGCCGAGGCGGCTCGCCTGGCGATCAACGCTGGGGTCGACCTGGAGATGGTCAGCCGCCTGTATGCTGGAAACCTGCCGCGACTCGTGGAGGACGGGCGGGTTTCGACGGCGACGATTGATGAGGCAGTCCGCCGGCTCCTGCGGGCGAAGACGCGGCTGGGACTCTTTGAGAAGCCTTTTGCCGACGAAGCGGCCGAGTCAGGTGCGTTTCTAACCGCGGAGAACCGCTCGGCTGCGAAGGAGGTGGCGGCTCGGTCGATCGTTCTACTCAAGGATGAGGGGAAACTCCTCCCGCTGGGCTCCTCCGTGAAGCGGGTCGCCCTGATTGGTCCGCTGGCTGACGACCGTGATGCCCCATTGAGTCACTGGCGGGGGGATGGAAAACCGGAAGATGTCGTGACCCTTCTGGCCGCATTGAAGGCCAAGGTCCAGAGCCGAGACGGGTTGCACCTGGAGCATGCCCGGGGCTGCGCGATCGATGGGGGCGACACGTCGGGCTTCGCCGAGGCGGTCGATCTGGCGAAGCGGTCGGATGTGGCGATCCTGGCACTCGGAGAGTCCTCGGCGATGAGCGGCGAGGCGGCTTGCCGATCCATCCTCGACCTGCCAGGACATCAGCAGACGTTGCTGAACGCGGTCCAGGAGACCGGAACGCCGGTGGCCGTCGTTCTATTCAATGGCCGCCCCCTGACCCTCGGGCCGGTGGTCGAGAAGGCCGCGGCGATCCTGGAAGCGTGGCTTCCGGGGACGGAAGGCGGCCCGGCGATCGCGGAAATCCTGTTGGGCGACGCCAACCCAGGCGGAAAACTGCCCGCGACGTTTCCCAGGTCCGTCGGGCAGATTCCCCTGTATTACAACCATGCCAACACGGGACGGCCGGCGTCGGTGGATAACAAGTATACTTCGAAATACCTGGACGTCGCCGAGGGCCCGCTTTTCCCCTTCGGTCATGGGCTCAGTTATACCGAGTTCCGCCTTGCGGATTTGAAGTTGGAGCGAAGCACGATCGCCCCCTCCGACACGGTCGCCGTCAGTGTCGAGGTGAAGAACGTCGGCGACCGGGCAGGAGACGAGGTGGTACAGCTTTACCTGCGAGACCTGGCAGCGAGCATGGTCCGTCCGGTCCGCGAGCTTTGCGGCTTTGAGCGTGTTGGCCTGGCTCCAGGTGAGACGAAGACGGTGCGATTCGTCCTGGGTCCTGAGCAACTCGGGCTGTACGACCGGGCCTCGCGGTTCGTGGTTGAGCCGGGCCAGTTCCGCCTGTTCGCGGGGACCAGCAGCGTCGGGGGGCTGGAAACGACGTTGACTGTTGAGGGGGCCCAGCCTTGAGCGCCGGGGCAGGGGAACGGTCGTCGGTCCTGGGAACACTGAACGACATCCTGGGGATGATCCGGTTCAGCCATACCCTGTTCGCCCTGCCATTCGCCCTGCTGGGGGCGGCCCTCGCGGCGAAGGTTCCGGGGGGTTGGACGGGTCGGGGACGCGACTGGTTGGGGATTCTCCTGTGCATGATCGCGGCGAGGTCGGCGGCGATGGCGTTCAACCGTCTGGCCGACCGCCACCTCGACGCCCGCAACCCCCGCACCGCGACCCGGCACCTGCCGAGCGGCCGGCTTTCGGTCGGGTCGGTATGGGGGTTCACCCTGGCCTGTTCGGTGCTGTTCGTGGCCTCGACGTTGCTGTTCCTACCCAATCCCTGGCCGCTGCGCCTGTCGGTTCCCGTTCTGGTTTGGCTGCTGGGTTATTCGTATGCGAAGCGGTTCACCAGCCTGGCGCACTTCTGGCTGGGAGCAGCGTTGGCACTCGCGCCGATGGCCGCCTGGATCGCCTTGCGAGGCGACCTGGGGTGGCCCCCGGTGTTTCTCGGGCTGGCGGTTCTGGGGTGGGTGGCGGGGTTCGACATCATCTACGCCTGCCAGGACACCGCGTTTGACCGCGAGGCCGGGTTGCACAGCGTCCCAGCTCGATTGGGGGTGCGCGGGGCCTTGCGGCTGGCGGCGGTCTGCCATGCGGCGATGGTTGTGGCGCTGGTGGCCCTGGGGTTTAGTTACCCAATGGGCCTCCTGTACTTCGGCGGGGTCGTCGTGGCGGCCGGACTGCTGGTCTACGAACATGCCCTGGTGCGGCCCGACGACCTTTCCCGGGTCAACCAGGCGTTTTTCCAGGTCAATATTGGCATCAGCCTGGGATTGCTCGTCATCGGAGTGGCCGACCTGATCTGGTGAGTCGGTGAAACCTCACTTCTTGTTGAGCGCACGGACGGCGGCGACCTCTTCGTCCCAGTATGAGGGGAGTCGGTCGTAGGGGTTTTCCATCACGTCGTCGGTGATGTAGACCAGCCCGACGTTGCGACGGGCCACCTCGGCGAGGTCTCTGGCCATCGCCTCGGAGTTTTTGACCGTGTGGAGAATGTTGGCGAACCGTTCGGCGGGAAGCTGGGAAGTCCAGGGGATGGGGGGGAAATTGGCATACTTGTCCCCCTCAACCTCGAAGGTCACGACGACGTCGGCGGCCGGTCGGGTCAGATAGCCCTCGATGGTGTTCGTCCCCGGGTTGCCAATGACCCGGTACGATGCGTTCAAGGACTTGGCGTACCGATACAAATCCGCGTAGTGATTGAGACGGTTGGTCTGATTCGCCATCTCATCGAAGAAGAAGCCGTCGATCGGGTAGAATTTGACGTAGCGTTCCATCTCCGCGTGAATGTCGTCGGTCCCTCGTTTGCCATAATCGGTGCTGACGTAGGCCACGACTTGCCCCCCTGCCTTCCGGACTTTCCCAATCGCCACGACGTAGGTGGGGTCCATCCTGGCTCCCGGCCCGCTGTTGGGGTTGAGAATGACGGTCAGGGGCACCTGGGCCGCGGCCTTTGACAACCGGTCCCACTCTCCACCCGCCTCGGGGTAGAAGTAAGCCGGGACCAGAATCTCGGCGCCACGGGCGGGAGTGATCGCGGAGGCGACCAGCAGTGCGGTCAGACCGATTAGCACTGGATATTGTGAGAGGCGCGGCATGATGAGAAATCTCCCGAGGGAATCCACTGGGCGTCCGGTCTCCCAACGGCTTACGGGACGGCGGGGCCAATCGTCAAGGTTCGCCTCGATCCGTTAAAGGACGGCGCCGGACGCGGTCTCTTGGTTGATGGTTTCAGCGGTAAGTCCTAAAATCGTCATGGGCGGTTCGTTGGGGAGCGCGTCCGAGGGACGAGACGGCCCCGGGCACGCGAGAACGGGAGGCGAGATGGCCATTGCGACGACGGGCTTGGCGGCGATCCGGGAAAAGGTCGAGGCGGGCCAGCGACTCAGCTTTGAGGACGGCCTGACTTTAGACGCTTCCGACGACCTTCTGACCCTGGGAACCCTGGCGAACACGGTCCGCGAGCGCTACAACGGCAACTTTGGCTATTACAACGTCAACACCCACATCAACCCCACCAACGTCTGCGTCTACAAGTGCGACTTCTGCGCGTTCCGAGCGGACCTGAACGACCCACGTGGCTACGTCATGGACGAGGCCCAGATCCGCGAGCGGGCATCCAAGGCCCACGACCGAGGCGCCACCGAACTGCACATCGTCGGCGGCTTGCATCACAAGCTCCCGTTCCAGTACTACGTCGACGTGGTTCGCTGGGTGAAGGAAGCGGCCCCCGAGATTCACGTCAAGGCGTATACCGGCGTGGAGATCGAGTGGTTCAAGAAGATCGAGCGGACCTCGACCCGCGAAATCCTCCAGCGCTTGGTTGACGCCGGACTCGGCAGTTTGCCCGGCGGCGGGGCGGAAATTTTCCATCCCGAGATCCGTGAGGAGATTTGTGGGGCCAAGGCGACCACCGAGCAGTGGTTCGACGCCCACCGGACCGCCCATCAGCTTGGCCTGCACTCCAACGCGACGATGCTTTACGGACACGTCGAGAAGGCCAACCACCGCATCGATCACATGGTCCGCCTCCGCGAACTGCAGGACGAGACCGGGGGATTCCAGACGTTCATCCCCCTGGCGTTCCATCCCGACAACTCACGGATGGACGAGATTCCCAAGGCCTCGGGGGTCATGGACCTCAAGACGATGGCCATCAGCCGCCTGATGCTCGACAACTTCCCGCATATCAAGGCGTACTGGGTCATGCTGGGGATCAAAACGGCCCAGGTCGCCCTCTCGTTCGGTGCCGACGACCTGGACGGAACGGTCGTTCACGAAACGATTTACCACGAAGCCGGCGCCGAAACTCCGCAGGAGATCAGCGTCAACGAGATCCGCCGTCTCATCACCGAGGCGGGTCGCGTCCCGGTGGAGCGGGACACCTTGTATCACCGGGTCGAGCGGACTGGGGCCTCGTGGGCATCAAAGGAGCACATCGACATTCCGGCTCTGGCCGGGGCGGTCCGTTGAAAGTCAGGCTTTCCGGAGAATTTAATCCTCCTCGTCATCGGGCGGGCTTGGCCGATTGGTGAGGCTCTTTCGAACGTGGCCGCGAGGGGTACGGGCGTCCCAGGGGTCGAGCCGACTCGACACCTCGCCATCCGTCAACGGGGCGTCTTCCTCATCGTCTAGGGGAGGGTAGCCAACCGTGCCCGCCAACCAGCCGCGTTGGGCCAAAGGTTCTGGGGCGGCGACCCGGAAGCGGAACAGGAAGATGTGGCGACGCCCTTTGGGTCCCGTCGCGTGGAAGTCGCCCATGAACTCGACCGCTTCGGGAGCTTGGCCCGGCTCGTCCGACTGCTCCAGCCAATCGTAAAGTTCCGACTCGGCCAGGGCTTCCTGCGATCGGTAACGGGCCGGCATCAGGTCCGTCCGCTTGAGGGATTGGAGCCGTCCCCAGATCCACAACCGCAACGAGGGATCGGCGGCCACCGGCTCGAAGGCATCGGACTCGACGTCCGCCCCGTGCCGCGTGAGCGCCAGTGCCGCCAACCCGCGGATGGCCGGCGACCCGTCGGCCAAAGCCCGACGCAACGCCTCCTCGGAGGGAGGACCTGGCAGCCATGCGAGAACCTTAATGAGATTCTGAACCTCGATCTCCTGACTCCCACGCTCGTCCGAGTCGATTTCGTCCAGGGAGGTCAGACCCTCAATCGTCCAGTTCGACAGTTGCTTGGCAAAGGAGCGAAGGATCGGTTCCCCAACCCAGCCCGCTTCCAGGTTAGCGATAGCTAGTTGCAAGATCCCCGGTCGTAGAGATTTACGGTTAAGCTGACTGAGAATCGATGGGAAAAGGATTTCGGGGTGGCGGGGTAGGATGGCCAGAGTTCCCAGCGGGAAGGCCGGGAGGTCGGGTCCTTTTCCCCACTTTTCGCCCGGGGCCGAGTCGCGGATGAGTTGAACCAGAGCCTCGGCGGCGTCGCGACTGGGAAGCCGGGCTAGGATTTCCAGCGAGGCGAATCGGGCCTGGGGTGAGTAGTGAGGGAATCCCTCGACGATGGCCGGCACATCATCAGGCTTGGGTCGTTGTCCGGCCGCCTGAATCAATCGCAAGCCGTACGGCCAGTCCAGCGGGCGTTTCGCCGGCTCCTGGAGGAGTCGAACGCCGTCGCGGGGGTGGAACCCGCCGTGAGCCTGCTCCAGAATCTCGGCGAGGGCCGCTTCACGCGCCTGCTCCTTGGGGTCCTGAAGTTGCGTCAGCAAGGTTTTCACCCGGGTCCTCGCGGCGACGGGCGTGTCGGCCGGAGGAGGGGTCTCGGCCTCCTCGTCGTCGAAGTCGCAGCCCAGGGGCGCGAGCCATGCGACAATCAGGGCAAGCAGGAGCCGGCGGCGGGGCATGGGAGACCTCGGGGCTCGGGGAGCGGACTTGTCGAGGCTACGACCCCCCGAAGTCCCTGGCAATTGGAAACCGCCGGACTGCGATTGTCGAGCCGGGAACCTTGGGGTATGGTCCGCGCCCAACTCGTTGAGCTTCCCCGCTCGCCGAGACCGTCCATCGGTGATCCGTCCGTGGCGCAGGAGGTGCCCGCGATGTTCTGCCCAATGCGTCGCCGACGACGGATCTGGTTCGGTCTCTTGCTGATCCCACCCGGGATCTGGCTTCTCGCCCTGGCAATTGTCCCGACCGACTGGGCCCGCGCCCGTCTGGTCGACCGCCTGGAACGGGCCACTCATCGCCAGGTGAGACTGGGAGGCGTCCGGCTCGGAGCGTTCGGCGGGGTCCGCCTGGTCGACCTGGAGATCGGCGAGCCCGGCCAGGACAAATCCCCCTGGCTCCGCGTTGATGCCCTTCAGGCCGACATCAACTTGCTGAAGCTGCTCACCGGTTCCTGCGGCCTAACCGACGTCCGGGTCGACGGCGTGGTGCTACGGCTCCACCGACGCAAAGACGGGTCGTTCGAGTTCGGCGACCTGCTGCGCGTCGAGCCCCGCCCCGAGGATCGCCGGGTCGAGGCCGAACTGGAACCGACCGACGACCACGCTGTTCAGTTCCTGGTCAATGGCCTGACCCTTCAGGTCATCGACGATCCCAGCGACACCCGGGCGGAGTTTTCGGGCGTCGAAGCCCACGGGACCTGGTGGCGACGCCGAGCCGTGATTCAGGAACTGAAGGGGCAGATCAACGGCGGCTCGTTCGCCCTGGCCGCCCAGCTTGACCGCGTGGGCTCCAATGGCCCAGCCTTCGAGGGCCAGTTGCGAGCCACCGGCGTGGGCATGAGCACGGGGTTCAAGGCTCTCAGCTACGTGGTGCCGATTCTGGGAGGAATGCCGCCCGAGGTTGATGGCAAACTCGACCTGGATCTTGACGTCCGCGGGCATGGCCGCAACGGCGCCGAGGTCGAACGCAACTTGGTCGGCCACGGGGCGATCCGCATCGGACCCTTGAGGATGGATGAGTCGCGGCTGCTGGCCGATCTGTCCACCGCCATGAAACTCCCCGCGGCGGAGCGTTCGGGTTCGCTCCGGAGCGCGTTTGAAATTCGCGACGGACGTATCTCCAGCAAGGATTTGACCTTGCAGGTGGGTCGGGTTCCCGTGGTGCTGACCGGCTGGACCGATTTCCGCGGCAAGGTCGATTACCGGGTCGATCCCGAGTCGTTCACCCAGCGCCTTTCGGGATCGACGAGGGAGTTTCTCCAGGACCTTCTGCCAGAGGTTTCGGACCTGGCGGCCCTGCACGTCAAGGGCTCGGTTAATGACCTGGCCGTGACGGTCGACGGAATCGGCCTGGTCGGCGGCGGACCCGATGACGCGGCGAAGCGGGCCGAGGCTCGGGCGAAGCTGCGGGAAGCCGGCCGCCGCCTGCGGTCGCGAATCTTCCGCTGAGCCGGGCGTCCCTGGCCCCGGTTGAACTTACTCCCTTCCGCAAGCCGATACTCGGCAGCGAGGGCGGGCTTTCTGGCTCGCGCCTTGGCAACGATCGGCGGGGGGAGATTTTACGATGCCCAGGCGTTTCTGGATCGCCTCGCTTGGCTTCTGGCCCGGTCTGCCCCAAATCTGGGCCGGTCAGGAAATCCTGGGCCTGAGCCTGGCCATTGGCTTCGCCGCCGCGTTGAATCTCGCCATTGTCGGCCAATTCGTCTGGACCGAGTGGCTCGGGGCCGGGGGACCGCCCGCGGCGTTTCTCCTGGCGTTGGCGATCTGGGGTGGGAGCTTCCTTTATACCTTGTGGTGGGTCTGGCGTTGCCATCCCGAACGCCACCGTGTCGAGATTGACCGGCTCTTTCGTGAAGGGGTGGAGCATTACCTGCTGGGCCGTTGGGACGAGGCCCGTCGACGGTTCGAGCGAATCGTCGAGCTCGACGAGACCGACGCCGATGCCCTGATTCAGCTCGGAACCCTGTTCGTCCGCACGGGCCAGCCCGCCGCGGCCCGTCGCGCCTTCCGACGATGCGGGGAACTGGACGGCGGCGGCAAGTGGCGCTGGGAGATTGGGCAAGCTCTGACCAACCTTGGCGGCGAGTGATCCGCCACCGTCGACCGCGAGCAACCGTCTCGCGCCGGTTTGACTGAACCCATTCGACAGCCGCAATCCCCTGACACCCTTTGGCCGGGCCAATCTGGGTTATGCCCGATCGTCCGTTGCCTCGGAATCGACGGCGACCGCGACGACATTGCCAGATTTGCCAATCGGGAAGACTCGGTGTAGGATGCAAGTTGGCCCTGGGGGGTGGAAATCCGAGGTTGAGCGGTGCGCGAGGTCGTCGCCGATTCCCGAGCCGTCTAGAATGACGTCGGTCCGCCTTCTGGGGATAAGGGTTTGGTCGGGTGAACTGGGGGAGTGGCCCGCATGTATGAGCGCTTCACCGACCGTGCCCGCAGGGTGATGCAGCTGGCCAACCAGGAGGCCCAGCGCTTCAACCACGAGTACGTCGGCACCGAACACATCCTGCTCGGCCTCGTCAAGGAGGGCAGTGGCGTCGCCGCCAACGTGCTGAAAAACCTTGACGTCGACCTGCGGAAAATCCGCGTCGAGGTCGAGAAGATCGTCCAATCCGGGCCCGATATGGTGACGATGGGGAAACTGCCCCAGACGCCCCGGGCCAAAAAGGTCATCGAATACGCCATTGAGGAGGCTCGCAACCTCAACCACAACTATGTGGGGACCGAACACCTCCTGCTCGGCCTGTTGCGCGAGCAAGAGGGGGTCGCCGCTCAGGTCTTGATGAACCTGAACTTGAAGCTGGAAGAAGTGCGCGAGGAGGTCCTCAACTTGCTCGGACACGGGATGGACGCGGGCGGCGGTGGTGGGGGGAGTGGCGAGGGGGAACGCGGCTCCTCGCCCAAGGGCGGCAAGTCCAAGACCCCCGCCCTGGATTCCTTCGGTCGCGACCTGACCGACCTGGCCCGACAGGGCAAGCTCGACCCGGTCATTGGCCGAACCAATGAGATTGAGCGCGTCGTCACGGTTCTCTCCCGACGACAGAAGAACAACCCGGTCCTCCTGGGCGAGGCCGGCGTCGGCAAGACCGCGATCGTCGAGGGCCTGGCTCAGTTGATCGTGGAGGGAAACGTCCCCGAACTTCTCCGAGAACGCCGCATCGTGGTCCTGGACCTGGCGATGATGGTCGCCGGCACCAAGTACCGCGGCCAGTTCGAGGAACGCATCAAGGCCGTCATGAACGAGGTCCGTCGGGCCAAGAACACGATCCTGTTCATCGACGAGTTGCACACCCTCGTCGGCGCCGGCGGGGCCGAGGGGGCCATTGACGCCTCCAACGTCCTGAAACCGGCCCTGGCCCGCGGCGAGGTCCAGTGCATCGGCGCGACGACTCTCGACGAGTATCGCAAGTACATCGAGAAGGATTCGGCCCTGGAGCGACGCTTCCAGAGGGTCGACGTCAACCCGCCCAGTAAGGCCGAGGCCCTGGAGATTCTCCGCGGTCTGCGCGACCGTTACGAGTCGCACCACCGCGTACAGATCACCGACGAGGCCCTGGAAGCCTCCGTTGAGCTGTCCGACCGGTACATTACCGGCCGTTGCTTGCCGGACAAGGCAATCGACGTGGTCGACGAGGCCGGCGCTCGCGTTCGCCTCAAGGCCATGACCCGGCCGCCCGACCTCAAGGAACTGGATGAGCAGATCGAGCGGCTCAACCAGGACAAGGAAGAGGCCGTCGCCAACCAGGATTTCGAGCGGGCCGCCGCCCTGCGAGACCAGGCCGACAAGCTGAAGAAGAAGAAGGAGACGATCAACCGCGAGTGGCGCGAGAAGTCGCAGCACATCGACGGGACGGTCGACGAGGAAGTCGTCGCCGAGGTCGTCAGCAAGATGACCGGCATCCCGCTCACCCGCCTGGAGGCCGAGGAATCCGAACGGCTGATGCGGATGGAGCAGGAGATTCAGAAGAAGGTCATCTCCCAGTCCGAGGCGATCAAACGAATCAGCACGGCCGTCCGCCGCAGCCGGGCCGGTCTGAAGAACCCGAACAAACCGATCGGCTCGTTCGTCTTCGCCGGGCCCACGGGCGTCGGCAAGACCTTGCTCGCCAAGAGCCTGGCCGAATTCATGTTCGGCGACGCCGATTCGCTGATCGCCCTCGACATGTCCGAGTACATGGAGAAGCACAACGTCTCCCGCCTCATCGGCGCGCCTCCGGGCTACGTCGGCTATGAGGAAGGGGGGCAGTTGACCGAAAAGATTCGTCGGCGCCCCTACGCCGTGGTCCTGCTCGACGAGATCGAGAAGGCCCACCCCGACGTCTACAACATGCTCCTCCAGATCATGGAGGAAGGCCGGCTGACCGACAGCTTCGGCCGGGTCGTGGACTTCAAGAACACGATCATCATCATGACCACCAACGCCGGGGCCGAAAGCATTTCGACCTCTCAGCAGTTCGGCTTCCGAGGGCGTGACGACGACGGCCATAACTACGAGCAAATGAAGGGGCGCCTGACCGCCGCCATCGAGAAGTACTTCCGACCGGAGTTCCTCAACCGGCTCGACGACGTCATCGTGTTCCACCAGTTGACGCACGACAACCTCAAGCACATCGTCGAGATCGAGTTGGCCAAGGTCCGCGGCCGGCTACGGGATCGTGGCCTGGAGCTCAACCTCACCGACGAGTCCAAGGAATTCATCGTCAAGAAGGGGACCAACACCGAGTACGGCGCCCGGCCTCTCCGCCGAGCGATCGAGAACCTGGTGGAAGACCCTCTGGCCGAAACCTTGCTCCGCGGCATCTTCAAGGGCAAGGACACGGTCAGCGTCCGGCTGGAGGGCGAGGGGGACGACCAAAAACTCGTCTTCGACTCCTCGTCCTCGAAGGAAGAGGCTCTCGCCGGCGCGGGTACCCCCGCCGGTGGCGAGGCCGACGCGAAGTAACTTTTCCCAGGAGGGCTCGACCTCCTCGGACGAAATGCGTGGGCCGGCGGGGAATGCCTTTCCCCGCCGGCCCTTTCGCTTGCCGATCCCTGCTGAAAATCCGACCCTTTGACCCGGACTTCGGTCGCGAGTAGGTTGACCCCATCAACCCAACTCCTCGACTTCGCTCCCGAGAACCCGGCCATGCTTCGTCCGTCCCGTGGATACCCTTTGTCGGTCGCCATGATGTTGGCCCTGCTCGGAGGCACCTCACGAGCGGAAAGCCCATCGACCCAGGCTCCGTTCGGCGTCATCGAGCGGCTTGACCCTCGACTCAACGCCCTTGTGCCGCCGGGGGCGGCCCTGGAGAAGCTCGCCGAGGGGTTTGACTGGTCCGAAGGGCCCGCCTGGGATCTGGCCGACCGATCGGTGGTCTTCTCCGACGTCCCTCGCAACGTCGTCCTGCGCTGGAAGACAGGGCAGGGGGTGTCCATCTTTCTGAAACCGAGTGGCTACACCGGCGAAACCGCCCGCGGCGGAGAGCCCGGCTCGAACGGCCTGGCGTTCGACTCGGCCGGCCGCCTGACCCTCTGCCAGCATGGTGACCGCCGCGTTGCACGGCTCGAAGGAGGAACGTTCGTCACCCTGGCCGATCGGTTCGAGGGAAAGCGGCTCAATAGTCCCAACGACCTGGTTTTTCACTCGTCGGGCGACCTCTTCTTCACCGACCCCCCTTATGGCCTCCTCGGCCCGAACCATGACGCCGGGAAGGAGTTAGCGTTCAACGGGGTCTACCGACTCTCCAACGACGGCAAGCTTTCTCTCGTAACCCGAGAACTGAGCTTTCCCAATGGAATTGGTCTCTCGCCCGACGAAAAAACGCTTTACGTGGCCAACTCCGACCCGTCGCGAGCCCTCTGGATGGCGTTCGACCTGACCGCCGATGGCCAGGTCGGTCCCGGCCGCGTTCTGCTTGACGCCACGTCGCGGGTGCCGGGGAGGAAGGGGCTGCCCGACGGGCTCAAGGTGGACCGGGCCGGCAACCTGTTCGCAACCGGTCCCGGAGGCGTGTTCGTCATCGCCCCGGACGGCACGCACCTGGGCACGATCTCGACCGGTGAAGCCAACGGCAACTGCGCCTGGGGCGACGACGGTTCCACCCTGTACATCGCCGCCGACATGTATCTCTGCCGGATTCCCACCAAGACGAGAGGCAAGGGCCGCTGAGTCCTCGGCCGGCGGACCCAACGGGACAACAGGGGGAACGCCGCTCATGACGATTGCCCTAATCCTCACCTGGGTCGCTTGTTGCGCCGGGACACCGGATGGCCCGCCTCCGCACGAGTCGAGTCCCGAGGTCCAGGAAATCCGGGCATCGTTGACCCGAGCGATTCCCCCCATCGAGGCGAGCCTGGCGGAGTATGCCCGGCATCGCTCCTGCTTTTCTTGCCATCACCAGGGGGTTGGAATGATGGCTCTGGTCGCCGCCAGGCCGCACGGCATTCCCGTGGAAGCCTCGACGGTCGAGTCGCAGGTGGCCTTCATTGAAGCCGACCTTGGACGGGGTGCCGAACGCTTCCGCGAGGGGCGTGGGCAGGGCAATGGCGCGACCGGTGCCGGATACGCGGTATGGTCGCTTGAGCGAGCGGGGCGTCCGCCCTCCCCGGAGACCGAGGCGGTCATCGACTACCTCCTGAAGCAGCCGGGTGACGGCTGGCGGGGGACCTGTCGACGCCCCCCCGCCGAGGGAAGTCCGTTCACCGCCACGGCCGTCGCCCTGGCCGCCCTCCGCCGGCCGACGTCGCCCGATCGGCAGCCACGAATCGCCGAACGGATCGCCCTCGCCCGCGACTGGCTCGAACGCACCCCCGCCACCGACACCGAGGATCGCGTCTTCCGTCTGCGAGGCCTGTTATTCGCCTCGGCTTCTCCGGACACATTGAAGCAAGCCGGAGCCGAACTCCTCCAAACCCAAAACCTGGATGGCGGATGGTCCCAGCAGCCCGAGGCGATCTCCGACCCCTACGCGACCGGTTCGGTCCTGGCGGCGTTGGCGGAGACTCGCCAACTTCTGGCCAACGATCCCACCTATCGTCGAGGGATCGCCTTCCTCTTGAAATCTCAACTCCCGGACGGTACCTGGCGAGTCCCGTCACGAAGCCGCCCGTTCCAGAGTCACTTCGAGAGTGGGTTTCCTCATGAGCGTGACCAGTTTCTCTCAGTCGCCGCGACCGGCTGGGCGATCATCGCTCTGTCACACGCCCTACCGTAAAATCGGACAGATCCGCAACTCGGAATTCGATTTGAGATTTTGACAAATCTGCCAGATCTGGCCACACGGAAACTTGGCCCTTGTTGAGTAGGCATGGGTTCAAGGCGGGATCTCGGAAACTCGCCCAGTTCCTCCTAAAATGACAGAAGTCAGGCCGATTTGAGCGTGAGTGCCCTCTTGCATTGACCTGAGGTCAAGAGTTATTTTAGTACGATCGGCATTTCCCGAGCGAGATGATTTTAGAGTCATCGACGCCGATGTCTCTCGACTGAGTCAGGATATGGGGGGGGCGAGGCCGCCAGGCTCCTCGATCAGTTGCACCTCGATTGGAAGGGCCTCTGCCAGATCCTTCTCGTGGTACTCGACGACCAACCCGATTTTTTTCGGGATACCTGGGTCCAGACGCGGGGAATGCGGCATGAAGGGTCCATGAGTGGTGATCGCGCCGAGAGAAGGATGGTCGCCCGCGTTGGACTGGCCGGTTCCTCCTTCGATCATCAAGACGTCTGGCTCAGCAAAAAAAACTTATCGATTTCAGAGTAGGGATCCTGGGTCGGTCGATGGACGATCAGTCTTTCACGGAGCCGTGACGTGATGAAATCGAGCGTTTCCGCGTCCTCCCGACGAGCGTTCACGCTGATTGAGCTCCTGGTCGTCATCGCGATCATCGGCGTTTTGATCGGATTGCTGTTGCCGGCGGTTCAGGCGGCCCGCGAAGCCGCCCGACGCGCTCAGTGCACCAACAACCTGAAGCAGTTGGGCCTCGCCCTTCACAACTATGAAAACGCCCTGGGCGCATTCCCCATGGGCTACTTCGACGTGACCTTGCAGAATGGTTGCGACTTCCAGACCAGTGGCACAATCGGCTTCACCTGGGAATGTTACGTCTTGCCGTTCCTCGAAGGCAATGCCCAGTTCAATTCCATCAACTTCACGGTCAAGTACTCGAGCCGACGCCAGTACACGGCGTTTCTGACGATCACCAACACGATGATCTGCCCGACCGACTCCTCCGCCACGCCCACGGTCCCCGGCCAGAATCTGGCGGGATGGCAGACGTCGTATGCCGCCTCGGCCGGCACCATTGAGTTGACGTTCAACTACGACTCCGACAATCCCAACACTCCGCGTTGCGGCGACTACACGACCAATGGCGTCTTCGGTCTAACGCAGTGCACGCGGGTGGCTGAAGTTGTGGATGGGCTCAGTTCCACTCTGTTCCTGGGAGAAACGTCGCGGTTCCCCAACGAGATCGGGGCCTCGGTGTTCAACACCGGTAGCATCGGTGGGATCTTCCCCGGCTATGCCCCAACGCCGACCGATCCGCCGGTCTGGGGGGATATGCGCATTCAGGGGATTGCCTACCCGGTCCCCCGGATCAACGCCCCACCCGCAATTGGGTCCAATTTCTGGGATTCCGCCGGACCCGGCTTTTTCTTCCCAACCTGCCTCGACCAGACCAACCCATTCCCCGACCAGCAGCCGAGTTGGGCGCTGGACCGCGCCACCAACCAGGTCCCTTGCCGAGATTTGGGCCAGTGGGGATTTCGGAGCTTGCACCCCGGCGGAGCGAATTTCCTGATGGGGGACGGCTCGGTTCGGTACCTCAAACAGTCGATCAACCTGACCACCTACCAGGCGTTGGGAACGAAGCAGGGGGGCGAGGTTGTCTCGTCCGAGTCTTACTGAAGTGGAAGCTTGCTCCGTTCAACGCCTGAACTTCGATGAGACGTTCCGATGACCCGCCGCAAGGCATTCCTATTCACTCTGGTGGCGTCGAGCTTCCTGGGCTGGGGCTGCGCGGGCGAGCCCCCACCCTCCGAGCCCGAACCCCTCACCGCAATCGCCCCGAAGTCCAAGCCTCGGACGCGAGCCCAGGCCCGCAAAGTCACACCGCGGCCACCACGATCCGCGCCGATGACACCGGTCGAGTAGGTCGTCCCTTGGACCCCCGCGAGGGCTTCAAGGAAGCCGACCACGCCCGACTTGCCTCCTCCCCCAGCTCTCTCAAGCGAAATCCTGGGTACGAACCCCTTCAAAAGATTCAGACAGATGTCAGTAGGCACCTGTGGCACGCGAAATTTTTTGTGCGATTCTGATGAAGACGGTCGCTTGGGACCGGATGAAGCGCCTCCGGAACACCGACGAGGGGCGGGCGTATGGCCGGGCGCCCGAATTGGGCCGGGACCATGTAACGGTCAACCACGGGGCCGGCGAATGGGCCCGCGTTGACGACATCGATGGGATTCGCGAGGTGCACGTCAACACAATGGAGGGGACCTGGACGGGCCCGCGGAACTTCCTCCGACCCTTCCGAGGCGTGAGCAAGTGGCACCTGGCCGGATCTGTGGCGATCCTCGAATGGGCCAACACCCTTAAACGAGTCACCGATGACTTCCTGGGGTTGCTGCTCAGCTTTCCGCGTTCCACCGATCTGAAGAAATCATGAGCCAAAATCAGAAGCTGACGTACACCCCGGCATCCGGGCACCCGGTCGCGGAGTCGAACGGAACGGGAAACCTTGGAAGGACTCCGAGCGTTGTGGCGATCGTCCAGATTGCCGAGAGGACGCCCCTCGAATATGCTCCGCGACCATGTCCCCCGCGCGAGAACTCCTGGCCTTCGTCGCGACCTTGACGCTGCTGGTCGTGGGGGTCTTGCACGCGTCGATTTTGGGCGGGAAGGTCCTGAGCCCGGCCGATGTGGTACTGGTCGAGGCGAGCTTTCGCGAAGTGGCGGGGGCGTCAGGGTTTGAGCCGGAAAATCGGCTGTTGATGGACCCGGTCTTGCAGTTCGAGCCGTGGTTTGAGGAGTGTCGGGCCCAACTGCGTCGGGGACGGTTGCCGCTGTGGAACACTCGGGCCGGGTGCGGGGCCCCGTTGGTGGCGAATGGCCAGGCCGCGGTGTTTGACCCGACCCATCTGGTTGCCGCTTTGGGGGAATGGCCGGGGGCGTTGGCGGGGATCGCGGCGGCGCGGCTGGGACTGGCGGGGTTGGGGATGTTCCTGCTGGCGAGAGCCTGGGGATTGGGCCCCTGGGGACGCTGGTTCTCGGGCCTGGCGTTCCCGCTTTGTGGATTCTTGATGGCGTGGTTGCTGTTCCCCTCGGCTGGTGTCGCCGCGTGGCTCCCCTGGCTATTCCTGGCGACCGACCGGGTCTTGGCCCGGCCCGGCGGTCGGGCCCTGGCGGGTTTGGCGATTGCGGTGGGAGGCTCGTTTCTGGCCGGTCAGGTTCAGGTCGCGGCTCACGGGATGTTGGCGTTGTCGGCCTTTGTGGCGTGGCGGCTCTGGAGGAGGGAGGGGAAGGGTATCTGGATTTGGGGTTTGGGCGTGGCGTTGGGGATTGCGCTCGCGGCCGTGGCGATTGTCCCGTTGGCGGGGTATCTGGCCCTCAGCCCGGTCTGGACCGACCGCGCTGTGGAGAAGGTTTCGGCGTGGGCCCTGGAGCGGCCCCGTTTGCTGGAATCGGTCTGCACGGCCTGGCCGTATGCCTTTGGTGGTCAGTCGCGAGGGTTGCCGAACCTGGCGAGGGGTCTGGGGGTGCAGAACCTCAACGAGTCAGCCGGCGGATTCGCGGGCCTGGCCACGTTGATCTGGCTGGCGCCTCTGGGGTGGCAAGGCCGTCGAGATGTCCCGGTCGCTGGGTTCCTGGGCGTCCTGATCGGGGTCGGGGCGCTGGGGGCCTTCGCGATTCCCCCGGTGGCGAATCTGCTGAGGGCCCTGCCGGTGCTGGAAGTCACCGACAACCGTCGGCTCGTGCTTTGGGTCGCCTTCGGCCTGGTCGTGCTGGGCGGGATCGGCCTGGATCGGCTGGCCGCGAGGGCGATAACGGGCCGGGGCTGGCGGATCTGGGTGGGTGCCTGGTCGGTTGGGGCCGTCCTGCTGCTGATCGCGTCGGCGGGTTGGTGGACGTTGGCCGGGCCGAAGTTGCGGGCACGCGCCCTTGACCATTTCCGCAAAACCGCCGTCGAGACCCCCGGCGCCGACCCCGAAAGGTATCGACAACGCGCCGAAGATCAGGCTCGACGAGCCCGCGCGTTTGTCCCCCTCTATTATGGCGCCCAGGCCGCCCAACTGCTGGCCCTGGCCGCGCTGGCGACGGCGTTGCGACGGGGCCGCATCGCTCCGAAGGCCGTCCGCGCGGGCGTGGCGGGGATCGCCCTGGCGGACTTGCTGGCCTTTGGCGTTGGCTTGAACCCGGCGATCGATCCGAAGCAATTTCGGCCCGAAAGCGAGGCCATCCGCCACCTTCAACGGGTCGCGGCTCCCCCGTTTCGCTGCCTGGCGGTGGGGGCGGAACTGCCGCCGAACCTCTTGATGCGTTACGGGCTGTCCGACGTGCGTAATTATGACTCGATCGAACTGGCCGACAGCCTTTCCTGGTTCGCCCCCCTGTATGAGCCCGAGCGGGGCCGGGTGGAACGGACCAGCCGGCGGACCATTACCTGGGCCGGGGTCTTGCGAGCCCAGGATCGCCTGGCGGCGGCGAGGGTTTCGGCGGTCGTGGGGGCCTCGCCGCCTCCGGTTGGGACGTTTGCTGTCGTCGAGAAGGTGGGAGCCGTCTGGATCGCCCGCCTCGACGCCGACCCCGGTTTGCCTCGTCGCGTGGTCAGTGACAATCCCTCGAAAATCGTCGTGACGGTGGAGGCGACCTGGCCCGGCGGCCGCTTGGTCGTGGACGAGACCCATGCCCCCGGGTGGACGGCTTCGGTGGATGGTCGTCCTGCGGCGGTCGGGGCCGACCGGGGGGTTTGGCTCTCGTTGGAGGTGCCGCGGGGGGCGCGACTCGTCACGTTGAGGTATGACCCGATTGAGGTCCGGGTGGGCGGCGGGGTGTCCCTGACGGCGCTGGGGTTGGTCGTCCTGCTGGCGGCGGTTGGAAAAAAAGGCCGGGAAGCAGGCTTGGACCCCTCCGGCGGGTCGGGTTAGAATCGAGTCCTTGACCCCTCGCCGATCGGGCCGATCGGTCACCCACTGAAGGACGCGACGCTGATGGTCCACTTCACGTGTGATCTGTGCGGCAAGGACTTGACCGCTTCGGGAGACCCCCGCTTCGTGGTCAAGATTTCCGCCTTCGCCGGCTTCGATCCGAACCAGATCACCGAGTCGGACCTCGACGACGACCACATGGAAGCGATCTCGGAACTGCTCCGCGAGGAATCCAGCGCCGACGACCTGGACGCCTCGCTGTCCCGGGAGTTCCGCTTCGACCTCTGCCCGCACTGCCACGGCAAGTTCCTCAAGGACCCGCTGGGTAAGGAATCGATCCGGGTTCTGGACTTCAGCCAGAATTGAGGAATCGGTTGGGCGTTGAGGCTCGGCCAACGCAGAGTCGGGGTGGCGTCGGAGGCCGAAAACGGTAGGATACCGCGCCGCTGGCAGGCCGAGCGGCGACGGGCGATCGGGCCCGGCCGAGGCCCTTTCCCCCGAGGACGGGCTCCCCCCGCCCGGCCCCATGATTTTGCGACGGCGATGGATCGCCTGCTGGATGCTCGCCTGCCTCGCCCTGGCCTATTCGGCCCTCGCGAGCGCCGGCGACGACGACCTGCCGCCGGTGGGACTTCCGCCCGCCGAGGCTCGCCCCCTCGCGCCGAAGCCCTCGACCCCGGCGGCGGCCGAGACCGAGAAGGGCAAAGCCAAGGGCGGCCTTCCGCCGGTCCCCGCCGGACTGCCTCGCTACGAGATCGACGCCCGGCTCGACCCCGCCGCCCGCCTGGTCGTTGCCCGAGAGCGTGTCCGGTTCACCAACCGAACCAACCAGCCGGTTTCGGAACTGGTCTTCCACGTCTACCCGCGTTACAAGGTCCCCGAGGGGGACAAGCCGATCCTGTCCAAGACGATGGAAGTCCTGCGCCTCAGCCCCGAGGAGGCGATGGACCCCGTCGGCCGCCGCATGACGGTGCGGGAAGTTCGGGTCGCGGGGAAGGTCGCGCCGTTCTCGTTCGACCCGCAAATGGACACGATTCTGGTCGTTCCCCTGGCCGAGCCCTTGAAGCCAGGGGCGTCGGTCTCGGCCGATCTGGCGTTCACGCTCAGCCTTCCCGAGCAGTGGGGGCGGTGGGGGAATCGCCAGGGGGTGACGTATCTGACCAACTGGTATCCGATCCTGGCCCACCACGATGGCGGCGGCTGGGAGCGCACTCCGTTCGTCCCCTGGCACCAGCCCTGGCACCAGGAGGCCGGTCATTACACCGTGAGGTTTGAGTCGCCCGAGGCCCAGCAGGTCGCCTCGACCGGGAGGATCACCCGCCGGGAGACGCCCAGCCCGGGCTGGCAACGCCTGACGATCGCCACCAATCGCCCGGCTCGGGACTTCGCCCTGGTCTGCTCCGATCGCTTCGAGGTCCGAGAGCGCCAGGTCGGGCGCATCAAGGTTCGCGTGGCGTCGTTGCCGGGGCAGGGGGCCAACGCCGAGCACATCCTCGAATTCGCCGCCGAGGTGCTGCCGCTCTATGAGCGCTGGTTCGGGCCCTATGCCGAGGACGAGATGGAGTATGCCTGCTCGTTCTTCGGCTGGAACGGCAACGAGTGCTCGGGCCTGGTGCAGCTCGACGGACGAGTGATGAGCCTGCCCGCCGCGGGCGTCCGCTACATCGACCACCTGGTCACCCACGAAACCTGCCATCAGTGGTGGTGGAACGCCGTGGGGACCGATGGCTACGCCGAGACGTTCATGGACGAGGGCCTGGTCAACAGTTTCACGGCCATGAGGCTCGACACCAAGTACGGGCGTAACGCGCCGTTGATCGTCTGGCCCAGGGGGCTGACCTGGTTGCCGACGATTGGACGCGAAGACCTCCGCCTGGCCGGGTATTACGGTTGGAGGGCCCGGGGCAACGGCGGGCCGGTGATCCAGGACCTCAAGGCGATGGGGGATCTGGGTTCGCTGTTCAGCCTGGCCTACGACCGGGGCGGCAAGATTGTCGAGATGATCCGCAACCGCCTGGGCGAGGAACGGTTCTTCGACTTCTGGAGAGGCATTTACCGCGAATACGCATTCGAGACGTTTCATTACGCCGACTTCCGCCGGGAGTTGAACGAATACGACCCCGCCGGGAACTGGCCGGCGTTCCTGGACGGCTGGATCATCAACCACGCCGAGACCGACTGGGCCGTCGGCGGAGTGACCGTCGGCCCTGTCGAGCCCGGCGGTGGCGACGCCCGCCCGGTGACCGTCGTCTTGCGTCAGGATGGGGCGATGGTCGAGCCGACGGTTTTGATGTGCCGCTCGGGAGAGAACGAGGTCCGCGTGCCAATCTGGCCCGACCGTGGCTCTTACGAGACCCCCGGCGCCCGGGTCGAGCGCAAGGACGCCAAAACCTGGGCCGTCTCGCTGACCTCGCCCGGCAAGGTCTCGCAGGTGACGGTGGACCCCGATCACGCCTTGCTCGACGCCAAGCCCGACAACAACCGCTGGCGGCCCGAGGTCGCCTGGCGGTTCACGCCGTTGATGACCTCGATGGACGAGTCCGGCCAGTTTCAGGCGTTTGACCGCCCCTCGATCGTGGCCGGCCCGTTCGTCGACATGTACGCCCGGGGCGGGTTCAAGGTCGGCGCTCAGCGGTTGGAGCGCTGGCAGGTCACCGGCTGGGCGGGGACCGAGCCGGCCCTGAACGAGGCGATTTTCGGCGGCCAGGCCACTTTGCTACACTTCCCCTGGCCGCGATTCTCCTCGGGATTTTTCTACGAGGAAGGGCTCTACAACTTCTACAACGACCGGAGGCACTCCGGCGGCCGGGCGTTCCTGCACTACACGTTCCTGCCCACTTCCAGCTTCCTGGTCGACGACGCCGGGTTCGCCGAGTTGTATTACGGCCTGGGCAATGAATTCTGGCCCGGCGACGACGGTCGGCCAGTTAACGCCTACCTCGGCGCGGTGGGGGTCCGGTTCCGCCTGAACACCCAGTTTCCCTACTGGGACCCGGTCCAGGGGCACCTTCTGGAAGCCAGCGCCGAGTACGGTAACAGCCTGCTGGGCTCGGCCTTCAACTACGTGCGCGTCACCGGCCAGGCGGCCAAGATTTTCCCGATCCCACCGGGCCACGGCTACTGGTCCCGCACGCGGTTCGCCTTGCGGGCCTACGGCGGTTATGGGTCACCGAGTGATCAACCGTTGTTCCGACTCGGCGGCGGAATGCGGCTCAGGGCGCTGGATCTGAGCCAGTATCTGGGAAGCTCGGTCCTGCTGGCGACGGCCGAGTGGCGATTCCCGATCTGGAGGGAGATGGAGACCGACGTCCTGGACCATGTTCTCGGGGCGAAGAACCTCTCCGGGGCAATCTTCTACGATGTGGGGGCGACGTATTTCCGCGACGGCTGGAGTCCGGTCGTCTCGGGCATCGGTGGCGGACTGCGGCTGGACGTGGCCCTGTTCTCGTTCCTGGAACGCGCCACGGTCCGTTTCGACCTGGCGCAGCCGGTGGGTCTGGGTCGCGGGCGTGGCCCGGTCCTCTGGTTCGGGCTCAACCAGGCGTTTTGAGGCATGTGGACGTCGAGACCGCCAGACGTCGGACCGTCGGGGCGCCCGATCCCGACTGTTGGAGAACGGTGATCCAGCGTCCGTCATCCGAAAAGGTGGGAGGGAATGAGACGAGGCAGCCGCCGGCCAGTTGGTTTCCGGGCCCGGCCGGCCGAGGTCGGCCCCCGGCGTCGAGTTCCAGCCTGGTGAGGTAGAGGTCGTAGGTGGTGTCGTCCTCTCCGGACAGATAGGCCAGCAGGAAGCCGCCGCCAGGCTCGTGTCCCAGGCGGGGATGACGGATCTCTCGCGATTGCGGCACCGCCGAGGGGAGGAGCAGGGGGCCTTGTTCCTCGATCGTGTCGGCCCCGGGACTCAGGCGGAGCCATGTCGGCCGGCACTTCGTGAGGCTATGCAGTGGGGGCCCGCCAGGGTCTTCCCTCAACGAGACCAGGACGATCCGCTCGAACCCTTGCATTGTCGGCCAGCACGGATCGCGAAAGACGAAGGCCCGCGACGGCGCTCCCGTACGCCAACCCAGGGGGCGGATCGTACCTCCCGAGGCGGTGCCCTCTCGGTTGGCCGGCTCGAAGTCGGCTCGGTGGAGACCACCGTCCAGGCCCGCGAACAGGACGAGGGCTCCTGGACCGGGGGCCCAGCACGGCGCCCCCAGCGGGAAGACCTCGCTCTCCAGCCAGTCGATCCGCGCGCCGTCAGGGAAGCTTCTCCTGGCCAGCCCGTATCGCCAGGATGCGCGTCCGTCCGGCCCGAACCATCGTCCGACGACCTGGCCGCGGCCGTCGTCGCCGGTCCAGGGCGAGGCGCTCGCCTCCCCGAAGATCGCGGGCCGGGGCTCGGGGAGTCGGACCCTTGCCCCGGTGTTGACGTCGACCCAAAGGCTACCGGTCAAACCCCAGCCGGGCCGGAACTCCTCGACCTGGACGTAGTGCCCGGGCGAGGCCACCCTCCGCGTCGGAGGCGGGGGGAGCCTCGAGAGCTCCACGGCGGCGGCCGAGGCCACGACCAGGCCCAGCAATGACACACGAATCAGGCGGTCGATGGCGAATCCCATCGGGCTTACTCCTCACCATCGAGACGAGAGCCCGGGAACGGACTTCTCGACGGTTCCGACCAGGCTAGCCGGGCATGCGGGCCCCGGTGGTGAGACATGCTCACCAACTCGGAGGGGCGGTGGATTAGAATCATCCCAACAAGGCGACCTTGCGCCGGCGGGGCGTGGGACAGGGATCGTGAGGGTGCGATGGGCGAGCCGGAGACCGAGACGAGCGACCCGGGCCGAAACCCGGACGGCGCGAAACCGGAGGCTGGGGCCTCGCGGCGGTCCGACCACGCCGGGGGTCCGCCCCGTCCCAGCGACATTTATCGCCGGATCGTAGCCGAGGTCGTCGAGGAGGCGGGACTGGGCGCGGCCTTCGCCGAGGGCCTGGAGCGGCGATTCCTGGACGCCCCGGCCGCGGCCTGTTCCGCCGCCATCGGCCGCTGGCTCCTGAGACGGCTGCGTGCCCTGGGCTGGTCTCACGAGGAACTGGCCCGGCGCGTCGGCGTCGACCGCTCGGCCGTCACCCGCTGGATTCGCGGCGATGCCATGACCATCCGCCACCTGGCCGTGATCCTGATGGAAACGGGCGGCCGACCGGTCGACCTTGACGTGCCCGGGCGTGAGGAACTGGCCCTGGCCGCCTACCTCGCGGCCGTCACTCACGCCCGACGCGAAATCGACGCACGGCGGAGCCGCCCCGAGTCCCAACCCCTGGACCCCGAGCAGTTCTGGTGCCTGTTCCACCTCCTCTCCGAGCCGCACTGGGAGAGGGCCATCCGTCGTAAGGACCCCCGGCTTCTCCGCGAGGAATCGGCGAGGATCTTGCGACTCGCCGCCGAGCGACTGGGGCGAGAGCCCCGCTCGATCCGCGGCCCCCGCGACCTGATGAACCTGGTCGCCGAATGGATGGAGCCCTGGGTCGTCTGCCTCGCCCACCTGACCCCGAGGAGCTGGCCCCTGCGATGACCACTCGGCTTCGACAACTGGTCGATTACCTGGCCGGCAGGTCCGTCGAGGGCGGAGACCGCCTGCGGGAAGATCTCGCCGACCCGGGGAGCGAGGCGAGCCAACGGCTGGCCGCGGCCCGCGAGTTGACCCGGGCCTCGCTGTCCGATACGACGTTGGCTTGCTTCGACCTCGCCCCTCGGGTGCCGGTTCCGGTCGCAGTCGCGGCTCCCCCTCCGGCAAAAGCCGCTTTGGCATGGCGGCCGACCCGTCGCCTGGTCGCCGCGGCGGCGCTGGTCCTGGTGGTTTTCGGCCCCTGGTGGCTGGCCGAAAGGGCCCGTCGGCGGCAACTCGAAGACCAATTCGCCCGCCGAGACGCCGCCCTCGTCGCGCAGTTGCGCCGTCTGGAGGACGCGGTCCGGGGGCCCGAAGGGGCGGCCCGGGGCGCTAACCCACCGGCTCTTGAGCGGATCGAGCGGATGGAAGAGGAAGTCGCCGCGATCGCTCGACGACTCGAGGCCCGCAAGCCCCAGGACCCCGCCCCCGGCGCCACGCTCCTGAATGAGATGCGTCTGGCCCTGGCCCGCAACGGCACGGCCCTGGCCCAGCTTCAGACGCGCCTGGAGGAAATGCCCCCGGGCGTGGCCGGCGATGACGAGGTCGCCGCGGGGCGTGCCGCCGAACGTCATCAGGCGGTCCTGACGCGACTGCGAGACCTTTCGGAGCGCATGATCCGCCTGGAACGCCTGCTGGCCGAGGGGGTCATGGGTCCGCAGCCCGCGCCGGGGGGTGCCCCGGGGGCGTTCCGGAGGCCACGGCACCAGGCGGCCGAGCAACTGTCCGAACTGATGACCACCGCCGGGAACCAGGCCCTCAACCCCCTGGAACGTGGCGCGGCCTTGCAGGAACTCGCCGGCCTCGCGTCGCAGTCCCCCGACATCCGGTCATGGCTGCAAGACCTGGCCAATGACCCCACCAACGGCGCCGGAGTCCTGGAGGCGGCCCGACACGCCCTTGGACACCCGCACCCTTCGACGCTCCCCGACGGAACCCTCAACCCCGCCGCGTCACACCCCGCTGGCAACCACCCGGCCGCTCATCACCCGAAACATGCCCACCCCGGCCATTGATGACCTTCCTCGGACAAGGGTAGACCTCAAAGGATGGCGACCGAGGCCGCCCTCAACACGACGCGGTCAGGGAACACGTTTCGGCTCAACGCCGGCCTCTCGCAACAGGGGGTCCAGACGGTTCGACAGCGTCGGGAGGTTGTGACTGGGGACCTCCGGATACAGGTGGTGCTCGAGGTGGTAGGTCAATTCCAGAAACAGGGAGGGGATGATGCGGCCCCGCAGGGTGTGCGTCTGGGTCAAGGGGGTGTCTCCGTAGTGGCGGTGCGGCAGGTGGACCGTCAGCAGCGGATAAACCCAACTGCCCACGATCACCAGCAAGGCGTACACCAGCGGCGCGGCGGTGATCGGCAACAGCGCCAGCGAGGCGACCAGGAACCCGAGGGCCCAACCCGCCTCGGCTCGCAGCCAGAGACGCTCGGCGCCACGGGGTCGCGCGCGTCGATAGGCCCACCACCACAACCTCGGCAGAAACAGCGGACCGTCCAGGATCGCGCCGACGATCCCCCGACGAGCCGGGTCTCCCTCGGGGTCGTCCAGCCCGGGGAAAACTCGGTGGTGGCGCAGATGCGTCGACCGGTAGGCGTGGCCACTTTCCAGCAGGGTCGCCCCGAGTGCGAACAGGGCCCAATCCGTCTGCCGACGAGTCAGTCCCAACGTGCCGTGGACGACGTCATGGGTGGCGGTCACCACGGCGATGAAGGTCAGGAACACCAGCAACGGGGTCGCCCACCACAGGCCCAGCCCCGCCGCCAGCGAATACGCGGCGATCCCCAGAGCTGGCCGGATCAACGCCAGTCGCCTCTGCCGACGGGTCGTCTCCAGGAGGTCGGCGCCCAGGTCTTCCAGGCTCGGCAGTTCCGGGTCAGCCGGCATGGATCGCCCCCCCGGCCCATGCCGGAAGTCTCCCAGGGACGATCACCCGCCTCGGCGCCTGGGCGAGCACCCCTTCGGCGACGATCCGGCTGGCCAGGCAGCCGGCGACGGTCCCCAGTCCCGGCCAGGTGCCGTCGCCGGCCAGCCAGAAGCCAGGGACCACGCCCAGGTCGTGCGGCACCGCGTTCTGGTTCGCGTTGGCCCGGCACTGGCGGACCCCGCCCACCGCGCCAAGGGGCCGTCCGGTGAACCGCTCGAAGGTCCGAGGCGTGGCGACCTCGCGGACGATTGCCGATCGGCCGAGGTTGGAGTAAACCCTCCGGGCCAGGTCGATCAGTCGGTCGCCGATCGCCTCCTTTCGGGCCTGGTAGGCGTCCTGCGCCAGTCCTCGCCACTGTTCCAGCTCGCAATGGGTCGAGAGCATCACCACTCGATGGCCGGCCGGAGCGCTTTCGAGGTCGCCGGGGGCCGACACCGACACGAACATGTTATTCCCGTCGCCTAGTGGTTGGTCGTAATCGTGCAGGATCTGATGATGCGTAAACTCGCGACCGGCGACCTCGGCCTCGGGCACTCCCAGGAAGACCACGATGGCGCCTCCCTCGTCGCCGGCATCGCGTCTCAGAACTGGTTTCAGCGCTTCGGCCACGGGCGGGGGCCCGATCCGGGCGGCCACGGTCGTCGGGACCGCCGCGACGACCTGCGATGCCTCGATGACTCCGCGTTTACTCTCCAAGAGGAACGCCCCGGCTCGTCCCTGGACCCTCGTCACCGGACAGCCGACTCGTAGCTCGCCGCCGAGGTACCGATACCGAGACACAAACTGCTTCCAGAACCCGCGCATCCCCCCCGTCGCCCTCCTCAGGCCCGCCCCGCGGATCGTGATCCCCAGCGCCGCGTTGATCAACGGGGCCCGCTCGACGGAACTATGCACCGTGTCCTCGACCAGCATTCCCAGCAACCCCTTCAACGCGAAGTCCTGCTCCAGGCCGCACGACCGCAGGGCGTCGGCCAGGGTCCAGTGGAGGTATCGGGTCAGCGGCCAGCCGGTCGGTCCGATCGCCAGGGCGGCCCTCAAGGCCTGGGCGGGGCCGAGGATTGGCAGGGCGATGCCCCTACGGCTGGCCCTCCAGAAGACCGCGGCCAGCCGATCCAGCAGAGCCCAGAACGAGCGATGCGCCGGCGATTCGCCGAAGGCCCTCAGCCGCTCTCGGGACCAGGCGGCCGGGTCGGCGTGCAGGGTGACCGTCCGGTCCGGCATCCAGGCGACATAGCCGGGCAGGGCCTCCCCCTCGACGCCCTCCAGGCCGACGGCGTCAAGCAGTTCGCCGCCGACGCCGCCGGGGCCGAAGTCGACCAGCGTCGTCGCCCCCACGTCGAAACTGAAGCCCCGTCGGCGGAAGAACCCCGCGCAACCGCCGGGCTGGCCGTGGGCCTCCAGCACCACGGTGGTCAGGCCCCGGGCCTGGAGGCGGGCCGCGGTGGCCATCCCCGCGATTCCCCCGCCGATAATCGCCGCGTCATACATCGCCACCCCCCTCGGGCCATTGCGCGTACGGGCCCCATCCGCCGCGCGACCCCAGCCGCTCGGCGTCCCAATTTCGCCCGACTTCACGCACTCCAGACTGCTCCATCGGACCGCGAGTGTCACCGGAGATTAACCGGAAGCGGATTTGGGGCGATTCGGGAGGGTCAGGGGTTGGCGGAGGTGTTGGATCGGGGCGCGTGCGTAGGCGACAGGACGTGGGCGGCGGCCTTTGACCCTTCGACCAACTTCACCGCTTCCAGAAATTTGCGAGACGGGGCCACTTTCAGCAGAGTCTTGTTCTCGACCCGGATCGCTTCCAGCGCAAGCTTCACGTCGCGGTCGTGGGACAGTTCGCGATACTGGTTGATGACCGGGTCCAGCGCGTCGCGAGCCACTCGCAATTGCGCCGTCCATTCGTCCTTGGTCTTCTTCAGGTCAGCGGCGGCGTTTTTCTTGTCGTCCCCCTTGGGCTGCCGCGTTTTCAACTCATTGAGTTGAGCCTTCAGTTGCGCCTCATACTCCTGGACCTCGGGCAGCATGGAGCGGGCCTGCAGGCTTTGCTGGGCCTGCATGCGATTGCGACGAGAGAGGGAGCCGGCCCGGCCCCGGAGCGAACTGGCCTGGCGGGACACTTGCGAGAGTTCGGCGTTGGTGGCCTTGAGCATTTGCTCGGCCTGCTCGAACTCGTCGGAGCGGTTCTGGGCCTTGAAGTAAGCGTCATACGCCGCACGGAAGTCGTCCAGCTTTCCCAGGGCCTCCTCCTCGGCGGTCGTCAGGACGTATAAACTCTTGACCCGTTGCAAATGACGGGATCTGAGCAGGTCTTCCCCCTTTGACGCATCACTCGCCCCGGCGGTCCCGCCCACTGATGCGAGGCAAATCAGCAGGCACCCTCCGAGGAAGTGTCGACGCATGAAAACCGCCCCCAGCCGAAACGGCTCGCGAGTGATCCCAGAAAGCGATGGGGGGAAACGGGGCGACCCGCGGCCAGATCGCCCGCCACTTTCATCATAACCCGTCGACCCGCCCCCGTCAGCCCACTGCGCCCGGGGACTCCCGGCCGTGGCCCTTCGTCAACTCAAGGGGCGGCGAAGAGGATGCACGCCGGCGAGGGGACGGCCACCTTCGACTTGCCAGGCTTGAGCCGTCCGGTCGCCTGGTCGATCGCCAGGGCGTTGAGGTGGCCGCTGTTCTGACCGGCGACGACCAGGTAACGTCCGGTTGGCTCGATCGCGAAGCCCCGGGGCTCGGCGACGCCCGCCGACTCGACCCCCAGCAAGGCCAACCGGCCATCCTCGGCGACGGAGTAGGCCGCCAGGCTGTCATCTCCCCGGTTCGACACGTAGACCGTGCGGTTCTTGGGGTGGCAGGCAATCTCGGCGGTGGTGTTGGGCGTCGAGGCGTGGGCCTCGGACCGCGTGGAGAGACTCTGGAACGCGTTCAGGGTTCCCGCCTCATGGTTGACCCTCATAGCCGTGATCGAGCTGTCGAGTTCGCCGTTGACAAATGCGTAGTTCCCCCCTCCGAACAACGTCAGGTGGCGGGGGCCCGAGCCGGCGGCCAGGTTCACGCCCGGCGGGTCATTCGGCGTCAAGGTGCCGGCGACCGCATCGAGGCGGAAGACCAGTACGCGGTCGATCCCCAGGTCACAGGCGTAGGCGAACCGGCCCAGGGTGTCGGGGTAAATTCCGTGGGCATGCGGCCCCTTCTGGCGTTCGGCGTTCGGACCTTTCCCTTCATCCCGGATCACCGACGACGCCGGGCTCAACGAGCCGTCCTCGCGGATCGGGAGCGCCGCGAACGACCCATCGGAATAGTTCGCCACCAGCAAGACCTTCCCCGAAGGGTCGACGGCCAGGTGGCAGGGGTGGGCCCCTCGGGACGATTCCTCGTTCAGCCGCTCCAGAGTGCCATCCGAATGAATGCGGAACGCGACGACCCGCCCCTCGTCGACCTCCTTCGTTGCATAGAGGACCGGCAGCTTCGGGTGCCTGGCGAGGTAACTCGGGTTCTCGGCCTCGGCCACCAGCTTCGGCTCCGACAGGTCCCCGGTGTGGGTGTTGACCTTTGCCAGGTAGATTCCCCGACTTCCGCCTGGAGAGGTGTAAGTGCCAATGTGGAACGGCAGGTCGTGACCGGACGATTCGGAGAGGGGGGACGGCCAGCGAGACGAGCAGGAGGACCGGGGCAAGACGCATTGGGATGGGGCTCCGGGAGGAACGTCGGAGGAAAGGCCAATTCGGTTTCAGGGGCTCGCGGGGGACGGCGAGCCGCTGGCCCCTTCGCGTCGGTAGCGTTCGTCAAGTTCTTGCCAGCGACCCGCCAGTTCGCGGACCGTGTCGGGACGTTCGGCGGCGAGGTCATTGGCCTCGGCGCGGTCGTGGGCCAGGTTGTAAAGGCTCCAGGGCGTGTCGGGCCCGGCGGCGACGACCTTCCAGTCGCCAGCCCGCAGCGCCCGATTCCCGGCGTGGCTGAAGTAGATCGGTGGGTGGGGCGTCGCGACGTCGGCGGCGAACGCGGGGACCAGGCTGCGGCCGGGCAGGGGGGGACGTTGCAATCCGGCGAAGGTCTCGGGGGCGGTCAGACCGGCCAGTTCCAGCAGGGTTGGCACGATGTCGACGAAATGGCCGGGGGCGTGCCGCAACTCGCCCCGGGCGGCGAGGCCGGCGGGCCAGCGGACGATCAACGGTGTGGAGATGCCCCCTTCGTGCGTCCACGATTTGTGTAGGCGAAACGGGGTGTTCGCCGCCGACGACCAACCAGGACCCAGGCAAAGGTGCGTGAGGGCCGAGCCGGCCGGGGCGGACCGATCGTGGCCGGCGCCGCGAATCATCTGCTCGGCGCTGGCGCCGTTGTCCGAGGCGAAGAAGACGATCGTGTCCCGATCATGGCCGGAGTCGTTCAGTTGGCGGAGGATCTTGCCGATCTCCTGGTCCAACCTGTCGACCATCGCCGCGTGGAGCGCCATCTTGGTCGCCTGGAACCGTCGCTGCTCGGCGTTCAGGGTGTCCCAGGCGACGGCGTGGCCAACCTCGCCGGGTCCGACTCTGGCGACGAGCGCCGCCTCCGACAGATTCCAGCCGGGAATCGTGCCGGGTTCCAGGGCCGAGAGTGCGTCCTCGTAGACCTTTAATTCTCGCTGGCGCTTCCAGCGGCGGTCGCGGATCGCGTCCCAGCCGTCGAGATAGCGGTCTCGGTAGCGGTCGATATCTTCGGGTAGCGCCTGCACGGGGAAATGCGGGGCGGTGAAGGCCAGGTACAGAAAGAACGGCTCGCCGTGGTGCTCGGACTCGTGCGTGGTCAGCCAGTCCGAGGCGTGGCGGGCGATGTCCACCGTGCTGTAATAGTCGGCGTCGGTGGCCGCGCGGGTCAGGCGACGGTCGTCGATCTCGTCGTCCTTGGGCGAGAAGTGGCTGAACTGGTTGCCGATCTGGTAGGAGTGCTCGAAGCCCGCCTTCAGCACCGGGCCGTCGACGTGCCACTTGCCGGAGTGGTACGAATGATATCCCGCCGGCTTCAGCAGGTCGGGCAACAGCGTGGCCCAGGGCGGTCGCGTGCGAGCCGGGTCGCGGTTGACCTCCTGGGCGTAATAACCGCTCAGCAGCGCCGCTCGCGAGGGCCAGCACCGCGCCGTGTTGTAGAACTGGGTGAAGCGGACGCCGTCGGCCGCCAGGGCGTCGAGGTTCGGCGTCGCGATCTCGCCGCCGTAGCAACCCAGGTCGGAGTAGCCCAGGTCGTCGGCCAGGATGACCACGACGTTGGGCCTCGGCGGCGACATCGGGCCCGCCCACGAGGCCGTTGCCCCCAGGCTCGCCAGCAACACCGCCAGGATCGCGGCCCCTCGCCAGTGCTTGCGCATCGGTTGATCGCTCCAGGGGCTCAACCAGGGAAGAGTTCCACGAGCCCCCCGATTCTAGCGGTCCTCTCCGCCGCCGCCAGGCGTAGACGGCTGGCAACTTCGCTCGGGGCCTGCTCAGCTTGGGAAACGACTCCCGGAACCCTCCCGACGGAAACCCACCTGGATGATCCTCCACAGTCCACTCGTCTTGCTGTTGGCTCTGTCCCAGCCGGCCGCGCCCCCCGCCCAACATCCCGACGTCCTGTTCCTCGCCGTGGACGACCTGAACGACTGGGTCGGCTGCCTGGACGGTCACCCCCAGGCCCGGACGCCCCACATCGACCGCCTCGCGTCGAGGGGGACGTTATTCACCAACGCCCACTGTCAGGCGCCACTGTGCAACCCCTCGCGCACCAGCGTCCTGACCGGCCTACGCCCCTCGACGACCGGCATTTACGGCTTGAAACCCGGCCTGCGCTCGGTCGCGGCGACTCAGGACCGTCCCACGCTGCTCCAGACCTTCGCCGCCGCCGGCTACACGACCTCCGTCGCCGGCAAGGTCTTCCACGACGGCGCGATCCTCCCCGAGGGCCGCGCCTCCGAGGCGATGCACTGGGGCGACTCGGGAGCCGTCCCACTCCCCAAGGCCAAGATCGTCCCGACACCCAGCCCGATGAGAGCCGTCGACTGGGGCGTTTTTCCCGAGGACGACCGCATCCAGGCGGACTGGAAGATCGCTGACGCGGCCATCGCCCGGCTGGCCAGTCCCCACGACCGCCCCGCGTTCGTCGCCGCGGGATTTCGCCTACCGCACGTCCCCTGCTTCGCCTCCCAGCGATGGTTCGACCTGTTCCCCATCGACGGCCTCCAACTTCCGCCCAGCCCTGACGACGACCGCGACGACGTACCCGACTTCGCCTGGCGACTCCACTGGCGGTTGCCCGAACCACGCCTTACGTGGCTGGGTCGCGAGGGGGAATGGGCCTCTTTGGTTCGCGCTTACCTCGCCTCCACGTCGTTCATGGATAGCCAGGTCGGCCGGGTCCTCGACGCCCTCGACGCCAGCGGCCGAGCCTCTTCAACAATCGTCGTCCTCTGGTCCGACCACGGCTGGCACCTGGGCGAAAAGGGGATCACCGGCAAGAACTCGCTCTGGGAGCGGTCCACCCGAGTCCCGTTGATCGTCGCCGGCCCGGGGGTGGCCGCCGGCGCTCGCTGCGACCAGCCGGTCGAGTTACTTGACCTGTATCCAACCCTGCTCGACCTCGCCGCGTTACCCGACCCGCCGGGCCTCCAGGGGCATAGCCTCATCCCCCAATTGTGGAACGCCCAGACTCCCCGCCCCTGGCCGGCGATCACCACTCACAACCAGGGAAACCACGCCGTACGCGACGCCCGCTATCGCTTCATTCGTTACGCCGACGGCTCGGAGGAACTTTACGACCATCAAACCGACCCGAACGAGTGGCGAAACCTCGCCAATGACCCGAAGCATCAGACCACCTTGCGAGGCCTCGCGCGATGGCTGCCCAGCCGAGACGAACCGCCCGCCCCCGGAAGCTCCGACCGCATCCTCACCCGAGGGAAATTCGGCGAATGGACCTGGGAAGGGACACCGATCGACGAGGTGGACCGCGACCGCTGACGTTTGACTCAGGTGCGGATCTTGTCCCAGCGAGCCACGGCCACCGTGGCGAACCCGAACAAAGGCGCCCAGGCCGACATCTCGGGGCTGATCTCCTGGTTGCTCGCCAGGTATTGCGCGAAGAAGACCCCCGCGTAAAACAGCGCCGAAGTCCCCAGCGAAAGCCCCAGGTTGATGAACATGTTCCGCCCATCGCCCCCCAGCACCAACGGCAGGCTGACGAACAGCAAGGCCATGCTCAGGAATGGCCGCAGCAATCGACCGTGGATGAAGATGCGGATGTCCGACCATTCCGGCCGGCAAATCGGGTCCTGCACCGCGGCGATCAAAGCCGGAGTCGTCGCGTAGCGATACCACTGAGAGCGGTTGCGCGTCACGGCCGAGAACGTCACGTTGGTCCGGAAGAAGTAGGCGTCGCCTTTCAGGTACGACTGTTCGACGGCGTTGTGCTGGCCGACGGGTGGGGGGAACCTCTTCAATTCCTCGGGGCTGATCTTCAGGAGGATCGACTGGTCGATCTTGACATCCTTGCCAATCTTCAACTGAACGCCCCGCAGTAGCCACCCGCCTGAGAGCGGCGCCGAGGGATCGCCCACGGGGATAAATCGCCCTTGGCGAGCCTCGGCCGAGGCGACCGAGCCGAACAGCTCTCGGGGGAAGTCGACGTTGAACCGTACCACGGTTTGCTCGGAGCGGTACGCCTCGCGACCGCCAATGCGGATGCCCCGCTCGTCCTCACGGCCGGTCACCAGGATCGTCTTGGTCGGGCTGTCCGCCGGGCGCAATTGCAGTTCCTCGCCGATGATCGGCAGGATGAACTCCTGGTTGGCCACCGCCAGGCCGTTGACCAGAACCGCCGAGATCAACACCGGGCGAATCACCCTCTTGGTGCCGATGCCCGCGGCCAGCATCGCCAGCAATTCATTGTCGCGCTGGACCCAGGTCACGGTGAAGATCGCCGCCATCATGGTGATGACGCCGCAGAGCCGGTCGTAAAACTCGCTCATGTGGATCAGGTAATACCG
>CBDAVP010000025.1:0-169464 GCA_965201075.1 Isosphaeraceae bacterium | reverse complement strand
GGTGACGGTGAGGTCGGAGTCGTAGGTGGGTGTGGCTTCGAGGCCGATGGCGACGTGGCCGAGGATCTGGCCGTCGAGGAGGCGTCCCTGCATCGGGTCGGTGGGGGTTCCCAGGGTGGCGCGGTTGTCCTGGAGGCGCAGCGGGGCGCGGAACTGGGTGACTTGCTGGCCGAGCATCGAGACGCTGTCGAGGTTCAGGACGCCGTGGGCGGCGAGGGCCTTGCCGTCGAAGCTGCCACCGACGTCGTCGACCTGCCCCTGGATGTGTTCGACGGGCAGGCCCGCCTGGATGGTGTTGTCGTTGAGGACCACGCGGCCGTCGCTCCAGAGGCAGCGGGGAGAGTCGCCCGCCTTGCCCGACCAGCCGAGGCCCAGGTCGGTGCGGAAGGAGAGGGTGCGGGCTTCGTCGAGGCGGTGGGCGAACTGGCCCATGACCGGAGGCATGAGCTGACGCAAGGGGGCGTCGATGCGGAAGTTGCGGACCGAGAGGTCGCTGACGCGCAAGGCGAAGCGACCGGTGTCCCAGACCTGGACCTCGCCGGAGCGGAACTCAACGGGGGCGCCTCGGAAGTTGAAGCGGACGCCGGTCATGGTGACGGGCCCGTTGTTGTAGAGGAAGGTGCCGGCGATGTCCTCCATCGCGGGGAACCGGAGAGGGCCGCCGTTGGCCGCGCCGTTGGCCAGTTCGAGGCTGATCCGGGTTTCGGGCTCGGGGCGGATCTCGACGAGGTAATGGGGCGCGGCGCCGGGCTTGACGTCAATCTTGGCGGCGACGGCGGTGGTGCCTCGGGGGTTGAGGATGGCCCAGGGGGCTCGCCACTCGGCGGGCAGGGCCAGGCGTAGCTCCTCGTCAAAGGGGAGGTGGGCGGCATTGAGGTTGAGGGCGACCTTGAGGCCGTCGGCGCGGCCGGGGTGGATCAGGTCGACGCGGCCGGCGGCGGCGACGGTGGCCATGTTGTTCCAGCCGCTCATGTCGCGGACGATCCAGTGGTCGGGTTGGCGTTCGGAGCGGCCGGTGTGCATCTCGAAGATGCCGGTGAGCTGGTTGACGGGGTAGGGCAGGCCGTCCCAGCGAATGGCGCACTGGCCGGCGGGAGTCATGGCCAGGCGGGCGTCGACGGCGACCTTGCCTTCGGGCGGTCCTCCGGGCCAGGGAACTCGGTGGACCCGGACCTCCTCGACGCGAACTCGCCCGCTGGGGTGGAACTGGGCGACGACCGGCTGGACGTCCTTGGGCAGGGCCTTGAAGAGGGCCTCGTCGATGGGAAAGGCGTCGGCCCGGAAGTTCAAGGTGACGTCGGCGTCGGGGCCGGGTTGGAGGATCGAGCCCTTGCAGGTGGCGGGCTTGCCGCCGACGTTGGCGCGGACGTCGACGGTGATCTTGCGCATGCCGTCCCAGGTGAGGGTGCCGCTGGCGTGTTCCAGGGGATAGGGGAAGTGGCGGTACTCCATCGCCACGTCCCGGCAGTCGAGGTTCAGGGCGAAGTCGGGGGGACCGCTGGCGGGTTTGGCGAGGTGGAGGTTGAAGCCGACGAGGCCGGCGGGCTTGTAGTCGGCCCAGGCCTCGGCGAACTCGGGCGGGGTCCAGTCTCGGAGGCGGCGGTCGACGTCGAGGTCGCTGACCCAGATGTCGAGGGAGGCGTCGCCATTGGGGGCGTATTCGCCCTTGGCGTGGGCGGTGGTCTTGCCGTTGGCCCCCTCGGCGCGTTCCAGGCTGAAGCGGCCGTCGCGGGCGGTCAGCACGGCCGAAACGTCGTTGAGGGGGAAGGGGAGTTTGGAGCAGGCCCAGGTGGCCGAGCGGAGGCGGACCGCGGCGTCGTAGCGGGCAAGTTCGGGATGGGCCAGGTCGAGGGTGAGACGGGTGGACGCGAGGTCGAGCTCTCCAGCGATCAGACCGACCTTGTCGAACCAGGGACGGGCTTCCTCGGGGAGACGGGCTCGCAGGGGGGTGGAGATGACCAGGCGGGTCAGGTCGCCACGGGTCAGGGCGAGGGCGCCGGTGGTGGGGTCGAGGGTGCCTTCGAGGTCGACGTTGTCGAACAGGTCGGCGCCTTCGGCGTGCAGCTCGAAGGCGAGGGGTCCGGGGCCGTTGGAGGGTTCGACGCGGACCGAGACGTCGCGGAGGATGGGTGTGGGGGGGTGTTCGGCGTCCTCGACGAGTTCGAGGGTGCTGTTCTGGACGGTGATGGCCGGGGTGCGCCCGGGGGCGGGGCCGGGCCAGGGGTCGGCCAGTAGCCCTTTGAGGTTCCAGGTGCCGTCCTTGCGACGGGAGACCAGCAGGCGGGCGCCTCCGACGACGACCTGGCGGGGGACGACGCGGCCGTGGAGCAGTTCGCCGAGGTCGCAGTTGATCTTGATCCCCCCGGCGCGCAGGGCCAGGCGGTCGACGCCGTCGAGGTTCTGCCACAGGGCGATGTCTTCGAGCTTGATCTCGCCGATGAAGGGGTGGACGCGGGCCCGGGAGACGGTGACGTAGGAGCCGGGGAGGAAGCGGGGGGATTCCTTGCGGATGCGGGCGACGAGGGCCTCGCCGTCGGTGGCGTAGGAGTAGGCCAGGACCAGGAGCAGGGCGGCGGTGGTGAGGATGCCCAGGAGGCCCCAGAAAAGGTGCTTCCAGACGCGTCGTCGGATCAGGTGTCGCATCGCCCCTCCTTGGGCGGGACCCGGTTGGCCCCTTTGGATTTCGGCGTGGTTCAGAGAAGCCCGAGGGCGACTACGAGGGGGGTGAACGTCCTGGGGAATGGGCTGCGAGGGACGGCCGAGGGATGAGCCGTTGGGCGGCGAGCGCGGCCAGGGCGAGGGCCGGGAGCGCGGCGGGGATTCGGTAACGGACGGAGCTGGCGAAGGCGAGGTGCACCAGGCCGAAGTAGAGCAGCGGGCCGGCCAGGAGGGTGAGGGATAGGAGGTCTCGGCGGCGGTTCCAGGTTCCCCAGGCCATGAGGGCGAACACCGGAATCGTCCAGGCCGCGAGGATGGCGGCGACCCGGGGGTTTCGGAAGGAGTCGGCGTTGGGCCAGGGGCTGGCGAAACGGGCGGCCTTGATCGCGGCAAGCTTCAGAGTGGCGGCCGGGTGGGTGGCGGCCCATTGGAGGGCGCGGTCGCGGAGGAGGGAGTCTTGCTCGGTTTCGCCGAGGGTGCGGACGTCGGGGGCGTTGAGGAAGTCCATGTTGCTGGCGCCGTTGGCTTGCGGATTCCAGCCGTCGTAAAGGCTGGCGCCGAGCCAGAGCGCGGTGGGGACGAAGCGCTCGTAGTGGTGGGCGTTGCGAGCCCACCAGGGAGCCATGGCCAGGGCCAGTCCAAGGGCAAGGGTCGCGGCGTGGCGGAGGGCTTGGGGTCGGAGGACTCGGGGAGTCGCGGCGAGGTAGGCCACGCAGGCGGCCGGGGGGAACAGGGCCCAGGAGGGCTTGACCAGGATCGCCAGGCCGGAGGCGGCTCCGGTGGCCAGGGCCAGGAGGGTCGCGCGGCGGCGGTTGTCCGGGTTCCCGAGGGTGGCCAGGCCCCAGAGGGAGGCGAGCATCAAGGGGGTGAAGACGGCTTCGGAGAGGAGGACCGCCGAGAGGCCGGCCGACCAGGGGTCGAGCGCCGCGAGGATCGTGGCGGTGGCGGCGACTTCGGGTCCGAGTCGGGTGGCACCGGCGAGCTTGCCCACCATCCAGGCGCCGAGGCCCCCAAGGGCGGCCTGGGCGATCCGGGCGGGGAGCGTGGTGGGGAAGGCGGCGAGGAACAGGGGGTAGCCGGGGGTCCGCAGGGCGTAGTGGAGGACGCCCCACTGGTTCACCGCGAAGGGGGCGCCGGCTCGAAGGGCGCGGCTGAGTTGCCAGTAGATGCTGGCGTCGGGGAACAGGTCGAGTTCGCCTCGTCGGTGGGCGAGGGATTCGGCCGCCAGAGCCGCCGCGGCCCGCAGCAAGGTCCCCACGCCCAGAGCCAACCACGCCAGGCGTTTGAGGGTGGCCAGGCGCGGAGATGGGCGGGTTGGGGGCATGAGGGGAGTGGAATCCGAAGGGCGGCGTTGGCCCGAGAGGGGAGGGCGGCGGGATCGTATGGCCGGGGGGGGCGACGGTCAATCGCAACCGCTGGGGACCGCCCTGGAGGGCTGGGTTCCGAGGGTTGAGGAGGACGGTTCACGATGCGTATTGGCTAATCGTCGCGGACCTTGGGGAGATAACTCAGGCCGAGGAACTGGGTGGTTTGGGGGGTGATTCGGACCCGATCGGCAATTCGGTGGCCGACGACCCAGATGATTCCGTGGGTGTCGCGGATGAGGGGGATTCGCGGTCGGTCGACCCGGGGGATTCCCTGGTTTCTGAGGAAGTCGGCCAGGGGTTGCGTGTGACCCTGGAGGCCGAGGGGGTCGAATCGATCTCCGGGGGCGGGGGAGGTGATGGTCAGGGGAGGCGAGAGGCGGTTGGCGTCGATGCGTTCGTGTGGATGTGTGGTGGGGTTGAGGGTCGTGGTGATCTGCCCGTCCAACCAAGGGGCCGAACCGGGGATGGGGAGGGGGATGGGAGGAATGGGGGCGTCGGGCGAAGTTTGAAGTGTGAGGGTCAGGGTGGATTCGGTGGTGGTGAGTTCGATTTTGGCGCCGAGGGAGAGTCGGGTTGGGGGGGGCGTGGTGATGGCGGCGGTGAGGCGTTGCCAGCGCTGGGCAGTCATGGCGGATTCGGGCCAGCCCTGGCGGTTCCAGACCCTCCGGAGAAATTCGGTTCGCCAGGCCGGGGAGAGTTTGCGGAGAGCGGGGCGGTTCACGGTCAGGGATTGGGCGGTTCTGGCGAGGATGAGCGTGGGTTCGAGGGTGGCCAGGTGGCGCTGGAGGGCCCTTTGCGCTTTGGCGGCGTGCTGGCCGAGGTGGGCGAGGGCTTTGGTAATGGCGGGGTTATAGTCCTGGGCGAGTTTGGGGAGGAGTTCGTGGCGGAGGCGGGCCCGGGTGCGGGTGGTGTCGGCGTTGGTGGGGTCGTCTCGGAAGGATTGGTTGAGTTGGCGGAGGTAGTCGCGCAGTTCGGCCCGGTAGACTTTCAGGAGGGGGCGAAGGAGGAGGATTTCGGGGGTCAGGGGGCGTCGGGAGGGGATTCCGGCGAAGCCCTTGGGTCCGGTTCCCCGGAAGATGCGGTGGAGGATGGTTTCGGCCTGGTCGTCGAGGGTATGGCCGGTGAGGACCGCCGAGGCTCCGAGACGGGCGGCGGTTTCGGCGAGCCACTGGAGGCGGGCCCGGCGGGCGTCGGCCTCGAAGTGGGCGGTCCGGGTCGGTTGCCAGCGGCCAAGTTCCAGGGGGAGGCCGAGATTGGCGGCGAGGGTGGTGACGAATTGGGCGTCGGCCCGCGACGCTTCAGGGCCCCGGGCACCGTGGTCGAGGTGGGCGACTGTCAGGTATAAAGGGTTTGATTGCGAGAGGTTGTGAAGGATTCGGAGGAGGGCGACGCTGTCACCGCCTCCGGAAACGGCGACGAGCCAGTGGGGGGCCACGCCGTTCCACGAGGCGCGGGCCAGTTGGCGGCGCAGGGGTTGGGACCAGGGGGGAAGCGGGTCGGCCGGGGTCATCGTTGTCCCCTGGGTTCCGAGGGTTCGCTCCATCGTTTAAGGAGGCGGAATGGTCGGCCGGGGGGAAAAAACAGGAGCCTCGCACAACATCGCTGATGTGCGAGGCTCCTGTTCCGGTTGGAGGATGCCGGAAGTTGACGGACGAGTCTCCACGCGACCGGACACGTAGAGGGATGATCCTGGGTATGGCCAAACTTGGTACGCGGGACTCGAGTCGGAGGTTCGCGTTGTCAAGAAGACCCGGAAGACTTTCTCCAAATCCCGATAGAAAGAAGTCTAGGATGATTTTTGGAAACAGTCAATCCGGGAGAGTGGATTTTGCGGGCTGGGAGTGTCCTGGATGGGGTTGTTGACGGTTTCAGGAGGTCCGGGGTGGCCCTCGGAGGCGGGTGGTGGGGGCTCCTGGGGTGAGGCGGTGAGGTGGCTGGTTGGCCGGTGCGGTTGTGGGTTGATGACGGCCGGTTGGGGGGGTGATAGGCTGGGGGGCATGTTGGTTGATGAGCGGTTGGCCCTGGAATTGTTTTGCTGTCCAGCCTGCGGGCGGGGCCCTCTGGAGGGTTCGGCACCGGGGCGGTTGGGGTGTTTGGCGTGCGGGGCCGGGGTGGAAGTGGTGGAGGGGGTTCCGCGATTCGCGGGGGACCGGTATGTCGCCAGCTTTGGGCGGCAGTGGAACCGCTATGACGTGGTTCGGCCGGAGGAGGACGCGGCGGTTTTTCGGGTCAAGACGGGGATGGAGCCTCGAGACCTGGCGGGGAAGCTGGTGCTGGATGCCGGTTGTGGCGGAGGGCGGTACGCGGCGTTGCTGGGCGGGCATGGGGCGCGGGTGGTGGGGGTGGACCTGAGCGCGGCGGTCGACCAGGCGGCTCGGGCCTGCCGGGGGATGCCGGGGGTGGTGATCGCCCAGGCCGACTTGCTGGATTTGCCGCTGGCCGAGGGAGTTTTCGACGCGGCGTTCTCCATTGGGGTGCTGCACCATAGCCCCAACCCGAGGCGGGCGTTCGCCCAGGTGGCCGCGAGAGTGAAGGTGGGGGGTCGGCTGGCGGTCTGGCTTTATCGGAAGAACACGCGGCCCCAGGAGTGGGTGAACTCGGCCTTGCGGTCGGCCACGACGCGGTTGCCGGCGCGGTTGCTGGAGCCGCTTTGCGTGGCGGCTGGGCTTCTGGGGGATGTGCCGGTGTTGAAGCGGACGCTCAACAAGGTGGCCAACTTCTCGAACCATCCGGACCGGACGCTACGGGTCTGCGATAACTTTGATTGGTATGCCCCGACCTATCAGTCGCACCATACCGTCGAGGAACTGTCGGGCTGGTTCGTCGAGGAGGGATTTGGCGAGCTGGAGGTGCTGCGGCCGTTGCGGACGGGTCGGTTGTATGACTGGGCGTATGACCATGACCTGGTGATTGGCAGTGGGGTGAACGTGGCTGGCACGCGGTTGTCCGCGTCCCGGTTGGAGGGTTAGGGGCGTGGGTGGGGGAGATACGCCGGGGGCCGGGGGTTGGCGGGCGTTCTGGGCGTTTTTGGGACTGTTGGTGGCATCGTTGGCGTTTCGGTTTCCCGCGTTGCGGAATGCGGCGGGGGTGCATTCGGATTCGGCGATCGTGGGGTTGCAGGCTCGGCATATCTTGCGGGGGGAGTGGTCGTGGTTTTTGTGGGGGGATGGTCAGCAGTCGTCGCTGGATGCGTTGGCGGTGGCATTGGGGTTCCTGGTGGGGGGTGAGACCGCGTTGATGTTGATGGTGGTGCCGCTGGTGGGTCACCTCCTTTTGACGTGGTTCGTGTGGGATGTGCTGCGGAAGCGGGTGGGGTTGGCGTCGGCGACGTTGGCGAGTTTGGCGGTGGTGCTGGGTCCGGCGGCGGTGACGTTGGTGGCGCTTTATGCCCCGAGACAGTGGTGCTTCACGGCGCTGGCGGGGGCGTTCTGGCTGCTGGATGGGGCTTCGGGGTCGCGCTGGTCGAGGTTGCGGTATGGGGCGGGGGTGGGTGTGGCGCTGGGGGCTTCGGCGCTGGACCTGATCGCCGGGGCGTTTTTGCCGGCGTTGCTGGTTTTTGGTGGGGCATGCGTGGTGGATGGGTGGCCGGGGCGGCGGGTGATTCTGCGGAGGTTGGCGGCTTGCGGGTTGGGTTTGGCGGTGGGTGGGTTCGTGGCGTGGCTGCCGAGGCAGGCGGGGGCGTCGTCGTCGACGTGGAAGGCGGGGGCGTCGTTGCGGCAGTTGGTTCCGAATGCGCGGCTGCTGATGGACCCGGCGCTGCCCTGGACGTTGTCGGCGGTGGTTCTGGTTCCGGGTGAGGAGCAAAAGTCGCTGCGGCGTTGGGAGGCTCCGGGGGCGTTCCGGGTGGTTCAGGTGGTGGGGGCGGGGTCGTTGGTGCTGGGGGTGTTGCTGGGCGCGGGGGCTTTGGTGCTGCGGGGGGTGCCGTGGGAGGTGAGGCGGGTGGGTTTGCTGGGTGCGTCGATCTGGGCGGGGATTCTGGCGGCGTATCTGGTTTCGGTGATGCCGGTGGATGCGTGGTCGGTGCGGTATCTGGGGCCGCTGGCGTGGTCGGCTCCGTGGGCGTTGGCACCAACGGCCTGGGCGTTGGGGGCGAGGCGTCTGGGGTTGTTGATGGGGCCTTACCTGCTGGCGGCGGCGGTGAATGGCTGGCTGTCGTATGGTCCGGCGGTGCGGGGGGGTTGGCCGGTGAGGGACCCTCATGGGGTGGGGGCGCCCGAGGAGGCGCTGGGGGCGGAGTTGGCAAGGTTGGGGGTTCGTCATGCCCAGGCCGATTACTGGCTGGCGTATCGACTGTCATTCCTGCTGGGGGAGCGGTTGATCGCAACGCCCCTGGCGGCGACGGATATTCGCTATGCGCCTTATGTGCGGGAAGTGGATGGTTCTCTTTTGATCGCTTACCTGTTCCACCCGAACCAGCCGGGGGCCTTGGCGTCGTCGTATGAACGAGACCTGCGGGCGTCGGGTGTGCCGTTGGAGCATCGGGAGGTGGCGGGGTTCACGGTCCTGTTGATGAGGACGGTGGGCTTCCACTATGAGGATGACCGAGGGGCCGGGCGGCTGTCCTTGACGGATGAGGGGCCAGGGGCCGAGTCGGGGAGTCGACGGTTGCGGATGGTTTTGCGGCGGGAGAGTGGGGAAACCTTCGAGGGCGAGGGGTTGCGTCGGGTGTTGAGTGAGGGTCGCGATCCGGTGGATGAACTGGAATTCGTGTTGGGGGATGGGCGGGTGTATCGGGGGCGGATTTTTCGAAGGTTTTCGCCACACGGGGTGGGGACCGTGGCGTCTGTGGGGGGAACGGGGGCTTCGTCGGGGTGGCGGATCGTTCGGATGGATCGGCGGGGGGTGGGGTCGGGGCTCAAGTCGGGGGTCGGGGAATCCCGATAATCGTCGTATTCGATACGAGTGGTTCCCCCCCCGGTGCGAGAGGAGCGTTTTATGCGCCCGATGTGGAGTGCGACCCTGGCGGGGGGGATGACGTTGCTGGGTGGGTTGGCGGCGGGAGGCCAGGAGGCGGGGTCGGTGGCTCCGCCGTTGGTGGCCCCGGCGTCGAGCGTTCGAGCGCCATTGGTGGCGCCTCGGTATCGGGCCCAGCCGTTGACGGCTCCGGGCGATGGGGTGGTGCCGGCGAGTGGGTCGACGGTGATGCCGGTCCCTCCTCAGCCTCAGCCGAACTTGCCGGCGGCGGGGGTGACGACGGCTCCGGCGGTGGGGACCGCTCCGTCGGCCGCGACTTCGTACTTCCACCCGACTCCTCCTCCGCCCCCTCCGACTCGGATGGGCCGGGCTCGGCAGCGGTTGCGGAGTTTGCTCGGGACGGACCGGGACGAGAATGGGGATCGGCCGGAGGTGATCCCCTATGACCCAAGCACGGGGCGAAGTCACATTCCGGCGTTCTCCCGGCCGTGGTTGAAGCCGCCCGGGTCCTGATCGCGGGGGATTTCGCGTCCTCGGCCACGGTTGCTTCCGCCGAGATGGGTCTTGTCGTAGGGTTGGGATGCCGGGTCCGCGGGATCGCCGGGCCGCCGAGGGGCGGGGGTGGGACTCGCGGAGTCGGCATCGACTCTTGCGCGAGGATTGGCGGCGGACCTGGGGTGGGATCATGACGAATGAGGGGCGGCCGGTGCGACCTGGTGGGGGTTGGCATCGGCATTTGTACTTGCAGGTGCTGGTGGCGATCGCGCTGGGGGTGCTGGTGGGGGTTTTGGCCCCGTCCTGGGGTGTGGCGATGAAGCCTTTGGCCGAGGGCTTCATCAAACTGGTCAAGATGGTGATCGCCCCGGTGATTTTCGCGACGGTGGTGGTGGGGATCGCCAAGGTGGGGGACCTGAGGGCGGTGGGGCGGGTGGGGATCAAGGCGCTGTTGTATTTCGAGGTGGTGACGACGTTCGCGCTGGGGATTGGGCTGGTGGTGGTGAACGTGGTGGAGCCGGGGGTGGGGGTTCGGGCGGTCGCGGGGGCGAAGGACGTGGCGAAGGCGTCGGGCTATGTGGAGAAGGGGCGGGCGAAGGGTTGGCAGAAGCATGTTTTGGGGATGATCCCCGACTCGGCGGTGGGGGCATTCACCGGCGGGGAGATTTTGCAGGTTCTGGTGGTTTCGGTGCTGTTTGGGGTGGCTCTGGCGATGGTGGGGGCGGAAGGACGTCCCTTGGTGGAGGGGATCGAGCGGTTCGGTCATGTGCTGTTCGCGGTGGTGGGGATCATCATGAAGGCGGCGCCTCTGGGGGCGTTCGGGGCGATGGCGGCAACGGTGGGAACCGGCGGTCTGGGAGCGTTGTTGCCGCTGGGGAAGCTGCTGGCGTGCGTTTATGTGACGAGCGCCCTGTTCGTGTTCGTGGTGCTGGGGACGATCATCCGCCTGGCGGGGCTGCGACTGTGGCCGTTCCTGCGGTACATCCGGGACGAAATTTTGCTGGTGCTGGCGACGTCGTCGTCGGAGTCGGCCCTGCCGAGGCTGATGGCCAAGCTGGAGGGGTTAGGGTGCGGGCGGCCGGTGGTGGGGCTGGTCGTGCCGATGGGGTACTCATTCAACCTGGACGGAACATCCATTTACCTGACGATGGCAGCGCTGTTCGTGGCTCAGGCGGCGGATGTGCATTTGAATCTGGCGCAGCAGTTAGAGATTTTGGGGGTGCTGCTGCTGACGTCGAAAGGGGCGGCGGCCGTGACGGGCGGGGGGTTCGTGACCCTGGCGGCGACGCTGTCGGCGACCGAGACGATCCCTTTGGCGGGGCTGGCGCCGTTGGTGGGGATCGACCGGTTCATGTCGGAGGTGCGGGCGATTACGAACCTGATTGGCAACGGGGTGGCGACGCTGGTCATCGCGAGGTGGGAAGGGGGGCTGGACGTGGGGCGGGCCCGGGAGGTGCTGGGGATTCGGGACGGGCGGGGTTGGGACGAGGGCGGCGAGGGCATTCCGCTCTGAGTTTCGGGGGCTCCTGACTGACTGCTTTGAGTCGCCGCGAGGTCCCGGCGCCTCGGGACCGGTCCCGATCCCCTGTCTGTCCCGATCGCTGATCCGTCCTGGCCCTTGAGGATGAAGCGTCGTTCCTGGCCGTCTCTCCCGCTTGGACCCCCGCTCCTGCTTCGCGTGGTCACGGCTTCGCGGGGGCCGCCGCCGGCTTCGGGAGCGTCGCTTGCTCGGGGACGATCGTTTTCGCCCGCTCAGCCAGCCGGGTGGCCTCGTCTCGTCGGCGGGTGGCCTGCTTGATCCGCAGCGCGACCTCGTCGAACTCGGCCTGGGCCTTGGCCACCTCACCCGTGCGGATGTCGACGTCCTGTTGGGCGAGCCGAACTTCGTTCGAGTTGTCCATGTTTTCCTCGGCGAGGCCCTCGGTGAGGCCCTGTTTGAACTTGAGGGCGTCGGTGGCCTTGGCCAGTTGGACTTTCGCCGTGCTGAGTTCGGCCTTCCGGATCTGGAGGCGGGCCAGGAGGAGGTCGACCTCGTCGCCGAAGTCTTCGGCGCGGGTGTTCAACTCGGCGGTGAGGGCGTCGACCTCGCCCTGGGCCGCGATGACCCGGTCCGAGGCGATTTGGCCGCTCTCGTGGAGGTTTTTGAGGATTTGGAGGTTCGCGGCCGCCGAGTTCAGCCTGGCCCAGAGGATCCGCGGGGCATTTCCCTCCCCTCGAAGGTTTGCGACCGGGGGGCTGGGGAGTTCGCGGCCGAGATAGATGGAGGGTGGGGGGGAGTCTTGCGGGTCGGTTTTGGGCTGGGCGGCCGGGGGGTTTGGCCCCGGCGTGCCGGGCTCGGTCGGGTTTTGTGGCCTTGCCGTGACGAGCTTCACACCGGCCGAGCCGAGCAGCGCCGCGGCGACTATTCCGGTCGCGATCATCGAGAGTTTCATGAGGGTCATGGTCCTCAGAGTCGATCCCAACAGGGCGGCGGCGGCGGCCGGGACCGTCCCGGTGGCGCCCGCCCTGAGTGCCATTGCGACGGTTGCCGAGATCAGGGCCGCGGGCAGGGTCGCGGCGGCCTTGGCGTGACTTGTGGCTGCGAGGATCGCGACCGACGGGGCGACCCCTCGGCGGAGGAGCCTCGGCCGGAGCCGGTTTCGGGCTTCGGCCAGGCGGCTCCTCACGGTGCCGACCGGCCAGCCGAGTTGGCTGGCGGCCTGGTCGTGCGTGAGGTGCTCGAAGTAGCAGAGCACCAGCGGCGAGCGGTACTTCTCGGGCAGCCGGCCGACCTCTTCATGAAGGATTCGCGCCGCGTCGAGGCGATCGACGTCCGACGGGGAGTCCTGACGTTCCTGCACGGCCGCGTCCTGTTCCCGGTTCCGCCGACGCGCCGCGCGGACGCGGGCACAGCGGGCGACCCGTAGGGCGACGCCGTGGAGCCAGGGAGCGAGGGAGGACCGCTTGCGGATCGCCCCGGCTCGACGGGCGAGGAGGAGGAATGTGGCCTGGAAGGCGTCGTCGGCGTCGTTGGCCTCGCGGAGCACGTCCCGGCAGACGCGCCAGACCATCGGCCCGTGCCTCTGGACCAGCGCCGCGAAGGCCGGCCCGGCGGCCGGGGTGCCCGTCGCAAGGAAGCGATCGAGCAACTCACCGTCCGATCGCCCGAGGACGGTCCCGGACTCGATCAGCGTGCGAAGTTCTGGCCCCGACGGTCCACGGGTTCCGCTTGCCAAAGGTTGTCACTCCCCGTCCCGGCCGCGAGTCCTGCGAGTAGTGGCGCGAGGGCGGCCGGCCAATCTGGGTTTTCGGAAAATCGCTCGGGGGCGGCTTGATGGCCTCATGATTGCCGGGGACTCCGGTGCTTTTGGCCGCCTTTCTGGGTAATGAAAACGTAATTATACATTGATATTGGAGTTCGAGGGTTTGATCCGCACGTTTGATTGGTAGGTTTGTCTGGGATGATTGGGTTCGGTGGGGCTTGTGAACTGGAGGCGTCCCGCTTTGATCAGGGGGGTCACGACACGTTGCCGGTGGTAAGGTCCATCCCGACCGAGGATCGTCCCCAACGCGTCGAGGCGGATTGAGGTGCATCGCAGTCGGGTGGATCGCGGGATTTTACGATTCGTCCGATGACGCCGAGGTGGTGGCCAGGCCGGCGAGGGCGTCGGGCTTGATTGCGTGCTTTTCGAGGAGGGCTTCGAGGCTTTGGAGAACTTCGTGCATGCTGGCGGGGCGGCGCAGGGGGTTGGAGAGGATGCAGTTGAGGATGAGGTGGTTCAGGTCGGCGGGGACTAGTGGGTTGAGGGCCGCGGGGGTGGGGATCTTTCCCTTTTCGGTGCGGCCCATCAGGCTGTCGACGGGGGCTCGGCCGGTGAGGGTTTGGTAGAGCGTCGCTCCGAAGCCGTAGATGTCGACCTTGTTGTCGATGGTTCCTTCGTTGAGCCGCTCGGGAGCCGTGAGGTTGGGGTCGGGGCGGTACTTGGCCTTGAAGGGGTCGGTCATCTGGGCGATCCCGGCGCCTCGGAGCTTGACCTGGCCGGAGCGGGCGATCAGGACCTGGGTGGGGCGAATGTCTCCGTGGGTGATCCCCTGACGGTGCATCGCCGCGATTCCGGTGGCCAGGCGGTGGCCCATCATCAGGGTGGAACCGACCGAGAGTTTGCCGAGGTCCTTGAGCGTCTTGCCCTCGACGTATTCCATCAGCAGTTCCGCGCGGGCGATGCGGAACCAGCGGCGCGTGGTCCGGAAGTCGTGGATTCTTAGCAGGGATGGGTTTGGCTTGAGCTTGCGCGTTCCTTCGAATTCGGCCCGGGTTCGGTCGATGACCATGTTGTCGGCGTCGGACTCGCGCTTGACGACTCTCAGGGCGTAGGCGCGGCCGGGGTCGTTGCGGTCGGCGATGGCCAGGACCGTCCCGGCGGGGCCTGTTCCGAGCACCTTGGTGATCTGGTACTTCAGGTCGGCCAGCGTCGGCCCCTGGTCTTCGGTATCGTGGGGCATGGGTTTGTCGTCCCCAAAGTTCGGGCAGGCTGGGTTGCGTGCGTCGCCACGGCGTTGGTTATAGCCTGGAGCGAGAGCGGGGAATAGGGATTGCGGTAAGGTTGGGGTGACTGCTGATCATGCGCTCAAGTTCGTGGGTTTAGAGAAATCGGGGTTGGAAGGCGGCGGTTTCGGGTTGGTGAGGGGCGGGGGGGCGTCGGAGTTCCTCGGGGTCGGGTTCGGCGATGGTTGGGGTGGCCGAGAGGGTGGCTGGGCTGTGGGTGATTGTTTCGGCGATGTCCCACCAGTCGTTGGCCTGGGCGGCGGTCCAGGGTTCGAGGTCGGGGAGGATCGCGTCGATCTCGTCGATGAGGGTTTGGGCGTTTCGGGGGCGGTGTTCGCGGTCCTTGGCCAGGCAGCGTAGGATGAGGCGCTCGAAGGCGGGGTTGATGGGGCGGCCGAGGCGGTCGGAGGGGGGTTGCGGGGGCTCGTGGAGGTGCTGGGTGCAGACCTCGGCGGTGGTGAGGCCGCGGAAGACGGGGGTTCCGGTCAGGAGGAAGTAGCCGACGGCCCCGAGGGCGTAGAGGTCGGCGCGGGGGTCGATCTCGTCGGGGCGACGGATGGCCTCGGGGGCGAGGTAGAGCGGCGTGCCGACCCAGGCCTCGGGGGCGGTGAGGGTGATGTCTCCGCCGGGGCCCATGTCCTTGACCAGGCCGAAGTCGAGAACCTTGACGAAGTCGGGGATGCCTCCGCGGCGGCCGAGGATGACGTTTGAGGGCTTGATGTCGCGGTGAATGAGGCCGAGGTGATGGGCCTCGGCCAGCGAGCCACAGGCCTGGCGGAGGATGCTGGCGACTCGGGCGGTGGGCTGGGGGCCGAAGCGGGTGGCGAGGAGGTCGAGGTTCAGGCCGTCGAGGTACTCCATCGCGTAGTAGAGGACGCCCTCCTCGGTGTGGCCGTAGTCAAAGACGGCGATGGTGTTGGGGTGAACCAGGCGGGCGGTGAGTTGGGCTTCGCGGCCGAAGCGGGCCAGGAAGACGTCGGAGGCGTGATCGGCGTCGATGAGCTTGATGGCGGTGGGGCGCCTCAGGAGGGTGTGGCTGGCCCGGTAGACGGCGCCCATCCCCCCCTGGCCGATCTTTTCTTCCAGGGTGTACTGGCCAAGCTGTTGCATCTCGCGGGCGGCGCGACGGAGGGCTCGTCGCTGGCGGTCGACGATGACCAGGAACCCCTGGATGGCGACGGCCAGCAGGGCGAGCAGGGCGAGGAGTCCGTATGTGGTGCGTCGGAGGATGGTCAGGGGGCGGAAGGCCTCGGAGGCGTCGACGCCGGTGACGACGCCGAAGTTGTAGTCCTTCAGCCAGGTCCAGGCTCCGACGGCGGTGACGCCTCGGTAGTCGGAGTAGCCCAGGACGTCGACGCCGGAGTGGCCCTCGACGGCGGAGGCGATGGGCCTGGTGAGGGGCCGGTCGGCGCGATCGGTTTGGGGGCGGGCTCCGGTGGTGAGGTTGACTCCGGGGTCTCTGAGGTCGAGGCCGAGCATCGAGCGGGCGCCGGGGGCGTCGGGGATCAGGCCAATGCGGCGGAGGTCGCCATCGAAGCGGCTGGGGGAGAGGATCAGCCCTTGGCGGTCGAAGGCGTAGGTTTCGCCGGTCTGACCGTAGTGGGCGACGTCCATGATCTGGGCGAACTTTTCCTCGGGACGGAGGCGCAAGGCCATGATGGCGAAGGGCTTGCCGTTGGGGCCGAGGACTGGGGCGGCGGCGAACATGGTGGGCAGGCCGAGTTGTCGCTCGCCGCGGTCGTCGCGGAGGAAGGACTGGCTGGTGAAGGGGAGGGAGACGCCGCCGCCGTGGAGGGCCGTTTTCAAGAAATCGGTCTGGTAGCCCTTGCGGATGCGGCCGAGCCAGTCGTCGTCCATCTCGGCGAGGACTCGGCCCTCGGGGTCGGTGAGGGTGAAGTCCTCGTAGTCGAGAGCGGTCAGGTGGGGCTGGAGGTCGTTGCGCAGGGCTTCCAGGGGGGCCGAGCCGGCGAGGGCGCGACCGGGGGCCCTGGGGTTGGCGGCGGCCAGGGCCAGGAGCTTCGCGGTGGAGTCTCGGACGTGGGGGTCGTGGGCGAGGGAAGCGGCGTCGGCCTGGGTGGCCTGGAGCCAGATGGTCAGGGCGGTGACCTCGGCGTCGCGGATGGTGGTCAGCTCGTCGGAAAGTCTCTGGCGCATGGCGCGTTCGACGGAGTGGATGACCGCCCAGCCGCCGCCGCCCAGAAGGGAGACGGCCAGCAAGGGCCAGGCCCAGAACCGCCGTCGGGGCGCCGGCGCCGTGGGCGCGACGAGCGGAGCCTTGGGCGAGTTCCAGTACGACCGCTTCATCCGAGGACTCCCCGACCCCCTTTTGGCCCAGTCTCGACGCGGGGCCCCTCCAAGCATACGACCATTCTACCGAGGCGTGTCGGCGGGTCGTACCCCTCGCTGGCCGGGGGGGGAGGTGCCCCAGCCGAGCTTGTCGCGGAGGGTTCGGTAGAAGCTGTGGCCGGGCAGACGGACCATGGGGAAGGGGGCGTCTCCGCGTCTCAGGGCGAGGCGGTCGCCAGGGGCCAGGGGGATCTGGACCTGGCCGTCGACGACCAGGGTCAGGGCCGAGTCGTCGCCCCGGGGGGTCAGTTCGTAGAGCTTGTGGGCGCTGTCGACCAGGGGACGGAGGGTCAGGGTGTGGGGGCAGATGGGGGTGACGACGACCATGTGGGCGTCGGGGGGGAGGATCGGGCCTCCGGCGGAGAGGCCGTGGGCGGTCGAGCCGACGGGGGTGGCCAGGATGATGCCATCGCCCCGGTAAGTCATGACGCTTTCGCCGTCGATGGACAGGCCGATCTCGGCGAGGCGGAACGGCGGAGCGGCGCGGAGGACCACGTCGTTGACGGCCCGGAAGCGGCGGCGTTCGAGGCCGTCGGCCTGGGAGAGGGTGCAGGCCAGGGTCATCAACTTGTCGATGGTGAAGCGGCGGTCGGCCAGGTCGTCGAGGTGGTGTCGGCAGGCGTCGGGGGCGACGTCGGCCAGGAAGCCGAGGCCACCGAGGTTGACGCCGAGGACCGGGGTGGGTCGGTCTCCCATGCGTCGGGCGGCGTGGAGGACGGTGCCGTCGCCGCCGAGGACCAGGGCGACGTCGGCGTCGAGGGCTTCCAGGTCGGAGTCGGCGCCGAGGTCGACGCCGGTCAGTTGAAGGCCGGGTCGTTCGTCGACGGCCTGGGCCAGCCCCTTCGCGGCGTCATGGACCTCGGGCTTGGTGCCGTTGCCGAGGATGACGACCCGGAGTCGGGGCGGCGTCGGGGTGGGGGGCATCGGTCGGCTCGGGGGGCGGGGGTCCGGGGCGTTTGCGGGGCCGAGGGGTGTGATTGTAACCTGGGGAGGGCGAAATCCCGTCGCTTGATTTTCGAGAGTTGGCGATCGGTCCGGGCGCGGGCGGATGGGGTCGGTGGCTTGGCGGTGGGGTTCGGGAAAAGTTTGAGAAAGTTTCGTCCCCGCGGCGCGTTGGGGACACTCCTGGGATAGATGGCGGGAATGGTGGCCGTTGAGCCGAGGTTGCCGTCGCTTGGTAGGGGGCCGTTGCTGATGGACACCAGGACGTTGCGGAGGATGGGCCCCTTTCAACCGAGCGGCGGACCCGCGTTCGAGGACGTGGTCGATCGCTATGGCCCGCTGGTCCGCCGGACTTGCCGGGACATTCTGGGTCATGATGAGGATGCGTTGGATGCGGCCCAGGCCACGTTCCTGATCTTTGTGAGGCGGGGCGGGGCGATCCGCGATGGTGGTTCGACGGGCCGTTGGCTTTATGAGGTGGCCCGGCGGGTGGCGTGGCGGGAGCGACGTCGGCAGGCCCGGCGTTGGTCTCGCGAGCGGCCGATGGCGACTCGGGAGGTCGCGGCTCCCGGGGAGGCTGGGGCGGAGGATCGGGAGGTTCGGCCGATCGTTCATGACGAGATCGGTCGGCTTCCGGCCAAGCTGCGCGACCCGATTGTCCTTTGCTACCTGGAAGGGCTGAGCGTGGAGGGGGCCGCCGGCCGGCTGCATTGCCCGGTCGGGACGCTCAAGAGCCGCCTGGGACGGGGTCGCGAGGTGCTGCGGTCGCGGTTGGCCCGCCGGGGGCTGGGAGGCGCGGCCATTTTGTTTCTGCTGCTGCGCTGGGAGGAGCCGGCGGGGGCGGCCACCGAGGTCGCGGCGGACGCGGCGTTGAAGGCGCGATTGGTTGGCCCTCGGGGGTCGGCGGTGCCGGCACGCGTGGCGCGGATGGTTCGCCGCGACGGTTCGCCGAGGCGGTTGGCCGTCGTGGGATTGGTTTTGGCTCTGCTGGTGCTTCTGGCGTTTCCGGGCGGGTCACATGCCCGCTCGTCCTTGATCCCATCCTTGCTGGCGGTCCCGCCGCTGGGGGCGTCGCCGGACCCCTCGGCGAATACCGGCCCCGCGACACATTGCGTCAAGAACCCACTTTGATTTGACACTTCGGCCGTCGCCGGGGTGATCGGCCGGTCCGGAATCCCGAAACGCCGGTCGGCGTTCCGCCGGGCGCCGGCGTTGCCCCGATACGCCCGCCGCCCTGGATTCGGGGTGGCTTGCGACTCTTCCCCCCCTTTGATGACTGGTTTCCAACGAACGACTCGCGACCCGCCGTCGCGAGGGAGGATCTTCATGCGCCTTCTGCTTCACCGTCTCGGCTTTGGTCTGGTTCTGGGCCTGGTCCCGCTTGCCGCGTTGCCGGCTGGGGCTCAGGATTATCAGGTGACGAACCTGGTCTCCGACGTGCCTGGCCTGGCCGAGCACACCGACCCGAACCTGAAGAACCCCTGGGGCGTGTCGAGCTCGCCCACCGGCCCGTTCTGGGTGTCGGACCAGGGGACCAATACGTCGACGCTCTATCGGGGGGATGGGACCCCGCTGTCGCTGGTGGTTTCGATCCCAACGGTCGCGGGCGGTCCCAATGGGCCGACGGGGCAGGTGTTCAACGGCAACTCGTCGTCGTTTCTGCTGGACAATGGAAAGTCGGCGGTGTTCCTGTTCGCCAACCTCAACGGGCAGATTGACGCCTGGAATTCCGGGAGTGTCGCGCAGGTGGTCGCGAACGACCCCGGCTCGGTGTATACGGGTCTGGCGCTGGGCCACACTTCGGGCGGGGATGTGCTGTATGCGGTGGATGCTCGGGGCGGGACGGTCGACGTGTATGACTCGGCCTTCCATGAGGTTTCCGTCGCGGGCGGGTCGTTCGCCGATGCGTTTCGCGACCCGTCACTGCCGACCGGCTTCCGGCCGTTCAACGTGCAGACGATTGGCCAGACGGTGTATGTGACGTATGACAACTCGGCCGGCGGTGCCGCCGGGACCAATGGGGGAGTGGTCGCGGAGTTCGACACTCAGGGGCGGTTTCTCGGACAGTTGATCGCTAATGGCGTGGGAGGGCCGCTCCAGGACCCTTGGGGCGTCACGCTGGCCCCGGCGGGGTTCGGTCGGTTCAGCGGCGACCTGCTGATTGGGAACAAAGAGAATGGTCAGATCAACGCCTTCGACCCGACCAATGGGAACTTCGAGGGGCTGGTGGCCACGGTGACCAACGACCCGTCGAGCGCGAACAATGGGTTGTGGGGCCTGTCCTTCGGCAACGGCGGGACGGCCGGGGGGTCGAACACCCTGTTCGCCTTCGCCGGGATCAACGACGAGGCCGACGGGTTGGTGGTGGCGATCAACGCCGTCCCTGAGCCCGGGTCGGTGGCGTTGATGGGGACGGGGCTGGTGCTGGGTGGGCTGTTCGCCGCACGACGGAGATGGTCGGCCGCCGATTGAGCCGGGGGTACGCCCGAATCGCGTCCTGGAGTCGGGACGGGCATGATGTTCCTTGTCCGATTCTGACCGTTGATTTTTTGATAAATCTTTTTTCTTGTCACGTCGTACGGCTATTCATTATGTTGACCAGACGGATAAGACCATCGCCCGGCCGCCGTGGTCTGGGGACGGACTTGTCTGTTGGTTGAACATCGAGGTGCATCATGATTCGGAAGGCATGCGTGGCGATGCTCGCGGCCGGTTTCCTCGCCGTGGCGGGGACCGGGGCCCGGGCCCAGGGTCTGTTCGGGGATCTGGTCCAGGGCTTGCAGGACCAGAACGCCCTCCAGGGCGATCGGATGCGGTTGGCCAATGACCTGGCGGGCGGCGCGTCCGGTGCCCAGGTGTTTCGCGACATCAACGAGATCCAGCGGGATCAGCGGCTCGTCAACTACGACAACCGGCAGATCCAGGCCGACCTGACGTATGGACGCGGCTACGGTGGTTACAACCAGCAGCCGCGGTACTACCAGCCGCAGTACGTCCAACAGCCTCAGTACTACCAGCAGCCGCAACAATACGTCCAGCAGCCCCAGTACTACCAGCAGCCGCAACAATACGTCCAGCAGCCGGGCGTGCAATACGTCCAGCAGCCCCAGTACTACCAGCAGCCTCAGCAGAGGCGGGTGGTCTGGAACGGGTATCAGTGGGTTTACGCTCAGTGACGGGACCGGCCGCGGATTGAGTTGAGTCGGTCGCGGCGCGGACCTCGGGGGGGCTTCCGGGGGCCGTGGAAGTAGCCTGAGAGGTTGGGACGTGGCGGGCGAGGCACCTGGCGACTGGGGCTCGCCCGCCACGCTGCGTTGACTGGTGGGTGGGTTAGGTTCTAGCCAACCCGGGACTGGCTGGCGGTGGCGGGGGCTTCGGTGGCCAGGCCGAGGGAGCGGGCGAGTTTCAGGGCCGAGTTGGTGATGCCGTCGACGTCGAGGCCGACCTCGGCGAGCTGTTCGTCTCGTTCGGCGTGGAGGATGAAGCGGTCGGGAAGGCCGAGGCGGCGGACGTGGGCGGTGCTGGCGCCGGCGTCGTTGGCCGCTTCCAGGACCGCCGAGCCGAAGCCTCCGGCCAGGCAACCTTCCTCGACTGTCAGGACGAAGGCGCATTCCTCGATCGCCTTCAGGACCGTGGGCTTGTCCAGCGGCTTGGCGAAGCGAGCGTTGACCACGCCGATGCGGAGGCCGTGGTCCTTGCGGAGACGCTCGGCGACCCGGAGGCAGGTTCCGACCAGCGTCCCGCAGGCCAGGAGCATGCCGTCGGTTTCCCATTCGAGGACCTCGGCCTGGCCGAGCTCGATGGGCTGCGCCTCGCGTTCGACCTCTTCGAGGTTGGCCTTGGGGTACCGGATTGAGACGGGAGAGGTGTGCTTGAGGGCGAAGTCGACCATGGGGGCGACGTCCCGGGCGTCTCCTGGGGCCATGACCACCATGTTGGGGAACATGCGCATGTAGGCCAGGTCGTAGGTGCCGTGATGGGTTGGGCCGTCGGAGCCGACGAGGCCGGCTCGGTCGAGGGTGAAGACGACCGGGAGGTCCTGGAGGGCGACTTCCTGGAAGATCTGGTCGAAGGAGCGTTGGAGGAAGGTGCTGTAGAAGTCGACGACCGGGCGGGCTCCGGCCTTGGCCATGCCCCCGGCGAAGGCGACTCCGTGCCCTTCGCAGATGCCGACGTCGAAGAAGCGGTCGGGGAAGGTTTCGCGGATCTTCTGGAGCTTGTTCCCTTCGCACATCGCGGCGGTGAGGACTGCGACGGCCTTGTCTCGCTTCATGGCCTCGAAGAGGGCGGCGCTGACGGCGTCGGTGTAGGCTTTTCCGCCGGAGACCTTCAGGGGGATGATTCCGGCCTCGTCGTCGTGGCGGAAGGGGGCGGGGGCGTGGTACTTGACGGGGTCTTGCATGGCCGGCTCGAAGCCGTGGCCCTTGTCGGTCAGGACGTGGAGCAGGACCGGGCCGTCCATTGCCTTGACCTTGGCGAGGTAGTGGCCGAGGGTCTTGATGTCATGGCCGTCGATGGGGCCGATGTAGGTGAAGCCGAGTTCCTCGAAGAGCATTCCGCCGTGCATCGAGGCCTTGACGGCGTCCTTGAAGTGCTGGAGCATGCGGTCGGCCTGGTCGCCGACGACGGGGATGGCGGGCAGGAGCTTGCGGACCCACTTGTTGGCGTCGTTGTACATCGGGGCCATGCGGGCCTTGTCGAGGTAGTAGCCGACGCCGCCGACCCGGGGACAGATCGACATTTTGTTGTCGTTGAGGACCATGAGGAAGTTCTTGCCGTTCTTGCCGGCGGCGTTGTTCATGGCCTCGAAGACGATGCCCGAGGGGAAGGCGCCGTCGCCGATGACGGCCACGGAGTAGCGGTCGCGACGGCCGAGCAGTTCATCGCCGGCGCGCAGACCCAGGGCAGTGGAGGGGGCGCAGCCGGCGTGGCCGGTCATGAACAGGTCGAACGGGCTTTCGGAGGGGTTGGGGTAGCCCATCAGGCCGCCCTGGGTGCGGATGGTGGGGAGTTCGGCGGCGCGCCCGGTGATGAGCTTGTGGGGGTAGATCTGGTGGCCGGTGTCCCAGATGAGGCGGTCTTTTTCGAAGTCGAAGGCCAGGTGCAGGGCCAGGCAGAGCTCGACGACGCCAAGGTTGCTGGCGAAGTGGGCCGAGCGCCTCCCGACGACGCCGATGAGTTCGGCGCGCATCTCCCCGGCGATCTGGGCGAGTTCTTTCTCGGAGAGCGCCTTGAGGTCGGCGGGCCGGGAGATCCGGGGCAGGAGGGCGTTGCTCTTCATCTAGCGGTCCCTTTCCAGAAGATCCCAGGCCAGGGCCCGGAGCCGGTCGCCCCGGGGCCCGAGGGGCTCCAGGGCCGCCACGGCGTCGGCGACGACCTGCCGGGCCCGTTCGCGACTGCCTTCGACCCCGAGGAAACCGGGGTACGTCCACTTCCCTAACACCGAATCCTTGTTCACCCGCTTGCCCAGCTTCGCCTCGTCGCCCTGGACATCAAGGAGGTCGTCGACGATCTGGAAGGCGAGGCCGACACCCTGTCCGTAAATATCGAGGGCCTCAAGGGTGGGCTCGTCGGCGACGGCGGCGAGGGCGCCCAGGCGTAATGCGGCGCGTAAGAGAGCGCCGGTCTTGCGTCGGTGGATCGCTTCGAGGGCGTGGACGTCGCCCTCGGCGTCGGGTCGGCCCTCGGCCAGGAGGTCGGCCATCTGACCGCCGACCATGCCGGCGGGCCCGGAGGCGGCGGCGAGTTCGCAAACGCAGCGGGCGGCGGCCTCGACGGGGCGGGTGTGGGCGGCGAGAACCTCGAAAGCGAGGGTCAACAGGGCGTCGCCCGCGAGGACGGCGGTGGCCTCGTCGAAGGCCTTGTGGCAGGTGGGTCGGCCGCGGCGGAGGTCGTCGTCGTCCATGCTGGGCAGGTCGTCGTGCACCAGGGAGTAGGTGTGGACCATCTCCAGGGCGCAGGCGGCGGGCAGGGCGACGGCGGGATCGGCGCCGCAGGCCTCGGCGGCCATCAGGGCCAGGGCCGGGCGGAGGCGCTTGCCTCCGGCCAGGACGCTGTAACGCATCGCCTCGGCTAGACGAGGCGGGCAGTCGGCCGAGGCCGGAGCGTCGGCCGGGGGCAGGTAGCGGGCCAGGGCCTCGTCCACCCGACGGCGGGCTTCGCGGAGGAAGCCGGCCAGGTCGGCGGTCGCGGAGTTGGTGGCGGTCGTCATGGGGGATCGGTCGCGGAGGTCGGTCGGCCGTCGTCGGCGGCGGTCAGCGCTTCCTGTCCGACCGTCGGGCGACAACCCCCAACGGACCAGCGGCGCTCCATCGCTCGCCTTATTGTGAGCATCCGCCCCCCCACTTGTCCATCGGGCACCCCGATCAATCCTTTGCCAGGCAAAGTCTCCCCAGGTTGCCTATTCTTCAGTTGATTGGGGGTTCTGGGAGGATTTGAGCAGTTCGGCGATCTGGCGACGGAGTTGGTCGTTCTCGCCAAGGGCGGCGTCGCGTTCGGCTTCGGCTCGTCCTTGGGCCGCTTCGGCCTGGATGGTTCGCTCATGTGGAGTCAACAGGCGTACGCCGGCCGTGGGGTCGACCAGGCGAAGCTCCGTCCCGGATCGTTCGAGATGTAGGCCGAGGACTTCGCTGGGGAGGCGACCGTTGATGGGCTCGATCGGTTGGTATTCGCCGTCGATGAGCCGGTAGCCCTGGAAGGGGGGTCGGAGATATTCGGCGTAGGGGTCGAACAGGAAATATTCGGTGACGTGGAGGACGTCACGGTAGAGTTCCAGCTTCTTGCCTTGGTCTTCTCGGCGGGTGGACTTGGAGGTCAGCTCGATGACAAAATCGGGGCCCTTGCCTTCGATCCAGACGAGGTAATTGCCACGGACCTGGCGGGGGATGCCTCGGGTCACGAAGACGTCGGGGGAGATGTGTTTTCGGCGGTCGCCTTCCTCGTAGAACATCAGCATGTTGCCGGAGACGCAGGTCATCGGGTCGCCGGCGAAGTGCTGCTGGATCGTCTGGATCAGGTCCATCATGTCGTCGCGGTGGACTTCGGTCTCGGCCATCGGCTTCCCGTCGGAGGTGGGATAGTCGAGGGCTCCCTTGACTCGCGAGTGCGTGGCCATGTTCGGACTCCGGAGACGCCGAGGGGCCGGCCGGTCCTTGACGCGGCGCCGGGTTCGGGGATTTTCGCCGATGGGACGGCTCGTGCCCACCTGTTTAGGCGGGAATCAGAATGGGAGGTCGTCGGCTGGGGGCGGCGGGGTGCTGGTGGTGGCGGTGGCGTCGAAGGGGATGGCGTTGAGGGTTCCGTTGGCTCCGTCCCCCTGGAGGATCGCGACGGTGCGCTCGGCGCCGTCGAGGAGGCTGTTGAGGTAGGCCAGGAGGCGGACGCCTTGCTCGAAGGCCTTGAGGGAGTCGTCGAGGCCGAGTTCTCCGCCTTCAAGGACTCCGACGGCCAGTTCCAGTTCGCGGAAGCCGGCTTCGTAGCCGAGGTCGAGGTTCATGCCGAGGGGTCCTGGTCGGGCGGTTCGGGTTTGGGGGATCTCTTGCGAGGGGCTCGGGGATTCGGGGGTGGTTTGGGGCCTTCGACCCGGCTGAGGAGTTCGCCCTCGGCCAAGCGGGTGCGGAGGAGGTCTCCGGGCTGGCAGGTTTCGGGGGAGCGGAGGGGAGCGGTTTGGCCGTCTCGGTAGGTCAGGCTGTAGCCTCGGGCCAGGACCGAGAGAGGGCTCAGGGCCTGGAGGGTGGCGGCCTGGCGGGCGAGGTCGGAGCGTCGTCGGTCGAGGGTCCGGGCAGTGGCTCGTTGGAGGCGATCGGAGAGGATGCGCACTTCGGATCGGGCGTGGATGACCCGGGAGGCGCCCGCGATCATGAGGCGGTCTCTGAGCACCGCCAGGGTGGCCTGGATGTCCCGGGCGTCGGGGACGGAAATTTCGCCGGCCTCGCTGGGGGTGAGGGCCCGGCGGTCGGCGACGAGGTCGGCCACGGTGACGTCGACCTCGTGGCCTATGGCCGAGACGACCGGCAGGGCCGAGGCGAAGATGGCTCGGGCGACGACTTCCTCGTTGAAGGCCCAGAGGTCTTCGAGGCTTCCACCGCCGCGAGCGACGATGAGCAGGTCGGCGCCCTCGACGCGGTTGGCCAGGGCGATGGCGGCGGCGACCTCGGCCGCGGCTCCGGAGCCCTGGACACGGGTTGGGGCGATCAGGACGTCGGCGGCGGGCCAGCGACGCCCGAGGACCTGTAAAAGGTCGCGGACCGCGGCGCCGGTGGGACTGGTGACGATGACGATCCGGCGGGGAAAGCGGGGTAAGGGGCGCTTGCGGGCGGGGTCGAAGAGGCCCTCGGCTCGGAGACGCTCGACGATCTGGCGGAAGGCGAGTTCAAGGGGGCCGATCCCCTCGGGTTCGAGCTGGCGGACGACCAGTTGGTAGTCACCCCGGGGGGCGTAGACGGTCAGGTCGCCCCGGGCTCTCACGGCCAGGCCGTCGGCCAGGTCGAAGACCAGACGTCGAGCGTCGGACTTCCACAACACGGCGCGGAGTTGGGCGCCGTCGTCCTTGAGGCTGAAATACAGGTGGCCGGAGCGGGGTCGGGCGAGGTTGGAGATTTCGCCGATGACGGTGACGTCGGCGAAGTCGCCTTCCAGGGTGGCCTTGACCAGCGCCGTGAGCTGGGAGACCGAGCAGACGAGGGCGTCGGAATGGTCTTTTTCGCGGCCGAAGTCGAAGAGGGGCAGGCTCGCCATCGGCTTGGGTCGCTCCTCGGGCTGGCCCGGAGGCTTGGGGGGGCGTTCCGTCGTTGCGAGTCTAGCGGCGGGGCGGCCGCCTGCCAACGCGCGGGTGGGTCGGGGCAATTGGAAACGGAAGGGTGCTGACGCGACCGAAATCCCTTCTTGATTTGCCGTGGCAAGCCCGGCAGGATCGATCCAACTGACGTGTTTTGTCTCGGGTACGCGAGTCGCGAGCCCTCGCCGGCGAGGGCATCGCGATGCGCCGGTATCAACCCGGGGGCCTACGCCCATCGACGCCCACTCTTCCGCCCGCGTCCTCATCATCGGCGGGGGGCCGGCCGGCCTTTCCGCGGCCCTGCGTCTGGACGACCCCGATTTCCTGCTCGTTGACCGCAACGACCGCATGGGCGGCCTCTGCCGCTCGGTCCGGGAGGGCGGGTTCACCTTCGACCACGCCGGACACGTCTTCTTCACCCAGGACGTCCAGGTCGACGCCCTCTACCGGCGCATCCTCGACGGCAATTTCCTGGAGCACCGGAGGAGCAGTTGGGTCTACCTCCACGACGCCTACCAGCGCTATCCCCTCCAATCCAACCTGCAACGGACTCCCGCAGCCCGCCCGCGAGGAATGCGTGCGGGGTGTCCTTGAGGCCCACCGGCGGTTGGCGCTCTCGGTCGGGCAGGGGGGGACCGGGGACAAACCGGCCAACTTCCTGGAGTGGTCGATCCGGACCTTCGGCGAGGGGATCACCGATCACTTCATGCGTCCCTACAGCGCCAAGGTCTGGGCGATCGACCCGTCGAGGATGAGCAGCGACTGGATCGCCGGCCGGGTCCTGACGCCGAGCCTGGAAGACGTCCTGGCCGGGGCCTCCGGGAAGCCGACCGCCGACCTCGGCCCCAACGCCCGCTTCGGCTACCCCCGCCACGGGGGCTGCGAAGCCTTCGTCGCCGGGCTCGCCGCCCTCGCGCGATCGAGGGGCGGCGGCTGGGCCAATGACCGGACCCTGGTGGCCATCGACCCCGGGAAGAAGCGGGCGAGCCTCTCCGTCAAGGAACCCGGAGACACCGGCGCCCGCATCGAGACCATCCGCTACGACCACCTCCTCTCCTGCGTCCCCCTCCCCGAGTTGATCCCGCTCATCCGGAGCGTCCCCGAGGCGATCCGCCAGGCGGCCTCCGGGCTCCCGACCACGGCGGTCACCTGCGTGAACCTCGGGATCAATCGCGCGGACCTCACCGAGAAGCACTGGATCTACTACCCGGAGCCACAGGACAAATTCATCTTCCAGCGCATCTTCGTGCAGTCGAACGCGTCGCCCCACACCGCGCCGCCGGGCCAGACGGCCCTGACCTTCGAGATCAGCCACTCGCCGACCAAGCCCCTGCCGGTCCGGGGCCAGTCGGCGCTCGGCGCCGCCTGCCTCGACGGGCTCCGGCGGACCGACCTGTGGCGGGACGGCGACGAGGTGACGTTCGAGCAAGTCCTCGAGCTGCCCCATGCCTACATCCCGTTCACGCCGGATCGCCCGCGACGGCTCACCCCGATCCACGCCTATCTCGGAAAACTTGGGATCATCCCAATCGGTCGCTTCGGCGAGTGGAAATATCTCAATAAGGACGGAGCGATCCTCTCGGGGCAACGAGCGGCCGAGCGCTTTCGAGAAGGCCGAACTCCCGAGTTTTCCTGAAGCCCACGCCCGGCTGACTTCGCTGAAATGTTGAAGTGACGGCGTCGAACAGACCCGGCAAACCTCCGCCTAACTTATGTCTCATGCATGACTTGCCACGCGACGCTCACGAGGCCACGGCAGATTTGGAAGGAAAAATCGAACGGGCAGGGAAAATTCACTTGCACACACAAGGGTACCTCTGAGTATCTTGTCCCTCGGGCTTGGCCACGCGAGGGTTGTCAACGATCTCGTGACCGCCGACCCTCCCTTCCCGCTCTCAAACCGCGAGTCCGCATCAAGTCCCCTCCCGAGTTGGAGTGGGCTGGTACGCCCGGCGCAAGAATCGCACCATGAGCCGCCGACGTCCGAACCCGTCGCTGATCTTGGGTTGGGAAGGATTGGAATCGCGACGACTCCTGGCGTCGCGGGCCTTGCACCCCTTGGCGGTCACCGTTCAAGAAGAACACCGGGCGCTTCTCGTCGAGGCCGCCCATGAGCGGGCGATGCTCGCGAACGCCGCCCGCCATGCCCAGGCGTTGGCGAACGCGGCTCATCATGCCTCGCTCAAGGCCAACCACGCCCACCAAACTCACGCGACGCAATCGGGCACCCTGTCGGGAAGTTATGTCATCGACACGCAGGGGCGCCTCCTGACGCTCGGGGCGTACCTTGCCGAGGGGGCGAGCGGGGATGCAGGCGGGAAGGCGGTGCCATCCTCCACGGCGCGGGCCGCGGCGGCCGATCCCGCGGGTTTGGGCTTGACGGTCGTGGACGCCTCGGCCATCGGCCAAGGTGCCGGCACAGGGTCGCTGGGCCAGGCCGTGATTCACCCCGACGTCGCGGGGCCGACGGTCGGGATCACCACGGGCGTCAGCACTGGCATCCAGGGGGGCAAGGAGGGCACCTTCATCATCACCAGTTCGACCTCCGCGAACGTGACGGTGATGGTGTCGATCCAGTTCACCGGGCCCAACGCCTCGACCGATCTGGTGACCCCCAGCAGCGGGTCTTACATCTTCCCCAATGGGAATGTCGGGGGAGTGGTCTCAGGGCCGGTCACGCTGGTCTCGCCCGGGAGCGGCCAGCCCGCCACGGCCACGCTGCTGGTGGTGCCGTCCAACAATGTTAGTACCAGCAGCCAGGACGACGCGGCCGTCGCGAGCCTCAGCACTTACGGCTCGTATTGCTGCTGCGGGGGATCAACGCCTCCGACGTTCTCCCCGGGCTCAGCCAGCCTGACCCTGTGGAACACGGGGTCGGTTTCGATTTCGCTCAATGGCTCGTCCAACGCCACGACGAGCGGAGGAGCCCCGGGGGCGCCCGCGACCTTCGATGTCAAATATACGGGCAACCCCAGTCATGCCGTGAACGTCAAGATCGACGGGACCGGGAGAACCGCCATCCCCGGGACTGACTATACCTACACGGTGACGGGCGGGAGCGCATCGCTGTCCCAGACCAACGGCACGGTCACGATTCCGGCTGGGACGACCGACGTCTACATCCAGGTCACGCCTCAGAGCCCGACGGTCACGACTAATAAGACAATCGAACTGGCTGTTATTGGAGGTAATGCTTGCATTATCAACTACGGCACAGTAGGGTACTGGGCTGTGGCTCCGCTTACTGCCAAACTGATGATTAATCACCCTAACGTAAATGTCGAAATTTCAAGTGTCGGCATGCATTCAAATGACCAAACTCCGATCCCAAATATGGTTCAGGGGATGTCTTGGAGCGGTCAAATTAGTCTTATCGGCGTAAACACGGATAATTATTCGCTTGTAAATTACACTTGGTCATTTCCACAGAATGCGGCGATCAAGGACTATGGTTATTTCGCTACAATCAATCCCAATGACGCGAACGGCGATACTGATGGGCCTTACGATATATTCCAGGGTAGTCCAACCAATAATTCTACTAATCAAGTCAAATATGAAACTTTCAATAGCGACGATTTGCAAAGGAATTTCTTACAAGTTGGAGACCATTGGATGGACAAATTCTATTGAGCACCCGCAGCATCTGGAGCGGAAACCATTTCGGTTTACGCGATTGTCAAAACCAACGCTACCGGTCAGGTATGGACAACGCCGTTGATGAATTCCGTTATGGTGAACGTGATTGGTCCGATCGGCGCCATAACGTACAATCAGAAGGGGCTAGCCGGGCTTGGCGCTGCGGGAGGAATGCAATTTTTGGCTGATGACTATCGAAATCCTCGCCCCACATTGAACGCGACCATATTTTCGCAGAAATTAGGTTTTGACATTCTAGCCACGGTGAATGCCTTGCCTACACCATTCACTGGTTCTTTTGGCTTGACCCAGCTTGTGAGTACAGTGGCCGTCCGGATGTACAAAGGTAATACGACGGGTTCGTACTACACCGAGCAATCACCGCTAAATCCTGACCTTTCGTCTCTCGGCCAAATGCTAGATGGAGGCTGGATTTACTATGGGTGGGTTCGGAGGGACGCATCGGGATCGCCCGTCCTCAATTTGCAAGGCACGGTGATCGTGGATCCCACAATTAGCGTTGGCATGTCGGGAAGAATGGTGGACAATCCTTCGGAAGGTCTCTCCGCAAATTACTACTTTGACATTACGCCCATATTATGGACAAGGCAAGATGATTTCTCGTCTACTATCATGTTTCAACCTTCCACGACTGATTCTATACCCGTCCCTGTTGGGCATGTCAATTGGGGTTCGGAGGCAAATGCGATTTACGATAATTCGACGGGAAATTGTAATTTGGCTAATGGTTCCGGTGATCAATATTACGATGCTTATGTGGCAGCGTCAGGGAATGGCGATTTTCCTGTTTGGTCGCATAATGCAACTGATGCAGTTGCGCAAGTATGGCGACAAACGCAAAAACAATAATAAGCATAGCCTTTATTGCAATGAAGATAATTCAATTGATGGTTAGAATTTTTGGAACATCTATAGGATGCTGTATAATTGCGCCCGCCCTCCGCATCTTTGGGACAAGCAACGTTATTAGTGGACCCCTTGGGGCGCGATATCCTGCTCCGTTCTGGCCTCGCTATTGGGCAATTTTTTGTTTTCTCCCTGATTCCTTCGAGTGCTTTAACGAGACGTTTGAGTATCCACACCCTAATAACTGGACTATTTATACTCCAGTGGTGGTAGGTGTGTTCTTCATGGTTCTTTTCTTGCTCGCCCCGTCTGGCTTTTTAGTGAGGTCAAGACCGGGGGGTGGGTGGTGTTTCTTTAAACTGTGGGCCAGACCCCCTCAGAACGGGAGTGGGAATCAATAGTCGGCCCAGCTATCGACACACCTGGAACCGCGATCAATACTGCGAATTACCCAACGGACAATACTGTTATTGATGAAAGTGTAAACTCTTCGTTTGTAAGTTATCTTGTTATTAAGGCTGACTCTGGTGGTATAAATGTCGCGATCGGCGCTTTGGCTTGGTCGGTCAGTGGAGAAGAAGTTTATCAAGGGCTTTATACTAACAACCCTTCGACCTACACAAACTTGGCAAATTGGAATGCGGTGAAACCTTTGTTTCCTATTGACCCTCAGACAGCTAACTTCCGGTCAAGGGAGGGGAGTTTCGACCCCTTCCACAGCGACCGGATCAATCCCGGATCCGAGCGGACCTCGGCCAGGTTCGCCAGCACCACTCGCTCCAGATCCTTCACGTCCTTGGGCACGAAGTTGGCCATGAGCCCGTACTTCAGGTGTGACCACAGCATCTCCACCGGGTTGAGGTCCGGGGCGTAGGCGGGCAGCCGCTCCAAGCTCAGGCGGGGGTACTGCTCCAGCAACGCCCGGATCGCCGGCCCCTTGTGATTGCTCCCCCCGTCCCAGATCACGATCACCTTGCCTCGCAGGTGTCGCAGCAAGTCCCGCAGGAACGACACCACCGCCGGGGCGTCGATGTAGTTGCGGGCGTCGGTCTTCCAGTACAGCCCGACCCGACGCCGGCCCGGCGTGACGCTGATGGCGGCGATCGTCGAGACCTTGTCCCGGTGCCGTCCGAAGCCCGTCAATACCGGCGTGCGGCCCCTGGGGGCCCAGGTGCGGCGGACCACCGGGTTGAGGAAAAAGCCGCTCTCGTCGATCAGGACGACATGCCCCCCATCTTCCGAGGTTTTTTTTGGATCCGGGGCCAATCCTCCGCGACCCAGCGACGGATCGCCGGCTCGTCCCGCTCCACCGCCCGGACCTCGGGCTTCTGGGGGGAATAGTTGCGTCGGGAAAGCCACTGCGACAGGTAGTTGGCGTTGAAGCGGACGCCGAACTTCTTGTCGATCACCTCGGCCAGGCGTCGGGTGGTCCACAGGTCGGTCTTGTAGCCGAAGGCCAGGGGGCTCTTGGCCAGCCAGGACAGGACGGCCTTCTCCCGGCGGGGGCTGAGCTTGGGGGCCGAGCCGGGATGGGGGTTGGCCCTCAGTCCCTGGTCACCCGCCTTGCGGTGGGCGGCGACCCATCCGCAGACGGCCCGGACGGAAACGCCGAGGAAGGCGGCGACATCCTTTTGGGTCCAGCCCTGGGCGACCCGCTGCACGGCAAGGCGTCGCCTGGCTTCGAGTTCAGTCGATGTTCCGGTGGGTCTCATCCCCCGAATGTAAGCAGGATGGGAGCTTCGAGACAAGAAGTTGGCAGGCTGAGGGTCAATAACCCTGCGCCCGCTGGGCCCATTCTTGGGAGAGGCTTCAATGGTATACCCAAATGGACGAGTAGTGCCACGGCGATCAAAAATGGCCAAGGCGGGTAATTTCTGTGTCTTTTTGGAAGGTCGAGATGAATTCTCCGGTAAAGATGACGAATGCCTCAGCATTCGCACGGTTCGTAATCGTCTGCATTGCCGCTCTCCACGCAGCAACTACTATCGGTCCCAGCCAGGAGATCCGGCCTCCCGAGGTTCCTAACCTTGCCATTGAAGTGAGCCTGCCCAAACATAAATTTACCCCTCTTGAGCCGGTCGCGATGAAGATCAAGTTGTGGAATCGGGGGGTGGCGCACATCAGTTTAGAGCCATGGACGAACCAATATCAGAGCCTCGAATTCGATATCACCGATACTGTATCGGGTGGTACCGTGCCGTATACGCGGTACTACGAAACTTCCATTCTCCACCCACTATCCAAGGGGGTTAACCCGGAGTTCGGGCTCAACCCCGGGGATACTTTAACGTTAAGCTTAAGCCCGAATATGGTTTTTGACCTAACTCAACCTTCGGTTTACACTATTTCGGTGGTCGCGCCGTATTACACGGCTCGGTCTCGCACTCCTGAGATGCGTCGAACCGTGCGCTCGAAGCCGATCACGGTCACAGTAACACCTCCTCCGTCACAAGTTGTTAGCATTGAGGACGCACCGAAAAGATAGGCGGAATGGATAGTCCTGGCAGCGTATTTTATCCCGTGCCCACCGAAGCTACTGCAATCGAGGCCGCGCTTAAGTAAACCAAAAATATGGTTTTGAGGTTAGACTAATTTCAATCGAATCACCAATAGAAAGGTTTATCAAAAAAATTGCTATAAATAGATTTATTTTTGTCGCTTTATTGATTTCAATTATCATGATTAATGCATTCCTTTGCATGCGAGCTCTCAAATTTTACACTCGGTCAGAAGTCCATAGGATCGCCGGATATGCCCCCGTTTCGGGTCCGAAGGAAAAGGTTAATGCGCGATTATCAGTGCAGACTTGGCATAGAAAATTGCATCAAATTTACGATTACGCTTACAAGCGTCCTTGGCTTCGTCTGTCATCGCTTCCTGGTCGCCCAGCACTTCTCAATTGAACCGAAGGGCTATGAGCATAAATGGTTAGATACATAAGGGAATTGGTGCTAATTCATTCTTTTGACGTGACTTGCCCTTCGTAATTTGAAATGACGCCATTTTTTCTTCCGCGTCCGAACTGGTCGAGTTGTTGGAGCCTTCGTTTTCGCATGACAAAATTGCAGTGAGTCGGGAATCGGGGGCCGGATTCGTCTTTGGTTTCACATCGCTTATGAAATCTGTGCCTACTTTCCTAGAATCCGCCGTAGCCCACCATCGATCCGGCCGTCTCCTTGAGGCTGAATCCCTCTACCGGAAGACCCTGCTCGACGCCCCCCACCACCCCGATACCCTCCATCTCCTTGGTGTCTGTTGTTACCAACGCGGGCAGAACGACCAGGCAATCGATTCCTTCTCCCGCGTGATCACCCTCGAACCCTCCAACCCGGCCTATCGCAACAACCTCGGCGTCGTCCTCCGCGCTGTTGGCCGTATCGAGGAAGCGGCGGCTTCCTACCGTAAGGCGTTGGAACTCTCCCCCGGCTACGCAGACGCCCACGCCAACCTCGGCCTCGTCCTCCACGAATCCGGCGAGGCCCGGTCCGCCCTCCTCTCGTTCGAGGCCGCCCTCCGCCTCCAGCCGGACCATGCCGATGCCCTCTACTACCTCGCCAATCTCCTTCTGGCCCAGCGCCGCGCCGAGGAGTCCATCCCCCTCTACCGGCGGGCCCACCAGGCCGCACCCCGACGCGCCGACGTCCTGAACAACCTGGGCAACGCCCTGAACGCCGCAGGGCGGGGGGACGAGGCGTTCGAGGCCTATCGTTGGGGCACCGAGGTCGACCCGTCCCACGCCGACGCCCAGGTCAACCTTGGCGATGTCCTCGCCGCGAGGGACCGGGTCGCCGAGGCCGGCGACGCCTACGCCGCCGCCGCCCGCCGGCGCCCCCAGCAGTCGCACTGGCCGATCCGGATCGCCGCCCTCTGCCCGGCTGTTTTCCCCGACCGCGAGGCCATCGAGCGCTACCGGGTCGGGCTCGACGCCGTTCTGGACGCCCATCGTGGCGGTGTCGTACTGCCCCCGGACCTCGCGTTCACCTCCGGGTGCAACCCCTCGTTCCACCTGTCGCACCACGGGCATCCCCACCGCCCGGTCAAGGAGAAGTTCGCCGCCCTCTTCCGCCACAACTTCCCGCCCCGCGAGGTCCGCCTCGGCGATGGCCCCCCGCGCATCGGCTTCCTGGCCAACTCCCCCCATGAGGGGGGATTCCTCCGGGTCATCGGCGGCATCGTCAACCGCCTGACCCCAGGGCGGTTCCGGCCGGTCCTGCTGGCCTCGCCGCGGGCCCTGCCGGCGATGAGGGCGGCCATCCGCCACCCGGAGGCCGAGTTCGTCCCCTTCCCCGACCGGCTCGCCGATCTGCCCGACCGCGTCGCCGACGCCCGCTGCGACGTCCTGTACCACTGGCAGGTCGGCACCGACTCGGTCAATTACTTCCTGGCCCACCACCGCCTTGCCCCGGTGCAATGCACCTCGTGGGGAAGCCACGTCACCACCGGCCTGCCCAACGTCGACTACTTCCTCTCCAGCGAATGGGCCGAGCCGCCCGACGCCGACGACCATTACACCGAAACCCTGGTCCGCCTGCCGACCTTCCCCACTTTCGAGCCCCGCCACCCCCGGCCCGACCCGCCGGCCCGCCGCGCCGAGTTCGGCCTGCCCGAGGGGAGGCACCTCGTCATGTGCCTCCAACGCCTGGCGAAGTTCCATCCCGACTTCGACCCCCTCCTCGCCGAGATCCTCCGGCGAGACCCCTGGGCCCTGCTCGTCCTGCTGGAGGACGCCCACGACCTCCCCGGCCGACGATTGAGGGCCCGCTTCGAGGCCGTCATGCCCGATGTGGCCGGGCGGGTCGCCTTCCTGCCGAGGCAGACGCACGAGGGCTACCTCCGGCTGCTCTCGCTGGCCGACGTCGTGCTCGACACCCCCTACTACGGCGCCGGGCACACTGGCTACGACACCCTGGGCCTGGGCCTGCCGCTGGTGACGCTCCCGGGCCCGTACAAGATCAACCGCTACGCCCTGGCGTATTACCGGCGGATGGGGTTCCTCGACCTTGTGGCCGACGATGCCGAACTTTACGTCGAGCTGGCGGCCCGGCTGGCGACGGACGCCGACTTCCGCCGCGAGGTGTCGGGACGGATCGCCTCGACGTGCCATGCCCTTCACGGGGACCTGGAGGTCGTCCGCGAGCACGAGGAATTCCTCGAGCGAGCCATCGCCGAGGCGCGGGTGAGGGCGTCGGGGCCGGGATAGGGTGCGGAGGCAATTGGCGGGCAGTCGCTTGCAAGGAGCCGTCGGGCGTAGCATCCTGTGAGTCACATCGTTCCATCCTGGGCCGGCCCGACGGCGACCCTCAGACGAATTGATTGATCGGCGGACCCGATTCTCGAACGGCCGCCCGGCGCCAGACGCCCGAAGACGGGGCCGTCGCGGACCGGATCGGCCAGGGGCGGACCACTCATGCGGAACTGGATCATCGCAATCGCGGGCGTGGCCGCCGGACTGGTGGCCGGGGCGGACGCGGAGTTGGGATTGGTAGGCGCGGCCGAGCCGGGGAGGGCGCAGGTGGCGGAGTATGGGAAGACGCCGGAAGGCACGCCGATCGAGCAGTACACCCTGACCAACGGCCGGGTCACCGCCAAGGTCATTACCTACGGGGCGATCCTGACGGATTTGCTGGCCCCCGACCGCGACGGCAAGGCCGGCGACGTGGTGCTGGGGTTCGACTCGCTGGAAGGCTATCTGACGAGGCATCCGTATTTCGGGTCGACCGTCGGGCGGGTGGGGAACCGGATCGCCAAGGGGAAGTTCACCCTGGACGGCAAGGAATACAGTCTGGCGGTCAACAACGGGCCCAACGCCTTGCATGGCGGGATCAAGGGGTTCGACAAGGTCGTGTGGAAGGTGGAAGCGGCCGACGGGCGGTCGATCAAACTGGCGTACCTCAGCAAGGATGGCGAGGAAGGGTTCCCCGGCGACCTGGCCGTCACCGTGACCTACTCGGTGACCGACGACGATGCCTTGAAGATTGACTACTCGGCCACGGCGTCGGGCAAGGCGACGCCGATCAACCTCACCAATCACACATACTTCAACCTGTCGGGGCCGGCGTCGGGGTCGATCTTAAAGCATGAGATAATGCTTAACGCCGACAAGTATACTCCGGTGGATGACACGCTGATCCCGACCGGGGAGATTGCCCCGGTGGCTGGGACGCCGCTGGACTTCACTGCGCCGACGCCGATCGGCTCGCGGATCGAGCAGATGAAGGGGGACCCGACCGGCTATGACCACAACATCGTCTTGCGGGGCTCGGCCGACGGGAAACCGGCTTTGGCCGCGAGAGTGTACGACCCGGCCAGTGGTCGGCAGATGGAGGCGTACACGACCGAGCCGGGGGTCCAGTTCTACACGGGGAACTTTCTGGATGGGTCGGTTAAGGGGAAGGGCGGGGTGGCCTACCAGCAAAGGCAGGGGTTCTGCCTGGAGACGCAGCACTTCCCCGACTCGGTGCATCACAGCAACTTCCCGGACACGATTTTGAAGCCGGGACAGACGTACACTTCGACGACTTTGTACAAGTTCTCGGCTCACTGACGAGGCCGGCACTTCCCCCGAACATTCTGGAGGCAGGACCCGACGATGCCGCACCCGACGCTGGCCTGGATCGACTACCTGGTGATGCTGGTGTATTTCGCCTTCGTCGTGGGGATCGGCTTCGCGTTGAAGCGGTACATGAAGACAAGTGAAGATTTTTTCCAGTCGGGGCGGGCGATTCCGGCGTGGGTGTGCGGATTGGCGTTCCTGTCGGCGAACCTGGGGGCTCAGGAAGTCATCGGGATGGCGGCGTCGGGCGCCAAGTATGGGCTGGCGACGAGCCATTTCTACTGGCTGGGGGCGATCCCGGCGATGGTGTTCGTGGGCGTGTTCATGATGCCGTTTTATTACGGCTCGCGGGCGCGCTCGGTGCCGGAGTACCTGCGGTTACGGTTCGACGAGAAGACCCGGGGGCTCAACGCGATCAGCTTCGCCTTGATGACGGTGATGTCCTCGGGGATCTCGATGTATGCGATGGCCAAGCTGATCCAGACGCTGCACATCTTCGACAAGCTGTTTGCCGACCTGGGGATCAACCCGGCTCGAATTTTTGATGCGAGCATCGTGATCTCGGCGCTGATCGTGCTGGCGTATGTTTACCTTGGCGGCTTGACCAGCGCGATCTACAACGAGGTGCTCCAGTTCTTCTTCATCGTGGCGGGGTTCCTGCCGTTGGTGCTGCTGGGGTTGAAGGACGTGGGTGGGTGGTCGGGGATGCTGGCGAAGATCCCGCCGAAGTTCGGCCACATCTGGGCGGGGATGGCCGACGGGACCAGCCCAATGGGGGTGGATGCCTTTGCGTTGTCGATGGGGGTCGGGTTTGTGCTGTCATTCGGCTATTGGTGTACGGACTTCCTGGTGATTCAGCGGGCGATGGCGGCCGACTCGATGGGGGCGGCGCGGCGGACGCCTCTGATCGCCGCGGTGCCGAAGATGGTCTTCCCGTTCCTGGTGATCGTGCCGGGGATGATCGCCATCGCGCTGCCCGCCGCGACGGCCGGGGCGCAGGGGATCATCCCCGCGAAGCTGGACGAATCGGGCAAGGTGATGCTGGACAGCGCGGGGAAGGTGGTCATGGATTACGACCTGGCGATTCCCAACATGCTGCTGCACTACTTCCCCACGGGGATGCTGGGCCTGGGCCTGACGGCCCTGCTGGCGAGCTTCATGTCGGGCATGGCCGGCAACATCACGGCGTTCAACACGGTCTGGACTTTCGATATCTACCAGGCGTACATCCGCAAGGACGCCAGCGACCGGCATTACGTCTGGATGGGGCAGTTCGCCACCTTGTTCGGCACGGCGATCTCGGTGGGGGCGGCGTACGTGGCGATGAGTTGGAACAACATCATGGAGTTGCTCCAGTTGGTGTTCGCCTTCGTCAATGCGCCGCTGTTGGCGACCTTCCTGTTGGGGATGTTCTGGAAACGGGCGACCGGCCACGGGGCGTTCTTCGGGCTGCTGGGCGGCATCGCCGCGGCGGCGACGCATCACGGGCTGACCCTGCCAGCCGGGGCAACCCCGGGGTTCAAGGGGGGGTGGCTGGAGATAGCGATCCACACCTACCCGAGCGACTATGCCCAGACGTTCTGGACGGCGATTTTCGCGTTCGGGGTCTGTTTCGCCGTGACGATCGCGGTAAGCCTGTTTACGAGGCCGCGGACCGATGAGCAACTGGCGGGCCTGGTCTATTCGCTGACGGAGCGGCCCAAGGAAGGACATCTGGCCTGGTACTTGCGTCCAGGCCCGCTGGGGGTGCTTGTCCTGCTGGCGGTCACGGCATTGAACATTATCTTCATGTAAGCGGGGGCCGACGATCATGAACCTGGACATCCGCCTGCCGATCGGCCTGCTGTTCCTGGTCACGGGGTTGCTGCTGACCGGTTATGGCCTGGCCACCCGGAACGATGCGATCCTGTATCGGACGTCGCTGGGCTACAACGTCAACCTCTGGTGGGGCCTGGTGATGCTGGCCTTCGGCGTCGTGATGGCCGCGTTGGGACGCCGCAGGCCCCCAGTCTCGGCGGCGGCACCGACGACGGCCGGCGCGGGAGAGGCGCCGCGAGGTCCCCGTCACTGACGAGGGTTGGCGGCGGAATGGGCGGCGACCGTCGAGGATTGGGGCGTGAACTCGAAGACCTCGTAACGCTCCGGGCGGGGCGGGGCTCCCGGTTCGGCCATGTTGGCGAGGACCGTCCGTCGGCTTTGCAGGCGGAAGCGGGGCCGCATCGACCCCAGCCAGGCGTCGACGGCCGGGTCGTCGTCGGGGTGGGCGTCGACCAGGACGCAGCGCAGGGGGTGGGTTTCCGTGACGGCTTCCAGACGCGGGGATCGGCTCGGGGCGTGGATGGCTCGGTTGCACAGGGCCACGGGTCGGCCCAGATGGATCGAGTCTCTTGGCCCGACGCCGAAGTCGTCGCGGAGGCAGGCGATTTCGGCGTCCTGAGCAAGTTCGGGCCAGAAGCGCTGGGCGAAGGCTCGGGCGTAATGGGAGTGGACCGAGCGGTACGGGTGGGCGGCCTCGGCGAGCAGCGGGATGACGCCGATGGCGACGAGGGCGGTGGTTGTTAGCGCGAGGGCGAGGTGCTCGCGGTGGAGGCGGGACAGGAGCGTGGACGCCCCAAGGCCAGCGAGGAGGCATAGCCCCGGAGCGGCGTACTGGGTGACGCGGGCGGCGCCTCCGACGGTTCCTCCGCCGTAGGGGTAGCGTTTCAAACCCGCGGCGACCAGCGCCACGGCCAGGGGGCGAGGGTCAGGGCCAGCGTGGTTCGGGTCCTTCGGTTTCGCCAGAGGACGACGACGGCGACCGCCACGGCCAGCAGGGTCGCGGCGCTGGCTCCGTGGTCGCCTCCGCAGGGGTAGGCCATCAAGGTGCCGGTGTGGACCGAGACCAACCAGGTCAGCAGGTTCCACGCGGAATCGAGCGGGGGGAAGGCTCCGGACCAGTCGGGACGCATGGCTGGCAGAGTCGCCGCGGCCTGGGCTCGGGTCACGGTGAGATAGAGGGCCGCGAACGATCCGGCCGTGGCCAGCAGGAAAGCGAGGAAGGCCAGGGACGCTCGCGTTGAACGGGATTTCGCGACCGAAGGAGCCAGCGCCAGGGCGATTCCTCCCGCCACGAACGCGGCGGGGTAGGAAAAGGCCAGGGCGAAGGGGGCCGCGGCGGCCAGGGTCCAGAGCCAGGCGATTCGGGCGGGGTTGTGCCGCCATTCCAGGGCCAGGGCGAGCAGGGCCGTGGCGACGAAGAGGTCGGAGGCATAAGGCTTGGCGTCGGCGGCGTGGCGGATCGGGTGGTAGGCGGTGGCGAAGATCGCCGTGGCCAGGACCCAGGCCCGGCCCCGCAGTGCCCGGCCCGAGGCTTGGCGGAACAGGACCACCCCAACGCAGGCGCAGAGCATCGGCACCAGGCGCAGTGACGTGGCCGAGAAGCCGAAAAGTTGCACCGAGGCCTTTTCGGCCCAGAGGAACAGGGGCGGAGCGACCTGGCCATAATCGAGCGGGCGGAGCAGGTCTCGGTAGCCGCGGTGCAGGAGGTTCGCGCCGACGAATGCCTCGTCCCACCAGATGGGGAAGTCCAGCGCCCCGCGGCCGAGCCTCAGCAGCAAGCCCAGGGCGACAAACGCCCAGGTGGCTTGCCGCGTCCTGGAATCGCATCGCCACTCTTCCCCGAATCCGGCCGGAACCATCGTGACCAACCCCCCGCGCGGGCGCTCTGAACTCGCGCGGGCAGCACGCTACGCCGGCCGGGGCGTTGTGGCAAGGCCGATCCGTGTGGAGAATTTCGTTGACATTGGATCAAAGGTACGTGAAAATCTCAGCACGTCAAAAGGATTTGGTCTGGGGCAATCCGAATTCTGTCGCTTCGAGGAGGTTGGACACGATGAGGACTCGATGGGGATTCGGGCTGCTGACGCTGGCGGCGCTGGCTTGCGGTTGCGGTGACGAGGGTGGGGCGACCTCGTCGATGGACAAGGCCAATTTCACGGGGACGGTCCGCCGGCAGGGGAAGCCGTTGGACGGGGGGACGATCAGTTTCAATCCGGCGAACGTCCATCGGCGGATGGTGCCGATCAACACGGTGGAGATCAAGGAGGATGGAACCTACACCGTCGAGACCCTGGTGGGGAGCAACGAGGTGAGCGTCCAGCCCGAGGGGGCGTTGCCGGGTCGGACTCGTCGTGGTTCGCGGGCCAACCAGAGTTCGGCGGCGGTGAGCGGGTTCAAGGCCCGAATTGAGGCCAAGCCCGGGGCGAACACTTACGACGTGGAACTCTGAGATTGCCGGGGTCCGCGCCTCGATGGTTGTCGAGACGCGGACCCGGAGGGAAACCGACCCAAGCGACCAGGCGGCGCTCAGAAGTCGGACTGGGAGATGACCTCGTTGCCGGCCTTGCTGCCCAGGGCCCACCAGACGTTGACCGCGACGCTGGACTTGATCCCGTGGACCGATCCGTCGGCGAACACAACATTGACGCTGCCGGGGTGGCGGCTGGAGGCCGAAAACGCCCCCTGGCCGGTCTGGTCTCCGTAGAAGCAAGTCCAGGTGTTCGGCGGCATGACGTGGTTGTAGCGGGTGGTGTTGGACCAGCCGAGGTTCCACTTGCCTCCCGAGGAAGACAGGGTCGGCGAAGCCTTGTAGTTTTGCGGAGTGGGGGCGTTGGCCTTGCAGAGGGAATACATGCCGTTGCCACCGGTGCCGTCGGGGGTGGAGCTGTTGGCGTTGCCGGGGTCGTTGACGTAGACGAAGTTGGAGGTGGGCTTCAGGACGTCGAACTGGTCGCTGCTGTCATAACCAATACCCATGACGCGCTCGCTGAAGGCGGCCGTCTGGCTGGTGCCGTCGAGGACGTCGCGGATCTTCACGGCGCAACTGTAGGGCAGGCCGTTCATGTAGCCGCCGGGGACGCCCCGGAAGATGCCGGCGGCGGAGTTCTCGAAGTTGGCGGGGGTGTCGGCCGAGAAGGTGCCACCCTCGAAGTTGCAGGGGGCCGAGCCGGCGCAGCTCATGTAGTTGTTGTGGCCGGGGGCCGAGTTCAGGCGGTCGGTGTCGGAGGGGCACAGGTAGAAGGAGACCTGCGAGTAGACGACGGTGGTGTTGGTGTTGAAGTAGGGACCTCCGTCGGTCATGCCGCCGTTGACGAAGTTGATGGCGTTGAACATCGGCTGCTGCTCGACGTAGGGGAGCAGCAGGACCAGGGTCGACCAGTCCTGGCCCCACTCGCCGGTGGCCCAGGGAAACGTCTCGTTCTGGGCACCCACGTAGTTGGCGATGCCCAGGCCAATCTGCTTGAGGTTGTTGATGCACTGGGCGCGTCGAGCCGCTTCTCGGGCGGCCTGAACCGCCGGCAGAAGGAGCCCAATCAAGACCCCGATGATGGCGATGACCACCAGTAGCTCGATCAGGGTGAAGCCTTGCCGGGTTCGCGTTCGGGGGTTCATGGGAGGTGGCTCCACGGGGGCGGGAGGAGTCGGCGGGGCGGATGATGGAAGGGGAAGGGATCGCAGCGCCGGTGCCAAAGATCGTCAATGGACTGGTATCGCGAGCCTGAGATTTGTGGTAAGTCGCGACAGGTTTTCGGTTTGTGGATCGAATTTCGGTGTGTGAAACGTCAGGACAAGCGGTCGGTCGACGGATTTTCTGGGTGTCCGGCCGATAGGTCATGAGGCGGTGGTGCCCTGGAAATCGGCATCCGGCGGTGGATCGTCGCAAGTTTTGGGTGTGATTGTGAAAATCGGTTCGGATGAGCGTATCTTGAAAATTTGGAGCGTACGGAAAGGGCCCGATCCATCGGCCTCGGTGGCGGACGGATCGGGTCCTTTGGTGCCGTGGCGAAGTTGGTTCACATTTCGACGTCGAAGGTGTTATCTCCAGCGCGGACCTCGAGGCGGGATCGGAAGCCGCCGGGTCCGGCGGGGCCGGGATCGCCCTTGCTGGCTCGGATCTCTTTCAAGGCCTGCTTGGCCTGGGCCGAGGCGGGGAAGACGTTGATCTTGTTGCCGCCGACCAGCGTCTCGACGAGGTAAGTCCCATCCTCGCGGATCTCGGCCACGTTGGTCGGGACCATCTTTCGGGAGACGTTGGCGGGGTTGAAGGCGATGGTGCCTCCCGAAACCGGCTTGCCCTGGCGACGCACGACCCCCGTGACCTTGGCTTTCTCCACGGAGCTCGAGGGTGCTCCGGGCTGACTGCATCCGCAGGCGATCGCCAAGGCGGCCGTGACCAGTCCGATGCGTTTTCGCGGTGAAATGTTCACTCCGATGATCTCCTCAAAGGATCGCCCGGGCCGCGGCCATCTGGAAAGGAGGCGCGGTCCGGGCCATTCGCGGGTCCCTGGCCTGAGGGAGCGGGGTTCAATAGTCGGACTGAGAGACGACCTCGTTGGCGGCCTTGCTGCCCAGGGCCCACCAGACGGTGGTATTCACGCTGTTCTTGATCGAGCGGGTCGAGCCGTCGCAGAACAGGACGTTGACCAGCCCGGAATGTCGACTGCTGGCCGTGGCGGCGTAACCCTGGTTCTGGTAAACGCAGCCCCAGGTGTTGGGGGGCATCACGTGGCAGTACGCCCCGACCATTGGAGCCCCTTGATACCAGTAGAGGCCATGGGTGTAGTCGGCCGAGACGGCGTTGATAGCCGCGTCGGAGGCCGGGGTCGGCTTGTTGGCCAGGCAGACCTGATAGTCGGCGCGGGGGTTCTGCGGGTAGGCCGGCCTGACCGACGTGGCGTTGCCGTTGTTGGAGGTGGGGTTGAGCGGGTCAAAGGTGGAGTCGTAGTCGTCCTCGCCGATGCCCATGACCTGCTCGCTGTAGGCGGCCGTCTGGCTGGTCCCGTCGATGACGTCGCGCAGCTTCACGGCGGGGTAGTTCGGGTTCATGTAATAACTGTTGTACGAGATGCCGATGCCCGAGAGGCTCTGGGGGGCGTCCGCGTGGTTGTTGTAGTAGTAGAACTCGTCGGCGGTCGACCCCGCGCACATCATGTAGTTGACGTGGCCGTCGGGGTTGGTCAGGCGGTCGGTGTCGGAGGGACAGGTGAAGATCGAGATGGTGGCCCGCATCGCCGTGGTGTTGGGCGGGTTGCCTTCCCAGCACGCCTGGCCGGTGTTAGCGAAGTTCAGGGCGTTGCCCAGCGCTGACTGCTCGACGAAGGGGAGCATCAGGGCCAGCGACGACCAGCCGTTGTAATTGTTGCCGACGCAGGCCGAGGGGAGGCAGCTCAGGGCGCTTTCGTAGTTGTGCAGGGCCAGGCCGACCTGCTTGAGGTTGTTGATGCACTGGGCGCGTCGAGCCGCTTCTCGGGCGGCCTGAACCGCCGGCAGAAGGAGCCCAATCAAGACCCCGATGATGGCGATGACCACCAGCAACTCAATCAAGGTGAATGCATGCCTGCGAGGGGTTCGCATGGTGTGGCCTCTGGCGGGAGATGGTGGGTGGGGAGGCGGTCGCGCCGACCGCGGTGGGATTCGGGCGTCAGATCCCGATCCTCAATCCGCCTGCCCCGAGGGTCGCCGAAGGAGCCACAAGAAGAGGAGCCCAGGTCGGGCGTGGCCTCCGAATCGGCGACAGGAAAGACTTCGCGGGCAGGACCCGAACTTGGACACTTCGGCGGGGGAAATTTTTCAGACGCTCAGCGGGCTTGGGAGTGGACGCGCCGGAACTCCTTGAGGGGTAACTCGTTGACGAGTCTCAGGCCGTGCATCGTCTCGATCACGTCGAGGTCGCCCCGGGCCGGGACGAGGCCGAATCGCAGGCGGTCCAGGGCCAGGCCGGCGAGGGGGCCGATCGAGTCCAGCGGGCAGCCGTCGCATCGCAAGTGTTGAAGGCGGTCCATCTTGCGGATGGGGGTGAGGTCGCCAACCTTGCAGTCGTTGACCGCCAGGACTTCCAGGGGCATCTCCTCCAGGGGTCCAAGGTCGACGATACCGGTGTCGCCCGCCTGGATCAGCCGCAGTTGCATCCCTCGCAGGGGGGAGAGGTCGGTCAGGCCTGGGTTGTTCCAGATGTCCAGCATCACCAGATCCAGCCCCTTTAGGGGGGACAGGTCGACGAGGCGGCCCTCGCCGGGGTTGTCTCCGGTCAGGGCCAGGTGGTCGAGGTGGACCAGGGCGCGGATCGGGCGGACGTCGGCGATCTGGTTGGTGGAGACCTCGAACTTGACGACCTTTTGGGCGTCGAAGTGGGTGGCGAAGGCAGTGCCGTCGTAGCCGGGGTTAAGTTCTCGGAGCTTGTCGGCGACGGCGCCGGGCTGCCGGTAGAAGGGCAGGGCGGCGACGGCTTGCCTCCAGGCGTCGTCGGGGGGACCGGGTCGATCGAGGCGTTCGCTTTCGACAGTCGCGGTCCGAGGGGGCGACGCCCGTTGAGCGAACCAGACGGCCAGCAGGAACAGGGCCGCCAGCGTGGCGAGAGCTGGGACGGCCCACCCGTTTTTTGTGCGAGGGCGTGTTGGGGCGAAGTCGGGAAGGCCGCGGGCTTCGGGCAGTTCGGTGAGTTCCCGGGCGACCTGGGCGGCTGAGGCGGGTCGGTCGGCAGGGTCGACGGCCATGAGGCGGCGGCTCAGGGCGGCCAAGGCGGGGGACAGTCCCGGCGTCGGCGGGGTTGGGGCGGAACGCGGCGGGGTCTCGACCGACCCGACGGGCGCGGGCCGAGGCAGACGTCCGGCGACCAGTTCGTGGAGGACAACGCCCAAGCTGAACAGGTCGGCGCGGGCGTCGACGGCCTGCCCGGCGGCCTGTTCGGGGGCCATGTAGGCGGGGGTGCCGGAGTGGCGGCGGATGGTCCCCGCGTCGCCGTCGTCGCCGCCAGCCGGCTGGGCGAGGCCGAAGTCCAGCACCTTGAGGCGGGCGACCAGCGGCAGGGCGGGGCGGCGGTCCTCGGGCAGGTCGGCCCAACCGGGGGGGGCCTCCAGCCAAAGGTTGCCGGGCTTGACGTCTCGGTGGACGACCCCCCGGGCATGAGCCGCGGCGAGCCCCTCGGCGGCCTGGCGGGCCAGTCGGATCGCCCAGGACGGGGGCAGGGGGCCCTCTCGACGAAGCCAGTCGGCCAGGCACTCGCCTTCCAGAAGCTCCATCGCCAGGAACGGCACGGCGACCCCGGCGGGGCCGGGCGACTCGCCAACCTGGAAAACGGTGACGACATTGTCGTGCTTGAGCGAGGCCATCGCCCGGGCCTCGCGGAGGAACCCTTCCCGGGCGCGGGGGTGAACGGCCAGGCGGGGCCTCAACAGTTTGACGGCGACGTCCCGGCACAGGGCTTCATCCTCGGCCAGGTAGACCATGCCCATGCCCCCGGCGCCCAGCAGGCGGACGACCCGGTATCCGCCGACGCGGTCCGGCGCCGGGCCGGCGGCGAGAGAGCCCCCTTCGCCCAGGCCGGCGGCCGAGAGGCCCGGGTCGAACGAAACGCGCGAGACCTGGTGGGCCATGTCCTGAATGCGAGCGACCAGAGAGTCACCGTCGGCGGCCGGGGGGGGATCGGTCGAGGGGGGCGGGCCGGCTCTCAGGGCCGCTCGCAGGCGAGGGTCGACCGCCAGGCCGTCGAGGACGCTTCGACAGGCCTCGCAGTCATCCAGGTGCGCTTCCAGGGCCGAGGAGCGTTCCTCGTCCAGCAAGCCGCGAAGCATTGTCGCGTAGTCGTCGGCGGGGGGGCAGGGGGCGGCCGTGGCGTTGCCGTTCATGAGGACGCCTCGGCGATCAGGTCGGCGAAGTCCTTGCGCAACCGGGCGGTGACGCGCAGCTTCGCCTTGTAGACCGAGGCGACCGACAGCCCCTCCTCGGCCGCGACCTCGGCCGCCGGGCGGTCCTCGACGACGTGCTTCCAGAAGGCCCGCCAGGTCGATTCCTGGAAGTGCTCTCGTGAGGCTGGCAGGAGGTTGCGTAGCAGGTGGTCGCGGAAGTCGATCTCTTCCGGGTCGAGCGAAGCTCCGGGGGCGGCCTGAAGCTGGCCGGGGTCGCAACCGGGCTCGACCGGCAGGACGGCGCGGCGTCGACGGTCGGCCCAGCGTCGGCGGGTCACCGTCCAGAGCCAGCCTCGGAACCGCTGGTGGCCGTCGTAGTCGAATTCCGGCAGCTGCTGGACCAGGACGGCGAAGACATCCTGCACCAGGTCGACGGCGTCGTCGTGGCGCAGGCCCATGTGGCGGGCCCAGCCGTAGAGCATGGGGGAATAGACCTCGACGAACCGGCCCCAGGCCGCCGCGTCGCCGAGGTGCCGGACCCTGGCCAGTAATGTCGGGGAAGTCGTATGCACGAGCCCCTCTTCGGGAGCGGGCATCCGGGGTCGACAACGGCTCTTGGCGCGCGGACGGCCCACGCGGGCCACCCGACGCGGGGCGGCCCTCCCACTTTAGCAAGCCCACCCCCCGGCTGGACACACGTCGCGCCGGCCGGCCGTCGCTGGGCCTGCTCAGGCGATCGACACCGGGCCCCGGATGTCTCCGCGGCGGAGGTCCTTGCGCTCGCGGGGGTCTTCGAGCCAAACACTCCCGCGGGCACTTCAGCGGACCTCGACGACCTTGAACTTCAGGTAACGCGAACCCGGGATCATCGCCTCGCGGTCGATCGAGAAGACAAGGTCCTTGCCCACCCCCAGGCACCCGTACCAACTGTCCCAGAGGCCCGGGGAGTGACCGGCGGTGGATTCGACCGAGCGGACGGCGAAGGTGGACGAGCCGTCCTTGCGCTTGCGGTCCTCTCGCCAGCCGGGCTCGGTGATGATGACGTGCCCGGACTTCGAGCCCGGTCCGCCGTGGATGACCTGGCCCGAGTCGTCCACTAGCCCCATCAGGTACGACCGCGACGGGTCGACCTCCTCCCAGCTCGCGACCAGGGGCTTGTTGTCGAAATAGCCGGAGATCCAGGCGTCGGGGCCGTGGTCGAGGGTCTTCACCCCCAGGTCCCACCAGGGATTGCCCTTCTTCTCATGCCAGAGGTAGTTGCCGACGAACCCGTTGCAGTCGAGCCCCAGGTTCGCGTCGGCGTATTTCTGGAGGTCCGGCGCCAGCCCCCAGTGACCGGCCAGTTGCAGGACGATCTGGCAGGCCTCCGGCGACCCCTTGCCCAGGAAGCAGTAGTGGGCCAGGGCCCCCCAGTCGGCGATGTGGGTGTCCACGGCCGGGGGGTCGGGGCCATTGAGACTTTCGATCCGGAACTCGGTGGCGATTCCGGTCCGCTTCTTGAAGGCGGCCTCCATCTCGTCCAACCGCGAGGTGACGGCCGTGACCCCCGTGCCGGTGTGCACCGACAGGGACGTGTCGATCCCGTGTTTACGCAGGGCGGACAGGAAGGCGTCGTTGCCGGCCTGATTGTAGTTCATGCTCCTGAGCCGGTACTGGTTGAGCTTGACCGTGGCGATCGACCCGTCGTCGAGCGGGACGGACAGGTTCTCGTACCGGGCCTTGTAAGCCCTCGGGGTCATCGGTCGCCCCTTTCTGCGTCTTGGTTGAGAAATGCGCGGTGGGATTCGGGGATTTTAGGAATGTTTGCTCATTCCTGTCCAGAAGCTTGGCCGTGACGAAGGCGATTTTGGTGGGAAGCGCGAGCCGGAGCCGTGGTCGGCTCGTCGAGGGATGGTCCCCGGTCCCCGGTCGAGCAGAGCTGGGAATTCCCCTTTCGGTGTCGGCCCGTGGCTCACGCCGAGGACTTGACTTGGGTGGAGATTGCGCCAATTTTGAAGTGTGAATTCCGCTTGTCCCTGCTCCCGCTCCGACCCCGAGGTCGCTACGATGGTGAAGATTTATCTCCAGGAGGAGATCGTCGATGGGTCGTCCGGGCTCTACGCCGGGGAGGTCGAGTTGACGCGAGTCCCTTGCCTCGGGGAGATCGTCTCGGTCAAGAAGGACAACCAGGACCTGGCCTTCAAGGTCAAGGCGGTGGTCCACCTCGGTTATTCGAATGCGGACAAGATCGACGCGATCGTCGATGGCTCGAAGGTCCCTGCGTTCGGGGACGGATCGTCCCGAGTGGATGTCAATTTTCGCCGGGATGCTGAGTGAAGAGGAGTTTCCCCTTGGCCAGAATACGGCTCTGGAGGATCCCGCCGGGTTGCCTCTTCCTGCTGAGCTGCCTGTCCGTCCCGGTGTCCTGTTTCTACGGCCTCAGCCGGACGGACCAGGGCCGACATGCGGCGGGGGTCCGCTGGCTGCCCCGGGAGGCCGTTGACGTCTCGTACTACCGGTCGTACGGCTACACCTGCTATGAGTTCACGATCTCCGAAAGGGGATTTCTTGCCTGGGCCAGGGAGCGGAAATGGAACATCCGGCCGATCACCGTGCCGGTCACGGTGCCGCGATTCACGAGGATGGTGGTGCCGTCGCCAGTCGCGCCGGTCGGGTTTTCGGGGGACTGGGCGAAGTTCTACCGAGATTTTAAGGCCTGGGAAGCCCAGTCGAAGGCGGTGATCCCCAGCGGGTGGACCGACAGCGTCCGCTGGGGCGACGGCGGGGGGTATGTCGTGGCGTACGACCGGACGAGTGGGCGGGCCTATTTCCAGGCGAATCCGCGATGATCCGCCGAAGGGCGGGCTATCTCCCGGAATTCAGGAGTTGCAGGGGGGCGGGGCGATGACGGACTTCCATGACCTGTCGGGATCTGCGGGAGAATCAGGTACTCATCAAAAGACGCGTTCATGTTCGTTCTCTTTGCTCAGATTGCTTGGCGCGGTGGCCGTCGTCGCGCTGGTGATCGGGTTGTTCCTACCGGGCGACCGGACGGCCCGACCCGCCGCCCGCCGCGCTCAATGCATGAATAACCTCAAGCAGATTGGCCTTGCTCTCCATAACTATGAACAGGCTTTTCATGAATTCCCGCCCGCCTGCACGTTCGACGCGAAGGGGAGGCCGCTGCACAGTTGGCGGACGGTGATCTTGCCGTATCTGGAGCAGGACGCCCTGTATCGGACGATCGACCTATCCAAGCCCTGGGACGACCCGGCGAACGCCAGGGCTCTGGCCACCCCGGTTCCGGTCTACCGCTGCCCCGATCTCACTTCGACGGACAACACCACGGCCTATCTGGGCGTCGTCGCGCCGGGGGGGTGTTTCCTGGCCGGCGAGCCCCGACGATTGGCCGAAATTACCGATGACCACGGCAAGACCCTGATGGTGATCGAAGCGGCACAGGACCAGACTGTCCCGTGGATGTCGCCTCGCGACGCCGGTGAGTCGCTGATCCTGGGGACCGGCCCGAAGTCCAAGCTCAATCACTCGGGGGGGGGAAATGCCCTCTTCGTCGATTGCAGGGTCGCATTCCTGAAAGCCACGACACCGGCGGCGACACGGCGGGCCTTGATTTCCATCGCCGGGGGCGACGTCCCCGCGGACTGGTAGTCATCCCGCCAGCGCCGGGATCGGTCGGGGGCGACGGGTTCGTTCGATCGCCTCGAAGGCCACGGCCGGGGCGAGGCCGCTTGCCCAGATGGCCAGCGGGTCGGCCCAGTCGGGGTTGAGGACGGCCAGCGAGGCCAGCCCCCCGAGAAGTCTCAGCACGACGGCCGAGTTCAGCAAGAGGAAGGTCCGCCACATCCAACGACGATGGTCGGCGAACCTTTGACGCAACGCGGATCGCCAGCCGAGGACGGCGCAAGTGCCGGTGGCGACCGCCAGCAGGGCCAGCCCCGCCGAGCCGATCGGGCCGGTCCGAGAATACCAGGCCATCCAGAGGCCGCTGGGGGCGAGCAGGCCCGCGACGCCGACGACCTGAATCCGCCCCAGGAGGCGATGGGCGTTTGAAAACCGCCGCCGGAATCGCTCGCTGACCAGGACCAGGCCGATCAGCAGCGCTGGCGGGCCGGACGCGATGTGGGTGTAGAACGCCGCCCGGTAAAGTCCCGTGAAATGTCGTTCCCGCCCTCGCAGGAAGTCGGAGTGGAAGTCGGGCGGGAAGTAGCTGGGGTAGTTCCCGACGATGGACAGGGTGACTTTCAGGATCAGAAGCGAGGCCGCGAGCCTCAAGGCGGATGGGAGGAGATCGGGTCTCGTGCCTGGCAGGCTCATGGCTTCGGGGCAAGATGCTTGTCGGCGAAGTCGAGGTATTGCTTCCAGTCGAACGGGGTGACGTCGTGCTTGCCGGGCCGGACGTGGTAGCCAATTTGGCCCTGCACCGATTGACCGACCGGAGGCCAGGTGTCGGCGGGGAGGCCCGAGGTTCCCAACAGGCGATAGACCGGGTCGGCGGCCTTGGCCGAGAGGAATTCCCCCTCCGGGTCGGCCCAGGCGTCATCCTGGGCGCTGGCGACGTAGAGCGGCCTTGGGGCGATCAGGGCCAGAATCTGGTTCTGGTCGAAGGGCAGGTTGGCGTCCTGGTCGTTATAGGTTTTGAAGCGCTCGCAAAACCAGTGGGGGAAGGCGGTGTTGAGGTTGCGGATGCGTTCGCCTCGGTCTCGATGGAACAGACGGGCGCCGCCGGCGCCGGAGTTGTTGCTGATGACCAGGGCGAAGCGTTCGTCGTTGGCACCGGCCCAGAGCGCCGCCTTTCCCATGCGCGAGTGGCCGAAGACCGCCACCCGGTGGGCGTCAATGTCGGGGTCGGTTTGCAGGGCATCAAGGATTCGCGAAAGTCCCCAGGCCCAGGCGGCGACGGTGACGAAGTTGTCGGGTCGCCCTTGGAGTTCGGGGTAGAGGCCGCGGACGCCTTCCTGGGAGTTGTCGCGGTGGTCCGGGGCGATGTCGCCGGCATAGGCCGTGGCCAGGGCGTAGCCGCGGTCGAGGATCGACGGAATGTCCCACTGATGGGCCGCGGTCCCCCGAGAGGCATCGGTGGCGCGGCCGTCGACGACCCCCTTGAATTTGGAGTCGAGCCACGAGGTCGGCAGGCGGATGCCCGGGTCGTCGTGAACGGTGGCGTTGCCCTGGAAGTTCAGGCCCAGGATCACCGGCAACGGCCCGGGTTTCGCGCGATGGGGCAGGTAGATCAGCAACTGGACGCGGGGGGAATCGGCTCGCGTGGGAAAGGTGATCGTCAACTGCCGGCGGGTGGCCCGGCCGTTGAGGGCGTTGGGGTCGTCGTCGAGCCGTTGGGTGGTCACTCCCTCATCCCCGGTGGGGGATTGGCCGTACATCTGGTCGGCGAAGGTCGCCAGGAGGGCCCGGCGATGAGCCCGCCACTGCTCGGGCGTGGTGACGCGAGTGCCGTCGGCCCTGGCCAGGGGGTCGGGTGGGGGGATCATGCCGTCGGAACCGCGGGCCAGAGGAGTCCCCAGGGCGATGACCCCGGCGGTCGTCAGGATCCAAGCCAGGGAAACCCATAGCCGAGGGGTGGGAGCCGAAGGGTCCATCATGACCGGTCCGCCTGCGTCCGGGCGAGTGGAAAGGGAGAGAAGTTCCCCAACCTACCCGCCGTTGCCGCCGCGGTCCATGAGGGCGGATCTTCCGGGCCGGCTCTAAATGGTCCGGGTTACCGGTCGGGGACGAACCCCTGGGACTCCTCATCGGCGGGACGAGGTTGCGGGGGCACCGCTCCCGAATCTCGACGGGAGGTGGCCGCTCCTTTAGGCACGACGGTCCCCGCCGGACGCGACCGGAGCGGGGAGACCTTGCCGTTGGATTTCTTGGTCTTCTTTTTGTTCCCCTTGACGGCCGACGCCAGCGCGGTCTCGGGCGAGTAATCTTGTTCGTATTTCAAGATCGTGCCGATGCCCTTCTTGAGGGCCTCGGACGGGCCAAACTTGAGGTTGGCCCGGGTCTGCTGGTTGTACGCCTTGAGGGACGCCTTGAGGGCCGAGTCGTCCAGAATGGGAAGGTAGGCCTCCTTGACCGCTGTGTAATCCTGGCCGATTTCGCCCGACTTCTCCAGGAATACCTTACGGACGTCCTTGAAATCCTCCTCCGCCTTGTCTTTCCTCCGTGGGGGCACCAGGCGGCTTTGCCGGAGAGCCAGTTCGCTGTTGCACTCCTTCAGATTGTTGTCGAGTTCCCCTCGATACTGTTGCAGACGGGCCCTCTCCAGCTTCTGGAACTCTTCCCGACTGCTCAACTGAGAGATCTGCTGGCCCACGTCGTTGATCTGAGCAATGAGGTTGATCCGCAGCTCGGTGAAGTACTGAAGCTCGTTTTCATTGCCGACGATCGCGGCCCATACCCCGAATTTCTGCGCCATTTCCCCCATCGTCGGCCGCAGGTTGATCATCTTGGCGCGCAGAGGTGTCTCGATTGGCAGGATGAAGTATCCCTTTTCCTTGACCAGTCCCTGCTGCTCCAACTGTTCCAGGGGCGTGAGGCCCTCGTCACCCAGGCAAGGGGCGGCGAGGTAACTGGTCATCAGGATGCCATGGACAAGCAGCCAGGTCCGGGTTGACATTGATGTCAGTCTCCGAAGGTGGTGCGATCGAAACAGGCCACTCAAGCGTCGAGGATGCTTGCGTTCAACGATCGATCACGCGGACAAGCTATCAATCAGTCTCGGGATTGACAACACTTCGGCAGCGGAATTTTGTCGAAATTTCACCGAGGGAACGAGCCAGGACGGCGTGGGTCCGGAGGCGGCCGGATCGCCTGCGTGGGCTGCCGTATGGCGAGGATTTCCGTCCGCTCAGGAGTTGCGGAGGCTGGTGGGGAGATAGGGCTTGGGCTGGGCGTGCTTGTGGTTGGGCCCGTAGCAAGGCCAGGTGAGATAGGCCACGGCGTCGGCGGGGTGGTCGGCAACGACTGATTCGAGGCGTTCGAGGTAGCGGGCGACCGAGGCGGCCTCGGTGCCGGGGGCGAGAGTCCAGGCCGGGTCGAAGGTCAGTTGAAACCGGCCCGAGGGCAGGTGCGTGCAGAAGACCGGAACGACCGGGGAACGGGCGAGGATTGCCAGATCAGCCCAGATCGACAGGAAATTGTGGGTCTCGCCCAGCAGGCGGCCGGGGCGGGCGTTGGCGCCCGGCCAGGGGATGTCGCCGGCCAGGTAGACGGCCAGGTTGTCTCGTAACGCGGAGCGGGCCCGCAACATCCGTTCGGCCGCCGCGCCTGGTGGGAGGTTACGCCTCAGGAACAGGGCATTTTGCGGGTGAGGCCCGTCGATCCGGTCAAACCGTCGGTGCAGCGTCGGCGAGACGTGCCGGGGGCGTTGGACCAGCAGTCTCAGGGGAACCTCTCGGCGGTACAACCAGTGCAGGGCCGCCATGTGGCCGCCCAGGTGGCTGCCCAGCAAGATAACGCCTCGGCCTTGGGCCAGGGCGTTCTGGACGTGCTCGAAGCCGCGGACCTCGAAGCGGTCGGCAAGCTGGGCGTCGCTGGTCCCTTCCAGAGGATAGTCACGGGCGAGAAAGCGCGGGACGGACTCGGCCAGCGGGGCGCGGACCGACTCGGGCGACCACGGGGCATCCAGGGCTCCGGAGGCGCGTGAGAGGGCATTAGCAAAGGCGGCACGCCGCGACGGCCAGGCCAGCGAGACGCGACCCAGCCCCCGCAGGATCGCGTCGGCCCGCGCGGGGCCGAGCCTCCGGGACGCCGGCAAAAGCGCCTCGTAGAACAGCGATTTCCAGCAGAAGATGTGGCGGAGGGTCACGAGGTCGGCCCCACGTCAGGGACGACCTCCGTCGGCGGCCAGCCGGCGGAGTCCCTGATAGTCCACCTTATCGGTTGAGGTCGTGGGTAAATTTGGCAAAAACGCGATCGCGTCCGGAATCATGTAGTGCGGCAGGTGCGCCGTGCAGTGACGCTTCATGGCGATGATCGACCCCCTACGCCCCGGCTTCAACGCCACGAACGCCGAGATGGCTACCCCCGACTCATCCGCCGAGGCCAAAACCGCCGCGCGTTCGACATCGTCGCTGCGGTGCAGCGCCGACTCGATCTCCCCCAGCTCGATCCGATACCCCCGCTTCTTGACCATCCGGTCGCGACGCCCGTGGAAGGCGAACCCCCGAAACTCCCCCCCGTCGGCCACGAGGTCGCCGGTCCGATACCAAAGCTCTCCGTCCGGGCCGGGGAGGAAGGCGGCGGCCGTCAGGTCGGGCTGGCCAAAGTAGCCCCGCATGACCCCCGTTCCGGCGATTAGGAGTTCCCCAACGACCCCGGCGGTGACGTCGGCCCCGGCCTCATCGACCACCCTCGCCCGCAACGGGGGGCAGACGCGGCCGATCGAGTACGGCTGGTCGCGGTCGGCGGGGATTGTCTGAGGGATCGGCTCGGCCGTGCAGACGTTGGTCTCGGTGGGTCCGTACAGGTTCCACAACGTTGTGTTTGGCCAGAGGTTGCGCAGGCGTTTGAGAGGCAGGATCGGGAACACCTCGCCAGCGAACAGAGCCAGGCGAGGCGAGTGGCGACCGGGGCGTTCGAGGCCGCCGTGGGTCGCCATCAGGGCCAGGACCGAGGGGGCCGAGTACCAGACCGAGATTCGCCGATCGTGGACGAACGCCCCAAGCCGCGCCGGGTCCCTGGCCAGCGCCTCGCCGATCAGAACCAGCGTCCCGCCGTGACGGGCGCAGGCGAAGAGGTCGAACACCGAGAGGTCGAAGTGGAACGGGGCGTGCGACGAGTAGCGATCGTCGCCCCGGGGAGCGAGGGCCTCGTCGCACCAGTCCAGGAAGCAGAAGGCGTTGGCGTGGGACAGCACGACCCCCTTGGGCACTCCGGTTGAGCCCGAGGTGTAAAGGATATAGGCGGTGTCGTTTGGGTCGCGGGGCGGGGGCAGGGGGGTCGGTGCGTCGTCGGCCTGGATGGCGTCCCAGCAGGCATCGGCGCAGGCGAGGGTTTCCGACTCGGGGCCACACACAACGATTAGCCGGGGCATCGGCCCGGGGCCCGGCCAGGCGGCTCGCAGCGGGCCGGCCAGGGCCGAGGTGGTGACGACGGCCTTGACGCCCCCATCGGCGAAGATCCCCGCTCCCCGAACCGGCGGGGCGGTCGCGTCGACCGGGACGTAGGCGGCTCCGCAGCGCAAGACCCCATGCAGGGCGGCGACCGCTTCGAGACGTTTGGGCAGGAACAGGCCAACGCGGTCGCCCCGCCCAACGCCCCAGCGGGTCAGTCGGGCGCAGAGGCGGTCGGCCTGGAGGTCGAGTTCCGCGTAGGTCCAGGCGCGGCCAGCCTCGTCCTCAATGGCGACGTGGTCGGGCCGGGTCCGGGCGGCGTGGCCCAGGAAGTGACTGAGGTGGCGGCGGGGAGCGTCCGTGCTCATGGTGGTCCTCCGAGTCTCGGAGTCGGTTCGGGGTGCGGGCGTAGTTGAAAACGAGCCGGGGCGAAACGGTCGGTCGGCTATCTCAAGGTCGAGGCGACGGGCGGGGGTAGCGGGGGCCCCGGGGTCGCGGCGATGGCGTCGGCGACCTCGGCGTCAAAAACCGCACGGTACAGCGAGGGGTCCTGAACCAGGGCCCGGGCCAGGGCCAGGAACAGTAACTTGTGCCCCTGGGCGTTGGGATGGTCGTCCCAGGCGGCAATCTCCAGGGAAGCGGGGTCGTGCTCATCAAAGGCGGCCGAGAGGTCGAGCACCGGCGCCCCCTGTCGAGCGAAAATCGCCTTGTAGGCGGCCACGCCCGAGGCTCGCGACGCCGGGGCGTCGGCCAGTCCCACCCGCGGCAGGATCAGGCAGGCCAGCGGCAGGCCGGCGGTTCGGCACTCGGTGGACAGGGTCGCGAACGAGGCGTCGATGGCCGGCCAGAGCACCGGCTTGAGCTTGGCCTTGATCGCCTCCTTGCGCAAAAGGTCGCCGCGGAAGTCACGCGCCAGGTCGGCCGCGGTCAGGTGGGCGTCGGCCAGGGCGTGACGCAGGAAGTCGTACTTCGGGTCGACGCGGTTCTGAATCAGACCGCAGAGGTGAATCTCCAGCAGGCGGGGGTCCAGCAGCGTGGCCGAGTACACGACGAGGTCGGGGTCGAACCCGGCGGCCTTGCGACGGACGGTTTCCAAACGCTGCGCCGGCCCATAGGCGGCGACGGCGAAGTTCAGGACCTCGAACCGGCGGGGCAATCCCCGGCGCTCGGCGTGGCTGCCCAGCCAGCGTTCCAGGCGGTTCTCATAGGTTTCGTCGGTGCCGACCCCCCAGCCCATGTCGATCGACGAGCCCACCAGGGCGATGCGGAAGACCCCCGGCGGCTTGGCCCGCGAGTAGGCCCGGTCACGCATCGCGAAGGCGTTGGTGGTGAAGGGGTGGCCGAACAGTTCCCGGTCCAACGAGGGCCGCAGGGTGAACTGGAGGAAATCCCCCTTGCGCTTGTTGGCGACCCCGGCGTCCTGGAAGCGGACCCACTCCGGAGGCTTGCCCTGAAGCCGCAAGGCCAGTTCGGACCTCGACCCCTCGGCGCCGCCGTTGCCGAGAAGTCCCTCGTAATAACCACCGGCGTTGGCCTCGCGGTCGGCGCGGTTGGGCTCGGTGGACCGGGCTCCCTGGCGGGCGATGCGCAAGGGGCCAGCGGGCAAGGGGGCGAGCCCCAGCGCCAGCAGGCCAATCGTGGCCCACAGCGAGGCATTAGGCCGCGGACGACCACCGGCGGCCCGATCTCGGTCGGCACGCGATCGGTTCATCCTGGGCCGGCCTCCGCCGTGGTCGGGGCCATCGTCCGCAAGCTCCTCAATGTGGTGGTTCGGGAGGCCATCGCGGTCATGGGCCGACCCGCAGGCCGCGGCCCATCATCGCCAGCCAGGCCGGGAGGCTCGGACTGGTCCAGAGCGACCACAGCAACGCCACGGTTGTGAAGGTCGCGGCCGTTTTCAGGATTCGGATGGCCAGGGCCCGCGCCCGGCCGCCGACCTCGGGACGGGCCGAGGACCGTCGGACGTCGAGCTGAACATTCACGAGTACCAGGGCTCCCAGGATGCCCCAGAAGAGGGCGTCGGGGACGCTGAACCCCCAAGACCCCCGCAGCCAGAACGCCTGATACGCATGCAACAGCCAGGTCGCGACGAAGACCGCCGTCGTCGCCAACGTCAGCGACTGCCACTGGGGCCGCCGCTTCAGGCGAAAGGCGACCGGGTTGAACACGACGCGGACCATGAAGTCCTTCCAGGGGATGTTGATCCGTCGCCAGTAGTCGGTGAACCCGGTGGCCAGCAGGTAGTTGTGGTGCGTCTCGGGCAGGCGGAAGCCGAACAGGTGCAGCAGGCCGGCGGCCATGTGGAACTGGCCGGAGACGTGGAGGTATTTCAGGTAGTTGGTGACGACATGACCGGCCAGGGTGCCCAGACCGCGCACCTCCTCGGGGGAGATGGTCAGTTCGTGGTAGACCAGGCGGTAGGCCAGCAGGTGAACCAGCCCACGGGTCATCAGCCGCAGGCCGTCTCGCTGGATGTCGTGGACATCGGCGGCGAAGTAGCCACGGCGGAAGGCCCGGTAGTCGACGACCGGGAACAGCAGGAAGCAGAAATTCGGCAGGAGGAAGAAGTAAGCGACGGCGTCGAGGGGGTTCTCGGGAACCTCGGAGTGCTTCAACTCATAAAGGAACAGAATCATGCGGAACATGAACATCGAGCCCAGGACCGCCAGCGCCGCCTCGGCCGCGCCAGCCACGGGGACGACCGCACGGGCGACGCCCAACGCCAGGGCGAACACCGCGACGATCCCCGCGCGGGCCGACCAGGCGATCGGCAACAGGCACGCGCCAATCAGCAGGGCCGAGGCCGGCAACACCACCGCCGCGACCCCCGACCCGAGCGCCCAGGCGAGTCCCACGACCGACAACCCCACGAACGCCGGCTTCTTCCAGTGATAAGGCAGGGCGTAATGCACCGGCAGGGCCAGGGTCGCCAGGACGGCCAGCCCCTGGAACGCCCGCCCCTCCAGGTGGAAGACCTTGAAGGCGCAGAGGGTCAGCATCAGGTGGAACAGGACCGGCAAGAACTGGCGGAGATCCCGGCGACAGTTCTCGGGTTCGCCCTCGTAGAGGCCGAGGCGGATGCCCGCCGAGGGCCTCGAGACGAGGGGCAGGAACTGGCGATGGGGGGCCGGTCGCAGTGCCCGCGGTCGGATCGTTTGCGAAGGCATGGGCTGGCGTCCCTCCCGCTCGGCCCGCTGGTCCGCGGAGCCTGGGCCTTCCTCGTTGAGGCTCGGGAAGGGACGCGGGCGGAGTTCGCGCATTCGCGAGTGGGGGGTACCAGGCCCATCCTTGGGCCGGCCGCCGCCCCGGGGCGGGCGCTTCCATCCCTGTCCCCCTCGCCGTCGGAGGAGGAGTTCCCAGCGAGGGGACGCGGAGGCCGCGAGCCCGGCTGGGAGCCGAATGGCCGGGATTACACCCCGCCGCCCCCGGGTTGTCAACCCGAAGCGACCCTCCTCCGGCCGTCTCCTAGGAGTGGGCCCGCGATGGAGATCGGAGTTGTAAGGAATTCGTTTTTGGCATCGTATGAACCCTCGGCTCGCGTGAACCCACGGCCGGAACGTCCTTGACCCCTGGTCGGGACTTCGGCGTGCCCCCCCTGGACGCGATGAGGGACCAGACGATGGGCGGATGGTTGTCGAGAAAGGCCGTGAACTTGGGCGAGGTCGCGGCTCTGCTGGGACTGCTGATCCTGCCGAGGGCCCTGCCGAAGTCACCGCTGTTGGCGGGACTTCGGGGGCAATCGCGGATCGCCGATGAGCTGCGCAACGCCCAGGCGCAGGGCTATTACGAAAGCCTGATTGACACCGGGCCGGCCACGCCCGCGGCGGAGGCCCAGGCCAGGCCGGTCCCGCCGCCGGGGACTCGCCCTTTCGCCGAGTCCGGCATCCTGGAACTCGACCCCTCCTACCTGCGCTGGCGACTGGCCCCGAGCCGGAGCGTGGTTTGGAACGGGACCACGGTGGCCACCAACCGCCTGGGGTATCGTTCGCCCGAGGTCGTCATCCCCAAGCCCCCGGGGACGTACCGGGTCGTGGTGATTGGCTCGTCCAACACGATGGGGCATGGGGTCGAGGCGGAACAGACTTACGTCCACCACTTGCAAGAATGGTTGGCGAGCGTTGCGGGGGGGCGGCCAGTGGAGGTGGTGAACACGGCGATCTCGGGGGATGGTCCCTCTCAACAATTGCTCCGGATGCGGGCCGACCTCCAGCGGCTGGAGCCGGATTGGATCCTGAAAGACGCCAGCGTGCTGGACTTTTCCCTGGAGTCGCTTCACTTGCAATGGGCCCTGCGGGCGGGGGTGCCAATCCCCCTGGCCTATGTGCGCGAGGCCGTGGCCGAAGCCGGCCTCTCGGCGGACGACGACTCGGACACCTTCTACCGCAAACTGCTCGGTCCGCTCGACAACCTGCTCGGCGGAGCCTACGCCGGCTGGGCCGCGGAGGCCCGACGACTGGGCGTGCCCATGACCGTGGTGCTGCTGCCCCGCGCGGACAGCCAGGCCGAGGCCCCGGAGGTCCACCGTCTGCTCCTGGACCTCTGTCGACGCAACCGCCTACCCTTTCTGGACCTGACTCGCTCGTTCGCCGGCCTCGCTCCGGCCGAGTTCCGCGTCTCGGCCTGGGACCAGCATCCCAGCCCCCTGGGCCACCGGCGGATCTTCGAGGGGCTCTGCCGCCAACTGATCGCCGTTGGGGGACCGCCGGGCCTGGCGATGGCGGCGCCCCACTCGACCGGGGGCTGAGTCGGAGCCCTGGCCTCGGCTCGGGTTGCCGGGCGGGCTGCCCCGGGGTATCGTGCCCCGCCCCCATCGACGAGGGCCCCCGCGCGCCAGTGACGCGCCGGGTGGGGGTGGGCCCAGGGAGGGGCGGGCGATGACTTTGACGACCTTGCGCGATTCGGCCCGGCGGGGGTTCCCCGAGATCACCCTGGCTCTGCTGGCCTCGGGGATGTTCCTGGGTTGCCTCGGCTCGGTCGACCTCTGGGGCAAACGCGAGCAACGCGCCTCGGCCGAGGCTCTTGATACCGTCGATCAGGGCCACTGGCTGGTCGCCCGTATCCAGGGACGCAAGCGGCTGGAGAAACCGCCGTTGCCGAGGTGGACCTCCGCCGCCTTGATGACCGTCACCGGCCGACGGGATGAGGTGATCGTTCGACTACCCGCGGCGCTTTCGGCCCTGTTGATGATCGGCCTCGTTTATGACCTCGGCCGGCGGATGGCGGGACGCTCCGTGGGACTGGCCTCCGGGTTGATCCTGACGTCCACCGGCTTCTTCGTTGCCGAGCTGCGCCAGGCTGGCAACGATGGCCCACTGGCCGCCTTCACCACGTTGGCCCTTTACTGCGCCTGGAGGCGGTTGCATGGGGAACCGTCCGAGGATGACGGCGAACCGACGTTGGGCGCTCGCGGCTGGTCGTTGGCGATGTGGGGGGCCCTGGGCTTGGGCTTCCTTTGCAAGGGGCCGATCGGGCTGCTGGTGGCGGCGGTGGCCCTGGTGCCTTACCTCGTCGCCGCGGGACGGTTGCGGTCGGGTCTGCTGGCGTTGGTGAGCGGTTGGGGCCTTTTGCTGTTCGCGGTTCTGGCCCTGAGCTGGCCGGTTCCGGTCTTGCTGGGCGACCCGACGGCGGCGCGGGTCTGGGGGATGGAGATGGCGCAGAAGGCCGGGACCTCGGGCGTCCGGCACTTTCGCGCTCATGACCTATTGGCCACATCCTGGCCGGGGATGACGGCTCCGTGGTCGATCCTGGCGATTGGGGCGGCCTTGTTGCCGTTTCTGGGGCGGGGGCGGTCGTCCCGACCGGGGATCTGGTTCCCCTGGTTCTGGGCAATGGGCAACCTGGCGATGTTTTGCGGCTGGTCGGTGGCCAAGCCCAATTATTACCTGCCCTGCCTGCCGGGGATGACGCTGCTGATTGGGCGGGAATGGGTGCGGATTTGCCGCGAGGCCCATCGAGCCGGCCTTGAGGGGCTCGGGGCTCGCGTGGTGCTGCAACTGCACTGGGTCGCTCTGTTCACCGTGGCGGTGGCGGCTCCGGTCTTCGTGGCGCAGCGGGCCCCGGAGTATCGCGGCTGGGCCATGGTGGGATCGCTGGCGATGGCCGTCGGCGTCGCGGCCGGGGCGTGGGCCTGGAGGCGGGGGGCCGAGGCCGGGGCCCTGGCGCCGCTGGTGGCCGGTGGGCTGGCCGTGACTTTGATCGGCTATGGCGCCGTGGCTCCGGCGGTCCTCGCGAACCAGAGCCATCGGACGCTGGCCGCCACGCTGGATCGCATCCTGCCGCGAGAGGTCCACTCCGTGATGTTCCACCGAGACCTGGATGAGGGGCTGTGGTTCTACCTGAGGGGTCGCGACCTCAAGCCTGTCCCCGGTAGCCAGGCCGAGTACAACGTCGGCTTCGAGCTGGCCGAGGAACTGCGTTCGGGAACCTTCCTCTACAACCCCGCCGCCCGTCGGGCCCGCGAAGAGGGGCAATTGCTCGACTGGCTCCGCCGGTCGGGCCGTGAGTCCGACTTCGTCTTGATCCGCGCCGAGACTTACGACACCTACGTGAAAGACCCCCGCTTCGCCCAGCAAATCGCCGGGCTCGCCGTCCCGGTCTACCGAGAGCCCCCCTTGTTACGCAACCCGCTCTTGCTACTGCAAGCCCGAGACGCCGGGCCAGTCGCCGCCGCGACGGGCGAGCCGCTGCGCTAACGCCTCCAATGAGACACGATTCCGCCGCGGCTGGATTGATGTCCGAGCCGCCCGGTCCGATTTAGCATTTCAACGCCCCCCACTGACGAGGCCGGTCGCGGTGAGTTTGAGGGTGAGGTTGTCGATGCGTTGGTGAGTTTGCGGATTACGCCGGTCGCCCTGCCGGACTTTCTTGCGCAGTCTTCCTGTCTTGTCCGACCGGGAGGACCGTCAAGGTAGGTCGCCCTAAGTCGTTGTGGGAAAACGTCGTGGGCGTTCAAGGGTCGGGGCGGTGATGACGATACAACGGGTGGCTCGCCAAGGTGTCAGCCACGGCGAGGATCGGGAGCACCCAATCGGGGGTATTAGCCGAAGGGTTGGGCTCGCAAGAGCCTCGGGTCCACGGGAATGGCCCGCCGACGGTCGATACTCATGGACTTCCCCGAGGGGTTGGGCGGCCATTGACGGCTACCTGTCTGCCTCGTCTTGATAGATTGCCTAGGAGAATCGTCTCCCATGTTGAAGACTCTGACCTTCAGCGTTGGTCTGGCCTTCGCCCTCTGTGCCGGTAGCGTGGCTCTGGCCGGCCATCATGGCGTGGTCGCCTCTGAGCAGTGCGCCGCTCCTTGTGAGCAGAGCGTTCTGGCCTCGCCCCAGGGCGAGTGCTGCGCTCCGGCCGGTCCCTGCGGCCTGGTCAAGATGAAGCACAAACTGTGCGAGATGTTCAAGCCCAAGCCCAAGTGCTACACCTACACCTGGGTCTTGAAGAAGAAGCGGGTTTGGGGTCATCACGGCTGCGGCACCGGCACCTGCGGTTCGGCCGGCTGTGACACCTGCGGTGTGACGGCCAGCGAGCAGTACCCCTCGGCTCAGGGCGCCCCGGCCGTTTACGGGACTGGCCAAGGCTACGCGGCCCCGGCGGTCTACGGTGCGGGCCAGGCTTATGCCGCCCCGACGACCTACTCGGTCCCTTCGGCGGGTGCCACCTCCTCGCCGATGGCTCCCTCCGGTGACGAGGCTCCTCCCGCCCCGGCGATGGAGAAGATGGACAGCCCCGCTCCTCCGACTCCCTCGACCCCCGAGGTTCCGGAAGCTCCGGATGCCCCGAAGGTTTCCTCGAACGGCAGCCTGCTGTTCCTGGCCCCCTCGGCCAACTGAGCAAAGGATCGACCCATCGGCCCGGCCTCACGGTCGAGCCGGTTCGGCCTGTCCCCCGAAAGGCGACCCACACCTCCCCGGTGTGGGTCGCCTTTCGGCGTTTTCCGGGAGAGGTTCGCGCGATTGACAAGACGGGCCGAATGTGGGACACCGACACCCGCGCAGGATGCGATGGGGCCGGCGAACCCAGGGACGGGTGCGCCGATCCTCGACTTAGAGGAGGCGTGCGACGACCGCCCCCCTGGTTCGAGCCGACCGGATCGGCCCCTTCCGCCCGCGTTCCCTGCCGCCCCTCTGCTGCCCGCGTTGCTCGCGAGGTCGGTCGGGCGTCCGGAGGAGCGTTGATGCGGACTGATGGATCAAAACCCGACGCTGGCCGCCCCTGGGACCAATTCCGGGCCCGCCTCGCGCCGGCCCGCCGCCAACTGGCGAGGCTGGGGACGGGGCCACGACTCGCGCTAATGCTCGCCCCGGCGGCGTTGGTGGTGGCCGCCCTGGCGTTGTTGCTGGGCCCCGAAACCCCGGCTCGCCCAGCCTGGCTCTATGAGGGGAAGCGGTTCTCCGCCGCCGAGGCCACTCGGCTCGCGGGGGTTCTGCGCTCGCACCACTTCGAGGCCCGCGTCGAGGACGGCCGGGTCGGCGTCACCTCGGCGAAGGAGGCCGACGCCCTGCTCCTGCTGGAGAAGCAGGGCCTCACCCCACGAAGCGCCGACGAACTGGTCGACCAGGGGGACGAGGGGGGCTGGCTGGAGCCGCCGGGCGCCCGCGAGATCCGCCTGAGGCGCCGACGGGAGCGGGAACTCGGACAGATGATCCGCGAGTTGCCCGAAACCTCGATCGAGTCGGCCCTCGTCGAAATCGCCCGACCCCGGCCCACCGGCTTCCGACCGGCCGAGGAAGAGCGGGCCACCGTCCGCGTGACGACCCGGGGCGACCAGCCCCTGGCGCCGGCGACGGTGATGCGAATCAAGGACGTGCTCTCGACGATGGAGCACCTCAAGCCCGACGCCCTGGCGATCCTGGATCGGGCCGGGCGGGTCTACCTGGAGCCGGGCAAGCCCGATTTGTTGCACCGCTCGTGGGCCCACGCTCGCGAGGAGGAGCTAAAGACCAAGATCCTGGAGGAACTCGACTGGGTCGAGGGCTTGAGGGTCTCGGTCCAGGTCGATCCGGCCGCGTCCAAATCGCCCGAACCGGTCCCCGCGGCGACCGAAACGCCCCGGACGCCGGTAGTCGTGCCCAACGGTCCGCTCGACCTACCCCCAGAACCGGGCGAGACGTTGGCCGAGGTCACGCCGATTGAGGCCGCGCCGGTGGGCAAGGCCAACGTGCTGGTTCAGGTCCCCCTGAGCACCTACCTGGCCCGCGCCAGGCAGGATCGGGCGGGGCGGAACCCCTCGCCCAGTGAGCTGCAAGGCTATGCCGAGAAGCTGGAGGCCAAGGTCCAGACGGCCGTCGCCTACGTCGTGCCGCCGCGAGAGTTAGGACGAGTGGTGGTGATGCGATCCGACCCGGCCGGGCCGGCGATTCCGGCCGAGGCGGTCGCGGCGACGCCCCACCGTCAGGAACTCGGCTGGCTGCTGTTCGGCGGGGCGGGGACGTTGGCTCTGGTGGCGGTCCTGGTAGCGTCAGTCGGCCTCATGGCGCGACGGCCCTCGGGGCGACCGGCTCGCCAACGTGCGGCGGTGGGCCGTCGAGACGATCCCGACGGACCGAGGCCGGCGCCTTCGGAGCGGGTTCGTGAGTTGGTCCGGCTGCACCCGGTGGCCGCCGCGGGCGTGCTGCAACGGTGGATCGGCCAGGGGGAGGAATCGGCATGACGCGACTGGACGTGATGCCCGAGGCCCCAGAGTCTCGTTCCGCAACGATCGGCGTTGGCTCCCTGCGTAAGGCGGCTATCCTGGTCGTCAGTCTGGAGCAGCCGCTCGCCTCGCAACTGCTGGCCCAGATGGATCGCGAGGCGGTCGAGGCCGTGACCCTGGAGATTGCCCGTCTGGAAAGGGTTGCGCCCTCGGAGGTCAAATTGGTTCTTGAGGAATTTTACGGCCAGGGGCTGCGCCGCTTGCGATTTTTGTTCGATGACGTGGCGAGGATGGACGATACCGACCTTCAGGGCGCGTACCACGACGAGGACGCCTCGACCTGGGCTTTGGCGTTGGCCGGAGCCTCTCGGGCGATTCAGGCCAAGGTGCTGGGGGCGATCCCGGCGCGTTCGGCCGAGGGCCTGAGGCGGGCGATGGCATGCCTGGGACCGTTCCGCCTTGACGATGCCGAGGCGGCCCAGGCCGATCTCGCCGAGCGGTTACGCCGACTCCACGACCACGGCACGATTAACCTACCCGACCCCGACGGTCAGGAGGCCATCCTTGTCTGAACTCGTCGCCTTCGACGATCTGGGTCTCCTGGACGGTAGCGACCTGCGCTCCGTGTTTTCCCAGGTGGCGCCGGGCCTCGTCCTCGACGCCCTGATGGGAATTTCGGCCGGCCAGCGACACTGCCTGCTGACCAAGCTGCCCGCCTCGACGTCCACCCGCCTGAGGGCCGAGGTCGAAGCCCACGGGCCGGTCTCGTTCGAGGCGGTGCGCGATGCTCAGCGTATCGTCGTCGACACCTTGCGGCGTCTGGCCCGCGGCGGCCAGATCGCCTTCGACAATCCCGAGGACATGGTCGCCTAGAGCGGCCCGCCCCAACGACGGCCGAAACGGGGGTCCGAGGACGTCGGCCCCCCGGCCCGGATCAGCCTCTCAGCGAAGGATTCGCGACATGATCGGCAATTCGAGGCGTAGGGCCACATTGGCGATCACACTGGCGCTTTGGGCGACGATGATCGTCGAACACCCTTGCCTGGCGGGACCCGACGGTTCCGGCCTGGTTCTTCCCGCGTCCCGCACCGTGGACGTGGTGGGGAGGGAGGGAGGGCGCTCGGGATCGTGGTGGCTGGGCTCGACCGGGGTTGTTCTGGCGCTCGCCCTTTTGGGAGCGGGGGGCTGGATGGCTCGGAGGACTCGGGCGGTTGGCGAGGGGGGTGACGTGCCGATGCGGGTCGTTGGGCGGACGAGCCTGTCGCCCCGGCATGCGGTCGTCTTGCTGAGGGTCGGCGATCGCACCCTGATGATCGGCACGGGACCCCAGGGCCCTCCAACCCTTCTGGGGGAATGGGCTGGACCGGTCACGGCCGACGGGCCGGGGGAAGCGCGATGAGCCGTCGCCTCGTGGGATGGGTCGTGGTGTTGACCCTTGGGGCCTGCCTCTCGTCCAAGGCCGAAGGTCCCCGGCCGCGGCCCGCGTCCAATGCCCCGGTGGAACTGCCCGCGGCCGATGCGGTCACGTCCCCGGTTCCCTCCCCTTCCCGAACCTTAGCAACCCCCCGGGCCGAGGAGGTCCTCAAGACCGCGGCGCCGGTGGTGTTTTACATGCTGGCGTCGCTGGCGCCGGCGGCCGTTTTGATGCTGACGGCGTTCGTTCGTATCAACATCGTCTTGAACCTATTGAAGCAGGCGTTGGGCAGTCCGCAGGTGCCGGGGACGCAGGTGCTAATGGCCCTGTCCCTGCTGTTAACGGCTCTGGTGATGCGTCCGGTGGCGGATCGAGTCTACGCCTCGGCGATCGACCCGTACCTGCAAGGCAAGGCCACGCCCCGACAGGCCTGGGACGCGGGGTCGGCGCCGATCAAGACATTCATGATCCGCCAGGTTTACGCCACCCACCACGAACGCTACCTGCGCGACCTGTACGACTACGCCGAGCCCCCGGGCCCTTCACGCGTCGAGGTGACCGACCCCGAGCAGCTTTCCCTGCGAGTGGTGGCCCCGGCGTACCTGTTGAGCGAGCTTTCCACGGCGCTGGTGATCGGGTTCTGCATCTACCTGCCGTTCCTGGTGATCGACCTGGTGGTCTCGGCGGTGCTGGCGGCGATGGGTCTGGTGATGCTACCCCCCTCGCAGATGGCGTTGCCGTTGAAGCTGATCGCTTTCGTGCTGGCCGACGGGTGGTGGCTGGTGCCGTCGATGCTGCTGAAGAGTTTCGGGCCGGTCGGCTAAACGGAACCGAACAGGAGGGCCGTTCGTCATGGACACGACGCAGGTAATCGACCGGACCGGCGAGGCGGTGCGCATGGCCCTGATCCTGGCCGGGCCGCTCCTGGGAGCCGCGCTGGCGGTGGCGATTCTGGTTGGGATCTTGCAAACCCTGACGCAGATGCACGACCCGGTTGTCGGCCTGGTGCCGAGGCTGGCCGCCGTGCTGCTAGTGGTTCTGGCGGTGCTGCCCTGGGCGGTCGAGACGTGGGTAACCTACGCCTCGGACCTGTTCGCCACGGCTCCGGACCGATTCTGACGCGGCCTCGCGCGAAGGGACTGCGGATGCCCCCTGACCTTCTGCTGCAAGGTTTGCCAGGCCTCGCGGGCCCATGGGTCTTGTTGTTCGCCCGGGTCTCGGGCGCGGCGTGGACGGCGCCGGGGTGGGGGACGGTGGGCGTCGGCTTTCGGATGCGACTGTTGCTGGCGGCTTTGCTCACCGCGGCGCTGGGGCCGTCGTTGATCGGCTCGGGGACGCTGCCGACGACTTTAGGGGCAGGGGCGCTGGTCCGCTCGGTGCTGGGCGAGGCGGCGGTGGGGGCGGCGCTGGGCTGGTCGGCGGGCTTGATCGTCGCGGCGGCGAAGCAGGCAGGGGAACTTGTCGGGGCGCAGGCGGGGCTTTCGGCCGCGTCGCTGCTGGACCCCGAGGCCGTTGATGGGATGACGCCGACGGGGCATCTGTACGGCCTGATCGCCCTGATGGTCTTCGTGGCGATGGACGGACCCCTGAGCCTGGCCGGAACCTTGCTGGAAAGTTACCGAGTCCTGCCGGCGGGCGGGCCGGATCTGTCACTGGAGACGGCGTCGAGGGCGTTCGGCATGGTCGGCCGGTCGCTGGAACTGGCCCTGCGGCTGGCGGCTCCGGCGGCGGTAGCGCTGATGCTGGCGGGGTTGGCCCTGGCCCTGGTCGCCCGCGCCGCGCCGGCATTCCCATTCCTGAGCTTGGCCCTGCCGGCGAGATCGGCGGTCGGCCTGGCGCTGGTCGCCGCGGGCCTGGGCGGGCTGGTCGCGGCGCTGGCCATCGCGTGGGGAACAACGTGGGGACTGGGTTGATCGAGGGGCTTGCCGCATCATGTCCGAGGATCGCACGCAGGCGCCTTCGCGCCGCCGAAGAGAGGAAGCCAAACAGCGAGGCCAGGTCGCGCGCAGCCCGGAATTGACCGCGGCGGTGGGCTTGATGGCCTCGCTGGGCCTGCTAGCGACCTTCGGCGGCGACCTGCTGGCGACGCTGGTCGAGGCGGTCCGGTCCCCTTGGGTCGAGGCGATAACCCTGGCCGATGCGCCCGAGGTCGTCGCCACGCTGCGGAGGCTGGCGGCGGGCCTGGCCTTGCCACTCGGGGGCGTGCTGGGCGGCGTGGTGCTGGCGATTTTCGCGGCTCATCAGGCGCAGGTGGGAGGATTGTGGGCCCCGGGGCTTCTGGCGCCCGACCCTTCGCGATTGGGGGGCGAAGGACTCGTCTCGGGATTGGGGTCGAGGGCGGCCCGAGGAGCCTGGGGGTTGGCCAAGGCGGCGGCGATCGGGGCCGTGGCGGCGTGGTCGGTCCGCGGCCACCTGCCGGCGTTCGCCCACCTGGCGACCCTGGCGCCCGCGACTCTGGCGGCGGCCTCGGGCGCTTTGATGCGCGACTTGATGCTGTCCCTGGGCGTGGCGACCTTGGCCCTGGGCCTGGTCGATTACGCCTGGCAGCGGGCGGGGCTGGAAGCTCGGTTGCGGACCACGCCCGAGGAGCATCGCGAGGACCAGAAAGCGATTGACGGCGATCCGGCGGTCCGCGACCGCCGTCGTCGGTTGGCGAAATCCTGGCGGGTCGACCCCACCGAGGCAGTCCGCGGCGCCCGGCTGGTCGTCACCGGGGGCGAAACCCTGGCCGTGGTGCTGGGGGGCGACGGCGGACGAGGTCGCGGGTCGGTCCGCCTGGTCGCCCGGGGCCTGCTGGCCGCGAAGGTGCGGGCCGAGGCCGATCGCGCTGGCATCGCTCGCGCCGAGGCCCCGACGCTGGCGAGAGCCCTGGCCCGCGGCAAGGGGCGCGACCTGCCCACGGCCTCGGCCGCCGAACTGGCCCGACTCTGGCCTCGGGGGACTGACGCCCGAGACTCACAGGATTGACAGCGCCCCGTCCCCCCGCCGAAGATCGCCGCGCCTTTTTGGATTTCCTCTCCCCGGCGAACGCAACCGATGGTCCAGCTCCCCGCCCTTCCTCCGTCGCGCCCCTGGTTGCCTTACGTCGCGCCGATGGCGGCGTTCCTGCTGCTGACCGCGGCCGAGGGGTTCCTGCCCACCAGGGCCAGCGACGGCGCGGCCGAGCCGTCGTGGTATGCCCTGGCCTATGCCGCGAAGGTGGCGGTGGTCAGCGTGGTGGCCTGGGTTTGCCGCTCGGCCTGGCAAGACCTGACGCCTCGGCCGTCGCAAGTGGCCATGGGCCTGGCGGTCGTGGCGGGAGTGGTGGTCGCGGTGGGCTGGGTGGCGATTGACCCGTACACGCCGGCCCTGCCGTTTTCGGGAGGGGCTCGCGCCGGATTCGACCCTCATCGACTGGCGATTCCCGGTCGGTATGCGTTCCTGGCGGCTCGGCTGTACGGCCTGGTCCTGCTGGTTCCGCTGGTGGAAGAACTCTTCTGGCGGTCGTTCCTGATGAGGTGGGTGATCGACCCGGACTTCCTCAAGGTCCCGGTCGGGAAAGTGACGCTCCCCGCTGCGGCGATCACCTCGGGTCTGTTCGCCCTGGCCCACCCGGAATGGCTGGCGGCGCTGCTGACGGGGCTGATCTGGGCGGGCTTGCTCTGGCGGACGCGAAGTTTGGCGGCCTGCCTGGTCAGTCATGCCGTGGCCAACGCGGCGTTGGGCGGATATGTGCTGGCGACGGGGGCCTGGCGGTTCTGGTGAGCGGAAGCCGGGGTTGCCGGGCGGGGCGTTCGCGGTCATAACGAAGCCGTCGCGCCAGCGTCCGTCGTGGGGCCTGTGCGCGCCTGCCTATCGCGGAGTTCGACTCATGGCCGCAGCGTCCCCGGCGTCCGCCGCCCCGGCCCTGTCCCGCCTGCACGCGGCGGAACAGGCCTGTCAGCGAGCCCTCCAGGCCAACCCCTTCGACCTGGTCGCCCTGCGAGACCTCGCCGCGATCCGCCGACGGCAAGGGCGGCTCGACGAGGCCGAGGCGATCTGCCGCAAGGTGCGGGAGTTCCGGCCCGACGACGCCGACATCTGTCTCGACCTGGGAAACCTTCTCTACGAGCGAAGCCGGTTCGCCGAGGCCGCCGACAGCTACCGGCAGGCTCTGCGCATCCGCCCCGACGACGCCGATGGCCACAACAACCTGGGCGCCGCCCTGGCCGACCTGGGGCGGTTCGAGGAGGCCGTCGAATCGTACAACCGGGCCCTGGCCCTGCGTCCCGACTTCGCCGACGCCCACTACAACTTCGGCAACGCCCTGCGGGCCCTTTGGTTGTTCGAGGAGGCCGTCGGCGCCTACGCCCAGGCGCTGCGGTGTCGCCCGACGTTCGCCGAGGCCCACAACAACCTGGGCGTCGCCCTGCACCGGCTGGGGCGACGGTCCGAGGCGATCGTCAGCTTCGGCGAGGCCCTGAAGCTCCAGCCGACCAACCCTCATGCGCTGACGGGCCTGGGCTTCGCGCTGCAGGAGTCGGGGCGGGTCGCCGAGGCCCTGGCCCGCTATGAGGAGGCGATCGGCGTTGCCCCTGACTTCGCCGAGGCCCACCGCAACCGCTCCCTGGCGTTGTTGCTGACCAATGACATGGCCGCCGGCTGGTCCGAATACGAGTGGCGTCTCCGCTGCCCCGGTTTCTCCCCGCCGAACCTGCCCAAGCCTTACTGGGACGGTTCGTCGCTGGCGGGCAGGCGTGTCCTGCTGTCGACCGAGCAGGGCTCCGGCGACACCTTCCAGTTCATCCGCTTCGCCCAGAACATCGCCGACCGCGGCGGGGTCGTCACGCTGGCGGCTCCCGAGACGTTGCACCCTCTGTTATCGACCTGCCCGGGAATCTCCCGCCTGGTTCCTCGCGAAGCGTCGATCGACCCCGACGAGTACGACGTCCATTGCCCTCTGCTCAGCACCCCTCGGGTGCTGGGGATCACCCCCGAGACGCTGCCGGCGCCCGCGGCTTATCTCCATCCCGAGGCCGACCGCGTGGCTCGCTGGCGGGAGCGTCTTGCCGCGGACCCGGCCGAGTTCCGCGTGGGGATCATCTGGCGGGGGAGCCCGACGAACCCTCACGACCCGGTCCGTTCGACGGCCCTGAAGCACTTCGCGGGCCTGGCGAGGGTGCCGGGCGCGCGGCTGTATAGCCTCCAGTTGGGCGAGGCCGCCGAAGAACAGCGCCAGCCCGGTCACGACTTCCCGGTGGTGGACCTGGGCCCCGAACTGGCCGAGGACCTGGGGACCTTCCGCGAGTCGGCCGCGTGCCTGGCGAACCTCGACCTGCTGGTGACCTGCTGCACGTCGCTGGCGCATCTGGCCGGGGCGATGGGCCGGCCCGTCTGGGTGGCGGCCGCCGCGGTGCCCGACTTCCGCTGGCTGCTGGATCGCGCCGATTCTCCGTGGTACCCCTCGGCCCGGCTGTTTCGCCAGCAGTATGCGGGTCTCTGGGACGAACCGTTCGCCCAGATGGCTCGGGCCCTGGCGAAATCCGTCGCCGAGCGGTCCGGAAGCTCCCAAAACGGGTGATCCCGTCGGGATTTGGGAATCCCCGCGCTGGGTAAGATTTTCATTCAAGTCGAGGGACCTCACTTCCCCTGGACACCCGGCGCGGGGCGTTGTATTGTCCCGCCGCACGTCCGAGCCATCCCCGGCGACCGCGAAACTCCCCCACGACGACTCACCGTTGACAACGCCCCGCGCCTTCGAGGGCCGCGACTTCGCGGACCCCACGATCCCGGGGAGCGGTCTGGGCCTGGCTGTTCCCTCGGGTGGCTGGGGGTTCGGTCTTCCGGATCCCGGGTTGCACCCTGGACCGGGGTCTCGCGGACGAGACCCCAGCCACCCAGGATGGTTCCATCCGCGGAATCCGACGGTTTCGGACTTCCAGGACGCGACGGTGAGGTAGGGGAGGGGAACGACCGATGACCGCCTCGACGCAACGAGCCGACGACGCCGGTCCTCCCCGATTGGGCTGGACTGGGGCGGTCCTGCCGGCCGCGATCATCGGCGCGATCTTCGTGCTGATCGTCCCCCTGCCGGCGGCGGTGCTGGATCTCCTGCTGGCGGCCAACATCACCCTGGCGGTCCTGATCCTGCTGACGACCCTGGCCATCCGCACGCCCCAGGAATTCGCCGCCTTTCCGACCTTGCTGCTGACGACGACGTTGACCCGCCTGGTCCTCAACGTCGCCACCACCCGGCGCATCCTCAGCCACGGAGGCGAACAAGGGCTCGACGCGGCCGGCGAGGTCGTTCGGGCCTTTGGCGAGTTCGTGGCCGGTGACCGTGTTCTGGTCGGCGTGATCCTTTTTTTGATTCTGGTGGTCATCCAGTTCGTCGTCATCACCCGGGGCTCGACGCGCATCGGCGAGGTGGCCGCCAGGTTCGTGCTGGACGGCTTGCCGGGCCGGCAGATGGCCATCGACGCCGACCTGCACGCTGGGTCGATCGACCAGGCCGAGGCGTCCCGTCGCCGAGAGGCCGTTTATCGACAGGCCGACTTCTTCGGGGCGATGGACGGTGCCGGCAAGTTCGTGAGGGGCGACGCCGTGGCCGGCATCGTCATCACCACGCTGAACGTCCTGGCCGGGCTGTACCTGGGGGTGGTGGTTTACGGGATGCCAGCGGCCGAGGCGGTCGACGTCTTCACCAAACTGACCATCGGCGACGGTCTGGTGACGCAGGTGCCGGCGTTTTTGATCGCGCTGGCCTCGGGGCTGATCGTCACGCGGTCCTCCACCGATTCAGACCTGGGTCGCGAGGTCGTAGGCCAGTTGCTCGGCCGTCCCGAGGTGCTCGGCGCCTCGGCGGTGTTCCTGAGCCTGCTGGCGTTCACCGGCCTGCCGAAACTGCCGCTGTTGAGCCTGGCCGCGGCGCTGGGCGTCTCGGCGGCGATGGCGCGATCGCGTCGCGACGGTGGTCGGCGGGTTGAGATGGACGACGAAGGCTCGCGGCCCGAAACGTCATTGACCGGGACCACGTCCGCGACTCCGCTGGCAAGTTCAGTCACGGCGGCCCCGGCCCTGGCGGCGATCGAGATCGGCGATCGGATGGAAGAACTCCTGCACGTCGACCCTCTGGAACTGGAGGTCGGGTTCCGGCTGATCGCCCTGACCGACTCGTCGAGGGGCGGCGACATGCTGGACCGCATCCGCGCGGTGCGCCAGCGAGTCGCCCGAGACCTCGGCCTGATCGTCCCCCAGGTGCGCATCCGCGACGAAATGGGCCTGGGCCCTCACGAATATCGCTTGAAGATCCGCGGAGCCGTGGTGGGGCAGGGGACCGCCTACGCCGGCCGCTTGCTGGCGATCCCTCCGGCGGGGTTGGGCACGGGTCGACCGGACGGCCGAGACGGGATCGACCCGGTCTCGGGTCTGCCGGCGGTCTGGATTCACGCCGACGGTCGGGAGGTCGCCGAGCTGTCCGGCTGCCGGATCGTCGAGGCTTCGGCGGTGGTCGCGGGGCACCTGGGCGAGATCGTTCTGGGGCACGCCGACGAGTTGATGACTCACGAGCAGGCCGGCCGCTTGCTGGACCGGGCCAAGATCACCACGCCGGCGCTGGTCGAGGAAGTCGTCCCCGGCATGCTCCGCGCCGGTGAGTTCCAGCGCGTCTTGCAGGGCTTGCTGAGGGAGCGGGTCAGCGTGCTCGACATGGAAACGATCCTGGAAGCCCTGGCCGAGCACGCCGGGAAGACCCGCGATACCGACGTCCTGACCGAGCAGGTCCGCCGGGCCCTGGGCCGGCGGATCGCCCACCAGTACCGAGGCGCCGACGGCCGGTTGCGGGCGGTGGTGCTGTCGAGGGCGCTGGATTCGCGGCTGGCGGCGCTGGGGATCTCCAACGAGACCCGACCGGGCGCCGCCCCCGGCGCCGACGCGATGCGGGCCCTGGTTCGCGCCGTCGCCTCGGCGGTTGGCCCCTTGGTGGAGGCCGGTCATCCGCCGGTGGTGCTGGCCTCGGCCGAGGCCCGGCCCGTGTTGAAAGACCTGACTCGCGCCGACCTGCCGAGGCTTGTGGTCCTCAGTCATCGCGAGATTCCCCGAGACACGCCGGTGGAAACGCTGGGCACGGTGGTCGAGGAGGAATCGCCTTTGCTGACCAGCATGTCGACCTCGACGGAGGGCCTGGCCCTGGCGGGGTTCCGTTGAGCGAATTCGGACACGAACCCAACAGTTTCCCGGCCCGGCGGGGCGGTCCCGCGGGCGACCCGAGACGGATCGAGGCGCGATGAGCACGAAGACCTATCGAGCCGGGACGCTGAAGGAGGCCCTGGCCCTGGTGCGCCACGACCTGGGGGGCGGGGCAGTGATTCTCGGCACTCGCGAGGTCCACCGCCGACGACCCTTCGGCCTGGGCCGACGCGACCTGATCGAGGTCACCGCCGCCGATGTCGCCACGCCTCCGGTGGCGATCCCGAAAGGCCCAAGGTCGCGCCGGGACGCGCCAGCGGGCGGCCTGCACGCCCACTTCGGCGAGCAACTCAGCCGCCTGCACACGATGGTCGAGGATTTGAGCCGCCAGGGGAGGCTGGAACACCTGCTGCCGGAGATTCCGGCCGAACTCGTGCCGACCTACGCCACGCTGCTGGAAGCCGAGGTCCCCGAGGTTTTGGCCCGCCGACTGGTCCGCTTCGTGGCCGAGACGCTGGAGCCCGACGAGGTCCACCAGGACGAGGCGATCCGCGCCGCCTTGAGGCAGGCGGTCGAGTCGTGCCTGCCGATCGCCCCGCCGATCGCCGCGGTGGCCGGCACCCGCCGAGTGGTGGCCCTGGTGGGCCCGACCGGCGTGGGCAAGACGACCACCGTGGCCAAGCTCGCCGCCAACTTCAAGCTGGTCCACGGCCTTCGCCCGGGGTTGGTCACGGTCGACACTTACCGGATCGCCGCGGTCGAGCAGCTGCGGACCTACGCCGAGATCATCGACCTGCCCCTGGCCGTGGCCAACGCCCCGGCCGACATGCGCCGGGCGATCGACGAGCTTGGGGATGTCGACCTCGTCTTGATCGACACCGCCGGCCGGAGCCCTCGGGACGAGGTCAAAATTCGAGAGCTGGCGGATTTCCTGGCCGTCGCCGCGCCGGACGAGGTGCATCTGGTCCTCAGCGCCGTGGCCGGGGAGCGGAGCCTTCGGGCGGCGGTCGAGCGGTTCGCCGTTGTGAGGGCCGATCGGCTCATTTTGACCAAGCTCGACGAGGCCGACGGCCTGGGCGGGGTGCTGGCGGTCATCGGCCAGGCCAATCGCCCGGTCAGTTACCTGACGACCGGCCAGGCCGTCCCCGACGATATCGAGCCGGCCGACCGGGCGCGATTGGCCAAACTCATTTTGGGACAGGAGGCGGTGGAATGAGTCGCGAAAGAGTCTCCGTGATCGCCCCGCGGCCTTGCCGGTCGACCCTCGGCATGGCCGCCCTTGTGGGGGCCGTCGCGTGCCTGCCCGCGACCACCAGTGCGGCGGACGACACGTCGAAGGCAGGCCGGGCGATCTCGATCGTGGGCAGCCCGGCCCTCGTGCCGGTCGGTGCCGCGTGCCGGGTTGAGTTGCGGCCCGAGGCCGTCGCCCCCGAGGAGACGCGCATCAAAACGTACGAGGGGACCATCACGCGATCCGACGCCGAGGGCTTGACGGTCGGGGTGGCGGCGGAGGAGATGCGGGTGCGCATAGCTTCGCCCCTGTCCGACGTCCCCTACCTGGGCCGGCTCTTCACGAATCTCGGCATCGGACGAGCCCAGCACGACGTCCCCCGAGAGGTCCGGGTCCCGGCCGAGGCGATTCGGACGGTCACGCTCACCCCGACGCCCCGCTGAGATCGGGTCGATCCGCACCGAAATCCGAAGGCCCGTGCGGCGGGCTTGACTCCCCATCCCGAGGACACGGATGTCCGACCAAGCCGACAGCCTCCGCCAGTTGTTCCGCCCCCGAGAGGGCCCGACCGCGCTCATCGATGCGCCGTCGACGACCCTGGCCCACCCGTCGCCGCCGACGGCCCGGTCGTTGGTGTTCACCAGCGGCAAGGGGGGGGTGGGGACATCGAACCTGGCGCTGAACACGGCGATCGCGCTGGGCGAATACGGCCAGCGGGTGGTTCTGGTCGACGCCGACCTCGGCCTGGCCAACCTGGACCTGCTTTGCGGGCTGGCTCCCGCGGCCGACCTGGGGGACATCCTGGCCAGTGGCCGTCCGTTGGTTGAGGCATTGGTCGAAGGGCCCGGCGAGATCCGAATCGTCCCCGGCGCCCATGCGATGCGGACCCTGGCCGAAGCCTTGACCGAAGCCCCGGCACGGTTGACGGCGGAACTCGCCGAGCTTGAGGCCGGGGCCGACTTCCTGATCATCGACGCTGGATCGGGCCTGGGGGCGTCCATCGCGACGCTCGCCGCGGCGGCCGATCAGGCGGTGATTGTCACCACTCCCGAGCCGACCTCGGTGGCCGACGCCCACGCGGCGCTTCGGCGACTGGGTCGTCCGGCCGGGGCTCCGGCGCTGCGGGTGGTGGTGAACCAGGCGGCCTCGGCTTCGGAGGCTCAGGACTGTCTGGCCCGCCTCGTCGCTTCCAACCGCCAGTTCTTCGGCATGGTCGTCACGCCGTTGGGCCATGTTCGGGCGGACCCTCGGGTCGGCCAGGCGGTGCGGGCTCGACGTCCGTTTTCGGTGGAGTATCCCGGTTCGCTCGCGAGCAAGGGGGTGCGTCGGCTGGCGCGAACCCTGATCGAGGAGCGGCGACCGCGTGTCGGTCGCCCCGGGTATTTCGCGGCACTGGCGGCCCGTTGGGCACTGGGACGGGTGGCGCGTTGAGCCTTTACCAAGGCCCCTGGGCCAAAAGTTCCGACTTTGCCGGCATTGCGGCTCAAGCCGAATGCAACGGTCATCCGATATCTAACGTGAGGGTGGGTTCCTTGGACTGCGAGGGGGAAGAGGTCGTCAGCCCGTTCGACGAGGAACAGGCTGAAGGGTCTCGACGCCAGAGCGACCCCGCCACCGATCAGGCTCCCCACGAGCCCAGTTCGGAGCGGCGGGCCGACCCCGGGCGCATGATGTGCCGGGCCCCCTCGGCTGCTGACACGGAGGTCAGGATGTCAACCAAGCTGGACGTGGACGTGACGGAACTCTGGCGAGAGTTCAAGGAACAGCCCACCACCCCCCTGAGGAACCGACTGGTCGAGCGCTACCTCCCTCTGGTCAAGTACAACGCCGAGCGCATCTGGCAGAGGCTGCCCGAGGGGGTCGACCTCGACGACCTCATCTCGGCTGGCGTCTTCGGCCTGATGGACGCCATCGACGCCTTTGACCTGGGCCGAGGCGTCAAGTTCGAGACCTACTGCGTCCCCCGAATCCGCGGTGCCATGCTCGACGAGCTGCGCACGATGGACTGGGTCCCCCGCCTGGTCCGTTCCAAGCACTCCAAGATGGAAGAGGCCCGCAAGGGACTGGAAGCCCTGCACGGCCGACCCCCAACGGATACCGAGCTGGCCGAGCGTCTTGGGATCGACATGGGCGAATACGACAAGATGGCGATGGACGCCAACGCCGTTGGTCTCATCAGCCTGAACAAGAAGTGGTACGAGACCGACAGCTACAAGGACGTCCGCGAGATCGACATCCTGGAGGACAAGAAGGGCGAGGACCCCACCCTCCGCCTCCAGAAAAAAGACCTCATGCGGATGGTCACCAAGGGGCTCAACCGCAACGAGCGCCTCATCATCATCCTCTACTACTATGAAGAACTCACCATGAAGGAGATTGGCGCGACGCTGGACCTCAGCGAGTCGCGCGTCTCGCAGATGCACTCGTCCATCATCCAACGGCTCCAGTCGCAACTCTCGACCCGCCGGCCCGAATTCGGCACATAAATGACTATGGGCTGATCAGATTCGACAACATTCGATGGCCGGGGATCGCTACAAGCCGATCCTCGGCCATCGGTCTATAATTGGAAGGATCAATGATACGACAATCACAATGACAGTCCTTCTAATCGGAAAAGTCGCTTCCAAGGCGATTTCGACCTAATCGAACTAAGTTTTGGTGTGCGGAACAAGTCTCATCAGCCAAACGATTCAACTCTGCGACAGCCATATTCCACCTTTCAGGATGTTTGCGAGACCACTCTCTAAGAACGGATTGCATGTGAAAGTTTGAGTCTAAAGGAAATGTGTTGACACCAATAGATTCGCGTAATTGGTCGATCAGCTTGTTAAGGTGTAACTTGCAATGCTCTATTGCTGGGTCAAGAAATTCGTGCTCTGCATCAGTCCACTTGTTCGCATAAGCAAGCAACTGGTCAAGGTTGGAGTCAAGAAAGCTGGCGCCCATATCGTGGTCTTTTAGAAACCGGATTGACCCGCTTGACGGTAAGTCTTTCAAAAAGCCAGCAAAAAGTTTTCGATCCAAGCTTTTTCTGGTGTTGTCAGTGAAATGTTTGACATCGCTACCTAGTATCCCCGCGAGTGAGGCAAGCAAGCTAAGCAAAGCTTTGATGTCTTCTGGTTTCGAGCCTAGCCAGTAGGCGGATAAACCAAATATAGTCACAGATATATATCTGATTAGATAGTTCATTTCTTTGATCAATATAGCTTTTCGGTGGCAATTTCAATCGCTGGAAGGTCCAGGGCTCGTCCGCGTGCCCTCGATCCGGGATGGCAATCTTAGGTCGGACCCCCAAACCCTAGCGATCCGATGATCATGCTCCGCTGGCGTACTCCTTATAACACCACCGACGCCACCAGCAACGCCGCGACCAACACCCCGACGGCCGTCAACGCCAGTCGGGCGCCGGGGGACATCGGCCAGGCGGGGGTTTCCGCGAGGTAGGCCGAGAATGGTTTGCTCACCGCGCGTCGCTGCTCCAGGGGCAGGGCATCCAGGACTGGGCCGCGGCCAGCCTGGTAAAGCTGGTTGCCGCGAGCCTTGATGGATTGCTCGACCTCGCGAGGGGCGTGGCGAGGTGTCGACGGTTGTTTGGGGTCGGGTGGCGACATGGGGGCGTCCCCTTGAAAGGGAAAACTCAGGGCCGGGCCAGGAAGGTCCAGTCCCAGCTTCGGGGCTGGTCCTCGAACGCCGAGCCGCCGGCCAGGCTCTCGTCCCAGGGATACAGCACCTGGGCCAGTTCCACCGAGGCGAACCCGGCGCGTCGCAGTCGGTAGCGGATCTCGAACGGCTGCCAGAATTTCTGACGGAGGCCCTGGAACTCGAAGCGGCCGAAGGCGAACTCGTAGAAGTGGTGCTCGCCGTGAAAGGCCGCCTGGCGCTCGGCCTCCTCGGGCGAGAGGTCGCGGTCCAGGGCCTGGTCCATCAGGAGCATTGTATGGTAGTGGATCGCGTCGATCGAGGGGACGACCCCCAGGAACACGCCCCCGGGTTTCAACGCCCGGTGGATTGCCCTGAGCGTGCGGTCGATGACCCGGACATCGGGCATCACCAGCGAGTTGACCGCCACCGCCACATCGAGCGACCCGGCCAGGTCGTCCAGTTCGTGCATCGGACGGGTCAGGAACGTAACCCGGCCCGCGTCATCGCCAAGTCGAGCCTTGGCTCTCGTAATCATACCGGGGGCGAAGTCCAGCGCGACGACCTTGCCGAATGATTTCAACAGGGTCGGCAGCAGTGGGCCGGTGCCACAGCCCAGGTCCGCGACGGTCTTCGACGCAGGGTCGGGAACGGCCGCCAGCCAGTCGAGCCACGGGTTGCTGACCCCGGGGCGAAACGGGTCGAGGAACAGGTCGTCATACTTCGCGGCATGCCGGCTCCACTGCCGGCCCTGCGCCTTGGTCTCGTCCACGTCGTCGGGGCCCCCGACCCATCAAGCTCGCATCCTCAATAGGGAGGATTCTACTACAATCACGCCCCAACGGGCAGCCTCTCACGGTCGCGGCGGATCATGGGAAGATGTCGTTGACGAGGATGTTCCCGGCGGAGGTCTCGGCGGCGTCGCCCCGAGTGTAGATACGCGTGGAGCGATAACGGGCGGCCTCGGTGTCGGGGTCCCAGAAGGCCAGGATCGCGGGGTACTCGGCGTCGGCGACCCAGTAGCGGAGGATGCCCGCGGTGGCGTAGACCGCAAGCTTCTCCCCGAGGTCCCTGGCCCGGCTGGTGTGGGCGACCTCGACCACCAGTTCGACGTCGGAGGCCGTCGGATGCTTGGCGAGGTACTGCCGCCAGTGACCTCGCACGACCAGCAGGTCAGGCACCGGCTCCGTGTCGTCGCCGAGAACCAGGGACTTTTCTTCTCGGACCATCCAGTCGGTCCCCGGGTAAAGATCGCGGAGAAAAGTCCCCAGGACATAGACAACGATCGCGTGGGGGGGATTTTCGGGCATGACCTCGACGATCTCCCCTCGCCAGAGATAGTCCTTGGCGTTGGGGCGAAGTTCCCCCCGATCCGCCATCGCGTGATATTCGTCGATCGTGATGCGGTCGGTCGCGGTGCTCATGGCTGGGGGCCTCCCGGTCCGCCTGCATCATAAACCCGGATCGCGAGAGCGGGCCAGGCTGATGGCCGGAGTCTCGGAAGACGAGTCGTCGCGAGAATCGGGAAACTTGAGCTTTACTTCCGGGAAGGGGTCGATTATCTTTCCGCCGGTTCGAGGTTGCCCCACGGGCAGCGACGAGGCGGAGACCTCGTTGAACCTCGAACGAAGGCCAGGCATGGAGGCCGGGCAGTTGCGATCCACCCTCACGAATCCACTCCTGAATGCCCCGGTCGGCCCGGCCCGGCAACGGTCTGCATGGCCGTCGTCCGGAACCCCCGAGGCCGCGCCGAGTCGTCCCCTCGTCGTTGGAGGCGTGTCCTCCGCGTCGTGGCCGGTCGACCCGGTCCGGGCTGAGGTTGCTTCACCCCACGATCAGCATCCGGTGATCCGAGACGAACGTGCCCGCCGACCCCGCACCACGCGGGCGAGGCCCCGGGAGGCCGGGGCGCCGTCGGCCGCGAGTTCGTTGGCCCAGTCCCGAGCGGATCGGGACGCGCCGGGCGTGACACTCAGAATTCAGGAGTATCGGATGCGCAAGACCCTTGGGTGGACCGGGCTGCGGACGTCGGCCGTTGCCCTTTCGCTGGCCTTCGGCGCCGCCTCGGCTGCCCGAGCCGACGTCATCTCCATGCCCGCGACCGCCACCATCGACTACAGCACCTCCGGCCAGATTGACACCTCCGCCGGCGTCACCGGCACCAACGTCATCAGCTACGACAGCATCACTCCCGGCAAGACCGACGCGGCTGGCAACGTCGAGGGAAGCTTCACCTCCCCCTCGCAGTTCAGCCTGGGCAACTTCGTCGTGGCGGCCTTGCCCGTCGGCCAGTCGACGACCTACACCAACACGCCGTTCAGCATCACCTACATCAGCACCTCGGTCAACGGCGCCACCCCCTCGCCGAATGACACCCCGATCGTCCTGACCGGCGTCCTCAACGGCACGATCACCGGTGGCTCACAGTCGAGCGCGGTGGCGACCTTCGACAAGGCCGACGCGGCCATGTTCCGCACCGGCGACTATCTCGACACCCTCAAGGTGCTGGACAACCCGATCCACCTGGTCCCGTCCAGCTCCCTCAACGGCACCAGCACGGCGCAGGCCGAGCTGTCGGTGGTCTACTCGCCCGAGCCGCCGCCCAGCCCGATCAACACCCCCGAACCGACCTCGATCGCGCTGTTCCTGACGGCCATCGGTGGCCTGGGCCTGCGTCGTCGCCTGCGTCAGTCGGCCCGCTGAAGTGGGCCTGTTGGAAGCACCCCCGGGGGTCGAGCGTGATCGACCGAACCGATCCGCCCGGCCCCGCCGGACCCGCGTCCGGCGTTTTTCCCTTGCCAAGAATGACCGCGCCGCCTCGAACGCGGCCGGAGATCCAGGATGGAGGAGACTTTGATGCGACGGTTCCACTCCCGGGCGCGGACACCCCTGAAGGTCCTCGCCCTCGTCTTCGCCGCCGGCCTGGCCCGCAACGCCGAGGCTGCCCCGATCAGCGTGGTCTATCGCTCCTATGGCGCCGTTGGCACCGAGGGCGTCACCAGCTCCACCGGTTCGGTACTGCCGGCCGTCAGCTTTGACAGTCTGGCCACCGACACCACCGCCGCCCCGGGTCTGGGCAACCACTACGTCCAGCTCGGCTCCTTCGTCGTCGACCCCTTGCCCGCCGGGCAGACGACGACCTACGACAAGACGCCGTTCTCGATCACGCTGGACCCGGTCGCCCTCGACGGCGCCGCCACCACCAGCCTGACGACCGTGCAGATCAACGGCACCCTGAATGGGTCGGTCAGCGGTTCCACCGGCAACCTGATCGCCACCTACAACCCGCCTCTGTACACCACCTTCGCCTCCTCGGGCGACGTTCTGGGGACGCTGGTCTCCCCCGGCGGCCCGGCGACGATCACCCAGAGCCTGGCGGTCGGCACCAACGCCGTCACCGGCGTCATCAACCTGACCCAGCCGCCGCCCTCGGGCCAGTTGCCGGTGCCGGCCCCCGAGCCCGCCTCGATCGCCCTGTTCCTGGTCGGTGGCGTCGGCGTGGCCCTGCGTCAACGGCTCCGACGACCCCGCGGCTGATATCGAGCCAAGGTCTGACAACACCCCAGATCACGGCCCCTCCGCCACTTCGCGAGGGGCCGTTTTCTTGCGCGCTCAGGGACCTTCGCCCGCGTCGCTCTTGCCGACGCCGCCGCCCCCGGCCGATCATGGGGACGGAGGCGGCGGTTTCGTCGCCTATTCCCGGAGGCGGGGGGCCGGCGATGGGAGGGGGACCGATCGAGTTGATGGCCAGGGCCCGCGCCGGGCAGGACGAGGCGCTGGGGGAACTCTGCGCCTTGTACCGCAACTACCTGCGCATGGTCGTCCGCACCGGTCTGGGTCCCCGTCTCCGCGAGCGGGTTGAACTTTCCGACGTGATCCAGGAGGCGCTGGTGGAGGTTGTCCGCCAGTTCCCTCAGTTCACCGGGCAAGATGAGGCCGCCCTGGTCGGCTGGCTACGCCGGCTGGTCGGGCAAAAACTGGCCGATCTGGGCCGCTACCACAGCCGCATCAAGCGCGGGGCCGGCGACGCCGCCCTGCCGCTCGACGCCCCCTGGGGCCTGGCCGAAGGGGACGGCGGCGACGGTGGCGGCCGGCTCATGGACGTCCTGTCCCTCAGCCAGACTAGCCCCAGCGAGGCCGCCAGCCGCCGAGAACTCATCGTCCTGCTGGCCGACGCCCTGGCCACCCTGCCCAACCCCGAGGCCGAGGTCCTTTGGCTCTACCACGCCGACGGCCTATCGTTCGAGTCGATCGGCGACCGCCTGGGCCTCAGCCGCAAGGTCATCCGCGGTCTCTGGGCCCGTGGACTCAAGGGGTTACGTCGCTCGATCGACGGGCCCCCCGGCGGCTCGATCAAGTACCAGCCGTGATCGACCCCTCGGAGGCGTCCGCGATGTCGACCACAACCCGAAGTCGAACTGACGTCGACCACTGCGTCGAGCTGACCGGCATCTCCTGGCCCACCTACTCGGCCCTCCTGCGGTCGCGAGGCGAACGCCCCTCGCCCCGAATGACCTACCTCGACGGGAAGCTCTGGCTGATGTCCCCCTCCTACCTCCACGAACGAATCCGAACGCGCCTGGGGACGTTCGTCACAGAGGTCGCCGTCGGCCTGGGGATCCGCCACGTCCCAACCGGCCAGACCACCTTCCGCCGACGGGGCCGTCGCGGCGGGGTCGAGGGGGATCAAACGTACTACTTCGCCCACGCCGAGGCCGTCCGGGGCAAGTCCCAAATCGACCTGCGAACCGACCCGCCTCCCGACCTCGCCATTGAAGTTGTCCACACCCACGGAGCCTCCGAGGCCCTGGCGACGTACCGACGGCTCCGCGTCCCGGAAGTCTGGGTCGGCTCCGAGGAAACTCTGCGAGGCCTGATCCTCGGACCCGATGGCCGTTATGTTGAGTCCACCGCCAGCGCCTTCTTTCCCTTCCTGACCGCCACCGAAATCCTGGCCTGGGTCCAGCGACCGGACACCGGGGACGAGACGGAATGGGTGATGGCCGTCCGAGAGTGGGTCCGCGACGAACTTCGCCCGCAAGTCGAGGGTAGCTAGCCAGGGTCGATTCCCGTGGAACGAGGCCCTCCGATGATCCGTCGCATCGACTTCGAACCGGCCGAGCGGGATGAGCGCGTGGGCGAGGCGATTGAGGAATACCTCGCGCTGGCCGAAGGGGGACAGACGCCCGAGGTCGGGGCATTCGCGGCGCGGCACCCCGGCCTGGAGGACGAGGTCCGCGAAGCGCTGGAGGGCCTGGCCCTGGTTCGCGGCCTGGTCGGCGACTCCCGCGAGGAGGGAGGCCATCGCCTGGAGGCGGGTCGGCAGGTCGCCGGCTATCGGATCGTCGGCGAACTCGGCCGCGGCGGGATGGGCGTCGTGTACGAGGCCGTCCACGTCGCGCTGGACCGCCCGGTCGCCCTGAAGGTGCTGGGGGCCCACGCGGCGCCTGATTCCACCGGCCGCCGGCGGTTCCTCAATGAGGCCCGCACCGCCGCGGCGCTGCACCATACCCACATCGTCCCGGTCTTCGACGTCGGCCAGGTCGGTGGCCTCTGCTATTACGCGATGCAGAGGATTGAAGGTAGCGGCCTCGATCGCGTCCTGCGAGCCCTGCGTCTGGGTCGGTCCACCGGCGCGGGCTCCGGCAGCGTCCGGCCGCCGTCGAATCCACCTCAGCCCGAGCCGGCAGAGGATCTGACCAGCACCTGGCTCGGCGGCTCGGACGCGCTGGCTCTGGGACTCTCGGGCGTCGGCCGGGTGGCGAGGGAGGCCGCCGAGGCCCTTGGTCCGCCGCCGTTCGTCCCGCCCCGGGGTGCCTCGTATTACCGATGGGTCGCCGGGGTCGGCCGAAGTGCCGCCGACGCCCTGGCTTACGCTCACTGCCGGGGGGTCGTCCACCGAGACGTCAAACCGTCCAATCTGCTGGTCGACTCTCGGGGCGAGGTCTGGGTCGCCGACTTCGGCCTGGCCCGACGGCTGTCCGACCCAGCCCTGACCCGGTCCGACGGCCTGCTGGGCACCCCCCGCTACATGAGTCCCGAGCAAGCCGAGGCCCGCGCTGTCGACGCCCGGACCGATGTCTACAGCCTCGGGGCGACCCTGTACGAACTGCTGACCCTGCGACCTCCCTTCGAGGGCCAGGCCGCCGTCGAGCTGATCCGCCAGATCCTGGACCGCGAGCCTCCCAACCCCCGGAAGGCCGACCCGCGCATCCCCCGAGACCTGGAGACGATTGTCCTGAAGGCCCTGGCCAAACGCCCGGCCGACCGCTACGCCTCGGCGTCGGAGGTGGCCGACGACCTTGGGCGATTCCTGGCCCATGAGCCGGTCCGGGCTCGGCGGATCAGCCCATTCGGCCGGGCCTGGCGGTTGGCCCGACGCAACCCGGTGGCCGCGTCGGTCACGGCCGTCGCGTCGGTCGCCGTGGTGGCCACCGCCGCGGTCTCTCACCTGGGGGTCCTGCACGCCCTCAAGGACGCCCGCGACGCCAACATCAAGACCAAGACCGCCCTGGCCCAGGCCGAGGCCGCCAAGGTCGAGCTGACCGGAGCCCTTCGTCAGCAGCGCATCAGCGAGGCATCGTACCTGCGCCTCTCGGCCCTGCCCGACCGCCGCCGACTGGGCCTCGACCTGCTGGAAAAGGCCATGAAGCTGGGTCCCGACCCCGTCACGACCTCCCGGCTTCGGGATGAGGCCGTCGAGTTCCTGGCCCTGCGAGACGTTGAGCCCCGGGTCGCTCCGCCGGCCGGCCCGACCCAGGCCGTCGCCTTCGGGCCCGGCGGCAACCCCCTGGCGACCCTGTCGGCCGACCTGACGACCCTGGCCTTTTGGGATCCCGCCAACGGCCGTCGCCTGGCCTCGGTGGCATTGCCCGTTGGCAACGGGCCGCGACGGGGCGGTCGAGGGCCGGGCGCGGGTGTGCCCGAGTTCCGTCGGGGCGTCCGGCTCGCCGGGTCGGAAACTCTGCTGGCGGCGCTGGGTCCGCCCGATGCGGGGGTCGCGTTGTTCGATGCGAGGACCGGCCAGGCCCGGGGGACGCTGGAGTCGACCGGGCACGAGTTCATCTCGGTGCTGGGCGGCGCGAGCGGTCGGTTGGTGACGGTCGACCGGCCCGCCCACCTCGACCGCTCGGCCGGGGCGCGGCACCCCGAAGGACAGGTACGCCACCCCGAGGGAATGAGGCTCCGCGTCCGCCTCTGGGACGCGGCCCACCCCGAAACCCCGCTGGCAACCTTGATGGAGGCCGACGGCCCACGACTGCCGATGCTGGCCCTGGACCCCGATGGCGAACTGGTCGCCGTGGTGCGTGAGCCCGAACCCGCGCCGCCGGGTCCACCGACGGCCGAGGAGGCCAAGATCGTCCGGGTGGCGACCCTGGCGCTTTGGTCGGCTCGGGACGGGCGGTCCCTGGGGTCGATCGAGGTGACGGCCGAGGCCCCCATGCCCGTCTCGGCCCTGGCCCTGGGTCCCGACGGGCTCCTGGCCGCGTCCCTCGGGGGTGTCGTCCGGCTCTGGGACACGCGGACCCGGGCCCAACTTCCCCCGCTCAACCCCGAGCAGGGCGGCCCGATCCTCATGAGGTTCAGCCCCGACGGCACGACCCTGGCCCTGGCCGGTCGTGACCGGGGCATTGAGCTTTGGGACACCGCCGCCGCGTCCCACGTGGCGACCCTGCCGACCTCGGGCCGGGTGAACGACCTGGCCTTCGCCCCCCGTTCTCTCCAGGACCCCGCCGCCCGCGGGCTGAACCTGGCGGCGGCCGTGGACGGGGCCGAGGCGCCTTCGACCTGGGCGATCGTCGAGCCGGCGGGGGTCGTCCGCTTGCCAGAGTCCGGCGTGGCCTCGCCCTTCGGCACGGTGGCCTTTGGCGCCGACGGGGTCCTGGCCGTGGCGGCGTCGCCTGGCCCGGCGCTGCCCTCGCCGACGGGCCCGTTGCGGCTCTGGTGGCCGGGGACCTGCCCCGCGACGACCCCCACCTGGCAGCACGCCCGTCCTCGCGCCTTGACCTTCGGCGACCGCGGCCAGTTGATCGCCCTGGATGCCGAGGGACTTTCCAGCTTCCCCCCGCCAAGTCCCGCCGACCTCCGCGACCACCCCGACGGCCCTGAGCCGACCGCCCAGTTGGCTCTGCCGCCCGTGGCCGATTTCGCCGGCGCCGACCGCCCCGGCCCGGGGACCCGCCTGCCGTCCGTGATGGCGATCGCCCGAAACGCCTCGGGCCGTGACCTGGCCGTGACCCGAGGCGAGGAGGTCTGGCTCGTCGGCGCCGACCTGGCCGAGCCGCCCCACCGCGTCAACCCGCCGGCCGAGACCGAAGCGCCGGGCGGCCTGGGCGGACTGGGACGCGGGCCCCGGTTCCCCCTGTTCTGGACCCACGTCGCCCTGTCGCCCGAGGCCAATCGTCTCTACCTCTTGAGCGCCTGGAGGGAGGAAAAGCTCCACGTTTGGGCCCTGGACAGCGCCGCCGAGAGTACTCGGGAACTCGACTGGGGCGGGCACCGGCGGGTCACGGCGCTGGCCCTCAGCCCCGACGGCCGGGCCCTGGCCCTGGGCGAACTCTCCGGGGCCGTCACCCTGCTGGACACGTCCAACGGAGCGCCCCTGGCGGCGATCGCCCCGCCCACCGACGGCACGGACCGCGTCTGGTCGCTGGCGTTCGCCCCCAAGGGGGACGAGCTGGCCGTGGGCAGCCGCGACCACGCCCGGCTCTGGCGATTGGCGGGCAAGCGGACGCCGGAATTGCTCGTCACCCTGCCCAGTCAACGGGGCCCCTCGGCCTTGCTCGCCTACGACCCCCGGGGCCAGCACCTGGCCGTCGGAGGGCTGGGTCGACCCGTCGCCGTCTGGGACCTCGCCCTGCTCCACCAGGAACTCGGACGCCGGGGGCTGGGGTGGTGAAGCTCTGGGAGACGATCTAAAATCGTGATCGGCCACCGCGGGGACGGTGGAGGACCAAGCGATCGTCTCCGGAGGGCTCGCCATGCCCGTTCATGACTGGTCGCGTGTCGACGCGGGAATTTTCCACCATTTCCGCAGCCTTTGGATCAGCGAGATCAGCAACGCACTGAACGGCGCCGTGCTGCCCCCTCAATATTATGCGATGGCCGAGCAGGTCGTCGCCGATCGCGTCGCGGACGTGTTGACCCTGAAGTCCGCCGATGCGGTCGAGGACGATGGGGCCGTGGCGACCGCCGTGGCGACGGCCCCGCCGAAGGTCCGCTTCACCTTGACCGCCGAGGTGGACACCTACGCCGGACGTCGTCGGGCCCTGGTCATCCGCAAGCGAGATGGCGACCGAATCGTGGCGCTGGTCGAGATCCTCTCTCCCGGGAACAAGTCGAGTCGCCTCGCCTTGGAGAGCTTCGTCGACAAGGTGGAAGCCGCCCTGGGCCGGGGGCTGAACTTCCTTCTGATTGACCTCCAGGCCCCCACGTCGCGCGATCCGCAAGGCGTCCACGGGGCCGTTTGGTTTCGCTTCGACGAGGAGCCCTACCTCGCGCCGGCCGACAAGCCGCTGACGCTCGCCGCCTACACGGCGGGTCCGCCGGTGACGGCGTATGTGGAGCCGGTCGGGGTGGGGGACGACCTGGCGGAGATGCCGCTGTTCCTCGACTCCTATTCCTATGTCAATGTGCCGCTCGAAGCGACTTATCGGGGCGCCTGGCGGGGCGTCCCGAGGCGTTGGCGGGACGTGCTGGAGCCGCCGGCCGGTTGAGGGCGGTCCGCCGGATGTCATCGAACGGGCCGAGAATGCCGGGCCGGAGGGATGCGGCGATGACCTACAAGGGCTTCGGGGTCTTCCTGGAGATCGACGAGGACAATCAGGAGATTTTCGGCCGGGTTACGGGGATCGACGGCATCGTGACGTTTCACTCGCCGACCGTCGCGGGACTTCAGAGGGAGTTCGAGAAGTCGGTGGACGTGTTCCTGGAGTTCCAGGCCAAACGGGGCGTCCGGGTCGAGAAACCCTGTTCCGGCCGGTTCCACGTCCACGTCCACGTCGAGCCCGGCACGCACCGGGCACTGTCCCTGCTGGCCGAGTCGCGTGGCCTGTCTTTAAACGAAGCCACTGAAGCCGCCATCCTTGGCTACCTCGACTCCGCGGCCGTGGACCCCGCCTTGGTCGTTCGCGAGGGGCGTAACGATGGATCGCCTGGTGAGGCGGAGGTCGTGGACGTTCCCTCGACGCTCAGATCAGGCTTTCCAGCAGGAGCTTGAGCTTGCGGACCTCGACCTCGGTGTCGAAGGGGTTGTCCTCGCGGTCGAGCACCGCGACGGTCAGGGCCCGGTTGTAGCCGTAACGCTCCAGTTGGCTGACAACCCGGCCGTATTCGATGTCGCCCTGGCCGATGCGGACCTGGAACTCGTCTGGCCCCTTGCCGGTGTCTCGCAGGTGGATGTCCTGGACGAAGGGGAAAACCTCGTCGTAGTTGGCGCCCTGGTGCGGCCCGTGGATGTAGTGGCTGGGGTCGAGCGTCAGGCCCAGCCCCGGGACGGCCTTGCACAGGGCCACGGCGGTCGAGGGGTCGGCCGTCAGGGTTTCGGAGTGAGTCTCAATCGTCAGGACCAGCCCCTGGCGGACGGCCACGGCGTTGAGGGCGGCCAGGCGGCGGACCTCGTCGTCGAAGGGAGTTCCGGCCTTGGACGCGGGGATGGTCAGGACCGCGACGGTCAGGGGTTTGGCCAGTCGGCACATCGCGTCGAAGCGACGGGCCTGGAGCTTGGGGTCGGCGTCGGCCTCGGCGCCGAAGTCGAGATCGAGGCCCGAGGGGGTCAGGGCCGGCCCCCGGCGGATGCGTTGGAAGGTGGCCTCGGCGTTGTCGGCCGCCTCGGAGGGGCGCAACTGAAGGCCGGACTCGACAAAGGCGAGGTCAACCTTGTTGAACTCGAGTTCGACGATGTGCCTCAGGGCCGCCTCGAACGGTTCCCGGGCAAAGCAGCGTGTGCTACAGGCGACGAACACCCGACCCCTCCCGCACCCTCCGTGGGGGCGTGCGCACCGTGGAACGACCGAACCCGAGGGCGCCTCCGGCGGTCCTCCCCCAGTCGGGCCGATCATAACCGGCGGGCTCGGCGGGGGGTAGATCAGAAGCGGCCCGACTGCCGAGGGCCGGGGCGGGCGGCGCTGGCGTCGAGGCCGGGGCCGGGCTCGACGCGGCGGGCCCATCGCGAGTTGGCCAGCCGGGCGAAGTCGGCGAATCGCCGCTCCCGGTAGGCTTGCAAGGCCGCCCCGAGGGTCCGCCGGGCGTTGGCTCGGTCGGATTCGGGCAGGACGCCGCCGGTCAGCGTCACATCGTCGATCCACAGGCGGCCGGGGGTCAGCATCTCGAAGCGGAGGCGGGCCTTGCGCAGACCGGCGGTCGAGAGTTCCTCGCCTCGGGGAGTCAGAGGGGTCCAGCTTGTCGGGACGACCAGCTCGACGGAGCGGGCGACCGGTTTGCCGCCGGACTGCCCCTCGACCCAGGCGCGGACGCGGGCGTCGGGTCGGTCGGCCCGCAGCCAGGCCCGGGGCGTGGCCGGGGTGTCGCCGCCGGGGGGAACGAAGGGGTCGCAGGCGACGGCCGCGGGCAGGGATCGGGCGTCGACCCGCAGGCTACCCAGGCCCGAATGGGGTCGGTCGGGGTCAATCTCCAGCGCGTTGCCCGCCTCGCCGGCCAGGGACCAGCCGCGGGGGCCGGCGTGGGAGGCTGGGGCGACGCGGTCGGCGGCCTCGGGCTCGAACCCGGGGTTGATTGGCCCGATCCCCGGCCCGGCCCCGGCTCCGGCGTGGGCCAGGCGAACGAGGCGGGCGGACAGGTCGCCGGCCTGGGCCTCCATCCCCGCCAGGGTGGCCGGCGGGTGGTGAGGGATGACCGTTGCGGCGTGGACCTCGGGCGCGCCCACCCGGACCCCGGCCACGCCAAAGGCGGGCAGTTCCAGGACCAGCCGGCGCCCTGCCGGGACGGCCTCGGGGATGAGGCGGAGGCCACGGCCCAGGTCGTCCACCGGGGCGTCGGCGGGGCCGTCCAGGATCGTTTCCAGCAGGATCGGGTAGGGCGTGTCGTTGACCATCGCCAGGAATGACTGGCCGTCGCAGGTTTCCGAGCGGACCATCACGCCGGAGGGCTGTCGGGCGTCGGCCGGTGAGGGTCGGGGGGCCGGCAAGGCGCGGAAGACCCGGGCGAACTGGCGGAGGCGGTCTTCCTGGCCGGCGACCGACGCGGCCGTAACCCAGGTGTACCGGGCATCCAGCGCCGCCAGGCCGTGGCCCAGGGGGTCGGGGCCGGCGGGGGCCTCGGGCAAAGGGAGAGCGGTCAGCCGAGGCGGCGGAGGCGTCGCGTCGAGCGGTTCGGGGTCGGCCAGCAGAAGGCCGCGGGCCGGTCGGGCGGCGACCAGGTCGTCCAGGTCGGGGCTGGCGGCGAGATCCCGGCCCAGGTCGTCGTCGGCCAGGCCCGCGGCTCTCAGGAGGATGGGGGCGTCGGGTCCGGCGGGCCAGGCTTTGGGGTCGAGGCCCAGCGCCCGCCAGGCCACCGCGGGCGAGGCGCCCACGCCGTCAGCGACACGGGCCTGCTGACCGGCGGGTCCGTCGTCGAGGCCGGGGGTGGCCACCGCCATCAGGGCGCCGGGGGCGGATCGGCGGGCGGCGGCGGCCAGGGTATCATAAACAGCGCCGAGTTCGCGGGCTCGCCAGGTCAGCCACGCCTGGCGGCCGGGACCGGCGAGGAACTCGGAACGGGCGGCGAAGCGGTTGGGCGAGTCGGGGGCCAGTCCCTTGAGGTTGCGGGCGACCTCGGGGGCGAACATCGCGTGGGCGAATCGGGCAAAGGTGGCGTCGTCGAGCCCAGCCTCGGGTCCGCCTGGCAGGGTCGCGCCTGGTCCCAGGCGGATCAGCACCCCGGCGAGGTTGGGCCGCGACCGGCGGGGGGCGATGGCTTTGGCAACCTGAGCGGCCAGTGCGTCGCGAACCTCGGGGATCAGGGGGAAGTAGGCGGGCTCGGGAGCGTCAGGCTGGCCCCGGCGGTCGAGGCGAACCAGGCCGCGGGTCAGGGCTTCGGGTGAATCCGGCGCGGGGAGGCCGGGCAGGACTCCGTCGCCCCGCGCCTCGACCCAGGCATTCAGGCCGCGTCGGGCAAGCAGACGGAGGGTCAGGTCCAGGTGGTCGGGCCCGGTGGCGTCCTCGGCCGCCTGGCCGTCGAGCGAGGCGCGACGGTCGCGGTCGGCCAGGGCCGTCGGGCAGGATCACCGTCGAGGCGCCACTATAAATAAGGTAAGAGGCCAGGTTCCTGGCGGCGGCGAAGGCGTCGTCGGGGGCGGCGCCGGCGAAGCGGTCGAGGGGGTCGGTGCCGTTCAGGACGAGGCCCAGGGCCCGTCGCTGGTCGGCCGGGGGCTCGGTGAGGGCCGGGGGCGGGGGCAGGTCGGCCAGCTCCTGCAACTCCGCCGGGCCGAGGCGGACCGTGGCCTCGCCGCCCCGGTTGACGACCACCAGGACCGGCTCGGCGGCGCCCGGCCAGATCAACCAGGAGAAGGTGGCGGGGGTGCCACCGTCGAGGATCGGCGGCGCTGAGGCGGAGGCGTCCAGGACGACTCGGGGCCGCGATCCGCCGATTCCCGGGGCGACAACCGCGACGCCCAGGGCCGAGGGGTGACCGCCGACAACCTTGAGGGTCAGGCGGTGAGGGCGGTCGGGGTGGGGGACCCGCAAGCCCAGCGCCGTCCAGGCCAGGCCCGAGGTGTCGGCCGGGCCCAGGGTTGCGCTTTCTCCGTCGCCCCGAGTGATCCAGCCACGCAGGCGGTCACGCAGGTCGGCTTCGACCAGCGCGGCCGGCGGGATCGCCCAGGCTCCCCGGGAAAGGTTGCCAGCGGCCGGTGAGCGTCCCGAGGCCATCGGTCGAGACCCCCGGGGGCGGTTCGGGTCGGGGGAATCGACGACGGTCTCGGCCTTGCTCGGCGTGGGTGGGGTCGGCGGCCGGTCGTCAACGACGGTCAGGACGACCCGCCGAGAGGCCGATGCGGCCGTGGTTCCCCGGTGGCGGCGGACCCAGCGCCCCAGGCGGGTCCCCTCGGACGCTCGGGCCGTCGGCTCCCAGGTGGCGTGCAGGTCGAGAAAATACGTCCCCTCAATCTTGGGGGCGACGACCGAAAACGAATGGGTTGGGGGGGGTGAGATGTCTGTAGCGAGGGTTTCTCGCGCCTCTTCTTTCCAGACGGGTTCGCCGCCGCGGGCCGGCCGAAGCTCGGCGGTCAGGTGAAGGGCGACTTCGCCGGGTTCGGCGGTCAGGACGTTCAGGCCGACGGAGACCGGCACCGTCGCGCCGGGGGGGACGGTGCCATCGTGTCCGGGGGTGCCCGCGTCGCCGAGGTGGACTTCTAGGGTGTCCCAGGCCAGACGTTCCACCTGGATCGCCGTGGTGCCCGGGGTGGGCGGCGGCGGGGTGCCTTCCAGGATGGTGGCGATGGGAAACTGGGCGGTCTGGCCGCCGGCGCGGACGATGATCGAGGCACCCGACGTGACTTCCAGGCGGGCCCGCACCCGTCCGTTGACGCCGTTGCCCAGCCGCCAGGGGGTGCCGGGTCGGGGGCCGTGGGTCGGCGGCTCGACGCCGGGTCCGCCGGGCCAGGCGATCACCTCGACGACCTGACCCTCGGTCAATTCCAGCTCGGCCAGTGGGAGTGGGGGAAGGGGGGTGATTGGCGGGGCGGGCAGGGGAAGCGTGGTCCAGGAAATTTCGACGGTCAGGCGAGCCAAGGGCGCATCGGGCCTGGCGACGGCCGGGGCCGGCGTCGCGCCGAGGCCCAGCCCGCCCGTGAAGGCAAGAGCCAGGCTGGCAACGATCCAGGAGAGGCGCGGTCTTGGGCCCATGCTGCGGTCGAGTCTCCGGGGAAGTGTCGGGAGGGGTCGTCGCCACCGGCGCAACCCCGAGAACCCGACCCATCCCCATTCGCATCGGCCGATTGAGGGTCAGACTGTAGAGTTTTTTCGACTCAGGGACGGATTGTTGGGATTGGGTCGATTCGACTTGACCGAGGCGAATCTCAGGGCCAAGATAAAATCCATCCTTCCCCGCCAGTCCTGGAGGATTCCCCGCGCCGCGTCGAGCCTCGACCCGGCCTCTGGCCATCCTGCCTTCCTCGGTGGCCCGGGTTTTCTTTCTCCCCAGCCGCCTGCCCTCCTCTCTACCCCTCGCACGGATGTCCCGCTTATGTTTCGCCTGACTAGTTGGTTGATATTCCTGACCCTGCACACCGGCGACGGCAAGGAGCCGACCGACCGGCTGGTCCCGCCCGGCTGGCATGGAGGGAACCCCTGGGGGCCGTCGGCCAACAAGGCGAGGGTGACCGGCGAACTGCCGCCGATCCCGATGACCGACGCGATGCTCAAGTGGGACCGCTGGGGTCGCAGCGTGCTGAGAGACGGCGACATCGTCTTCCGTCGCGCCGACGCCCGCGTCCTGTTCGGGGTTTTCCCATTCAGCCGGTTCGTGGCCAACTGTAGCGGTAGCCTATTCTCCCACACGGCGATCGTGGCCCGAGAGGGTGACGAGGTGGTGGTTTACGACTCAACCAAGGCTGGGGTCCGCCGCCAGCCGTTCGCCGTCTGGATCCTGGACAACGTGGGGGCGATGGGAGTCAAGCGGCTCAAGCCCGAGCAGCAGTCGCACGTCCCGCAAGTACTCAACTTCTGTCGAGAGACCTACGAGCGTCAAGTTCCCTTCGACTACGAACTGGCCGAGGGGAACGACGCTTACTACTGCGTGGAGATGACCGAGGAGGCGTTTCGCTCGGCGGGCCTGAAGCTGTCCGACCCGATCCGTCTGCGGGACATGGAGAACGCCGCGAAGTTCCCGATCTGCATCTTCGTGTTTCGACAGCTTTCTACGCTGAAACTGGACCAGCGGGTGTTCTTCCCGGGCAACGAGCGTCACGGGATCTGGTCGTCGCCCTACCTGGAGACGATCTACCCCGCCCCACCGGTCAAGCCCCGGGCCCGCCCGGCGGCAACCTCGCCCGTCCCGGCGTCGACCCCGTCTGCCGGGCGGATTCGAGCGGGGGCGACGAGGTAAGGTCCATTCTCGTATCCTACCCGCTCGGCGGCGACCGGGGGAGGAGCTAATTCACTCGGGCTACCAACCATTTCCGACGCCTGGCATTATTGACCCTGAGACAGCTAACTTCCGGTCAAGGGAGGGGAGTTTTGACCCCTTCCATAGCGACCGGATCAATCCCGGATCCGAGCGGACCGAGGCCAGGTTCGCCAGCACCACTCGCTCCAGATCCTTCACGTCCTTGGGCACGAAGTTGGCCATGAGCCCGTACTTCAGGTGTGACCACAGCATCTCCACCGGGTTGAGGTCCGGGGCGTAGGCGGGCAGCCGCTCCAAGCTCAGGCGGGGGTACTGCTCCAGCAACGCCCGGATCGCCGGCCCCTTGTGATTGCTCCCCCCGTCCCAGATCACGATCACCTTGCCTCGCAGGTGTCGCAGCAAGTCCCGCAGGAACGACACCACCGCCGGGGCGTCGATGTAGTTGCGGGCGTCGGTCTTCCAGTACAGCCCGACCCGACGCCGGCCCGGCGTCACGCTGATGGCGGCGATCGTCGAGACCTTGTCCCGGTGCCGACCGAAGCCCGTCAATACCGGCGTGCGGCCCCTGGGGGCCCAGGTGCGGCGGACCACCGGGTTGAGGAAGAAGCCGCTCTCGTCGATCAGGACGACATGCCCCCCATCTTCCGAGGTTTTTTTTGGATCCGGGGCCAATCCTCCTCGACCCAGCGACGGATCGCCGGCTCGTCCCGCTCCACCGCCCGGACCTCGGGCTTCTGGGGGGAATAGTTGCGTCGGGAGAGCCACTGCGACAGGTAGTTGGCGTTGAAGCGGACGCCGAACTTCTTGTCGATCACCTCGGCCAGGCGTCGGGTGGTCCACAGGTCGGTCTTGTAGCCGAAGGCCAGGGGGCTCTTGGCCAGCCAGGACAGGACGGCCTTCTCCCGGCGGGGGCTGAGCTTGGGGGCCGAGCCGGGATGGTCGTATGCGACTGGCATGGCGGTGGGGGGGCGGATGGCGGCACCGCGTCGGTCATCGCTGACTGCAAGGATGCGCGAGGTCTACGCGGATCGGGATGGGGCAGCGGAGATGGGGAAGGCGGCATTGCAGAGGGCTGAGTGTTAGTCCTGGGATCGCTATGGTGATAGCCTAATTGCTGCGTTGGGGATGACTTATTGGTCTTCCATAAATTTTTGACGGCTTGATAAATTTGCGTACGCGTTAGCATATGCCCTTATTCATGAAGTGCTCGTACCAGGAATAAATGCCCGTGAATTGTAGTGCGTAAATTTGACGGTGTACAGCATTAGTGTGCGTGTAACCTTCTCGGGCTCACACCGCTCTTCCTCGTAATCTGACGCCGGAAATGCTTTTCTGACATCGTCTTCTGAAGGCAAGTCTTCGTCACCGATTGCTTCGTCGATTCTCTTCATCAGATCGTGAACTCCTGAGCATGGATAAGGACGTTGTGATCGTACTCGAAAATCTTGAAGTCGTCGTATATGGCTTTCAAGTCTTCGAATGTAATTTCAACCGATCCAACCATTCGTGAATTGAATAGCTCTTCGAATGTGACGTGGGACAAGGATCGGTCCTCGATAGACTTCCTTCTGAGCGACTTACCGTCGCGTTGATTCCCCTCCCAGCACTTTGCAACGACGCAGATTGGGATATGGAATCCGCTTGAGATCATAGCAGAATTTTCTTGCTGTAGTCTGTCCGTTGGTCTCAGGAATGCGGTGCAATGCGGTAGCCGATAAGATCCGCCTTCGACATGGCTATAGAGACACAAACCCTGATCGCACGTAACTTCCTTGATTTTTGCAAGCTGAGCGATGACATCTTTTTTCTGATGAAGAGACTTCCCATCCCACATTTTGTATTGGATGAGACATAGACGCGCCATTTCCCGTTTTAAGTCGAGATGTTCGTAAATTAGGTCCGCCCCTGATTTCGCTTCAGGAGGTGCATTGTGAAGAACTCGAATCCTTAATGCACGTTTTTTGTCGAGCTTAAACTGTACACACGTTTTCCCGATATCGGTGATGGGAAGATTCCTTTCCACTCTGTACACATCTCCGAGGATGAGGTTGTTCTCGATGCTCCTTTTTGGTTTCAATTCTTGCAGAGCCGCTTCGAGGTTCTGCGCCCTTGTTTCTATCAGATCTGCTTCGGGATTGAGCACGGCTTTCTCTCGCTCATCAGCGACCATTTTCTCCCCAACTTCGATCGGATGGACCACTCTTCCCCTTCGGATGGTCTCTGCCTCAGCGACCTGTCGCATGTACCGCGCGTTGGAACTTTCCTTAGCGCCCCGAAGCAACCGCTTCTCGGGCGCGAAGGTCTCCGGAATTAATTTCTCACCTAGAGCGATTGCCTGTTTGTAGGTCGCCTCGATGCTGCCCCGGCGAGCGATCCGGATCAATTCGCGGAACGCATTCGCACAAGCCCAGTCGGTATCAAGGTGGGCTCGTTCAGTCTCGAATTCGTCCTGACTATCTGTGTCAAACAACTGAGCCATGGGTGATAGTACCTCTAATCCGGCATGTTGATTTAAATCAACAGGGAGGAGTTTTTCACCCTGGTGATGATAGCTCTGCCCGTACTGGTAGATCCATGGGGTGACATCACCCACGCTTGGGTTTCAGTCAGGTGGATTTTGAGACCGGCGAAGTCCTCACAAGCCGTGAACACCTTGCCAGCATTCACGCTTTGGGGTAAACCGGTTTCGTTACCGGATTGCGATCTTCGATCCGGGGGACATCACTCGGGGCGAATGAAGTGGTTTCGACGTAAGTCTTTTCTTTGACAAGTGCTTAAAGCGGAGGGGGTGGGATTCGAACCCACGGACCTTTTGAGGGGTCAACGGTTTTCAAGACCGTCTCCTTAAACCACTCGGACACCCCTCCGTTGCGGCAATTCGGCGCGAGGTGGCCCATCCCGGGCCGGGCCATTATCCGACTTCGTCCAGAACTTCCTCGGAGACGTAGATGGGGACTTCGGCCGTTACGGCCAGGGCGATCGCGTCGCTGGGGCGGGAGTCGACCTCGACGATCTCCCCTTCGTGGCGGATGCGGAGTTTGGCGAAATAGGTTTGGTCGCGCAGGTCGCTGATGAAGATGTCCTGGAGGTCGCCGCCGAGCTGGTCGATGGTGGCGGCCAGCAGGTCGTGGGTCAGGGGGCGAGCGGCGACCTGGCCCTTGACGCGGCGGTCGATGCTTTGGGCCTCGAAGAAGCCGATGACGATGGGAAAGGTCCGGTCGCCGTCGGTCTCCTTGAGGAAGATGATTTGCTGCTCGCCGTTCTCGCTGATGACGATCCGGACGAGTTCCATCTGCACGGGCACGGCGGTCATCCCCCAGGGCAGGCACCGGGCGGCCGCGGCGTGGCGGGCGCAGCGTCCCCGCACCGATGATAGGGGCTACGCCCGGACCCGTCAACGCGGCCAGGGGCGTAGCGCATCGTTCATCGTATGGTTGTCGCGGTGGAGGGGGTTCACGGGGTCTCGGCAGCACGGGCCTCGGCCGAGGGCCCGGGGGCCGGACGGGTCCGGACCTCCGAGGCTGGCGCGGAGACCGTTGACTTTGCCGGTACGTCGACCCACAGCACCACCAATGGCCCCACCTCCACCCCGTCTCCCACGGCGATCGCCCCGCTGAGCACCGCGCCCCGGCCCAGCACGACCCGCGCTCCCACGCGAGGAGTTCCCGCCTTACCCGGCGCCCCACCCAAAGTCACATTCGCCCCGATCCGCCCCTCCGGGCCCACCACCGCCTCGGGTCCGATGACGATCCCCAGTGGCTCCGGCAGCAACAGCCCCCCGTGCAGACGGGCCGTCGCGGCGATCGAGCAGAAGTAGGCGTGTCGGGTGAACCAGAAAATCGCTCCCGAAACCAACCGACCCGGCCTCCCGCCTCGTAGACGTGCCAGGTGCGCGAGGCGGTACAGCACTCCAGCGTGAAACCCCGGACAGCCCACGATCACCCCCAGCCGCCGCCCTCCCCAGGTGCCTTCGGCGACATAGGCGGTCACGTCCTGGCGCAGAGAGGCCCATAGCGGCAACGGGCGCGAGGGTTCCGGGTCGGTCCAGGGCTCCGTCGGCGAGTCGGCGGGGTCCATCGGCGTCCTGGTCGCGGGCTCGGCGGCGGCGAGGCGGGAGGGAAGGGCGAGACGGCGCAAGGGGCTGACCCGCGACGATCTTGAGGAATCTGGCCTCCGTTTGCAACCCCGACCCTGCCGCCGCTTGACGGTCCCCCCGACGCAGGCTAGCCTTGAGCCCTCGCGACGGCCGGCCGGGCCCCCGGCGGTCGTCGCGCTCTCCCTTCGTGTGTGACGGCGCGGACGCGGGGGCCCGGCGGCTCGGCAGATCGGGGCGAATCCCTTGGCACGCGACAAGGTGGTGTTGGCGTACAGCGGCGGCCTCGACACGTCCGTCGCCGTCAAGTGGATCAAGGAAACCTACGGCCTCGACGTCGTCGCCTACACCTGCGACCTCGGCCAAGGGCAGGACATTCAGGCCATCCGCGAGAAGGCCCTGCACACCGGAGCCGTCGAGGCCATCGCCGAGGACGTCCGCAACCTCTTCGTCGATTACTTCGCCTTCCCCTCCCTCATGGCCGGTGCTCTCTACGAAGGCAAGTACCCCCTGGCCACCGCCCTGGGACGCCCCCTGATCGCCCAGTTGATGGTCCGCGTCGCCCGAGACACGGGCGCCGTGGCCGTCGCCCACGGCTGCACCGGCAAGGGGAACGACCAGGTCCGCTTCGACGTCACCTTCCAGACCCTGGCGCCCGACCTGAAAATCATCGCCCCGGTCCGCGAGTGGAAGTGGACCCGCACCGAGGAACTCAAGTACGCGCAGGAACACGGCATCGAGGTCGAGGCAACCAAGGAGAAAATCTTCTCCACCGACCAGAACCTCTGGGGTCGCTCGATCGAGGCCGGCATCCTGGAAGACCCCTGGGTCGCCCCGCCTCCGGAAACCTTCCAGTGGACCGTTGACCCAAAGGATGCCCCCGACGAGCCCCAGGAGGTGGAGATCACCTTCGAGCGAGGACGACCCGTCGCCCTGGACGGCAAGACTCTGGATGGCGCTGAGTTGATCGAGGAACTGAACAAGATCGCCGGCGCTCACGGAGTTGGGCGTGTCGACCACATCGAGAACCGCCTGGTCGGGATCAAGTCCCGAGAAATCTACGAGGCCCCGGCCGCCTACGTCTTGCACGAAGCCCATCGAGAAATTGAGTTCCTGACTCTCTCCAAGGACGCCCTCCGCTTCAAGACCCACGTCAGCCAGGCCTACGCCGACCTCATCTATAATGGCCTGTGGTTCAGTTCCTTGCACCAGGATCTGATGGCCTTCGTCGTGTCCAACCAGCAGTTCGTCAACGGCACCGCCCGGATCAAGCTGTTCAAGGGGCACGCGGCCATCTCCGGACGCAAGAGCGAAAACAGTCTCTACCGCCACGAACTGGCGACTTATGAGGATGGTGACCAGTACGACTCCTCGGCCGCCCAGGGGTTCATCAAGATTCATGGCCTCGCCCAGACCACCCAGGCCAAGCACCAGCTCCTACAAGGCTCCGGCGGTCGGCTGGAGTTGCCCAGCATCATTCCGCCGCCGCCGACCCCTCGATAATCAGTTTCGGCCCAACCTCCCCGTTCCGATGAACCCCGAGCCCACGGGTCAAAGCCCCGACGGCCCCCGAGGGATGCGACCGTGACCCGTCCTGGCTGGAATCTGCTTCTCCTGGCGACCTCTTGCACGTTGGCGACGGCGGTGACCCGCCCCGCCGACGCCGCCGCCACCACCTATTCCGTATCCGGCACCTTCGGCGTGGACCCCGACCCTTCCCAGCCCAGCGGTCTGGCTGGCGGGACGTTCTCGGGCTTCTACCGCCTCCCCTCGGCCCTGCCCACCGACGATACGGTCGATGCCGATGTCTTCGAGGTCAGCTTTTACGACGCCACGCATGTCCTGAAATACACCGCCTCCTCGACCCACCCCTCGGCGGTGGCCGGGGTGGAACCGGGCGCGACGTCCACCGGGGTCGACTACCTGGTCGTGAATGACTCGATGGCCGGCCCCGCCGATTCGCCGTTCGTTTACCTCAGCCTGACCTTCCCTGCCCCCTTCGACGGCAACGGTCAGGCGGTTCCCACCGACCTCAATGACTCATCGGGCTCGGTCCTGATCCTGGTCGACAGCGCCGCCTCGATCGCCTCGGCCCGGTCGGCGGTCGTCCCCGAGCCCGCCGGCCTGACCCTGGCCCTGTTCGGACTCGCCGCCCTCGCCGTCCGGTCCCGCCGTCGCGCAACGCCCCGATCCCTCGCCCCCCGATCCTGCTGATCCGAACCTGAGGGGCCAACCGTCACGCCCCCGCGTGGCGCTGTTTGACCCACTCCAATGCCTCGGTCTTGTCACGCACGTCTCCGTCAAGTTGGGCGTCGTAAACTTCGTCGAGCAGGGTCTTGAACCCCGGTCCAGGACGCAAGCCCAGGGCGGACAGGTCGTGACCGTTGAGCAGCGGCGGTGGGCTCATGGGCCCCTCGGGCTCGGTTCGTCGGTATGTCTCGCAATCCTCCACCGCGTCGGCCGTCTTCCCCGAGGCAATCGCCTCGGCACGGGCCAGCGTGAGCAACTCCCCCACCCCGGCCTGAGCCAGCAGCCGCTTTCTCGACGACACCCGGAGCGAACGGGCCCCGGCGGGTTCTCGGTGATGGGCGACCAGCCAGACGGCCCGCTCCCGCTCGGCGTTGGCCAGCTTCAGGCCGCGGGCCACGCGGTCGGCCACCCTGGACGCCTCGCCCGGTCCCTCGCCAGCCTCCAGCAGCAACGCCGCGAACGCCAGGGGAAAACTCAACCCCGAGGGCAGGGCGTCCAGCACCGCCAGGGTGTGATGCCAGGGGTCCGGGACGTCGCGACCCGCCTCCCCCGAGGCCCGACCCCGCAGCGCCTCCAGGTCCGGCAAGATCGCCGCGACCAGTCCCAGGTCCGCCGCCAGGGCCATGCCGACGGCCCGGCTCGGGTGGACCAGCATCTTGCGCAGTTCCTGGGCGATCCGCTCGGCGGCCACCACCGTGACCTCACCGGCCATCGCGACGATCGCCGCCCTCGTGGCCGGATCGACGTTCAGCCCAAACCGCGAGGCAAACCGAGCCGCCCTCAGCAGGCGAAGTTTATCCTCGGCGAATCGCTCGGCCGGGTCGCCGATGGCCCGCAAGACTTTCGCGTCCAGGTCGGCTCGCCCGCCGACGAAGTCCAGCAACTCGCCGTCGATGGGATTCAGGAACATTCCGTTGATGGTGAAATCTCGACGGGCGGCGTCGGCCTCGGGGGTGCTGAAGGTCACCGACTCCGGACGTCGCCCGTCCAGGTAGGCCCCATCACTGCGGAACGTCGCCACCTCGACCTCGCCGGCCCTTGGCGGCCCCTGCACGCGCACCACCCCATAACTGACCCCCACCAGCACGGTCCGGCGGAACAGGCCCGAGACCTGCTCGGGGGTGGCGTCGGTGGCCACGTCGAAGTCGGCTGGCTCTTCCCCCAGGATCAGGTCGCGAACACATCCCCCGGCCCAGAGCGCGCGAAACCCCGCCCCTTGCAGCCGGGCGACCACGTCCGTCGCGAACGCCCGCCGGGGATCAGAGGTTGTCGTCATCATCGTCGTCGGCTTCGGCATCCTCACCGTCCACCTCGTCCCCGAACTCGCCTGAACCCATGATGCCCTCGCCGACGGTCCGCAGGGCCACGCGGGTCCGCCCATACTTGCGCACGTCCCAGGCTTCGGGCTCAGGCAAAATCTCCTCGTCCCCCTCGCGAGGGGCGGGCCCCGCCTCGATGACCAGGATCGACCCGGTTGGCAGCTTCTCGACCAGCGTCGTCAGCAGGCCCGCCACCCGCTGTGGGTGGTTCGCGTACTCCTTGTACGGCGGGTCGAGGAACACGACGACCGGGTCGTCGTCGACCGCCACGAATCCTCGCGCCCAGCGGTACACGTCGGCCGTCTGTACCGTGGCCCGATCCTCGAACCGCAGGACCGCGACGTTGCGGCGGATCAGGGCGACCACCTCGCGCTTGAGCTCCACGAAGATCGTCCGCGATGCCCCTCGGCTCAGCGCCTCCAGCCCCAACGCGCCGGTTCCGGCGCAAAGGTCCACCACCAGCCGGCCGTCGACCCGGTCGCCCAGGATGTTGAACATCGCCTCTCGGACGAAGTCGCTGGTCGGCCGGGTCCCCTTCCCGTCGGGCCCCTCGAACTTGTGCCCCCGCCGCTGCCCAGCGATAATCCGCAACATCCCACGATCCTCGATCCCGTCTCGCGGCAAATCCGGTCCCATTCCACCAGAGCACGGACAACCCGCTCACTTCGCCGACTTGCCCGCGATATGCCCCGCGAGCCCCGCCATTACGGTCATCATGGCCGTGCTGGCTTGACTCTGTAGGCTCGGGTTGCGGGAAAACCCGAGGATCGCGACGGAGACCGCCATGACCACGGCGACAACCATGTAAAACGCGACATGCTTGCAGAGATCCAACAGAAGTTTTTGTTTCTGCCAGGCCTCCTCCCGGCGAAGGCGTGACTGCATCTCGGCCTTGGACTCGCGAGGTCGGATCTTACGCTTGGTGTCTTCTACAACGCGAGCCCGGTCCGGCGGCGGGAGTTTGTCCACGGGGTTCGTTTTGGTCCGGGAACGGGTCGGCCTGGGAGTCGGTCCCGGATCAGGAGGCGCGATTTCGGGCTCAGACACCCTCAATCTCCTCTTCGATCGAGTCCCCCTGGATGATCGCCATGGATTTTCCCGCTTCGCGGGCGTCGCGGGCCATCAGGAGCAATCCAATCGCCTTGAGTAGCACGGCGTCATCCGAAATCTCGTATTCGCAAGCCATCTGTTCAACCAGGTCGAGCAGTCTTTGCGACATGACGAAATGAACCTTGACGGGACTATCGGTATTCGATCGTCGCCGGGTGCCATCGCGGGCATCGGAGGTCGCTTGCGGCTCACCGGGATACCATCGACGCAAGTCGCTCTTTCCCAATCGCTGGCGTCGCCCGTGCCGCTTCGAGACCGAGGCGACGCCGACCGAGGCAGGTTCCAGGTGTCCCTGCTCCGGCCCCTTCGATTCGATCGCGCGAACGGCCCCGGAATCCCTGTCGCGGACCAGCATATAATCGGATCCCGGCACTGTCCCGATGACCGATTCGTTCGGACCGATGGACGGGTCGACGGTGGACATAGGGATTCCCCTCAAGGCTTGGAGAGCGACTCAGGCCATTCGTCCGTCTGGACCTTTCCAGCCATGGCCCGGTCGATCGTGCCCATGATCCGGTCGCTGGGACATCCATCGGGCCACGCCGGAAACCTCGAGACATCCGGAGAATTCCTTATGGCAACTGTAGCTGAGCCTGGGTCGTCCGTCCATCGGAGGCCCGCCGGGCTTTGCCTTACCCGCTATCAATAAAGAGGTCGCCCGCCAGCACTCCGGCCCGGCGGGCCAATCACCACTTACTCGGGAGACTCGGCAATGGGCAAGACGTTGGAAGGCAAGGTCGCGGTTGTGACGGGGGCGTCCAAGGGAATCGGCGCGGCGATCGCGCAACGCATGGCGGCCGAGGGGGCGTCGGTGGTGGTCAACTATGCCTCCAGCAAGGAGGGGGCTGATCGGGTCGTGGCGGCGATCACCAAGGACGGGGGAAAGGCCGTCGCGGTCCAGGCCAACCTGTCCCAACCCGATGGCGCGAAGACGCTGGTCGACCAGGCCGTCAAGGCCTTTGGCGGGCTGGACGTGCTGGTCAACAACGCGGGGGTCTACGAGTTCGCCCCGCTGGAGGCGATCACCGCCGAGCAGTTCCATAAGATGTTCAACCTCAACGTCCTGGGCCTGATCCTGGCCACCCAGGCGGCGGCCCCGCACTTCGGCCCCGGCGGTGGCAGCGTGATTAACATCAGTTCGGTCGCCGCCCTTTCCGGCCCGCCGGGCAGCGCCGTTTACAGCGGGACCAAGGGCGCGGTCGACTCCGTGACCCGGGTGCTCGCCAAGGAACTCGGCCCCCATAAGGTCCGCGTCAACAGTATCAACCCGGGCATGGTCGAGACCGAGGGTGTTCACGCCGCGGGCTTCGCCGAGAGCGACTTCCGCAAGCAGCTCGAGGCGTCCTCGCCGCTGGGCCGGATCGGCCAGCCGAACGACATCGCCCCCCTGGCCGCCTTCCTGGCCTCCGATGATTCCTCCTGGATCACCGGCGAGGTCTTCGTTGTCTCCGGAGGCGCCCATTGATAGAAAGGACCCGTTCATGGCCATTCTCTTCGTGAGACGTCCCGCGGCGCGACGGGTCGGCCGCGGGGCATCAGGGCCGGGCGGGGAACGGGATTGGTGGACGAGCATCCGATCTTGACCGGCGCCCGGCCGCCGAGGGTCGTCCGCCTGTTCGTTTCCTCGACGTTCCGCGACATGCACGCCGAGCGAGAGGTGCTGGTCAAGGTCGTCTTCCCTCGCCTGCGGGCCCTCTGCGAGGCGAGGGGGGTCGTCTGGTCGGAGATCGACCGGCGCTGGGGAATCACCGAGGACGAGTCGAAGGCCGGGAAGGTCTTGCCGATCTGCCTCGCCGAAATTGACCGTTGCCGGCCGTACTTCCTCGGCATCCTGGGCGGGCGTTATGGTTGGGTGCCCGACGCCGTTCCCACCGACCTGCTCGACCGTGAGCCCTGGCTGGCGGAGCGCCCGGGCTGCTCGGTGACTGAGTTGGAAGTCTGGCACGGCGCCCTGAACCACCCGCCACCCGGCTCGGAGGCGTTTTTCTACCTCCGAGACCCGGACGACGCGGGCGAAGGGCAGGACGCCCGAGCGCGGCTCCACGCCCTGAAGCAACGCATCCGGGACAGCCCGCATTGGGCCCCCAAGGATTACGCCGACCCCCGGCAACTGGGCGAACGGGTCGAGCGCGACCTGACGGCTCTGATCGAGCGACTGTTCCCGGCCGACGAGGTTCTCGACCCGCGACGCCAAAAGTCCGACGCCCACGATATCTTCGCCGCGTTGCACGCCCGAGGCTTCCTGGGGCGCGAGTCGGAGCTCGATCGGCTGGACCGGGGCGACGGGCCCATCATCGTTTCCGGGCTCCCGGGGTCGGGGAAGACGGCCCTGCTGGCGTCCTGGTCGCGGCGGACACTCCGGCGGCGGACCGGGCTTGAGGCGACCCCCCGGAATTGGTTTCGCCGCGAGCCTCCCGCCCCCTCGGCGTTCATTCTCTTGTGCGTGGGCGCGACTCCCGAGAGCACCGACTGGCGGGCGATCGTCCTGCGGATCGTTGCGCGAGTTGCTCGGCCCTCCCTTGTCACCGCTGCCCGCGGCGAAATGGTCTCCCCTGGCCCTGGCGTTGGGAGAGTCGCTCGTGAGCCGGTCGGGGCACCTGGGCTTCGCGCACCCAGCCCTTAGCGAGGCCGTCGCCGGTCGCTACCTGCGCGACGACGAGACCCGTCGGGCCGCCCATCGGCGCCTGGCCGGCTACTTCCTCGGGGCCGAGCTCAACCGTCGCCTTGAGGAACGCCCCTGGCAACTGGCCGAGGCTGGCGACTGGGGCGAGCTTGAGGGAGAACTGGCCGACCCCACCCTCCCCGCCGCGGCCTGGCCCCGGTTCCGGCTCGACCTCCAGCGGCTTTGGACCCGGCTGGAAGATCAGCGGGGCCGGCGCATGGCCGAGGCCTTCCGCCCGTGGATCGAGCTGACCGGACCCCTCCCCGCCGCCTCCTGGGCCGCCGCGATGCTTTTGGACTGCACTTTCCGTGACTTTCGCAGTATTTGCAGGCTCGTCCAACGTCACACGGACTACGAGTCTCGTGCGCGGTTATCGGTTTTATAGACTTCAACAGCGGCGTGAATCGAGCCGGGGTTAGACGGACTCCATTCGACCCGATCCGCCATCGCAGTCGCCTCGGCGATATCATCGTCGTCATTGATCCGGATCTGGAAACGACCCGACTCGACCCAGCCGCATACCACGGATGAGATCTCGTAGATCGCGAGGCACCGGGCGTGGGCTAATGTGTGTAGGAAGGCCTTTTCGGGCACCGTGTCAAGGACGAGCGAGAAGGATTGGCTACCGACCTCGAAGAATATGTCGGTCTTCAGACCGAATTGGCCAGCCTGGGTGACGGTTCGGTACCAGCGGATGTCAGCAGCGATGCGGATCAATTCCTTCGGCATGCGTACCCCGCCCGATACCTGTTTTATGGACGAGGGCCGACCCAGCCGGGATGATGGCGGTTACCAAGCCTGCCAGGGACCCGAACGGGGCCGGCCCCCGATGACATCCTCGCATCCCGCACCCGCCCCGTGCCAGGGGTTCTCCTACCTCGCTACCGCCCTCGATCGCCGATCCGCCCCGCGGCTCGCCCTCCTTTTCCTTGGGGCCGTCCTGGCCCGGGGCCGACGGACCGTCACCAGTTGGATTCGGGCCGCCAAGCTCGGCGACCAGTACCAGTCCTGCTACCTCGCCGTCGCCGCCGCCGGAAAGCGGGCCGATCACATCGCCTGGCGTTTCTTCGTCGAGGTGGTCCGGCCCCTGCTGGCCGGGGCCACCCGGCTGACCCTGGCCCTGGACGACACGCCGACGAAGCGGTACGGATCGCACGTCCAAGGGGCTGGGGTGCATCACAACCCCGCCCCCGGCCCGGCCGGCTCGTTCTTCGTCTACGGGCACGTCTTCGACGTCCTGGGGCTGCTCGTCACCCACAAGGCATGGGGCACGATCGCCCTGCCGCTTCTGTCTCGGCTCTACGTCCGCAAGAAGGACCTGCCGGCGATCGCCCCGAAGCACCGGCCGGCCTTCCACACTAAGCTGGAGTTGGCCGTCGAGTTGCTCCGCCGGGTCAAGCCGTGGCTGGACCTGCTCAAGCTGCCGATCTGGGTGGTGGCCGATGGCGCCGATGCCACCAAGGAAGTTCTCAAGCCGGCCAAGGCACTGGGAATGATCGTCGTCAGCCGGCTTCGCAAGGATGCCGCGTTGCGGAACCTTCCCGGGCCGAAGCAGCCGGGGCAACGCGGCCCGGCGCCGACCTACGGCCCCGACGTGATCGACCTGGCCAAGCGGGCCGGCCAGCGAAGCGCCTGGTCCACCGGCACCTTCGAGTTGTACGGGGCAGAGGCGGTCAAGAGTTACAAGACGTTCCTGGGGACCTGGAAGCCGGCCGGGGGTGTCATCCGAGTGGTGCTGAGGACGAGCCGACCGGGTGGCGAGCGTACTTCTGCACCGACCCCTCGGCGAGCGTGGCCGACATCCTGGGTCTGGTGGCCGACCGGTTCAGCCTGGAGATCATCTTCCGCGAGGTCAAGCAGGTCGTCGATGCGGGCCAGCAGCAGGTGCGATTCATCGGGGCGTTCCACATCTGCCTGTGGACCTATACCCTGACCGAGGCGTGGGCCTGGCAGCGGAAGGATGAGGAGTTGGCGGACCTCTCGGGGTCGCCGTGGGACGGCTTGTCACGTTGTCCGAGCCCCGCCGACAAGCGGCGGGAGTGGCGTCGCGAACTACTGGACGAGGAAATCCGTGCAGTTCTCCGTCCCGGGTCACCGAGGAGGTGATTCAGGCCGCCGACAGGCTGCTCAGCCTGGCGGCATGATAGATAGCATTCCCTCGGAAAGTACAGCGTCAAGGTCGAGGGCGTCAATTTCGCGGAGGATCTCCAGGAGTTCCCGCCGCGGAAGTCCCTCGGGTATCTCTCGTTCAAGGTCGGGGACCTGCCCGTTGGCCAGCAGTCGGTCGTAGCGACGGCGCGTCTCCGAATCCTCCAGGACGCCGTAAGCCAGATTGATCCGGGCGAACTCGGCCTGAGCCGGGTCCCGTCGGGACTCGTCGGCGAGGTCGGGGTGATAGCGCAAGGCGGCCTTGCGATAGGCCTCGCGCGGCGACGGGGCGTCGGCGTCGCGCGGTAGGCCGAGGATGTCGTAGGCGATCCTCGCCGATGGGTCCGGGCTCATCCTGGATCCTTCAGGTAGCCAATCGCCACGCCATGATTGGCCGCGACATTGACCAGTCGGATGAGGTCGCCGACCCGCCCAAGCTCCGCGACCAACGGCATTTCGCTTGTCTCGACGACAAGCCTCCGCATCCCCTGGTTCATGGAATCGCCCACCGCGATCCGGCGAATCTCCCCGTAAGCGAGCCGGCGCATCTCCCCCTCATCAAGAACGAGGAGCCGGTCCCTGGCGAAGCAAAAGCATCCCCATTACCCAGACACCACGCCCCTGGGAGCCTTCTTGCGGAACCAGCAGAGGACCAGCGCGTCGACCTGATTGCAGGCGACCTGGACCGCCAGGCCCGCGTCCGAGACCTCGCCCGCCAACTCGGCCACGATCGCGCCGCGAAGCCGAGCACCCTCGGACTTCCAGCGAACGCGGCGGGCGACCGACGGTACGATCACGAACACGGCCACGCTGATCCAGTAGGCGATCAGGATGCGGTTGTCGGTCGTCCCATCGACCATGGGTCGCCCTCGGGTCGCGAATCGCCCAAACCGTGTCCCGGCCCGTCCCGAACTCCTTCGCCCCGGGCGTTTTCGCCGCCGAAGGCCGAGACATGTCTCTTATGCCGGAATTCACCAAGATTCATCACGCACCCAGGCCATGATTTTCCGGCGATCTCCCCAGTCGATGCCCCTCGTCAACGCAACAACCGAGTCGAACCTCCAGGAACCAGGGCGTCGAGAGCGAAGCGTCCCCCGTGCGGCGACCCAGCCCTCAACGACGGCCCGAGCCGCCCTCGGAGGGGGAGGCCGGCTCCTCCCAGGGCAACGCCATTGCCTGGTGGATGCCACCATCGACGTTGTCCTGCGCGAACACCACGACCGTCGTGCGGGCCGACGCTTGCCCGGGCTCCAACGACAGCGGGAACCTCAGCGACGCCGACGAGCCGGCCCCCTCCAGCTTCGCGTCCTTGTGGGCGAAGCGTCGCACGACGTGATGCTCGACCAGCGTCTTGCCGGCGTTCTCCCCCGAGCGAACGGCCGTGCGGATTGGGTCCTCGGTCAACGCCACGCCGACCAGGATGGCATGATCCCGCGCTCCGACGGTCGGCCGGGCCAGGTCGACTCGCAGCGTCCGCCGCTCGCCTTCGCCTTCCAGCTTCGCCGACAGTCGCAGTCCCGGCGGCACGGCGGCGGCCTGCCGCAACGCCGCAAGCAGTTTCGGTCGGTCCGAACCCAGCATCGGCACCCGCCCGTCCACGATCAACATCGGCGTGAAATACAGGTCATCCCGCTTCAGGGCCCCATTGTAGGCGGCCTCACGGCGGCTAAAGTCCGGGCTGCCGAAGGGGTCGGCCCACGGCTGGTCGAAATAATCGACGTGGAAGTTCAACGCCACCACCCGCCCGCCGCCCGCTCCGGGAGACAACGACTTCAGCTTCCCCAGTAGATCCGAAGCCGGCGGGCACGAGTTGCACCCCTGAGACGTGTAAAGCTCGACCAATACGGTCCGCCGTGACGACCCACTTCCCCCCTCCTCTCCCATCGCCGGAGGCGCGACGCTCCACCCCGCACCGACGACCGTCACGACCCACGCGGCTGCGATCAGGAAGCGTCTCATGAGGCATCTCCCGTTGGGGCGGCGACCGAAAGGATGAGTCGCCTGGCCCCGCCCGGCCTGACACGTCGACGGATTCTCTGCCCGGCTCTCGTCGATCGCGCGTCTCCGCCACCGATCTCTCCACGTTACCAAGAAACAGGAAGCCCAACGGGCCAACCACGCCCGGGGACCGAGAATCCCGACCGCGAACGGAGGAGCCAACGATGCGCATCAACCCGTTCCTCGCCCCAGCCACGGGGTTCGTTCTGATCCTTTGCGGAATCCTCCCGCCCTCGACTTACGCGGGAGATCCGGTGGCCGAGGCCCGCCTGGCTCACAAGGGGCTGACCAGATCCGGCCACGCCTTCGTCGTCGAGGCCGAGGCGCCGATTTTGGAGAAGATGAAGCTACTCAAGGTCGCCCTGAGCGCCTACAACGCCTCGGTCCAACGGCGGACCGAGGCCGAGCAGGTCGGGGCCGAGGTCGCCCAGATCGAACAGCAACGCACGCAACTGCTTTCGGACCTCGACGACCTCACCCAGCAAATCGACCTCCAGGCCGGTCAGTCACTCGGCGGGTTCGGACGCGGTCCCGGGCCAAACAACTTCTCGCAAAACTCGTTCCCCTCGCAGGCCATCGCCCAGAAGCTCCGCCTCAAGGGAAACCTCGCCCAGCTCCGCCTCCAGGAGCAGCGGGTGCGCGAGCAAGCCCCCCAGGGCCAGGACCGTGAAGACCTCGACGAGACCTACCGAGAGCAGAAGGAGAAGCTCCGTACGCTCATCAACGAACTCCGCCCCGAGGTTGACGGGCTCAGGCGACAGTACGCCGACCTCGCCGCCGACGCGATGGTGAAGCAAGCCCTGGCCGACGCGAAACGAGCCGCCCGGGTGAAGCTCGGCCCGTCCGACGCCTTCCTCGCGGGCGAAACCCTGCTCGCCCGGGTCGAACGGGCCGTGCTGGGCAAGTCCGCCGCCAGCCTCTCGCGCAAAACCCGGGGCAAGGCGCGAAGGTGATCGCCGAGAGCCTCCCGCCGCCCGATCAGCCTCCACCCTCCGGAGCCCGGGGACCCTCGGCCCCGGCCGCGCCCACAAGGGCTCCGACGATTCGCTGACGGACCTCGGGAGGGAGCCCCGAGACCACGGCCGCCGTCGCCGAGGCGTCCCCCTCGTCGGCGACCCCCGCTCCGGCCAGTCGGTCGATCGCCTCGCCCAGCCGGCCGATCTGCTGGCGATACCGGCGGCACGACCCGCACACGACCAGGTGCAGCCGAAGGGCCGCGACCTCGGCCGTCGGCAGGTCGCGCTCGCAGGCGTCGGAGGTTAGCCGGGCCGCATCCCGGCAGCTCAGCGTCAGCACCCGGAGCAATCCTCGCAGGCCCAGCCTCATCGCCGTTCTCCCACGTTCGTGGCCGGTTCGCCGAACCAGTTCCGCTCCAGACAGCCCCGCAAGAGCATCCGGGCCCGATGCAGACGGGTCCACAGGTTGGCCGGCGAGATCCCCAGCACCTCGCAGACCTCCGTCCCCTCTCGGCCTTCCAGGGCGCTTAGAGAAAACACCTCGGCGAGCTTGGGAGGCAGGCGGTCCAGGCATCCCCCCAGGGTCGACCAGAACTCCGCCCGGTCCAGCTCCGCCCCCGGGGCCTCGCTCCACCGCCGAGGGCCCGCTCGCCAGTGGCCCCGGCGGTCGAACAGCGTTCCCTCCCAGTTCGGCGCGTCCGCCTCCGTCAACGTCCGGCCCCGCTCCCGAGACGCCCGCCGGTAGTGGTCCAGGATCTTGTGACGCAAGATCCCCACCAGCCACGTCCGCTCGGGAGACCCACCCGCGAACGCGTCCCGCCCGCGAAGAGCCTGGAGGAACGTCTCCTGGACCAACTCGGCCGCGACGTCGCGGTCCTTCAGCCGTAGCCGAGCATACCGATAGAGGGCATCGCCATGACGGTCGACCCACGCCTCCGGGTCGAGGCCCCGGGGAGCCTCGCCTCCGGAATCGGTCGTCGCTGGCAAGTCACGATCCCGGATCAAGGCCGACCCCATCCCAGATCCTCCGGACGGCCAACAGGCATCCCCCACGCGGGCCGGGCGGCCAGCCCTTGATTCTGGCCCGGTCCAGCCCGCCTCGGAAAGCCGCCAACTCACCACCCCATGAGTCGCCCCTCCACCTCGAACCTGACACCCCGCCTCCAAATCTCCGGAAAGCCGCCGATTTTCCCCTCTTTCTCGTCAGGATCGATTGGACCCGTCGACTCAGCCGGCGTCCCCCGCCGAGTGAGCCGGGGACGCCGAGTGAGCCTGGCTCCGACGACCCATGAAGGATCGAGACCAATGCGTCCAGCACTCTCCCCGCCGATCGCCCGCGCCGCCGCGTGGCTGGTTCTGCTCGCCGCCGCCGTCCCCACGGCCCACTCTGAAACGCTCCGATTCACCGTGACCAACGCCCAGCCGTCCGGAGGCTTTGGCATCGCGCCGACCTGGGTCGGCCTGCATGACGGCACCTATCAGAGTTTCCAGGATGGGTCGACGGTCCCCTCGCCGATCCAGACCATCGCCGAACTCGGCAGTCCCGCCGATCAGGTCGCGGCTTACAACGGGACGGGGCCCCAGGCGGTCCTCGGTTCCGCCCCGATCGGTCCCGGCTCCACGGGAACGGCCCTGGTGGACGTCGCCAATCCCGCCACCGACCGATTCCTGAGTTTCGCCTCGATGGTCGTCCCCTCCAACGACTTCTTCTTCGCCAACGCCGACCCCCAATCCCACCCCATTTTCGACGCCTCCGGCCAGTTCCTCGGCCCCCAGACCATCAATATCTACGGACGAGACGTCTGGGACGCCGGCAGCGAGGTCAACAACATCAAGTTCGGCGCCGCGTTCATCGCCGGGGACGACGCCAACGACCACGTCGCCGAGAACTCGACGGTCACTTCGGTCTTTGGCGGCACCCGCGACCAGACCGACTACCTCAACTCGATCCTCGGGCAGACCACCGCCTACAACTACACCATCGACCACCTGATCTCCCCCAACGACCTGATCGCCACGATCCAGATCAGCGCCGTGCCTGAACCCTCGACCCTGGCCCTGCTGGGCTTCGGCTCGGTCGGCCTCCTCGCCACGGCTCGCCGACGCCGACGCCCTTCCCCGACGATCTGATTCGACCCGTCGGGGCCGTCTCCTGGCGAAGGCACATCGCGGTTGACGCCCCCGAGCCCCCCGGCCATACTGCCGCCCGACTTGAGGCCGAGATCCTCATCGGCCTCATTTTTCCAGAAATCGCCCGCCGCCGGGGAGCGATCTCAAGGACGAGGTCCAGGCCCGCCCGGACACCGTCCTTCCTGACTCGCCCCCGCCCCGCACGCAGGACACGGAAGTCATGCGCCGGCCCACCTCCGCGGCCCCGGCCGCCCTCGCCCTGACGCTGGTTCTTGCCCTCGGCATCGCCGCGGCGCCGCCCAGCCCCGCCGACCGCGCCCGAGCCCTGCTCGCGCGGGGCGACGCCCGTTCCGCCGCTTCCCTGCTGGAAAACGCCCTCCCCGAAGCCCCCACCGCCGACCGCCCGGCTCTCCGCGACGACCTCCGCCGCGCCTACACCCTGGCCGCCCGTCAGGCCAGGACCGCGGGGCTATCCGCCGAGGCTCAAGGCTACCTCGACAACCTCGCCATCCTCGACCGAAAGTCCCCCGCCTCGAAACCGGCCGCTCCGCCCACGCCCGAACCCGAGCCCGAGGCCGCCGCCAAACCGAAGACGACGCCCGAACCGAAACCCACGCCCGAACTTCCGTCCGCCGCCAGCGAGCCGGTCGCCGCCCCCAGACCCCTCGCCATCGCCCCGGCCCCCACCGAACCGGCACCAATCGCACCTCCCGAGCCCGACGCCCCACCGGCCCGTCGCCCCCCCGACGAGCCCGAACCCACGCCCGCGCCGGTCTCGACCGAACCGATCACGCCGTCCCCGTCGGCAAGCGTCCCGGCCCTGCCCGAACCCGAAGCCCTTCCGCCACCGACCGCCGCGCCTCGGACGGCAACGGTCCCTCCGGTCGCCGCCGCCCCGAATCCCCCAACGCCGGAAGCCGTTTCGGACCCGCTGGCCCCGGCAGACGCCGCCTTCCGCGACGGCCATTACGCCGAGGCGGGCCGAGTCTACGCCGCACTCGACCGCGCCGGGCAACTGCCCGCCGGCCGACGCGACCACTGGGCGTATTGCCGGATGGTCGAGGTCGTCCGCAAGATCAACGCCCAGCCAGCTACCCCTGCCGAGTGGTCCGCCCTCCACGCCGAGATCGCCCGCATCCGCGCCCTGAGCCCCAGGAACTGGTTCGGCGAGTACCTCCGCAACCTCGTCGTCCAGCGCTCCGGCCCACCCCGCCCGGCCGACCCCCGGGTCGTTACCCTCCGAGGCGCCGCCCCCGAGGAAGCTCCCGCCCCGCCGCCATCGCCGAGGCGTCCCGCCGCGGCCCCGATCACGCCGAGACCGGCGCCCCCGGCACAATTGGCCCTCGCCCCCAATCCCGGCCCGCCCAACGAGAGCCGCTGGCAGGTCCGCCGCACGGCGAATTTCACCATCTTCCACACCGACCCCGAACTGGCCGAGCGCGTCGCCACCGTCGCCGAGGCCGCCCGCGAGACGCAAGGCCGACGCTTCGGCCTGGGGACCGACCCCAAAACGCCCCGCCCGGCCTGGGTCCCCCGCTGCGACATCTACCTCTACCCGACCCCCGCCACGTTCGCTCACGCGACCGGCGAGCCCGAGGAGTCGCCCGGGATCAGCCGCATGGGCCAGGACGGCGGCCGGATCGTCTCCCGACAGGTCCACCTCCGCGCCGACCACCCCACGGTCACCGACGCGGTCCTGCCCCACGAAATCACCCACGTCGTCCTGGCCGACCTGTTCCCGCACAAGCCCTTGCCCCGCTGGGCCGACGAGGGGCTGGCGGTCCTGGCCGAGCCCGCCGCCGAGCGTCTCCACCGGGCCCAGGACCTGGTCGATCCCCTGACCACCGGCCGCCTCTTCCGCGTCGAGGAACTGGTCGCCCTGGACGGGCCCGAAGGCGCGGACTGGCCCCTCTACTACGCTCAGAGCGTCTCGCTAACCCGCTACTTCCTCAGCAAAGGCACGACGGAGCAGTTCATCGCCTTCCTCCAGGCCGCCGAGCGAGGCAGCTTCGAGGCCGAATTGCGTCGTCACTACCAAATCACTGGAACAGCCGACCTGCACAAGCAATGGCTCGCCCACGCCCGAAGCACCGCCCCAGCCGCCGCCGTCGCCGCCGATGACTCTCCGAGTCGCACTCGCCGCTGAAGCCCATCCCGCCTCAACCGCGCATCCGAAAGAAGGTCAGGCGGAAGCCGTCGGGGTCGGTCGCGTCGAAGCCCGAGCCCCAGCCCATCTCCTGCAACGGCGAGACCCGCACTCCCGCCGCCTCCAACCGTTCGCGAGTCGCGGCCACATCATCCACCGAGAAGCCCAGTTCCATGCTCTCGGCCCGGCCGCTCACCCAGCCGGGTGTGTCGGGCCCTTGCAGGGTGATCGTCATCTCGCCAGACCTCAAGAGCGCGAAGCCCGGTGGGTGCGATCGTTCGGCGTCGTGCTCCAGGCCGAGCAACCTCGCATAGAAGCGTAGGGCCGCCTCGACGTCGGCGACGAACAGGTTGACGTTCCCGAATCGGAGACTCATGGTCGGACGCTCGCGATCTCGGGGAAAGCGTTCGTCCCGTTCCGACCCTCGCCGCGGACCGGGACGAAGGCCCAGGGTAATCCTCGCCCAAGGGAAAAGGAATCGCTTCCCACCCGGTCTCAGCGACCCCGGGCCTTGGCGATCATCATCATCACCAGAGCCAAAGCCCCCGCCAGCAGGACGCGAAGATAAGGCATCGGGATGGCCAGACAGGCCATCCCAATGCCCAACGTCAAGACGCCCCAAAGCAGCGCCGACCGCCCCTCCGAGTCGGCCACCTTGGCCATCCCGGTGCTAAGTGTGAGCAGGAGAACCAGCTCCATCGGCATTTTCCCCGAATCCGAACATCGTGATCTCACTGGCCGGGCCGTTATCGTGGCCGGTCCCCTCACCGTCAAGCCCCGGGCGCGATCCGCCGCGACCCTTCGGGTCCGAGGAGGCCCGTCTTCACGCCATCGGGAATCTCGTTGAACCGGGCCCCTCGGCGGGCGACAATGGCGGCCGGACGGAGAGGCCGGAGTCTTCGCGAGTCCCCAGGCCGGCCCACGACGTCCCTGGCCCCGATCACCGAGCGGCGGCCCCGCCCGGGGGAAGGGTCCATCGTGCCGGACCACCATCCGTCGTCCCGATCTTCCGAGGTTCCCATGATCAAGGTCCCGCTTGCGCTCGCCACGGCCCTCGCGTCCCTGGCCCTGGCCACGACCCCGTGCCTCGCCCAGTCGGCCCAGCTCGACCCCTCGATCTGGCAGGTCGGGACCACCCTTTGGGACGACGACGATCTGCCCGACCTCTTCATGGTGAAGAAACGCCCCTCGGGCACGGGCACGACCGAGGTCCACATCCACGCCGGGTCGTCGCAATACCAGACCCCCTTGGTCGAGGTGGGCACCCCGCTGCCCTACACCGACGCCGACTGGACCTTCGCCATGGCCGATTACGACCTTGATGGCGTCCCCGACCTGTGGGCGATCGACCGCGACGGACCGGGGCACCGGGTCGAGGTGCAGATCCTTTCCGGGGCGATGTTCTTCCGCCAGTTTCTCCTGCGGAGCGTGACCTCGCTCGACGCGGTGGGCCCCGAGGCCGACTTTCTCGCCATCCCCCCCATCTGGGCCGCTGGCACTCGGCCCAACCTGTTGATGGTCCTCCGAGGAGGGACCGAGTCGAAGACCATCGAGGTCCGCGTCCTGAGCGGGGCTTCGGGATTCCGCCAGGTCGTGCTGGAGTCGACCACCCCCTTGCCCGCCACGGGCACCGGGGCGACCTGGCAGTTCCAGGCGGGCGACTTCGACGGCGACCGCGTGCTCGACCTGATCGCCGTGACCTCCGAGGCCGGCGGGGCGGTCTACGTCGTCAGCGGCAAGTCCGACCTGAAGCGTTACGCGTTCCAGCGTCAACTGACGGACGACGGGGCGGAGACGGCACTCAAGGAACGTTCGCCCCACCTGGCCTCCTGCGAAGCCCCCCTGCTCACCAAGCTGGAGCAGGTCGCCGCCGACCCGCTCGTCCCCGCCGGGGTAGGGCCCAGGACCGCCCTGATGAGCGGCACGACCGTGGCCCCGGCCCTCGCCGACCTCTTCAGCGCCGTCAGCGTCAGCCAGGCCATCCGGCGGTTCCAAAAAGCCCCGGCCGACCCGGACCGGCTGCGGGACGAGCCGAGGGATCGCAAGGTCTCGACCCTGCTGGAACTGGTGGACGTGGTCAAGCCCTGAGGCGGATCGCCCCAATGACTGGGTCGAAGGCGCCGGGATTGCCGCGGGTGTGGATGAGCCGCTTTGCCCTCGGTATGCCCGTAGGCAATCCTTTCTGGCGACTTGCCATGAGTCATTGCACGGAAAGGAAGATCGCCGGGCTGACCTTGAAGAATTTCGCAAGCGCCGCGATATGCTTGCGGTTCAGCCCACGCTTTCCGGCCAGGATCTCGGAAATCGTGGACGTGGCAATGCCCGTGGATTCGGCAACCTTCGCCTGGGACGTCCCCTTCATCTCGATCAAATGGCGAAGCATGTCGGCATCTGGCAAGGGAGGCAGCGGGTGGGCGTCCTTCTCGTACTTATGAATCAAATCTCCGAGGACGTCGAGATAGCCCTCCTCGTCGGCATCAAGATCATCCCGGTCCAGGAGCGAGTTGACGACGGCGATGGCCTGATCCAAGGATTCATCGGAGGTGATCGGCCGAAGTGGAAAGCGACCGATGAGACGGAGGTAGGTTTCGCTGACAGTTCCGGCGCGTCCGGTCACGAGTTTTCGCGTTGGCATGCCGTTATTCTCCTTTCCCACGTCAGTCGGATTTCCAGGCTCCTGTGTCGTACTCCGCGTGCGTGAGCACGGCCCTCACGTAGATTTTTTGTCGATTGTAGTGGATTGCCGCGATCAGACGGCATTTGTTCCCGCCAATGTTGAAGACGGTGAACTTTCCCACCTGGCTGGCGGAGGAGCAGACCGCCAGCATGTCGGCGGGAGTGTCCCAATGGGAATGCGCCACCAGCCGGAACCAAGCTCGCAGAGCGGTCTCGGTGTCAGGATGACGCTCCCAATAGTCGCGTCCCAGTTTCTCGGAGATGACGTGCATGGTAGGCCATCCACGGGCGACGACTTGTTGCGGTCGTGCGATCCATCGAACCACTTTCTGTATTAATTCTTGATGTTGGGTAGTGTTGATTCGAGGGATTTAATCAACCGTGGAAGTCGAGACGTTGGCGAAGCAGCGTTGCCGCGATTGCAACCGATCACTCGAAGGCCAGCATAGTTCACAAAACGCGAACCCACAATCCCGGGTTCGCATTTTGCGACTTCGCCCCCGCCTACACCCGGATCACCCTGGCGCATTACAATTGAGGAACCCGACGCCCGGTCGGGGTTTTGCAATCGTTCCGGCATCAAGTCGAGTCGCGTCATGCCCTCCGAGGCTCCCGACCCTTACCTTTATGATGTAGTGGTGGTTGGCGCCGGGCATGCCGGGATTGAGGCGGCTTTGGCCTCGGCTCGCCTGGGTTGCCGCACGGCTCTTCTGACCATTAACTGCGATGCCGTTGGCCAGATGAGCTGCAACCCGGCCATCGGCGGTGTCGCCAAGGGGCAGATTGTTCGCGAGGTCGATGCCCTTGGAGGGGCGATGGGCCGGCTTACCGATGCCTCGACCATCCAGTCCCGCCTGCTCAACCGCGGCAAGGGGCCGGCCATGCACGGCCCCCGCGCCCAGTGCGACAAGAAGGCGTATCAGCTTCTCGCCAAGTTCACCGTCGAACGACAGGACAACCTCACTCTTCGCCAGGAGATGGTCGACGGCCTGCTCATTGAGCGCGGACGAATTGCTGGTGTCCGCTGCCGGGGCAACGTGGCGTATCGGGCCCGCGCCGTGGTGCTGACCACCGGCACGTTCCTTCAGGCATTGATGCACACCGGCGAGGTCAAGACCCCCGGCGGACGCGCTGGCGATGCCTCGGCCGTGGGACTTTCGGCCAGCCTGAGGGAGCTGGGCTTTGAACTCGGCCGCTTCAAGACCGGCACGCCACCGCGGCTCAACGGCCGCACAATCGACTTCGCCCGCCTGGCGCCCCAGCCCGGCGACGCCGAGCCCGTCCCTTTTTCGTTTCTCTCCGAGCGCGCCGGCGACGGTCTTCCGCAGCTTCACTGCCACATCGCTTACACGACGCCCGAGGTCCACGACCTGATCCGCGAGAACCTCGACCGCGCCCCGATGTACTCCGGCCAGATCGCCTCGACCGGACCCCGCTACTGCCCGTCGATCGAGGACAAGGTCGTCCGCTTCGCCGACCGCCCGGCCCACCAGATCTTCCTGGAGCCCGAGGGCCGCCATACCCTCGAATACTACTGCAACGGCATCTCCACGAGCCTGCCCCGGGACGTCCAGGAGGCGATGATCCGCCGCATCGTCGGCCTGGAACGCGCCGAGATCATGCGGTTCGGCTACGCGGTGGAATACGACTACGCCCCGCCGACTCAACTGGGCCCGACTCTGGAGACCAAGCGCGTCCCCGGCCTGTTCTTCGCCGGCCAACTCAACGGCACCACCGGCTACGAGGAAGCCGCCGCCCAGGGCCTCATCGCCGGCGCCAACGCCGCCCTGTCGGTCCAGGGGCGCGAGTCCTGGGTTCTCGATCGTTCCCACGCCTACATCGGCGTCCTGATTGATGACCTTGTCACCAAAGGGGTCGACGAGCCCTACCGGATGTTCACCGGCCGCGCCGAGTATCGCCTCCTGCTGCGTCACGACAACGCCGACCTCCGCCTGACCGAGACCGGCCGCCGCCTCGGCCTTGTCGACGACACCCGCTGGGACCGCTTCACCGCCCGTCGCTCGGCCTTCGAGCGCCTACGAGACGCGCTGCGAGCCATCAGGGTTGAGGGGAATTCCCTGGAAGCGATCCTCCGCCGCCCGCCAACGATCTGGTCCGACCTCCTGGCCCTCCACCCTCCCCTGGCCGACCTTGCCGACGACCCCTCGGCCGTCGCCGAGGTGACCGTCGAGGCCAAGTACGGCGGGTACATCGCCCGACAGGCCGAGGAAGTCGAGCGGTTCCGTCGCCTGGAGGACAAATCCCTCCCCGCCGACCTGGATTACCACGCCATCGCCCAGCTTCGCGTCGAGGCTCGCGAGCAACTTGCCCGGGTCCGCCCCCGCTCTTTGGGTCAGGCTGGGCGGATTCGGGGCATCAACCCCACCGACATCGCCACCCTCCTCGTCCACCTGAAACGCCCCAGCCCCCGGGCCCTCTCCGCAAACCCCGACACAAGCGGATGACCTGCGAATCGCTGGGGGGCCCGAAAAGTCCCGTTGCCAGGGGGCTTTCTGGCCCCTGGGATGACCAGAGGATCTGGGTTGACAGGCCAGCGGGGGGGGGCTTATGATCGGGCTCGCTGGTAATTTCGGTAAATTCGTTAGATTTCACAGAATCTGCCGACTAGAGTGGGAGTATCACTTGACGACGCCGCGCCGCGGAGGAGGTCCGGGCGGGGGCGGTGGTTGTCGCGAGCTTGGGTTATTCACGGAGGATGGGGGCGTCCGGCGGGGGTTTGGGGATGGTTCGGGGGATCGCCCCACCCGCCGAATTGGCAGACCGAGCCCAAAGTGCTCGCAAGACGGGGTGTCAATCGACCATGAAGACCGTGTTCACCACCGGCGAAGCGGCCAAGATCTGCAAGGTCAGCCAGCAGACAATCATTCGCTGCTTCGACTCTGGCCAGCTTAAGGGCTTTCGCGTCCCGGGTTCTCGGTTCCGGCGCATCCCTCGAGAGTCGCTCTACCGCTTCATGAAGGAAAACGGCATCCCCACCGACGCCCTGGAGAGCGGACGCCGCCGCATCCTGGTTGTCGATGACGATCCGGCCGTCGTCGAGTTGATTACCGAGGTCCTTGACGCCGACAGCCGCTTCGAGACCCGCGTCGTCAACAATGGCTTCGGCGCGGGGATGCAGGCCAACGAGTACCATCCCGACCTGATCATCCTGGACGTCATGCTCCCGGACATCAATGGCCGGGAGGTTTGCGAATTGATCAAGTCCAACCCGGCGATGGCCGAGATTAAGGTCATCTGTATCTCGGGCCTGGTCGAGGAAGACAAGGTTGCGGAACTCAAGGCCGCTGGCGCCGACGACTTCCTCCACAAGCCTCTGGATATCGACGAGTTGATCCGCCGAGTCTGCCGATTGCTGGACATTGAGACCGGGCCGACGGACTGATCCAAGCTTGCAAGGCCCTCGACCCCCGCGAGGGCCAGCCGCCGCTCGAGCCCTTCGATAAGGGCCCGTCAGGGAGTGACGACTCCGGGAAGGAGCCCGGCCCGGTGAGTGATCCCCGTCCCGTCCGCCCACCGTCGGACGACCTGCGACGCCGGCTCGACCGGCTGGACGGGCTTCCTCTGCGCCCATCGACGGCCCGAGCTGTCCTGGACTCGGACCGCCCCGACACGACCCGGCTGGCCGAGGTCGACCCCGGCTGGGCGCTGGCTCGCTCGCGGGTGTCTGGGGTATTCGACGGATTCGCCCTGGTCGCCGCTTCCCCCTGGTGGTCCCGTCCCGTCTCCCTCGCCGCATCCGAAGCGTTGGACCGACTTTGGAAGCACGGGGTCGCCGCGTCCCGGGCGGCTCGTCGCCTGGCGACCGAGGCCGGCGCCGCCGACCCAGATCGCCTCGCCCGCGCTGCCTTGGTCCACCAACTGGGGTATTGGGCGGTGGCGGCGGTCGACCCCGAGACGCTGGCCGACTGGCTGGCCGAGCCCAGTCCCACCGCCCGACGGGCCCTCGAACGCGAAAGCCTGGGGACCGACGCGGCCAGTCTCGGCCGAGACCTGGCCGAGCGCTGGGGCGCCGACCCTGTCGTCATCGACGCCGCCTGGCTGCTGGCCGGACCTGGCGAGAGCCTCGGCCCGCGGGCCGCCGAGGACCCCACGTCCTGGCTCCCACTGCGAAAGTCCCGGATCTGGGCCGACCTTAGTCCCTGGGCCGCCGGCACTTCCGGACGAGGCCCCGGCCCCGCCGATCCCCGATTGCGGCTCCTTCGCGCCGAGGTCGAGTGCCGATGCCTCGGCCCGTTCGTCGCCGACGACGCCCCGGCTTCCGAGGAACGCCTCGCGCGATCCTATGCCGCATTGAGGGCGAAGGAGGCCCGTCGCGAAACCCGCGACCGCCGGCGGCTGGATGCCGCGGTCGAGGCCCTGGGCGACCGCGATGACCGCGACGACCGCGACGCCGACCTGGTCAAGCTCGACGCCCTGGCCGAGTTCGCCGCCGGCGCTGGCCACGAGTTGAACAACCCACTAGCGGTAGTCCTGGGCCGGGCGCAACTGCTGCTGGCCAAACGCCCTGACGCCGAAACGACACGATCCCTACGGGCCATCGCCGCGGCGGCCCAGCGGGCCCACCGAATCCTCCGAGATCTGATGGCCGTGGCCCGACCGCCGACGCCCCGCCCCCGCCCCTGCCTGGTCGACGAGGTCGTCCGCAACTGTCTGAGAGACCTCCGCGACGAGGCCGAGGCCCGAGGCGTCCGACTCGTCGCCGAGACCCGCGACCCGGGCCCGAGAGCGTGGGTCGACCCCGACCCCCTACGCCACCTGGCCGACGTCCTGGTCCGTAATGCCATCGAGGCGACCCCCCCCGGTGGCACGGTCCGCTTCCAGGTCGGCGGCGACTCCCAAACCCTCATCTGGTCGGTCCGCGACGAAGGTCCCGGGCTCGACCCCGCCGCCGCTGCCCACCTCTTCGACCCCTTCTACTGCGGACGCCAGGCCGGCCGAGGGCTGGGCCTGGGACTTCCGCGAGCCTCTCGACTGGTCTCCCGAGCCGGCGGAACGCTCCGCTGGGACCCCGCCCCGGCCCCCACGCCCGGCACGATCTTCCGCCTTCACCTTCCCTTGCCTCCCGAGCCGCCGCCCGCCAACGTCGCCTGATCCTAGATGCGTCCCCCGCCTCTCGCGGCTATCATGGCAAGCCTCAAGCCCTATCACCACGCGGGGATCGGCACCATGACCGCGACCGCCACCCAGGCCACCGCATCCTCACGCCCCCGGTCCCGGGAGATCCCCCCCGTCCTGCCCGACGCCGAGGTCTCGCGCATCGTGGCCGAGGCGGCCCAAAGCCTCGACCTTGACGGCAAGCGAGTCCTGCTGCTGGTCCCCGACGACACCCGGACCTGCCCCCTCGGCCAGATGCTCCGAGAGATTGGCGCCTCCTTCGGGCCTCGGGTTGAGGCCCTCGATGTCATGATCGCCCTGGGCACGCACCGACCGATGCCGATCGAGCGCATTTACGCCGTCCTGGGAATCGACCGCGACGCCCACCTACGCCTCTTGTCCAAGACCCGCTTCCTCAACCACGCGTTCGACGACCCGGCCCAACTGCGAAGCCTCGGCACAATCTCCGGCAGCGAGATGTCTGAACTCTCGGGTGGGCAACTGACCGAGTCCGTCGAAGTCACCATCAACCGGGCTATTTTTGACTACGACCGCATCGTCATCGTCGGCCCGACGTTCCCTCACGAGATCGTCGGCTTTTCCGGAGGCAACAAGTACCTGTTCCCGGGGATCGCCGGCGCGGGGATCATCGACGCCTTCCACTGGCTGGGGGCACTCATCTCCAACCGGGCGATCATCGGCGTGGCCAGGACGCCGGTGCGGGCGATCGTCGACCGCTGCGCCGCGATGGTGCCGATCCCGAAGCACTGCTTCTCGCTGGTCGTCACCAAGGCGGGGCTGCACGGTCTGAACTTCGGCACCCCGGAAACCGCCTGGGAGGCCGCCGCCAAGCTTTCGGCCGAGGTCCACATCCAGCATACGCCCCAGCTGTACCGAGAAGTTATCTCGATCTGCCCGCCGATGTACCCGGAACTCTGGACGGCGGGAAAGTGCATGTACAAGCTCGAACCAATTGTCGAACCGGGGGGACGTCTCATCATTTATGCCCCAAACCTGGCGGAGGTCTCGGCCACCCACGGGCGGTGGATCGAGGAGATTGGCTACCACACTCTTCCCTACTTCATGGCGCACCTCGACCGCCTCAAGCACGTCCCCCTCGGAGTCATGGCCCACTGCACCCACGTCAAGGGGAGCGGCAAGTATGTGGATGGGATTGAAACCCCCGACGTCGAGGTCATCCTGGCCACGGCCCTAACCTCCGACCACTGCCGACGCCTGAACCTTGGCTATCGGGATCCCGCCACCCTCAATCCCGACGACTACCGAGACCGCGAGGACGAGGGGATTCTCGTCGTCGACCGGGCAGGCGAGATCCTCCACCGGCCCGAACCGGGGCTCCAGGACTTCCGCCGATAGAAGGCGTATCAATGGGACGGAAGACACCCCCAACGGCCGAGGAAATCAACATCCACGACTCGAGGGACGAAGAGTGGGCGGTCAACAAGTATCTGGGCAAGTCGCTCGCCGAAGTTGAGGAGTGGTTTTCAGACCACTCAAGGAATCACAGTCATTTCGAAGATTTTTATCATATGGGCCCGGTCGCCGTCTGCTACTACCTGCCGGCCTTGCTGGACACATTCCAGGCCATCACGGAGTATGGCTACAATCTCTTCTTGCTTCATGGGATCATCGAACTTCGACTTGGTGAAGATCGGAATTCCTACGTCGAGGTGATCCCTCAACTGCGCGAGGCCGTGGAATACATCCTGGGAAACTGGAAGAAATTCGAGAACGACGACTTTTCGATGGATGGGGAGAGTTTGAAGGTCAAGTTCGAACGGCTGCTGTCCGATCCGTCAAAGCTTGGCTGAGTCGGCAAACGAGCGACCGATCAAGAAGACCGTTCCGCCGATGCTTTCGAGTCGTCGGGCTCATCTCCGCCATCCTCAACCTCGTCCCAGACCTTGCCTTCCTCATGGAACCCATACTTTGCCGCGATCGTGGGTGAGATCGTGACGAGTTGAGCGAAGTCGTCGGAGGTGGCACCGTCGGGGTCGAGAAATACCCCGTCGGCCTTCATCGCTTCGAGGGTCTCGGTCGCCTGACGCAGGGTTGCGGCCATCTCCTCGATCGAGGTTGACCGGGAAGTCAGCCGCTTGTTCCGCCACATCAGGACGAAGCGTTTGCGGGCCTGTCGCCAGAGCTTTTGGTATTCTCCCCGGACGGAGAGGTCAAGCCCTTCCGCGAACTCCAAGGGCAGGTCGAGGGCTTTGATCAATTCCAGGACATCCGCGAGATCCTTCATCCGTCCAGGATTGGTCATCCCAGAGGCCAACTTGAGTTCGACCAGCGTGGGCAATTTCACATAGCGAATGCCATCGGTCTCGAAACTGACATTCAGAGGATCGGGGAAGCCCACCGGCTTCGGTTTGCCGTCCCCGGGGAAATTGCCGGTGGTCAGGAACTCGATCTTCACCCCATTCTCGACGTCACGCAGATGTTTACTTCGGGCAAAGGGGGGAAGGTAGCCCAGTCCGTCCAACTTCTCATGGATCTGTTTCAAGCTTTCGCGAGTGACCAGAATATCGACATCCTCGGTGAAACGCCGAAGGCCATGGTGGAACAAGGCCATCCCGTCCACCACGGCGTAAGGGATGTCAAAAAAAATTGAGCTTTTGCGTAATCTTGCGTAATGCGGCCTGGACGCCGCCCCGCCCCCGAAGAACTCGCTCCCCTCGCTCATCGCCCACCTGGGATCTTGATCGAGCCGGACCTCATAGGCCAGGACGGCGTCACCGACGACTCGATGAGGGAGATGGACCGGAGGGGTCATGCGTTCCGAGGGTGGGGGCATTGCATTTCACTCGCCGGGCGGCCGCGGCCTACGGCTGGCCAGGTGTTCTTCCATCTTGTGGAAGGCGACGACACCGACTCCGGCCTGGACGGCCTGGGCCCCCAGGTATTTCAGGCCCCGACCTGGGGGAATTTTCAGGACGATTTCCGCCCCAGAACTGGCCAGGAACCGCAGCGGGGCCCAGGTGCTCAGTTTCAAGCCCGCCTTGGTGCAGAGGGGTCGGCCCAGGTCGGCGAGTTCGCTGACTCCCAGGCGGCCGACGGCTTCGGGGAGGCGGCGCAGGACCTGGTACGTCCCCCCGGCCAGCCTCACGGTCCACCAGCGGGTCAGGCGTTCGGCGGCGGCCTCGGTGCCTTCTCGGGCGGCGAGCTTGGCCCCGGTGTCGAGACCGTTCTCGGCCAGGTCGCGGCCCAGGGTTTTGACCGCCTGACGAGAGGCCGATTTGACCTCGGCCCGCACGACCTCCGAGGCGGCGACCCCCTCGGGTTGCACCGCCGCGAGGCTCAGAATGTCGGCCACTACGAAGCAGCCATCGACCAGGGCCCAGGTCAGTTCGCCCGAGGTTGGCGCGTGCCCGCGCCCCAGCACTCCGCCGAGGTGGACCAGGTCGTACAACGGCAGGAACTGGTAGAAGGCGACTCCCTCGGCGTTGAGCCCGCGGACCCGTTCCAGGCCGTCCTGGCGGATTGTGCGAATTGTCCCCTGGCCGCTGTCCTTGGACAGGAACAGGACCGCCGCCGAGGCTGACTCCAGGAACGTGCGGTGGGGCTTGGCTCGCAGGGTGGCCAGGGCCTCGGGGTTGGCGTCGGCCTGGGCGATCGGTGGAATGACCGCGGCCCCGTACTGGCGGAGGATCGCGCGGAAGTCCTCGTCGTCTCGGTACTTGACCAGCATCGCCAGAGCGGCCCGCCCGTTTTCGCCCAGCGCCGCGACGGCCGGATTGCTGAGGGCGGGGTCGGCGTAGTCGGTGGCGACAAGGTCGGCCGCGTCGGGTCCGGCCGCTTCCAACGCCGTTTCGCCCGCGGCGCCATGCTCGACGACCAGCCGAAGGGCCTCGGGGCTGCCGCCGACGGCCTCGACCAGCTTCGTTCCTCCGGCAGCGACGTGGCGGAGGTCGGCCGCGAGCGCCTCGGGCGTCCCGGTCCGCAATCGCTCGTCGGCATAGGCAGAGTTGACCCTCAGCAGAATCAGGGCCTCGTCGGTGGGCAGGGCGTCGCCCAGGGCTTCCAGCACCGGGCCGTACAGGGTGACCAGGGCGAACCCGTCCATCCCTTGCAGCCGGAAGGCGTCCAGCGCGAGCGACCCGTGGTCGTCGAGGGTTCGCAAGGCGGCGCGGAGGTCAGTCGCCCCCGGTTCCAGGCTGATGAAGTCCAGCACCGCCAGGGTGTCACGCAGCGCGTCGGGGTCGTCTGCCCCGGCGGAGACCAGCGATGCCACCCCTTGCGGGTCGGCCAGCAGAAACGGAAGAGCATTCGGATAGGTCGCCGCCAGGCGACGGGCAGAGGGGGACAGTCGGGCCACCTCGGCGATCAAGATGCCCCGGTCGGTGGCGTCTGCCCGCTTCAGGCCGAAGTATTCCCGCCAGTGCAGCAGAACGTCGGCCGCCGCGTCATCGCCCAGGACCTCACAGAGCGACCGGAAGTCATTGGGGTATTTTTCGTACAGGAAGACCGCTTCCAGGTCGAGTTTGTCCAGCAGGGTCAGGCCGCGCAGGCCGTCAGTCCCTTCGACCGTGAGGGCCGTCTGGCGAAACTTTTCCAGAACCCGGGCCACCAGTTCGCGGTCGTTCGGATATTTGGACAGGACCGCCGCGTCGGGGTCAATTGTCGTCGAGGGGGTCGATCCCGTCGAGGGGGCGGCGACTTCCGTCCGGGTCGCGCGGGAGCCGTCCTCTCGCTTGAAGACGAGTTTCGACAGGACGCCCAGGGCGGCCAGCAGCGCGACGGCGGCGAACATGCGCTTCATGGGCGGTCGATTCACTTTTGGGGCAGGTCCGCGCACGACCCATTCCGGACCTTACACTGTATTCTCCGCCGTCCGGGTCTGGGCGTCAATTCGGGTTGCAAGCTCCTGGGTCGCGGCGACTTCCACGCCCGGGCCCGCTCGCATCCACCGACCCACATCCTAGCATCGGCCGGATGCGGTCCATCCCTGGAAGATTTGCCGGCCTGGCGACGCGCTTACAGGAGGCTGACGGGATCGACGTCCACGGCCAGCTCGACCCCGGAGGGCGGGGCCAGGGTCGGTAGAACCGCGTGGAGCAGGTCTTGCAGAGGGCGGGCCGAGGGGGCTCTCAGCCTCAGGTGGAACCGGAACAGGTCGCGGATCTTCGATACCGGGGCGGGAGCCGGACCCAGCAGTTCCACCGTTGGAGGCGCCGAGGCGGTCAGGATGCCGGCCACTCTCCGAAGGAACTCCTCGACGATGGCGGGGTCGGGGCCCCGGGCGATCAGGCGGACGAGGCGGCCGAACGGCGGGACGCCTCGGGTTTGTCGCTCGGGCACTTCCGAGGCGACGAAGCCGAGGTAGTCGTGATGCTGGGCGCGGGCGATCGCCGGGTGGTCGGGGCAGAAGGTTTGCACCAGGACGCGGCCGGGCCGGTCGCCCCGCCCGGTACGGCCGGCGACCTGCGTCACCAGTTGAAAGGTCCGCTCGGCAGCGCGGAAGTCGGGCAGGTGCAGCGCGGTGTCGGCGTTGATGACACCCACCAGGGTCACGTTGGGGAAGTCCAGCCCCTTGGCGATCATCTGGGTGCCCAGGAGGATGTCGACCTCCCCCGCCTTGAAGGCCGAAAGCACCTTCTCGTGGCTGCCGGGGGACTTCATCGTGTCGGAGTCCATCCGGCGCACGACGCGGTCGGGGAAGGCGTCGCGGACCTCCCTTTCCAGACGCTCGGTGCCGATTCCTCCGTAGTGCAGCCTCGGGTGCCGGCAGGCCGGGCAGGCGGTCGGCGGGTCGGTCTCGGCGTCGCAGGTGTGACAGAGGGCTCGGCGACTTCCCTTGTGGTGGGTCAGGGCCACATCACAGGAGGCACACTTGACCACGTGGCCGCACTGGGGACAAAGGATGAAGGTGTGATATCCCCGACGGTTCAGGAGCAAGATCACCTGGCCGCCACCGTCCAGGGCCCGGCGCGTCGCTTCCCGCAGCGCCACGCCCAAGGCGCCGATTGGTTGACCGGGCTCGGGCTTCTCGCCTCGCAGGTCGATCAATTCGACCGCGGGCATCGGCCGATCGGCGACGCGGCGAGTCAGAGTCAGCCGGGCGTAGCGGCCGAGTTCGGCGTTGCGCCAGGTTTCCAGAGAGGGCGTGGCCGAACCGAGGATCACCGGCACCCCTTCCAACTGCGCCCGCTTCACGGCAACGTCGCGAGCGTGGTAGCGGGGGACGGTCTCCTGCTTGAACGAGCCTTCATGTTCCTCGTCGATGACGATCAGGCCAAGCCGTCGGGTCGGGGCGAAGACCGCCGACCGGGCGCCGACGACCACCTGAACCTCTCCCGAGGCGATCCGCCGCCAGTGGCGATGCCGCTCGCCATCGGTGAGGTGGCTGTGCAGGACCGCGACCCTGGCGAATCGCCTGCGGAAGCGACGGATTGTCTGCGGGGTCAGGCTGATCTCGGGGACCAACACGATCGCCTCGCGGTCCCGGGCCACGACCTGCTCGATCGCCCCCAGGTAGACCTCGGTCTTGCCGCTGCCGGTGACGCCGTGGAGCAGGAAGGTGGCGAAGGCGTCGGCCGCCAGCGCGGGTCGCAAGGTCTCGAGGACGCTGGCCTGCTCATCGGTCAGGATCGGGGGCGTCGGTTGGGTTTCGGGGGCGGATTCGTCATCGGGCTCGGGGCGGTCCATCCGTCGGCGGACGGCCAGGATCAGCCCTTTCTGACGCAGGACGTTGACCGGACCCGGGGCGCAGTGGGCCATTCGACAAACGTCGGACAGGGTCAGGGGGCGGGTGGGATCGGAACGGCAGAGGACGGCCAGGGCCTCGGCCTGCTTGGGCGGAAGGTCCAGGGTCTCAACGGAGAGGCGGGCCTCGTCGGTGGGCGTCAGGCAGGTTTGCACGCGGGTGCCAGCCTGCTTGCGGACCCCCGCTGGCACCACCGCGTCCAGCGACTGGCCCCACGAGCAGGCGTAATAGGTGGCCATCCAGCGGGTCAGCTCGAGCATCGCCGCGTCGATCAAGGGCGGGTCGTCGAGGACTTCCAGGACGTCCTTCACGCGCAAGGGGTCGAGCCCTGGGTCGGCGTCGGGCGAGACGTGGACGCAGTATCCCACCGAGGGCGCATTGCCCCGTCCCAAAGGCACGCGGACCCGGGACCCCAGCCGCAAACGGGCCCTCAGGTGGGGCGGAACTCGGTAGGTGAAGACGGTGTCGACCGGCCGGACCAGCGCCACGCCGGCGTAGGGGCCGTCGTTGACGGGCGAGGTCTCGCCGAACCAGCCGGGCTGGCGTCGGGCCTGGCCGTGGGCTACGCTCATCGGGCCGCCCGCCCGCGGGGTTCGTTTCGAAGGGGATGGGGCATGGAATGGCATGATTCGGGGGGCGAGGGCCGCCGGGACGGAAACCTCAGACCTTTCCAGTGAACCGAATTTTGGAACGCCTGTCCACCGGAGATCGGCGGACCGGGGCCGGAGACTTGACGAGATGAGGCTGGGGGTCTTCGGCGGCACGTTCGACCCGATCCACCTGGGCCACCTGATTCTGGCCGAGGGATGCCGAGAGGCGTGCGGCCTGGACCGGGTATGGTTCGTGGTGGCGGGGGCTCCGCCTCACAAGCCGGGCGGGCGGACCGCCGTGGCCGACCGCCTGGAGATGGCACGGATCGCCGTGGCCGGACACGCCGCCTTCGAGGTCTCAGAGATTGAAGCCCGCCGTCCCGGCCCTCATTATAGTGTCGAGACCCTGGAGGCGATCGCCACCGAGCGTCCCGGCGACGACCTGTACTTCTTGATCGGCGCTGACAGCCTGGTGGATCTCCCCTTTTGGAGGAAGCCGCGGCGGATCGCCGAACTCGCCTCGCTCGTCGTGGTGAACCGGCCGGGAGTCGCGCTGCCTCCGACGCCCGACCTGGGGCCCTCGGCACGGCCAATCATCCACGTCACGATCCCGCCGATTGGCATCGCCTCGCACGATTTGCGGGCGCGGATGGCCCAGGGCCGATCCATCCGCTACCAGGTGCCCCGGGGCGTCGAGGCGTACATCGCGGCCCGAGGACTCTATGGATGGGCCCCGGCGTTATAATCAAAGGTCCCGTCGAGGTACGACTCGACCCTGCCCCGATCTGGCCAGGAGGCCCGCCGTGAGCACCGCGACCCCAACCTCCTCGGACACCGAGGTCGTTTACCCCGATTCGGACGGCATGCCCATCGGCGAAAACACCCTCCAATTCGACTGGATCATGACACTCAAGGGAGGCCTCGAAGTCGCCTTCCGCGACCGTCCCGACGTCTTCGTCGCCGGAGACCTTCTGTGGTATCCCGTCCAGGGCGACCCCACCACCCGCGTCGCCCCTGACACGATGGTCGTCATCGGCCGACCCAAGGGCTACCGGGGCTCTTATATCCAGCACCGGGAAGACGGAATCGGTCCCCAGGTTGTCTTTGAAATCCTCTCGCCAGGCAACCGCCCCGACGCGATGAATCGCAAGCTGAAGTTCTACGAGCGGTTCGGCGTCGAGGAGTATTACCTCTACGACCCCGAGGACTTCCAACTCGACGGCTGGCAACGCGACGGCGAGGCCCTGCGACCCATCCCCCGAATGGACGGCTGGGTCAGCCCCCGGCTCGGGCTGCGGTTTGACCTTTCCGGTGGCGAGTTGGTGCTTTACGGTCCCGACGGCAAGCGGTTCCTCGAACTGCTGGAACGGGCCGAACAGCACGAGGAAGCCATTCAGCAACGCAACGAGGCTGCTCGCCAACGAGACGAAGCTGCTCGCCAACGGGACGAGGCTGCTCGCCAACGGGACGAGAATGCTCGTCAACGGGACGATGCCCTTCGCGAGCGCGCTGAGCAGCGGTTTCGGCTGGAACGGCTGGAGGCGCAATTGAGGGCGTTGGGGGGCGACCCGGGGGATTGAGCGGGCCGCGGCCAGCCAGCCGCGGAGCTCGGAGGGACACCGCTCATCCCCGATACCGATGCGGGCCGATACGAAAGGGTGTCGGGTTCGGGTCGGGCGGGTCGTCCGGGTCACAAGGAGTCGCAGTCGATGGCCGGAACGCCAAAACGCGGGCCGGAACCGGTTCCGATCTCCGAGGAGGTCGAGGGCCTCCGGCGGCAGGTCATCGACCTCCAGAGGGTCAGCAGTCTCGGCGTGCTGGCCGGTTCGGTCTGCCACGAGCTGAACAACGCCCTGACTCCAATCCTCAACTACGCCAAGCTCGGCCTTCGCAACCCCGACCCCGCCTACCGCGAGCGGGCGTTTCAGAAGATTCTGGACGCCGCCAAGCGGGCCGAGGCGATCAGCGCCGGGGTGTTGGGACTGGCTCGGCCTCAGCTTGGCCGCCGAGACCCGACCGACCTGGTCCGGCTGGCCGAGGAAGTGTTGCTGCTAGTTGGCAAGGATCTGAGCAAGGGGCGGGTCGAGGTTGATTTCCGCGTCGAGGGACGCCCCCATGCGCGGGTCGACCCCGCGCAGATTCAGCAAGTCTTGCTGAACCTGCTGATCAACGCCCGGCAGGCGATGCCCCAGGGCGGGACCGCCCAAGTCCGCGTTAGCCCCGACTCCACGGGCCGCCTGGCCTTGCTGAGCGTGGCCGACTCTGGCGTCGGAATCAAGCCGGCCGACCTGCGGCGGATTTTCGAGCCGTTCTTCACCACCAAGACTGGCCCCGACGCCTCGGGGCTGGGCGGCACCGGGCTAGGCCTGTCGGTCTGTCGAGACATCATCGAAGCCCACCACGGCCGACTCCGTGCCGAAAGCCGCCCCGGGCAAGGTTCCACCTTCACGTTGAGACTTCCCTCCTGCCCCGCCCCTAACGCCCCCGCCGCCGATCAAGACGCCGCCTGAAACGCCTCCCTGGCTTCCGATCCTCCCTCCGACTACCCTGGCCAGCTTGGAGTGCGTCGGGGCGGGAGGGAGGGCGAGTGATGCGACTGGCGACGTTGCGGACCGCCGCGAGAGGGCCGAGGGCCTGCGCCTTCCGCCAAGGGGCCTACGTCGACCTTCAGGACGCTGATCCGACCTTGCCGGCCACTGTCCGGGGACTGCTGGCTCTTGGCCGCGAGGGGCTAGAACGCGCCTCGGCGGCCTTGACGGGCGGAGCGACGCGGTACAACCCAGCCTCGGCCGAGTTCCTGGCCCCGGTACCCGACCCGGGCAAGGTCCTCTGTCTGGGGATGAACTACCGGGACCACGCCGCGGAGATCGGCGCCGAGCCCCCCAACGAGCCGGTCCTGTTCGCCAAGTTCGCCTCGTCGCTGATCGGCCCCGGCCAGGCGATCGTCCTGCCCCCCGAGAGCGCCGAGGTCGATTACGAGGCGGAACTCGTGGCCGTCATCGGACGAGGTGGTCGACGCATCCCACGCGCACGGGCGCGCGAACATATTGCTGGCTATGCGATCGGGCACGACGTCTCGGCGAGGGACTGGCAACTCCGCAAGCCGGGCAGGCAATGGTTGGCGGGCAAGTCGTTCGACACCTTCGCCCCGGTGGGGCCTGATCTCGTCACGGCCGATGAGGTTGGCGACCCAGGCGATCTGGGCATCCGTCTGCGGCTCAACGGCCGGACGTTGCAAGATTCGAGCACCCGGGAATGGATCTTCGGGCTCGACGAGGTGATCGCCTATGCCTCGACGGTCGCCACGCTGGAACCCGGCGACCTGATCTTCACCGGCACACCGCCCGGCGTCGGCATGGCCCGCACGCCGCCGATCTGGTTGAAGGCCGGCGACGTGGTGGAGGTGGAAATTGACGGCCTCGGGATCTTGCGTAACCCGGTGGTCTCCGTTTGAGGCGGCGTTCGCTCAGCGACGGAGCTTTTGCGAAAGGTCGCGGGCGTCGGCGTAGTTGGGGGCGAGCTTGAGGGCCTGTTCGGCGGCCTGGAGCGCCGCGGGCCGCTGCTGGGCGGCATCGAGCGCCAGCGCCAACTGATAATAGACATCGGGGCGATCGCGAAGTTTCTCGGCGGCAAAGCGGAGGTCGACGGCGGCGGGGCCGGGCTGGTTGAGTGCCAGGCGGGCCAGACCCCGGCGGAAGTGGGCCTCGGGGTCGTCGGGGGTTAGCTCCAACACATCCTCCAGGCGGGCAAGGGCCTGGTCGGGCTGGTGGCGGTCGAGCTGAATGGTGGCGATCCGCAGGGCGGCGGCGGCGTTGGTGGGGTCGGCCTCCAGCGAGCGGAAGTAGGCGGCGACCGCGGCGTCGGGCCGTCCCAGTTCCTCCAGGACGCGGCCCTGGGCGCGATGGGCGTCAGCGCGATGGGGATCGATCTCGATCGCCGCGTCGAGCTGCGCCAGCGCTACCTCGCCGCGGCCCCTTCCGGTGAGGACTTCGCCTAGACCGACCATCGCGTCGACGTATTCGGGGTCGAGGGAAAGCGCCTGGCGGAAGGCGCGTTCGGCCTCGGCCGGTCGGCCCATCGCCTGGCGGACCTTCCCGATGCGCTGGAACGCCTCGGCGGAGCGGGAATCCTCGATGACCAGTTGTCCCAGCGTGGCCAGGGCCGAGTCCCAGTCCTTGCGATCGATAGCGCCCTGGGCTTCCTGGCTCAGCGCCTGGCGACGAGCCGTCTGCTCGGGCGTCGGCCGGTCACGGCGGCCCCGGCCCCAGGGCCCCGGCGCGGCGCAGCCCAGCAGCCACGCGACCAGGCAACCGGCGATAATGGCCCGTCGCCCCATGACCTCGTGTCCTCCAGCGACGCAACGCAACCGGGGTCGAGTGATCCGCCCGATCGGGCCCGCCGGCCCTCCACCGAACCAACCGCTCGCAGGCGTTGGGTCGGGCGGGGCGTCGCACCATAAGCCGCCCCGGCCCGACGGTCAATGCCGGTCGGCGACCGGACCGTCTCGGTTGCAATTCCGGCCTTGCCAGGAATCGCGTCAACCCGCATGATGCCGCCGCGACCGGCCCGGCCCGGGGCCTCGCCTCACTTCACGTCTCCCACCCTTCGCCCCCCCGGCCCACTTCCGACGTGTTTCCTTTTTTCACGCCCCCGACGGCGAGCGAGGCCCTTTGCCATGCCGCGGAACCGGACCGGAGCTGCCGCCGCCCTGCTGGCCCTGGCCGCCCTGGCCTTGACCCCGGCCGGCTGCGCCACGACAGGTTTCCTGTCCCGACAACCGCCGGTGGCCAACCCCTTGGTCGTCCCCTCGGGCGACTTCGAGGCCGTCTGGAAGGCGACCATCGCCTCGGTTGATGAATACTTCGACATCCGCGCCGAAAATCGCCTGGCGCGCAAGATCGTCACCGACCCCAGGATCGGGGCGACGCTTCTGGAGCCCTGGTACGGCGACTCGGTCGGCTTCACCCAGCGACTGGAGTCCACCCTCCAGACGATTCGCCGGTTCGCCATCATCCAGGTCGACCCGGCCCCCGGCGGCGGCTGGCTGGTCAACGTCGAGGTTCGCAAGGAGTTGGAAGACCTGGCCAAGCCCGACCGCCAGATGGGCGGCCGCGCGGCGTTCGCCAACGACTTTCCCGTGAACCGCACCCGAGAAATCGTCGGACCGGTCCCGGCGCCGGTGGGCTGGATCCCCCGGGGTCGCGACGCCCTGCTGGAGAAGGCCATCCTCGCCCGGATTCGCGACGCCTTGTTGCTCTGAGGATGGAACGCGATCGAACGAGACTGGGAACGTTCGATCGAATGACCCGACATCCCCTTACACCCGGGGCGGCAAGGCGTGCACACCTCGCGCCCCGGGCGTTCGGTTCGGAACGTCTAGGTTCGGCAGGGTCAACGGGCCCCCTTGGCGCGCGGGATTCCCCCGCGTGGGCCGGGGCCCCGTCAACGGCCGAAATCATGCTGTGGCAATCAGGTCAGTTGGCGTTGAAAGTCCAGTACGCACCCAGGCCGGCGATCCCGATCCAGCGGATGGTCGGGTCCAACAGGGCGGCGCGGTGGGCCGGCGAGGCCATCCACATCGGGCCGACCGAGCTGGCATCACCGCCAGCGGCGGCATTCTGGCGACGGGCGGAACCCATGACGTGGTGGCCCATGCCGCGAGCGGCTTGCTGGGCGTTATTGGCCGCGGCCCACTGGCTCAGGCTCGGGTCGACGCCCACTGGCGCCAAACCAAAGCTAGCCCTCGTGGCGTTGAGCCAGTTGACAAACCCATACGGGTCGCCCGTCGCGGCCGGAGCCGCGGCCACCGCCTGGGCTGGCGCGGCGGCGGGAGCAGCGGCAGTTACCGCGGCGGCGGGCGTCTCGGCCTGCTTGGTGCCAGTGTCGATGACCCAAAGGCCGTCGCCACGCTGGTAGCCAAAGCCCCACAGCCCCTGGCGATACAGCCAGACCCACTGCTTGGCGAAGGACGTCTCGGTCGCGGGGACGACAGGCGTCTCGGCCTGCTTGGTGCCGGCATCGATGACCCAAAGGCCGTCGCCACGCTGGTAGCCAAAGCCCCACAGCCCCTGGCGATACAGCCAGACCCACTGCCTGGAGGCAGCCGCCTCGGCCGTCGCCTCGGTCGCCGCCGCGGCCATCGCGGCGGTGGGTGATTCGGATTGCGGGGGGGGAGGTTCGGCCGCCCGGGCAGGGGCCGCGAGTCCGACAGCCCCGATCAGGGCCACGGCGAAGAGGTGAAAGAAGGAAAGGAAAACCGTCCTGGTGCCGATCCGGGTATGAGCGAAATGCTGCAACGATCCATCTCCTTCGAGGAGGGGCGGGAGGAGGACGCTCCTTTGCGACCAGGAAAAGGCGACGGGGGGCGCGGAAGGAAAAGTTTCCGCAAATCGCCTGGTATCCCGCGGGGAGGACCCACAATGCGATCTCGCCTCCGCGATTGCAACCCACTATCTGCGGATTCTCGGGAACCCGCCTTAACGAAAAAGATCCCTCCGGCCTCGACGCGAGGGAGGCTCCGCAGGCGTTCTTTCCCGAAATTCCAGCGTCAACAGCGCTTCTCGATCCACGACGGGCGAGGGTCTCAACGCAGCCCGGAGTACCTAAAAGTGTCCAAAAGTTTACAAAACAGCTTATTAACGCAAGAACAAACGTTATCCACAAATTTCCCCTTTTCTGGGGTCTGGATTCCGATAAAGTCGCTACGCTTTCGCGTTTGGATCTTTCGTTTGGCCGTCAAAATTGCATTTAGTTATCTGATTGTTTCGACGCGAACCACGGATAGATCGCGGGTAGGACAAAAGTGGTTAGCAAGGTGGACGTCAACAAACCACCGATGACGACGGTGGCCAGGGGCCGCTGGATCTCAGCGCCTGGCGTGGTGGCGGCGGCCATCGGCAGGAAGCCCAGGGCGGCAACCAGCGCGGTCATCAGGATCGGCCGCAGGCGTAACAGCGCAGCAGCGCGGGCGGCCTCGTGAGCCTCGACTCCGCCCTCGGCGTGCAGGTGCTCCACGGCGCTGACCCAGACCAGGCCGTTGAGAACCGCCACGCCGAACAGCGCGATGAACCCGACCCCCGCCGAGATCGAGAACGGCAGGCCGCGGGCCGCCAGGGCGAACACCCCGCCGGTTGCTGCCACCGGCACGGCCAGGTAAATCAAAGAGGCCAGCCGGAACGACCCGAAGGTGCCGTAGAGCAGCAGGAAGATCAGCAGCAACGCCACCGGGACCACCACCATTAGCCGTCGAGAGGCGGTCTGAAGATGCTCGAACTGCCCGCCCCAGCGCAGGAGATAGCCCGGCGGGAGCTCGACCTTGCGGGCGATCGCGCCGCGGGCCTCGGCCACGAACCCGGCGAGGTCGCGGCTCCGGACGTTGACGGCCACGACCGCCCTCCGCTGCACGTCCTCGCGCTCGATCTCGCTGGGGCCCTCCTCGTTGCGGACGTCGGCCAGGTCTTGCAGGGGGATTGGCCGGCCTTTGGGGTCGGTGATCCGGATCGCCTTGATCCGTTCGGGGTCGTTGCGCCAGGACTCGGGCAGGCGGACCTGAATGTCGTGGCGGACCTGCCCCTCGAAGACCTGGCCGACGGTCGTACCCCCCAGCGCCGCGACGGCGTCGAGCACGTCGGCGGCCTTGATCCCGTAACGAGCCAACTGGTCGCGCCGGACTGTGACCCTCAGCATCGGCAGGCGGCCCGAACTCGGCGTGCGCACGTCCCGGGCCCCGGGGATGTTTGCCAGGACCCGCTCAATTTCGCCGGCCTTCTTGCGCAGGACGTCGAGGTCCGGGCCGTAGAGCAGGGCCGCCACGTCGCTCTTCACTCCCGCGACCAGTTCGTTGACCCGCATCTCGATCGGCTGGCTGAAGCCAAATTTGACGCCCGGGACTTGTCCCGACAGCAGCTTGTCCATCTGCTCGATCATCCCATCGCGGGTCAGCCCCACCCGCCATTGCTCTTGTGGATTTAGCAAGACCCAGATGTCGGTCTGATGCACGCCCATCACGTCGTTGGCGATCTCGGGGCGGCCGGTCTTGCTGTAGACGGTGCGAATCTCGGGGAAGTTCTTGCGCAAGAGCGTCTCGATCTGGGTCGACGTCGCGACCGCCCCCTCCAGAGCGGCCGACGGGATGCGGACTGATTCGATCAGGATGTCCCCCTCGTTGAGCCGGGGCATGAACTCGCCGCCCAGGTTCAGGCCCACCGGCACACTCACGACCACCAGCAGCGCCGCCAACGCCACCATCCCCACCGGCCTGGCGATGGCCCCGCCAATCAAGGGCTCATATCCACGTTTTAGCCAACGGACGATCCAGGGCTCCTCGTCCTTCGACGAGACGCCCAGCGTCAGCGACGCCAGGGCGGGCATCAGCGTCAGCGACAGTACCATCGACCCGGCCAGGGCGAAGATGACAGTCAGGGCCATCGGCCGAAAGAGCTTCCCCTCGGTCCCCTGCAAGGCCAGGATTGGCAGGTAGACGATGGCGATGATCAGCTCGCCGAACATCGTCGGCTTGCGGACTTCAATGGCCGCGTCTCGGACGATTTCCCAGCGGGGCCGCGTCCCCCCCTCCTGAGCCAGCCGATGGACGCAGTTCTCCACCATGATGACGCTGGAATCGACCACCAGGCCGAAGTCGATCGCCCCCAGACTCATCAGGCTAGCCGTGACGCCGGTGGCCATCATCAGGTTTGCCGCGAACAGCATCGACAGCGGGATCGCCAGCGCCACGACCAGCCCCGCCCGCAAATCTCCCAGCATCAAGAGCAGCACCAGGACAACTAGCCCGCCCCCCTCTGCCAGGTTCTTCAAAACCGTGTGCAAGGTTTGCTCGACCAGGTGGGTTCGGTCGTAAAGCGGCTCGATCGTCACCCCCGGAGGCAAGCTTTTGTTGATTTCGGCGATTCGCGCCTTGACTCCGGCGACGACCTGCCGAGAATTCTCGCCGATGAGCATCAACACCATCCCGGTGACCACCTCCCCCTTGCCGTCGCGGGTCACCAAACCCGCGCGGATCATCGGCGCTGGCTGCACGCGGGCGATGTCGCCAACCGTGACGGGCACGCCATCTCGCTCGTCGACGACGATCGCGGCAATGTCCTCGACATTGCGGGCCTGGCTCTCGGCGCGGATGTAGCGAGCCTCCCCCTCATGGACAAGGTAGCCGCCGCCAATATTGGCGTTATTGGCTCTCAAGGCGTTGAACACATCAGTCATCGACAGTTGGTAGTTAGCCAGCCGGTCGGGGTCGAGTTCCACCTGATACGTCTTCAGTTCCCCGCCATGAGAGTTGATCTCGGTGACGCCCGAGACCCCGCGAAGCTGGTAGGCGACGAACCAGTCAAGGATCGTCCGAAGCTCCATCGGCGAGACGCCCTGGCCCTTGACCTGGAACTGATAGACCTCGCCCAGGGCCGTGGCAATCGGGCCAAGCGTCGGCGTCCCGTAACCCGCCGGGATCGCCTTCGCCGCCCTCATCAGGCGTTCGCCGACAAGTTGCCGGGCGCGGTAGATATCGGTGCCTTCCTTGAAAACGATGGTGACCAGTGAGATTCCGAACTTCGACATCGAGCGAATCTGTTCCACATCCGGCAAGCCGCTCATCGCCCCCTCGACCGGAAACGACAGCAGGGTTTCGACCTCCAGGGGGCTGAGTGCCGGGGCCTCGGTGATGACCTGGACCTGCACGTTGGTTAGGTCCGGCACCGCATCAATCGGCAAGCGCAACGCCGACGCCACCCCCAACCCCGCCACCAGCAGCGTGACGACGATAACCAGAAACCGATTACGCAGCGAACCTTCGATCAGGGCGTTGAGCATGAAATTCTCGTCATACCGATCATTTAGTTCATATCAAGGTCGGCGAGCAGGAACGTGTCTTTCGTGATTTCCTCCTCGTCGACTCCAGTAGCATTGGAAATCTCCCGACGGAAGATCAACCAAAGATCGTCCCCGTCCACATTGACATCCAGGACCCCCGCGTGCCCAACGTGTCCGAGGAGGTATTCGTACAAATCCCCAGCCTTGAGATCAATCGGATCAGACTTGTGAAACAGTTTGCCAAGTTGTTCGCGACTGAGTTTGACGCCAAATCGTCTCTCCAGACGGAACATGAGGTCCAGGAGTTCCATACCCATGTGCTTGATCCTCCAGCCGGGGCTGGTTTCCAGCGGGCGGGTCGAAGGGGCACAACCGCCCCGCCGAGGTTTGGCGACTTCGCCTCAATCGTCATCACCCATCGACTGCAAAACCATCTCGCTCTTGAGCGCGAACGCCCCGGCGGTCACCACGTGGTCTCCCTCCTTCAGCCCGGAAACGACGACGCGGCGGCCGTCGACCTCGCGTCCGGAGGTGATCGGATGGCAGGCGAAGGTGTCGGGGGTGGCGCCGGGCACGAAGACGCTGGGCTTGCCGTCGACCTCGACGACCGCCGCGTCCGGGACCGTCACCGCCGGCTCGGACTTGCGCCCGTCCAGCACGACGTGCGCGAACATCCCGGGCTTCAAATTCCCGTCGGGATTGGCGATCTCGGCGATGAGGCGGACCGTCCGGGTCGTCGGGTCGACCTCAGGCGCGACATAGATGACCCGGGCGCTGAAGGTCCGTCCGGGGTACGAGGCGACGGTCATCCGCAGGCTCGCCCCGGTCAGGTTCGGCAGCGCCGCGTAGTCGGATTCGGGCAAGCTCGCCACGGCCCTCACAGTGGACAGGTCGACCAGCGTCAACAGCCGATCGCCCGGTTCGACCCTCTGGCCGGCGACCACATGGCGCTCGGTGATCGTGCCGGCCCAGGGCGCGACCATCGCACAGGCGGCCAGATCCTCGGTCTCGGCCCCAGGAGCCTCGCTTTCGCGAAGAAGCTTGGGCGGTTCCAGACGGCTCCCCAGAATACTCAACCGCTGGTTGGCTTCCAGCACGGACGCCTCGGCCAGTCGGACCTGCTCGTCGGCCAGGCGCTTCTGCTGAGCCGCGTCGTAACTGACCTGCTCGACCATCGCTCCAAACCGGGCCCTCGCCCCTTCATATGTGTGCTGGGCCAGGGCCACCGGATGCTCGCCGATCAGGTCGCGCTTGCGTAGGTCGTTCTTCTGGTTTGCCTCATGAGCGGCGATCTGCATGTCGGCATAGGTCGCCATTAACTCGGCGCGCCGAGAGCCCAGGGGCTTGCCGGCAAACTCCCGCTCAATGTCCACGGCCTCCTTGTTCTGCAACAGCAGCTTGACCACCGCCTCGACGTTGGCGGCGAGCGTCGCCTTCCAGCGTGCGTCAACCTGGGCGATCGACAATTCTCGCACCCGGGCCCGCACGTTGAGCCGGGCGGTGCCGACCTCGGGACTATTCAGGGTCGCCAGCAGTTGCCCGGCCTCGACCCGCTGGCCCAGGCTCACCGCGACCGACCGCACCAGGCCAGCGACCCTGGGCCCGAGTTCGACGTGCTGGTCGGTCGTCTCGATCCTCCCAGCCGCGACAACCTCCACCGGCAGGGCCTCGCGCCTCGCCGGCTCGACCTTCAGGTGCATTGCCTCAAGCTTCGCCAACGGCAGCGCGAGGACCCCGGGCGTCTCCGCTTCCGCCTCGGAAGCCGAACCCGCCACGGCAGCCAGAGCGGCCCGGGCATGGAAGAGCGGGTCGTGCAGGACGTTACCCACCAGGAACGCGACGGCCATTCCGGCCACCGCGAGCGCCCCAACGGGACCCCAACGGCCCAGGGATAGACGCATCGACGACCTCCTTCACCCATCCCGCCCAAAAGTCGGCGGGCCGGGCGTCTTGGCGGCCTGAACAGGAGAAGACCGGGGGACAAAATCCCCCGACGGTGACATCCCAGCGGGCGCGCGATGGCGCCACGACGCGAAGTCACGCCGTCTCAGCAGGTCCAGCGACCCAGCAAGATCGTCAAGGGCGGTGGGCCGTCCAGCAGGGACGCCGAGGCGCGCAATGCCCCCGCGTCCAGTCGCGGACCCGGCGGCCGGATCGGGCACGGCTCGAAAAGCGAAGCCACCGCGTCGGTCATCGGGCCAGTCTCGGCTTCGAGCCAGCCGGACGGTTCGGGCGGCACCAGGATGAGGCTTCCAGCGCCCTCGGCCGCTGGCCAATCCTGGGTTAGAGCGTGCATCGCGGCCGGGTCGTCGACGGGCGTTGGGCAATGCGGGGGAACCCAGTGCCAGTGCAGGACCGCCACGTCCTCGGCCCGCCCGGCCTCGGGGTGCGAGCCTAGCAGGTGGTCGTGCAGCGGGCACGACTCGCCCGGCCCATCGTGGTGGCGGATGTTGTGGAAGTCCGCCCGAGGCCACGGGACATTCCCCACCCCAAGGATCAGCAGCGCGATCCCCAGGCAGAGCAAACGTCGGCGGCTGTCGGACCTGCGGCGAAGCATGCGCGGACCTCGAAAAGTGGGCCGGAAGCGGGCCCCTCTCCCCTTTACTGTTTGCCCCGACGGCCCGTCTGTCAAGCGGCCCGCCCACGCATCAACGCCGCTCCACGTCCTCCGCGACCCGCCCAACGAACCGCCAGGGGACCACGTGCAAGCCGTTGGGGAACCGGACCCGGGGGATCGCCCCCAGATCGTCGCCCACCACCGGATGGGCCACCTCCTGACCGTCGCTCCACGAGCCCAGGTCGCGAAACAAAGCCCCGTGGTCGGTCGCCTCATCCAGGGTCCGGCCGGCAAACCCCGCCTCCAGGGTCACGTCGGCCACCCTCCAGAGTCCGAAGCGGTCCAGCGCATCGACCCGAGCGTTGGCCATCTGCATCGTGCGAAACGGCCCCTCGCCCGTATCAAAGGCCGAATCCCCGCCGGTCGCCGAGGCGTGGTTGGCCAGCAGGGGCGGATACCCATGCCGGTCGGTCCGGAACAGGATAAACTCCTTTCGCTCCGGGGGGATGCTGGCGGCCTCGGCGAAGATCTGCCGGGCGCGGTTGTCGCCGACGATCCAGTCATGCTCGGCCGCGACGACCGCCAGCAGGGTCTTCGCCGGGATCTTGCCGAGGTCCGGGTCGCGCAGGGCCGCCACCTCCCCGGGCATGACGCAGACGACCGCCTTGGGCTCGGGCAACCCCTCATCCGCCGCCACCGCCGCCATCAACGCCGCCAAATTCCCCCCCGCCGAATGCCCGATCAACCCAAACCGCTCCCGATCCGGACGAACCCGACCCGGCGCCGACCCCAGAGCATCGAGCCCGTCGCGGACCGACGCCAGGGAATTGGGGAGGAACTCCACCGGCCGGGTCCGCCAGTCCAGGTGATACCTCGGGTAGATCACGCAATACCCCGACCGGACCAGATGGTCGATCCACGCCCCATAAGGCCCTGGGTTGACGGCCAGCCAACCGTGCAGGAACACGACGACGGGGGCCTGGCGGGGCATCGGGTCGGCCGGCTCGAACAGCCAGAACGACTTCGGCCCATCCCCAATCTCGGCCCGCTTGACCGACCCATGCGGATACTTTGGCGCGACCTGGCGGGCCGCCGTCGGCTCGTCGGCCCAGCCGCCCTGGACCATCGTCACCATCATGGCGACGGCCAAAGCCCCCCTGAGCAATCCCTGCATGGCGGAGCCCCCTTCGACCATCCTGGTCGACGGCCCCCCCTCTCCACGCCAGGGCGGTCCGGCGAGGCTCGGCAGGGACGCCGTATCTTGCCGAGACCGCAAAACTTGTCAACGCGGAATCGTGCGAACTCATTCCCGAAAACGCGTCACCGACCGGGTCGGCCAGTCGTCGATAGTCAGGAATGCCCGAGGCAACCGCGACAAAGGCCAGCCTCCGATTCAAGAACAAGGCAGACCGCGAGCCCGATGGCCCGACCGATGTCGCAGGGCCAGCAAACCCAGGAGGCCGGCGGCGACCAGCGAGACGGACCGGGGCTCCGGCACCGCCGCGACCGCGATGTCGTCGAAACCGGCGAAGCCGACCGAGTTGGCGAAGGTCACCGAATACGCAGTCTCACCCAGGGGACCAGTCCGCCGCTGATCGAAGTGGGCGAACGGGTCGGCAACGCCCGCATCGGCGTTCTTCGTCAGGTCGAAAGACGCGAGCAGGCGACCCTGACCTCCCAGGTCGCTCCACACCTGCACGCCGCTGGCCACGTCGTCGGACGAAGTGTAGAAAAAACGGAGGTCGGTGAAGCCGGCGGCGACATCCATCGCCGTGTCGGGCCCGACTGGCGTCATGATGCCCAGCGGCGAGGGGGCATTCGAGAAATAGGGGCCGAGTTCATCGTTCTTCAACCCCAGGTCATCCAGGCCGAAGGTGACGCCCAGGTTCGGGCCGGCGACCCCCGCGCTGTCAGTGCCGCCATTGTAAAAGTCCGCGATGGACGCGTAGCTGGTCGGTCCCTCGAAATCCAGCGTAACGGTCCCCGCGAACAAGGAAACGGGGGCGAGGCCAAGCAAAAGCGCGACGGGCAGCAGCAATTTCATCAGATGTTCCCGAGGGGGGGGTCGGGCAAATGTTACGGCGGCGACTCTCGAGGCCAGTATCACCGATACCCAAAGACTATCCCCAGGGGCGCCGCACTGTTTCGCGAATTTCCCGTGAAGTTTTCGAGAAATCAATCACGGCCAATCGCGGCAGGGTAAAAGGAGATAAAGAAAGGATATTCTGGATATCGACAAGTGTCGTGGACTCTCCAGTGGCGGATCGCCCAGACTCGGCTCGCGGCGGACCCGCACGGTCGCGACGCTTGACCCAAGGTTTGAGGGTCGATAAGGTTGCGTCATGGTGAAGTCCCGCTGCAGCCCGGTCCGCTCCGATCCCGCCCTGATGGGTGGGACGCTTGTCTTCCGCGCCAGTCGAGTGCCCGCCCAGCCACTGCTCGATTATCTCGATGATGGGTGCACTCTCGGCGAATTCCTGGAGATGTTCCCCTCGGTGGATCGCGGCGACGCCGAGGAGTTCCTCCGACTGGCGTGGGGCAAAGGCGATGCGGATCGTCCTTGATGGGAACCTGCCTCGGCCGATGCCGCGATTCTTCGGTCCCGAGCATCAAGTGATCACGGTTCAAGAACTCGGCCTTGCAGGGACATCGAACGGCACGCTCCTGTCCGGCTTTGAAGGCAATGCCGACGCCATCGTCACCGCCGCCAAGAACCTGCGATACCAGCAGAATCTCAAGGGTCGAAGCCTGGCCATCATCGAACTGCCGACAAATCGACTCCCGGCCCTCAAGGCCATCGCAACCCAAATCGAATCCGCCGTAACCTCAGCGAAGCCGGGCGCGTACGTTTAGGTCTCGATGCCCACGCCACCGACACCTAATGGCTCCGTCGCCTAACCTCTCGCCGCAGCGGACCCCGCGGGACGCGGGAAATCCGGAAATCCGGGTCGGGTCGGGTCGCCTTGGGGGGTTGCTGCTCCAAGGCTCCCACGGATCCGGACTTGCCCGATGAAGGCAGCCGGCTCGTCATGTCAATCGCTCACTACGTGACGGCACACCGAGTGGACCGCGAACGCTCCCGGAAGCGGATCACGCTTCAAGAACCGATTCAGACGGTGCCAAAACACCCGACCGCCACGCCGACGGCGTGACAGCCAACGCTTCCAGATCCAGGTCGCCGCTCCGCGAAAACGGACCAACGCCAACGAATTGCCGGTGATCCCGGAGCGAAAAACTGAATTGACACCAATTCCACGTTGAACCTTTTCTATCGAGCAAATTGACATAAATTCTCCTCCCCGAGGCCGGGGCAGGAGGGGCGGCTGTTAATTCAGTTGAGGGGGCGACCTTCTAGGCAGTGTAGACAAATTCTAGGAAAGATAGGTCAGTTGGGCTACCGTAACAGCACCATGACCGATATCACATGAACAAATCCAAGGAAGTTTCGGGACGTCTTCTCGTAGCGAGTGGCCACCCGGCGATACTGCTTGATCAGGTTGATAAACCATTCGACCTTCACCCTCTCCTTGTACAAATGCTTGTCGTAGTCACGAGCGACTTTCCTGTTCTTCTTCGAGGGGATGACCGCCTCGGCCCCTCGCCCCTTCGCACTCGCGACCACCGCATCGCTGTCGTAGCCCTTATCCGCAATGAACGCCCCTGCCTCACGTCCCTCCATCAACGGCTCGGCCTGGGTGACATCGGCGACTTCTCCACCTGTCAGGACGAAGTCCACCGGGTTGCCCAGGGCATCGACGATGATGTGGATCTTGGTGCTGAATCCGCCTCGGGAACGGCCGAGGGCCTGGTCCGCGCCCCCTTTTTTGCCGCCCCGGCGGCATGTTGATGGGCTCGAGTCACCGTGCCGTCGAGGATCATCCGCTCCAGGTCAGGATCTTGGAGCGTCTCGAACACTCGCTTCCAGACCCCTTTCTTGGCCCAACGATCGAATCGCTTCCAGACCGAGCCCCAGGGTCCGAACCGCTCGGGCAGGTCACGCCAGGGTGCCCCGGTTTTGGCGATCCAAAGGACGGCGTTGATGAAGAGACGATTATCCTTGGCAGCCACACCAGGGTCGCTGGGCTGGCCGGGGAGGAGATCCTTGACGCGTTCCCAGCGATCATCCGTAATCTCGTGGCTACGCATCGTACCTCCTCCGGACAAAGGTCGAGGTCGAGAACCCACCCTATCCTGCTCAAAGACCCTAGAATTTTTCCACACGGCCTAGGTCGCCGAAGGCGGAACGGAGCCGTGAGCGGTGCCGGGAACGCTCCTTATGCGTCCTAGCGGATCGGTTGCGTTCCAGCCATACGAGGAAGCGTGAGACGAGATCGTTGACTGTTGTTTGGGGGATTACACGAACCACGCGATCGGCGATGGCGACGGGAGCATGATTTCCTGGAATCCGGGTCACATGAGGTTCAGCGACTTGCTCCCCACCGACGAGTGCGGCATAGAGCCTCGCCATCGCCTCATGCTTGGTCGTCTGATCGACCCGCCCGAAGTATCGAGCCTTGCCCCCCGCCTCGCTGTACCAGTGACCATTCTTCAGACCGACTTCTAACTTCCGCGGCATCGCTGACCCCCCGCTTGGGGGGCGAATCCGTTAAGGATTCCGGTATGGTGATTGGTTATGCGACGTAAGTGCCTACCGGAGGGGTGTCCGAGTGGTTTAAGGAGACGGTCTTGAAAACCGTTGACCCCTCAAAAGGTCCGTGGGTTCGAATCCCACCCCCTCCGCTTTGCAATCACGGCTCGCCCTAACTTATGCATCTAGCTCGGGTTAGGGTGAGCCGTCCTTGTTGGCACAGTCCACTGTGTCGAAACTGTGCCAATCCAGCCGTCCACATCGGCGGTTATGAACCTCGACAGCCTTCCCCCCGGCAATTCCCCCGTTCAGGAACCGGACTTGCCACCGGCCACGCGGCCGGAGGCTGGCCAGCATGGCGGTCTACCCGATGTCCGCCACGTCAGGAACCGGACTTGCCACCAGCCACGCGGCCGGAGGTCTCCTCGTCGTACAGTTTGATCAGGCCCATCTGGCAGCGGGCCTGCTCGTCGTGCAGGTGATAGTAATGTTCTACCATGCGGCTGTCGGAGTAGCCCAGCCATCGCATCACCACCCGCTGGGAGACCCTGCGGTTGGCGTACAGCGAGCAGAAGAAGTGGACTTCCCCACGGATGGCGGGGGCCGAGATAAGGGTTTATCCGGCTCTCTCGTACTCGGCGGGTGATTGGTATCCCAGCGACGAATGTCGCTGGACTCGGTTGAAGAAGACCTCGATGTACTCGAAGATGCTCGCCCTTGCCTCCTGCCTCGTGGCGTGGAATTCGCCACGCGTCAGCTCCTTCTTCAGCGACGCCAAGAAGCTCTCCATCGGCGCGTTGTCCCAGCAATTCGCCCGCCGGCTCATGCTGCAGACGATCCCATGGCCGGCCAAGATCCCCTGGTAATGCTCGCTGGCGTACTGGCTCCCCCGGTCCGAGTGGGCGACGAGCCCCTCCCCGGGCAGGCGACGGGCGAGGGCCATCTCCAGGGCGTCGACGACCAGCCGGCTGTCGATCCGCGGCCCCATCGACCAGCCAATGATCTTACGGGAGTAGTGGTCCTCCACGGCGGCCAGGTAGAGCCAACCCTCGCCGGTCGCGACCTAGGTGATGTCGGCCGTCCAGGCCCGATCGTCTGCCGCTGGCTCGAACTGGCGATCCAGCACGTTCTCGGCCACCGGGCGGCCGTGGTTCGAGTCGGTCGTGCAGCGAAACTTCCGCTTGGTCTTGGCGGCGATCCCCTCCCGGCGCATCAGCCGGGCCACGGTGTTCACGCAGCAGGGCAGGCCCCAGGCGGCCAACTCGGCGTGGATCCGCGGGCTGCCGTAGCGGGCCTTGACCTCGTCATGCACGGCCTTGATGGCGACGACCAGGTCGTCGCGCCCCTTCGCCCTGCGGCTCGTCGGCCTTCCCCGCCAGTGGTAGTAGCCGCCCGGGGAGACGCGCAGGACCCGGCACATCAGCCGGACCGGCCATCGATCCCGGTGGCGCTCGACGAAGTCGTACCTCATGACGACTCCCTGGCGAAGAAGGCCGTCGCTTTTTTCAGGATGTCACGCTCCATCGTGAGCCGCTTGGCCTCGGCCCCAAGGCGGCGCAATTCCTCCTCCTGGGCGGGCGGATTGCCTCGCCCCGGGAACGCCAGGGCACCGCCCTTGGCGATCGCCCGCCTCCAGCTCCTGAGCGTACTCTCGCCGATGTCCAGGTCGCGTGAGGCCTCGACGAAACTCCGCCCCTGCTCGGTGACGAGCTTCACGGCCTCGGCCTGAAACCCAGCAGTAAACGTCCGTCGCATCGTGGGCATGGTGGACTCCTGGGTTCGTGCTTACGCTCGTAACCTGGCGCCCGCCATCCGTGGGGAAGTCCAAAAGGGAGAGACCTCCGGGGCTTGAGCGCTGTTTCAATCAGCCCCCGAGGATGGAGTCGGGGGAAACCCGCCGGGTGCTCTGCGTCGACAACGACCCCCAGTTTCAATCAGCCCCCGAGGATGAAGTCGGGGGGAACCACGGGCCCGGGTCGCGTACTTATGAGCCATGTAGTTTCAATCAGCCCCCGAGGATGAAGTCGGGGGGAACTCGCCTGTTCGCCGCACGTCGCCATCCGGCTCAAGTTTCAATCAGCCCCCGAGGATGAAGTCGGGGGGAACGCCGTCGCCTCGGCCGTCGCTGACTCCAGTGGCAAGTTTCAATCAGCCCCCGAGGGTGAAGTCGGGGGGAACGCTCGGATCATCCCGATTGTCTTGCGGCTTACTTGTTTCAATCAGCCCCCGAGGGTGAAGTCGGGGGGAACGTTGGGTCCACGCCCGCCGGTCGAGGTCTTCGAGGTTTCAATCAGCCCCCGAGGGTGAAGTCGGGGGGAACTTGTGGGCAGACCCTTGGACGCCTTGAACTCACTGGTTTCAATCAGCCCCCGAGGGTGAAGTCGGGGGGAACTCGAGCAAAGCCCCTGCTCGAACTCCCCCGCGCAGTTTCAATCAGCCCCCGAGGGTGAAGTCGGGGGGAACCGCTGGATGCGCGACGAGTTCGCGCGCAAGTTCTGTTTCAATCAGCCCCCGAGGGTGAAGTCGGGGGGAACGTCGAGGTCCACTGTCGGGGTGGCCGCACCCATCGGTTTCAATCAGCCCCCGAGGGTGAAGTCGGGGGGAACTTCTCCGTCGTCGCCTGCCGGGACGGCAAGTCACGTTTCAATCAGCCCCCGAGGGTGAAGTCGGGGGGAACACGACGGGAGGGGAGGATCGGCGGCCGAGGACCCGTTTCAATCAGCCCCCGAGGGTGAAGTCGGGGGGAACCTCGTGCCGGGTGCGGGTTAAATAGGGAGGATGAAGTTTCAATCAGCCCCCGAGGGTGAAGTCGGGGGGAACCGGCCTGGGCCCCAGCTTCACCGAGCAAACGCTGTTTCAATCAGCCCCCGAGGGTGAAGTCGGGGGGAACCCTTGCTCCAGCAGGTCGAACTCTTCCCCATCCTTGGTTTCAATCAGCCCCCGAGGGTGAAGTCGGGGGGAACGCACCACGACCGCCAAATTCGCGGCCGTTGCCCTGTTTCAATCAGCCCCCGAGGGTGAAGTCGGGGGGAACGACCGAACACGCAAGGTTGCGGGCCGCGATCCAGTTTCAATCAGCCCCCGAGGGTGAAGTCGGGGGGAACCGGCCGCCGGGTGGGCTTTGGCGATCCCGGTGGCCTGTTTCAATCAGCCCCCGAGGGTGAAGTCGGGGGGAACGCGTCGAGGCCCAGCACCCGGACGCGGAGGGCCTGTTTCAATCAGCCCCCGAGGGTGAAGTCGGGGGGAACTCAGCGAGAGCGGCGGCTATGGCAACCCGGACCGGTTTCAATCAGCCCCCGAGGGTGAAGTCGGGGGGAACCCGGTCGGCAAGGTCCAGAACGGCTACGACATCTGGTTTCAATCAGCCCCCGAGGGTGAAGTCGGGGGGAACACGCCAACAGTAAGCTCTATGGGGCCATCCTCCGGTTTCAATCAGCCCCCGAGGGTGAAGTCGGGGGGAACTGCCTGGACGCCCTCAACGCCCTGGATCAGATCAAGTTTCAATCAGCCCCCGAGGGTGAAGTCGGGGGGAACCGGCGCTGGGGTTGGATCTTGCCCCTCAGATGCAAGAGTTTCAATCAGCCCCCGAGGGTGAAGTCGGGGGGAACCGTCCACCTGGCTCGGTTCCATCAACTCGGATTGCCGTTTCAATCAGCCCCCGAGGGTGAAGTCGGGGGGAACCTCTTGCCAATGAACTCCGTGGGCATTGGGCAAGGTTTCAATCAGCCCCCGAGGGTGAAGTCGGGGGGAACAAGCCTCAACCTGCCAGTCAATCGCAAACGGAAAGTTTCAATCAGCCCCCGAGGGTGAAGTCGGGGGGAACCTCTTTGGTGCCGGCTCGTCGAAGCCGTGGGACTTGTTTCAATCAGCCCCCGAGGGTGAAGTCGGGGGGAACGGCCTAGCTCCAACTCATTGAAGAGCAGGGACTTTCGATCGTGAAATCGCGGATCTCCGGGAGATGGATCGGATCTCACGGGATTGCCCCGGAGCAATAGGCCAAAGGTCGTTGCTATGACACAACTTATGGCGATCGCGAACCTCCCGGCCTTGAGCCGGAGCTTGAGGTCCGCGATGGAGGAATCAGTATCATGCATGTCGAGCGAATTGTCAAAAAGCAGGAGGGGCCGACGCACCGATTCGGACCTCAGACGATCAAGGCGCCTTTGAGGTCCAGGGGGGGATTGATGCCGTGGTGCTCGATCTTGTCTCGAGAAGTTTGATCGAGCGGGTAGATGCGGAGACTATCCCGCGAGATATCGATGATGGAGAGGAGTGACTGCCGAAGGAGGACCTCTTGCTCGGGGCCGACGAGGCACTCGAAGACCGACTTCTGGACTCTCAGGCCGTAGTTCTTGCACGCCGTGGCGACATGACGCAAGCGCCGCCGGCCGGCGGCGTCGGCCGTAGCGACGTCGTAGGTGATCAGGAGCAGCATGGGCGTGAGGAACTCCTCGGGGCCGCGGGCGTCAGCGGACGATGCAGGGCAGGTAGATTTCGGAGTCGCCGCGGAGGTGCCGGGCGAGGATCTTGGCCTGAAGGAAGGGCAGCTGCCCGACCCGGGCCCGCGTACCCAACAGCGGGTGGGTCAGCTCCTCTCGCTTGCGGGCCACAAACGCCTGCACCAGAGTCTTGCGGGCCTCGGCGTTGATCTCGACTCCGCCACCCTCGCGGCGGTGGAATTGCTCGGGGGTGATCTGGCGGCGGTTCAGGAGGGTCAGCACCAGGCGGTCGGCCACCATCGGGCGGAACTCCTCGACCAGGTCCAGCGCCAGGGACGGGCGGCCGGGGCGGTCGGCGTGGAGGAAGCCGATGTCGGGGTCGAGGCCGGCGGCCGTCAACGCCGCGACGCAGTCCTGGACGATCAACGCATAGCTGAACGAGAGGAGGGCATTGACCGGATCCAACGGCGGCCTGCGAGACCGGCCCGTCATGCCCAGCTCGGCGCGGCCATGGCGGATCATGTGCGGGAAGGCCGCGAAGTAGCAGCGGGCCGCGTCCCCCTCCCGGCCGCGGACCTCGTCGAGCGTCCCGGCCGCGGGGAGGGCCCCGAGGCCCTCGGCCAGGCGATTCGAGGCGAAGTCCAGCGCGGCGCGGTCGTCGGCGGAGTCGGCCTCGCGGGCGGCCCGGACCAGGGCGCCGCGGGCGTTCTGGATCTTGCCCGCCACGAACGACCGCGCCAGGGCGAGGCACCCCTCGGGCCGTTCGGCCCGCCGGAATTGCTCGCGACGGAGCAGGACGTTGCCCGAGCGTGGGGCGTCGACCCGCCCGATCAGGCGGCCCGACTCGGAGAGGAACGTCAGGGCGACGCCCGACTCCAGGCAGAGTTCCATCAGGCCCGGGCTGACCATCACCTGGCCGAACGCGGCGATCGCGTCGAGGTTGTGGATCGGCAGGGTCAGGCGGTTGACCTTCTCGACTTCGACGACGACCGTCCGATGGTCGCGTCGGAGGTACGAGCCTTGCGTGAAGACGTAGAGGGTGTTGAGTTGGGTGTCCACGGGCCGATCAAGCCTCCCGGGGAAGGTCGGACGCGGGGTCGAATGTTTCGGCAGGCACGGTGAAGAGGCCCCGCGCCAATGAGGCGAGGCGCCTGGGATCGGCGAAGGCCTCCGGGAGGCATTCCCCCCGGAGCGAGCAGCCGCGGCATTGCGGCTTACGGACGGGCCTCGGGGCCCGCCCCGAGGCGAGCAGGTTGTGGAGGCGCCCGATCGCGCCGACGGTCTCGGCCCGCAAGGCCTCGGTGAAGGCAACCTCGCGGCGGGCCTTGCTCTGGGCGTGGTAGATCGCGCCGGCGGGGACCGGGCGGCCCAGCATCTCCTCCAGGCAGAGGGCTTGGGCGCAGAGCTGGACCTCGTCGTTGTCCCAGCGGCGGCCGCGGCCGCGCTTGTACTCAACCGGGTAGGCGGTCTCGGGGGCCGGGGCCCCCCGCCGCCTCGGCCCGGGGTCTCGGCGGAACTCGACCAGGTCGGCCCGTCCGTAGAGCCGCAACCGTCGCGAGGCGATCCACAGGCCCCGCTCGGTCCGGACGCCCTTGCGACGCTCGAACCCGGGCCGGTCGGCCCGGGCGTGCAGCGCCTCGCCGCGGCGGGTGTGCTCGTTGTGGACGTACAGGCCGTCCAGGTGGCGCAGCGCCGCGCGGCGGTCACAGTAAAGCAGCGCGTTGAGGGCCGAGAGGGGGACGAGGTCGTCCCCCTCCGGGTCCCCGGGCGTCATCGCGACGGGTCCACGTGGCGGTGGAGCCGCACGCCGGGGAACCTCGACTCGTCGAAGCCGACCTCCACCCGGTAGTCGTCGAAGCCCCGGGGGCTGGCCACCGTCGGGTCCTTCAACTCGACCCGGACGGAGTCGAACAATTCGTGGGCGTGGGCGCAGCCGAGCATCGCCTCGCGGCGATTCTGCTCGGCATTGGCGCCGGCCTGGGTGCCGACGTGCTCGAAGTCCAGGACGCCCCGGACGACCATGTCGCCCCGCGCCGCCGAGCGGTCGTGGTCGAAGAGGTGCGATAGGGCGTCGATCAGGAGTTGGTAATCGGCGTCATCAAACCCGGTGTTCCGGGCAAAGGCGGGCGAGACGTAGCACTTCGCCGAGTACAGCCCGTAGTGGACGATGTGCTTCTGGCCCATCGTCCGCTCCTTGGCGGCGTCCTCCTCCCTGGTCACGGCGCAACGGGTGATCGTGATCTCCTGGGTGGTGATCGGGTGGTACGACCGGCCGAAGCTGAACTGAACGGGGCCCCGGATCTGGCCGTGGGGGGAGCCCGCCATCACACCGCTGCCGGTGGCGATAACCTGGCCGAAGGTCCGGATGTCGTAATACTGGCGGCAAAGCCAGTCCTTGATGAGCCGGCCGTGCTCGTCCTTGACCTTGGCTTTCTCCTTGGCCTTGACCTGGTCCCTGGTCGCGGCCTCGGCCTCGCCTCCCTTGGTGTTAAGGATGTTCCCCTGCTTGACGAGGATGTCGAATGCCTTGCCGTTGGGCGTGGGCGGAAACAAGTCGACGTAGTTGCGGACCTTGCGTTTGAGGCAAACGTCGGAGACCAGGCCCCGGCCGGAGACGGGGTCCTGGCGCGGCTGGTTGCCGAAGTCGGGGTCGCCGTTGGGGTTGCCGTTGGTGACCTCGAAGAGGATCAGCAGGTCGTGGCGATGGGCGATGGGCTCGGACATGGCGGTTCGGAACTCCTGACGGGGATGGGTAGGTTCGGGTTACTCGGAGTCATTGGCGGGGGTGACATCGGCGAGGGCTTCCAGGACGGCGTCCTCGGCGGGCTTTTGCCCGGCGGCCTTCGCGGCGAGGTAGGCTTTGATGGAGCGGGCGTCGGCGGCTTTCTGCTGGTGGAAGCCGAGAGCGAATCGCCCTTGCTCCTCAACGGTCAACAAGCTCGGAAACTCGGCCACGTCTTTTCCCTCGGTCGGCCGGATCAGCGCCGCGATGTCGTCGATCCGGGCCATCAGCGCCCAGCCCCGAGCCTGCTTCTTCTTTTCAGGGCTTTTCTGGAGCTTCTTCGTGTGGACCTTGGCCAGGTCAAGAAGGCGCGGGAACACCGAGCCCGGGTAAGTTGAGGCTCCTCCGTAGAATCGCGACACGATGTCCGCGTTGACGGGTCCCTGCGCCGCCCGCTGGAGATCATCCAGGACGGCCAGAAGCCGCCCGCAGTTGTAGGGCCGATCAGCCGTCTCGCAGAGGGTTCGTTCGATGGGCATGGGCGGTCCTTCGGGATGGGGTATTCGGACGAGGATCAGCTTCAGCAGCGCGAAGCGAGAGGTGTCGAACCGGACGCCACTGCCGCGTTCCGCCGCGGCGATCCGCAGCCGGTCGAGGGCCGGCGACAGCAGGAAATGGGGGTTGAACCGCCGGGGGTCCAACGCCGCTCGGTAGAGGGCGTCGAAGGTGGTCGACTGGGCATCCTTGGGGACCCGCACCGTCGCCCAGGCGAGAGGCAGAATCGCGTAGGGGGAATGACGGGGGGTCTCCGGAGCGAACGCGTCGCTGGGGGCTTCGTCCGAGTTTGAGGGGCGACGTTTCGAGGGCTTACCGGCGGCGCGGGGGACTTCGATTTCCTCGACGTCCAGGTCCTGGAACCAGCGTTTCGCGGCGTCGACTGCTTCCTTCAAGGGCACGTCGAGCCAGCGCCGGACGACGACGCGCCCGCCGTTGGCCGACAGGGTCAGTGAGCGGTAATGCTCGGCCTCGATGGCATGGTCTGGCTGGCCCAGGTCGAGCCGCTCGAAGAACTTGGTCCGCGATTCGGCGGTCGGGGCGTCGAGGAGGTTGAGCATGACTCCGCCGGCCTCAGGCCGGGTATCGATCCAGGAACAGACCACCGACTCGCCGATCTTCTTCCGCGAGTCTGGGGTGGCCAGGAGGTGGTTAAGGCCCAAGGCGTAGGCCAGGGCGACGTCCTCGGAGACCGGCGAGTTCCAGCCGCCCTCGAATCCGTAGGACGCGAGGCTGGGTGCCTCGGAGGCGAAGGAGACGAGGTAGCCGCCGATCGGCGGCAGGCCGGGGACGCCCTTGATGGTCGTCCGGTGGACCTCGGCGATCGGGACATTTTCCTCGCCGGTGACCAGGCACGTCCCGCGTCCCGAAGCCGCGTCGGCGGGCGTGGCGGCGAACCGTTCCTTGCGGAATTGGCCCTCCCAGTAGCCGCGAAGCGCCGAGTCGTCGGCGAAGACGGGAGTAGGCGCGTTGCCGACCCGAAACGTCATCGTCCGGCCGTCGAGCGACTGGGGAGGCTGGCCGGCGGACCGGGTCGCGAAGGTGGGTCGCGGGTCCTTGCCGACCGGCTCGAAGCCCACGATCGCCTCCAAGGCGGCCCTGCGGTCGCCGGCCTTGAGATAACGGTCGCGGAACTTGAGCATCGCCGAGAGTTCGGCGTCCCCGGTCTCGGCAAAGGCGTCCTCAATCCGCTTCCAATAATGGAGAAACGCTTTCGCAGCGTTCTTACCGTCGTCGGGGATTGGCTCTCCCGACTTCCCCGAGACGCCAAGGATCTTGTCGACCGAGTCGGCCAGGAAGTGGGCCTTGCCTCCGGCGTTCACCCCGGGGTATTCGGGCATCTCCAGGACCGCGCCTGGCTCTTCTTTCGTCGTGTTCTTTGGACCGGGGACCGTGCGGGTGAGCACGATCCAGGGGGAAGTCGAGGCGATCTGGCCGTCCGGGTCGATCCGCAGGACCAGGTGGACGAGCCTTTTGCGGATGGCCATCCCCTGGACGAGTCCGGCCTTGATGGCGACATCGGCGAGGGCCTGGAGGATCACGGCGTCACCCCTTTCCCGATGAGCTCGACTCGGTCGGGATGGCAAGGGAGCCGGGCGTCCTCGATCCTGGCTCGGAAGAAGACGGGCCGTGGCGCGACGTCGCGGCCCGAGGCCCGCTGACGAGGGTCGAACACGTCGTAGAGCATCAAGCCGAGGTCCTCCTTGGGCCACTCCTGGGCGCACAGTTCCACCGACCGCGGGTCCTCGATCAGGGCGAAATGGGCGTCGAATTCTCGAACTCCGAGATAGGGGCGATGCGCACACTTGCCGACCTTTGCCCGGCGGACGAACTGGCCGCGATACTTCTCCAGGTTGTCGCGGGGAGGCTCGGCACGGTCGGTCAGGCGGATCTCGGCGGTGATGAGGTATTCAACGTCGGCCAGGGCGAGCATGCCACGCTGGGTCGCGTCCGGGGCGCCACCGCCAGCGCGAATCGGCTCCAGCGGCGGCCCGCCCTCCATCGCCCGGGCTGCATGCTTCATCGAGACGACCTTGGTCACCTCGTTACGCCGGAACGAGAACCAGGTGCCCCGCCGAATCACCCCGATGTTGTCGATGAGATAGTGCATCTGGGGCTCGTAATAGATTGCTTCTAAAACGCCTCGGGCCGCCGATGGAGTTAGCAGGGGATAGGACACGCGTTCACTTTTGAGTTCGGGTCGAGTGGCGCACGCGAAGTCGCCCCAGACTCGCAGCGAGACAAGACAAGGTCGTTCACTCGGATTCATCGCCACCTCTCGGGTCGTGGTGTCGGGAATGGGTCCGGAGCTTGGGGAGCTGATTGAAATGGCTTGCGAAAATCGAACAGCGTGATCGCCCAGGCACGCGCCCCGCTCGGGCCGGGGGCTCAAAAGCAGCTGAAAGACTCCGGTGGCAACTCGCCGAGCCGCAGCCCCAGGGACGGGTCGTATTGCCCGCCGACATAGAGAAGCGGGCCATCGTCCTGGCCGCGGATCAATGGCTTGATGTCGCCCCTGCGGGTCAGGGCATCGACCCAACTGGGCATGAGGCCGATGGTGTAGCGTTGGAGCCGTCGACGGTCGTCGAGGGTGATGTAGCCCTTGGAACTCGCGGACTTGATCAACTCGGCCCCTTCAGCGTAGGGGACGACTACCCCACGACCGGCCTCGTCAATCACCTTGAACAGCCCGTCGACCTCGCGGAAGTTCAGTCGGCGGCGTTGATCCTGGATCTTCGCGGCGTAATCGGCCCCCTCGCCACTGGCGACCAGGCGGGCATGGTAGTGACGGAAGATCTCGGGGTCGTCCAGGACCCGGGACGGGTCGTCCGCGTGCGTTTCCAGGAGGATGGCGGCCTCCTGGGTTGCTCGCAGGTAGTAGCCCGGCGGGGCGATGAAGTCCCCTTCGGGCTGGAAGACGACGACCCGCCCCGCGGGGTGCCCGGCGATCCGCGTCAGTTCCCCCTCGCGGTCGCAACGCCCCGCCGCCTGGAGGATCGAATCCAACGGCGCGATCGCCCGGTAGACGACGGGGAAGCTGATATCAACCCCGGCCTCGATGACTTGGGTACTGATGACCAGGCAACGTGACCGTTCCAACGCACGATAAATCGTCCCCTTCGCGGGGTTGGGGCGCTTGCCCAGGACCGCCTCCCGATGCGCCGGGCACATCGCGCTGGAGAGGTGGAAGAGGCCCTTGGCCTTCCGGGCCTTCAGTGCGTCGTGGAGGGTCTGGGCGTGCTTGCGGAGGTTGACGATGACCAGGGCCTTCGGCTCATCCATCAGCCGGTCGGCGAGCACGTCCCACGACAAGGTCTCGTTGAGGAAGGGCAATTCGAGGCGGGCCCGCCTCAGGGCGCGGGCCGTCTCGGCGTCGTCGTCGAGAACCTCGCGGCATTCCCCCTCGACGAAGCCGCTGGGCAGGGGCCTGGCCTGGGCGAAGGTCGGGCGGGTCGCCGAGCAGAGCAGCGCCGTGACCCCGAAGCCTCTCGACAGGCCGCGCAGGACCCCCAGGGTTGGGTCGAGCACCGGGAAGGGGAGCGAGTGGGCCTCGTCGAGGATGACAACCGACCTCGCGATGTTGTGGAGCTTCCGGCAACGCCCGGGCCGCCGCGAGAACAGCGACTCCAGGAACTGGACGGCCGTCGTCACAACCACCGGCGCGTCCCAGTTCTCGGCCGCCTGATCGGCCCGTGGCCTGTCCTGGGGGTCGGAATTGTCCGCGTCGCGCGTGCGGTCGTCCGCGTCGCTCTCGCGATTGACGGCCGAATGGTGCTCCAGGACGAGGCCCGTCCCGTCGGGGTCGAGGGCCTGGCGGTAGACGCGGGCGTTCTGCTCGATGATGGCCAGGAACGGCAGGACGACGATCACCCGCCGATGCCCGTGTTGCCGGGCGTGCTCCAGGGCGAAGGCCATCGACGCGAGCGTCTTGCCCGAGCCGGTCGGGGCCGAGAGGCTGAACAGCCCCGGAGGCAACGCCGCCGCCCGGAGGCACGCGGCATGGACCTCGGCCCGGACCCCGTCGACCGCCGTCGCCTCCGTCTTTCCCCCGGCGATCCTCCCGATCGCGTCGGCGAGCCGGTCGGCCAGGGCCGAGGCGGAGGCGGCATCGAGCGAGGCGGGCCGTCGCGAACGACCCGTGAAGTAGGCCTCCGTGTCCAGGAAATCGGCGTCGACCAGGCAGGAGAAGAGGATGCGATACGCCAACTCGACATCCGGGGAAGTCTTGGGACTTCCGTCGGCATCTCGGGATGGCGGCCAGTCGGCCACCCCGTCCCAGGGGGTGGGCCCGGAGGGTCGCTCCGCGTCGAGGAGTTGGAGCAAGCCCGGGGCTTCCGTCAAGGAGGCGAGTTCGGGGTCTTTCAAGGAATGCTGCCAGTCGTTGAAGTCGGGAAGGCCCGCGTGATGGCCCATGACCCCGAAGGAGGCGCTGTAGACCTGACGCGAGGCGAGGGCGGCGGCGCCGAAGACCGAGTGTCGGGTGGTCTTGTCCTTCGCTCTCCTCCCGAAAAGGTACTCCTGGAACGCCGGTCGATACTTACCCAGGTCATGCAGCCAGCCGGCGCAAGTCGCCAGGGCCGCGAGTCGATGGTCGTCCGGGGCCGCCGCCTCGGCGAACCGGCGGGCCCTCTCGGCCACATCCCGCAGGTGTTCCCGCAGAACATGCGGCTCGCCGCCGGCCCCGTTGAGATGGGCAAAACGTTCCGCCATGGTCCGCGACTCCATCCGTTGCCCCACGCCCCAACATCTGGCCGCAAGGTGTCGCCGGCTCGGCCCGCATCCGCCGAGCGGCCGAGCCGCCCAGGCCATTGGTTCCATGGATTGGGATCATACGTACACTAAACAGAGACGTCAAGGATTCACCCAAGGGACCTCGTAGTTCGTAACCGTGCACCGTAGTAAGGCAAAGGACGAGTGGTGTGGTGGTCGGCCAGCAGCGATGGAGCGGGAGTGCCGTCGAGGCGGGCTCGTAGGCAGGTGCTGAGGAACCTGAGCGCGTAGCGGCACCGTTGGCGGCAGGTCGCCACCTCCGTCAGCAGTCCTACCACAAACCGGATGCCCGCCTCGCTATCGGTCCCGTAGGTGGTCTTGCGATAGAGAACCGCGTGGGGCAGCGCCCACTCCGTGGCGTTGTCGTGCGGCGGCATGTCCTCGGCCTTCGCGAAGGCCCGCAAGTGGCGCTCGCCAGCCAGCGGATTGCGGCACACCTTGGCCGTCCACGCGCAGCACAAACGATACCTTCGGCCAGCAACGATTGGCCTACCGGCTTGAGTCCGGCGACGTAGCCACGCAGGCTCTGGCATTGGACCAAGCCGAACTCTTGTCACCGCCACCAGGCGAAGCCCGCCGAGACGCAGCATCCTCGCGGCGATAGCCATCCAAGAAGCTGCTCAGGTCTGCAACAAGGCAGGGACAGGTGTCGAAGTCACAGCCGGGAAGTCCGGGCCCCGGATCGCGTCACCAGGGTCGAACCGGGACGCGGCGAAGAGGTTGCTGGGACAGGCGTAGGGTGAGCCGGAAGCTTCCACGTCCGGCATGCTCCGCGGATTGCCGTCCTGCCATCCATCCCTGCGTCGCCTCACTTGTCTTGAGGCTCGTCCAGGAAGAGGGCGAAGGCGGCCTCGGGCCCTTCGCCGCGGGCCCTCGCCCAGGCGATGAACTCCGTCACGTCGACCCGTCGGTTCCCGGTCTCGCAGATGAAGCCCTACGCCTCGACCCGCAACACGCCGAGGTCTATCGTACGATCATCGACGAGGGCAAGGCCCCACGCCCGATGGCTAAAGGAACGGTCGGTGCCCCGGCGAAATTGCCGTGACCCCGCGACCGCCCCGATGCATCGGCATTCCACCCGAGGGGCCAGATGCCGACGCATCGGGGGAGGGGCTGTGAGCAGCTTGGGGGCGATAGTAAGTCCCCGCCCAAAGGCCGCGGGCCGTCGGGGAGGCTCCGCGACGGTCGGGACCCAGGTCGTCCCGGGCGAGCGCACCAGAGCAGCCCCGGCCGCGGTGACCGGCGGGCGCAGGTCCAAAGTGCCGGTCCGGTGGTTGGAGGGGGCGGGTCAAGCCCCGATGTCGGAAAGCCATGTGCTGAAAAGAAGTAAGCGGTGCCTCCCTGCCGCCCATCCTCTCCAGGATCATGGGGAAACGTAGCGCTCCGCCCGGACCGAAGCTCTGGCCAGGACGCCGACCAACGGCCGTGACGCAATCCCGAAAACCTTCCGCGTGCGATCCGGAGCGCCGAGGTCCCGCTCAAGACCGCCCAGGGTCCAAGGGCCCAAGCCGGCGGGACGCGTTCAATCCTCGGGAGCGGCTCGGGGACCGTCATCGACCTTCGAGGTCGCGATCCGGCGGGCGACCTCGGCGGCCAGGAGTCGGATGAGCCGCAGCAAAGTGGCCCGCGTCTCCGCCTCGTCGGCGGGGGCCCTTCGCGGGAGATGATCGGGGTCGTGGCGAGTCTTGCGTTCCTCCGGGGTGATGCCTATGGGAACGAAACGAGCCCCCGCCGCGGGTCGCGGCGGGGGCTCGATGGGGGATCGGGATCGGACAGCGGGGTCAAGCTTCGCTTCGGACGTCAGGCCGCGGCGGTCCTCGGATACCCAGCCAGGGGTTTGAAACGATACCGCAAGTGTCTGTGCCGGCGCATCCGCTCCTGGTCGGTCGGCGGCCCCTCCAGGAGGAGGTAGGGATCGGCCATGCCCCCCTCGCGCATCCGCCGGTCGAGGGCCGCGGCGGCCTGGGCGGCCGTCACGGTCAGGCCCAACGCCGCCGCGACTTGACGCTCCGTCTGTCCCTTGCCTCGCAGGTCCTTGACCCGCTCACGGAACGCGACGCGTTGGGGCGGGTCGAAGAGGTCGACGACCAGCTCCCTTTGGAAGACGTCGGCCCGCCCCTCCAGGCCCCGGGCATCGGGCACCAGCGGGGCAAGGTCAAGGATCAGGTGGGCCCGCAAGACCGGGTTCCCCCCGTCGCACGGCTGGTAGGGCAGGACCTCGAGCCGCGGGAGCAGACGGCGGAGGAGTCGGCCCGCCTCGGCCGACGAGCGAGCCAGGTCGGCGAATGCCTCGGCGGCGAGTTGTCGGACCTCGTCGAGGGACGGGAGATTGAGAACTGCCCGGGGCGCCCGCTCAAGCTCGCCTCGCTCGGCGGCCAGCCGGTCCCGCTCCGACTCCGACGTCCTGAGCTTCTTGAGCAGTGCGGCGCTGGACCCCATCTCGGCGATCGCCTGCGTCAAATTGTCGATCGCATGGGCGATCACCTCCTCACGACGGGCGAGGACCGCGATCCGCCGATCGTCCTCGGCATGCAACGCCGCGGCCTCCGCCCGCAGTTCGCCGAGGAAGACCGGGTCGAAGTCTGGCAGGGCGGCGACCTCCGCCAGGGCCGCGGCGGTGATCTTCTCCGCAGCCAGGCCGCCGTCGACGGTGACGCCGTTCCAGCAGCAGTAGTCGCGGCTGCCGCTGCACATCATGTGCGGTTTGCGGCCGTGGCCGCCGTAGTAGTAGGGGCGGCCGCAGACCCCGCAGGCCAGGTGCTGACCGGGGAACGCCGTCCGCTTCTTCGGGACGCCCTTGCGTGGGTCGTCACCTCCATGGCGATTGCGGGAGTACTTGGCGTTGCGACGGGCAAGCAGGGCCACAACCCGGTCGTACCGCAAGGGCTCGATGAAGGCCAGGTCCGGCACGAGCCGCTCCAGCCGCTCCTCGGGCGGGGCATCCACCGACCGGGGCCGTCCGGTCTTGTTCACACGCCGGGTCATCTTGCGGTTGCGGACGCGGACCCCCTCGAGGACCGGGTTCAGGACCGCCCCTCGGACGCGGGCCACGTCCCAATGGCTTACCCGGCAAGCCGGTCCGGACCGGATGCCCCGGACGTTGAGCCAGTCGGCGACCTCGGAGTAGGTGGCCCCCTCCTCGAGCATGCGGAACATTTCATCGTAAACCGGGGCGGCGGCCTCGTCCTTGCGGAGGACGGCGTCGCTCTTGGTGCCGGGGGGCTTGATGTAGCCGTAGATGACGGCCTGGACGACACCCCCCTGGGCGAAGCGGTTGCGCAGGGTCCGGCGGATCCGCTTGCGGGTGTCGTGGCAGTAGGATTCGTGGCGGAAGACGCTGAAGAGGGCCCCGAGGTGCCGATCCTCGCGCCCGGTGTCGACATGGTCGTTGATGGCGATGAGTCGGGTGTCACTGTCCTGGGCATCCTCGCAGATCGCGTAGGCCTCGACGCGACGGCATAGGCGGCCAAGGTCCTCGGCGACGACGAGGTCGATCGTGCCGGAAGCGATCCGGTCCGCGACGAGGGCGAGTTCCTCGCTATCGAGGTGCTGACCCGAGCCGCGGCTGGAGATGATCTCCCAGCGGGTGGGGCCGTCGTAGTGGTCGGCGACATAGCGCCGAATCAGGGCCTCCTGGTCGTCGAGGCTCTTGGCGTCCTGGTGCTCGGTACTGATGCGGCAGATGCCCAGGATGCGGAGGGTGCGGCCGTCCTTGGGGACCAAAGGCGGGTCGAGGGGGGTGATATGTGAGGGCCCGCTCTGGTGAGCGCGGGCATTGAACTCGGGTCGGGCAATCGCTTTAATGCTTGACGTCTCGTCAGCGGTCATCAAGGCACCTCCAGGATGGGGGTGCCGGGGGGATTGGCGATTGACACAGTGTGCCAATCGGGCTGATCTTTCCTGAGAGTCCTTGACTACCGCTGCATCTGGCTGGTTCGTCGCAATTCGTTGTCGGGTCGGAATCTTCTGCGGCAAGCCCTGTAGAGATCGGAGGTTACGTCAAATCTCCAGGAGAATCCCACCCCCTCCACTCCCACCTGAGGCTCAACGACAATGCGAGCGATTTCACGACTCGCATCCACAAAATGGCGGTTGTCGATCAGGGGTCGCCAGCCTACTTCGGATCAGCCTGAACCTGTTCTCAACGGTGCGTTGACCGAAACCTCCAGGAGGCTTCCATCCCTCCGCCCCTATCTCCTTGCCGTGCGGCTCGGAGACATTATACTGGGGTCATCGCGGGATTGGCTTTCGCTTCAGTTCACCATGCATCCGTAGCTCAATTGGATAGAGCACCAGTCTTCGGAACTGGGGGTTGTAGGTTCGAGTCCTACCGGGTGTACTGCGGAGTAGGCGAGTTTCCCTAACGGACGTGTTGGTTAAAGGTTCCGGTTCAGTCGGGCCGTTGACCAGAAGCGTCCGGGCCCTGACCGTCTCCGAGCAGGATTGGCTTCGACGGCCGGAAAGACGATGGCGCGGGCCGTCCCCTTCCGGCTTGAGCAGGACGGCAGCCGACTCCACGAGCCGATCGTCCGAGTGGGCGAGTTGGTCCCCCTGAAGTGGTTCGAGTTCTCAGGCGAGAGGCCGGCTGGGAGCGAACCCATAGTATCCGCGATCGAAGCCGCCGGGGAGCGTCCTGCCCCTGATCCTCGCGGCGGCGCCCTCCAGTAAGTGTTCCACCGGCGCGGGCTTGAGAGCTTGGTGGCGGCCTCGCTTGCTGGAGAGAGCTGGGTCAGGCGATGGGAGACGGGCTTTCGAGGCGGGGCGGCTCAAGGCGTCGGTGGACTTCCTCTCGGTGAACCGGAACCGTGGGCGGGGCCGTGATGCCCAGGCGGATCTTGTCCCCCTGAATCCTCACCACCGTCAGCACCACGTCCGAGCCAATCACAATCCGTTCGCCAGGTTTGCGCGTCAGGATGAGCATCCGAAGGACTCCTTTCGTCGGAAGGCGAGCCGGACCGGGCAGGTTGGGGCGCTCTGGCTCGGAACTGGTCGATCCGCATGGGGGGCCTGAATGGGCCGATTCGCCCGCCAGGCGAGACCCTTCGGATCGCTCCAGTCTCATGCGGTCCGGGTCTTTACGAGAGGATCGGTCCCGCGTGACTCCCAATCGGAATCTCGTCGCTGTTGACTCCGCATTGAACTACGAATATCTTACTATGAGAGTGCGAACGAGTTTTCCGTGTGGCGATCCGGCGTGAGCGAGGCCTAGCCTCCCCCGGCGGCGTTCGCCTCATGCTTCGTGGATCGGGGAGTTTCATGGCCGCAACGTCCAAGTCGACCCGGGCTTCATCCTCCAAGGGCGCCAAGGTTGAACGCCCTTCGCAGGAGATCAAGCAGACCGCCGACCTGCTCAAGCAGGTTTCCGACCCGACGAGGCTTCAGGTGTTGATGCTCCTGACGGAGAAAGAGCGGAATGTTTCGGAATTGTGCGCCGATCTGGGGACCCAGAGTCAGCCGGCCGTCAGCCATCACCTGGCCCTGCTGCGTCACGGGCGGCTGATCGAGCCGCGCCGCTCGGGCAAGCATAACTTCTACTACCTGACTCCCGCGGGGCGCAACCTCGCCGAAGTCGTGACCACGCTGGTGGGTTGATTGGGTCGCGACGCAACGTTCGCGCGGACGAATAAACGGGCCGCGTCCTCAACACGAAGGCGCGGCCCCTGGTTCGTCATCGGTCCGTTGCGACGGAGGGATTCGCCCGCGATCTCAAGGCGTCGTCACGGCGGGGGCGGTCGCCGAGGCGGAGGTCACCGCCAGTTCGTTGACGACTCTGGTGACCCCAACGGTCTCGCTGGCCAGCGTCTGGGCCTTGAGTTTGGCCGCCGCGTCGGCCACCGAGCCTCTCAGGATGACCACGCCCCCGGCCTGCGTCTCCAGTTGGATCGGGGCATCCGTCAGCGCCTTGTCCCAGTGCAAGCGGCCATAAATGCGCGACTCGATCCCCATGTTATTGACGGCGGCCTTGGTGCGGTCCCATCCGTTCTGAACCGCAGTCTCGGCTTCCTGAAATCCACGCTTGATGCGTCGGCCGGCGGCGTCCAGAACGTTCCCGGCCTTCTCGCCCGGCCCCGACTGGGCGGCCGGCGGCTCCTGGGCCGTCCCGGTCAGGGGCCAGGCCAGCAGGGTCAGACCGAGCAGGCCCCCGGTGATGGTGAAGCGGTCTCGTCGCATGGTTCTCTCCTGGTGAGGGCCGTGGGGTCCGTCCGCGTCACGGGTATCGTGGACCCCGATCCTTCCCCTCCGAACCCATGCCGCAAATCGAGGGCCGGCCCGAGGACTCCGCTGGGTCACCCTCGCGGATCGAGGCCACGGGATTTTCCCGACGAAAGGCAGGGGATGGTACAGAAGATGCTGGATTTATTCATTTGAACAGGATCTACCTTGGGTCTCGCGAGGTTCGTGCCTCGACCAAGGCTTCTCGACTTTCTCGCGAGGAGTGCATCCGTGCTGACGACTCTTTCTCAGCCGACCGCGGCGGGCACCCAGGCCTCGTTCCCCGCGGGCCAGAAGCTGTGTTGCGACCACTGCGGCTCGGCGATCGAGGTCATCCGCCCGTGCGCCTGTCAGCCGCCCGACCAGGTCCTTCGCTGCTGCGGCAAGGATATGCGACCGGCCTCCTAACCTGACGCCGACGCCCCACCCGTGAATCTCGCGGGCTTGACCTGATCGGGCGAAAGGTCAGGCCTGGGCCCGCAGCGTCCGCACGGTGTTTTCCAGGGCGAAATGCCGGTCGTAAGCCGCCATGGCGCGGGCACCCATGGTCAACCGGCCAACCCGGTCGTCGAGGAGGGCTTCCACCTCCTCGGCCAACTTCTCGGGATGTTCGACCGGAACCAGGCGGGCGCAGGCGGACTCCTCCCAGATCGGCTCGGTGATCTTGCCCCGGGTGGTGACGATCGCCGAGCCGTGGGCCATTGCGGCCATCATGGTCCCTCTGCGCGTGCTGACGCCTTCGGGGTAGGGCTGCAGCATCAGGTCGCAGGCCTGGATGTGCAGCGACGTCTCTTCGGCCGAGAGCAGCCCCGGGGTGACCAGGGTGGCGGCGAGATCCGGCTCTCGCAAGGCCAGCGATCTCTGGAAACTCGGCCCGTCGCGCCCCAAAATCAAGGCCAGGCGGTCGGGGTGCCCACCCAACACCTGGCGGAGAGCCCCGGCCAGGATCGGCCGGATCGGCGCATTGGCCCCGAACGACCCGACGAGACTCTGTCCCTCGGGCGACAGTTGGCGACGGAGGGCCTCGACCCGCTCCGGATTCTCGACGCGGGGGATGTTGCTAGGCACCGGTAGCCAGGTGATTGGCCGTCGGCCTCCAACCTCCTGGGTCCGGATGATCGTCTCGTAGAGCGGGGTCGAGACGAAGGCCCGCGAGCTCGCCCCCAGCGCGTCTCGCATCATCAGGCGATGCCCCCAGGGCAGGACCCAGCGGGCGGGTCGATCCCAGAACCGAATCGGGTAGTACGCTTCATGGACCATCAGCCAGATATCGTCCCCGACGGCCTTGCGTCGGCTCAGCCAACGCCCGAACGCCAGGTTCAGTGTCTTGAATCCCCAGGACCCCGGGGTGTATTGCACCAGCAGCCGCCGTGGCGTGGGAAAGGCGTCCAGACGCCCGCCCAACGCTCGCAACTCGGCGGGGGACCAGTTGGCCACGACGCGATGCACGGTCAGGCCCGGGGCCTCGATCGTCGGCTCGTCGCTGCCGGTCGACCAGACGTGCACCTCGTCGCCGCACCAGGCCAGTTCGCGGGCCACCTGCTGCGTGTAATCGCTGATGCCGCCCGGCCGGGGGGGATACTCGCCCGTCAGCAGGTGCCAAGACGATGAACTCATCCTCGCCTCATCTCGTGGTCGCCGGCTCGACCCAGCCCCTTCGCGGGCCGAATCTGGCCCGACAGTCTACTCGGGGCGGTCCATCGGGGTGAATCCTCCCCCGGCCGTATCCGTTGATCCAATCCGCGGACGAGGGCCGGTTCGACTGGCTGGCTTGACCGTGGCCACCGGGGCCCGTTAAGATCAGGTCCAGAAGTCTCGTGCCCCCCCTCGCGGGCGGCCCAGTTGCGTCGTCGGGCCCTCGCTTGGCCGTCCAGCCCTCCGGTTGTCATGAAGAACGAGACCTCTCCCCGCATCCGGCCCACCGTCGAGCCCACCACGGTCGTCGAGACCGAGGAGGCC
>CBDAVP010000024.1:0-27580 GCA_965201075.1 Isosphaeraceae bacterium | reverse complement strand
TCCCCGACATCGCGTTCATCGCCTGGGACCGCCTTCCCAACCGCCGAATCCCCACCGAACCGATTCCCACCCTCGCCCCCGACCTGGCCATCGAAATCCTCAGCGAGAGCAACACCCGTCGGGAGATGGCCCGCAAGCGCCAAGAATACTTCGCCGCCGGCACTCGGCTGGTCTGGCAGGTCGACCCCAAGACCCGCACGGTCGCCGCCTACACCGGCCCGGAATCCGCAAGTGTCCTGACCGAATCCCAAACCCTCGACGGAGGCGACGTCCTGCCGGGGTTCGCTCTTCCCCTGACCGAACTCTTCGCCGAACTTGACCGTCAAGGGGCCTGAACGGACGACGTCCCGCCAGCCCCGGACGCCTTGAGGGCCGCTTCATAGGCCACTCGCTTGTCGGCCAGAACCTGGCTGAGCCGGGCGAACGTCTGCTTGGCGCGGTCCAGGGCCTGACGTTTGACCTCCAGCCGGCGCCGTTCCTGATCCACGATGACCTTTTGAGCCGCCGCGGTCCGCGACTGCCCCTTGGCCCCCGCATCCCTGGCGGCCCGGGCCGCCTCGCCTTCCGCCGACCCCACCACCGCCGCCGCGACATGCTGCTTCAGGTTCGGGTTCCCCTGGACGTTGAGCGTCTCTTCGTACCGAAGCTCTCGCAGGGCATCGACCAGGAACGCCCGATCCGCGTCGTAATCCAACTGGAGGATCTCCACCTCCGCATGCAGCCGGGTCACCACTTCGCCAGCCTTCGCCGTCGCGGCCGGGACGGGGGGACTTGGCGCCTCCTGGGCTCTGGACCACGCCACCGCCACCACCGCCATCGGGACGACCGCCGCCGCTACCCATCGCGCCCTCATGGCTTCCCCTCCCCGTGATGCCGCGTCGTCTGGCCCATCGCACAAACCCCATGCTACTCATGGCCCGGGGCGTGGCCAAGGACAGCCGCACGACGAGCCCCCCGCACCCGGCGGCACAGGTCGAACGCCGCCTCTGGCCAGGTCGGGAACCGGAACGTGAACCCCTCGTCCAGAAGGCGGCCGGGAACCACCCGGCGACTCTTCAGGATCAGTTCCGTCTCGGTCCCCAGCACCGTCGCCCCCAACTCCAGCATCCCCCGCGTCGCCGGGAGCCCGAACCCCAGCGGCATCCCCCAGGCCGACCGCAAACCGGCCATGAACTCGGCATTCGGCAGTGGGTGCGGCGAGGCCACGTTGACCGACCCGGCGACATCCTCGCGGACGACCAGCCACTCGATCGCGCGAACGAAATCCTCTTCGTGGATCCAAGACACGTACTGTCGGCCATCCCCCGAGCGGCCGCCCAGGCCCAGCCGCACCAGATTTAGCAGCGTGGCGAAGACGCCGCCGGGGTCGGGGCTCATCGTCATCGCCGACCGCAGGACCACCTTCCGCGTGCCCGGCACCCGGCACTCCTCCAACGCCCGCTCCCACTCCTCCGCGACTCCGATGCTGAACCGCCAAGAGTCCGGGACGTCTTTCTCCGACCCGCCCAGGAGGCCCGTCGCTTCGTCGTTGGGGGCGTCGAAGCGATGGGCGTAGATTGTCGCGGTTCCCGCCTGAAGCCAGACCCGAGGAGGACACTTCGCCCGGGCAATCGCCTCTCCAACGGCCCGCGTCGAGTCGACCCGCGACTCCAGGATCACCCGCCGGTTCTCGGGCGTGTACCGGCAATTCACGCTGCGACCGGCCAGGTTGATGACCACATCCGCCCCATCGACCTCCGCGGCCCAATTCCCGACTCCCTTCGCGTCCCAGGCGACCACCTTCCACGGGGCAGGGAGGGGGGCCCGAGACAGGACCACCACGTCGTGTCCCGCCTCGTGAAAGGCCCTCGCCAGCAACGTCCCCACCTGGCCGGAGCCGCCGGGGATCACCACCCTCCACCGATCGGCAGCGTTCGTCACGGTGTCGCCCCCCACATCCCTCGCGTCAATGCGAGGGATGCCGGAAAGACCGCATCCGGTCCCGACGCCTTTACCAGTCCCCGACGCCAAATCTCGAACGCGGCCAGGCCCTCAAGGCCGGATCGGAATCTCCAACGACGCCGGCCGCTCGCCCCGCAGCATCCGGGTCCCCTCGCCGGTCAGCCGCAGATACCAGTCCGACGGCAACCCTTCGGTGTCGAGGAAGTGGGCCTGCGTTGGCGGGTGGGTTTCCACCTTGAAGATCGCCGTCCCCTCGTCCACCTCGTCGAACATCGCCACGTTGGCCGAATCCACGCCCAGCCTCCGCAACTCGGCGAACTGCTCCCAATAGAATCGTCCCCCGCGCCTAGGGACGGTCGACTTGCCCGGCGGGAGCTGCTTCAGGTTATCCCAACTGAACCCAGGATAAACCACCGGAATCCACAACCCGCCCCTCTTCTCGAAGTCGCGGCGGTCCTCCTCCCAGTACGCCACCGAGGCATGAACCACCCCCCGCTCATCGGTCGAGGTATTCCCCACGTTCCACGGCATGTACACATCCAGCTTCCGCAAGGCCGCCACCCACCTCGCATCGGGGTTGCGCCTCCAGTCCCAGTCGCCGCCGCCAACCAGCACCGCCGCGTCCGGCCCGTCGTTGTGGAAGAACGCAAGGAGTCGCTCGGCCAGTTCCGAAGTCATCGCGTTGTCGGCGTTGCCTCGATAAAAGCCCCAGACCTGCACGACCGGCCGCCCGTTGTGATGCAGGTAACGGGGGTCGCTCGTGACTCCCTCGGCCACCAGCCGCCGCCACTCGGCCGAGATCGCCCCCAACACGCGATCGGTGGGCGTCGCGGCGATATCGAAGGCCAGAGCCCAGGTCCGGCCGGTTGCCCTCGCGGCGGTCCGGACGTGATCCAAGACCCGCCGTCGAGACGCATACCGCCCCTCGTTCGGCCCTCCCGGCAGATCCACCACGAAATGCTGGAGCCACGCTCCGTCAATCCCGTAATCCCGCATCCAGCCGAAATGACGACGCACCACCCCGGCGCTGTCCGAGCTGAACAACTCAGCCGGACGCCCGTCGGGATGCGAGAACCCAGGCGCCGGAAAACGCTCAGTGGCTGGGAACTCCGCCAGGTCCGGCCACATTTCCACGGTGAGGGATTCCGGCCCCAGTCGCCGGGAGTCGCGGCTCCAATGAATCCACCCCAGCCCCGAGGCATCCCCCGGGCAGCGGAACCACCCCTGGTACCCGCACAGCACCTTGCCGCGCAACGTGGTCGCGTCGACCTCGTCGCCAATGGTCAGAGCCGGGGCTCCGCACGCCAACACCATCCCGACGAGCCACCTTGTCCCGTGTTTATGCATCGCCAACCGATCCCGTCGTGGCGTGAATGAAAGTCGCCGGCTTGGCGTCGATCAGGTGTCTTATCAAGTGGGTCCGCCTGTTGAATCACTCAACCCCATTGACCGGAGCAATGATCCTTCCCGAGCGTCCATTCCCAGGGAATCGGCTCCGGCGGGAGGGTGTTGGGAGATTGCCCGAGGAACCAGCCCGCGCTCGACCATCGCCAATCCTCGCTCCGACTCACCAGCCCCCGGCGAACTGGATTCTGGTGGAGATAGTCGACCGCGGCCAGCAAACTCCGAGACTCGGTCAAGTTCCGATCGTAGCCCCCACCCGACTGCCAGAACAGTCGTTCGACTCGCCCTCCCCGCGTCCGGGAGACCTTCGAGATCCATTGGGGCGCGCACTGTTCCAGATACGCAATGGCTTGCTGACCCACCGGCTGCTTGATCGCTTTCAGGATCGCTGAGACGCGGGCCGCGGGCAACCGTGGGCGGACAATCAGGTGGGTATGCTCAGGCATGAGGACGTAGGCCCACACCTCGAAACCTAGCCGACGCCGGGCTCGCTCGACGGCCTCAGCGAGCCACAGGCAAGTCCTCTCGGCGCTGAGGAATGGGAAACGACGGTAGCAAGTGAACGTCAATTCATGGGCATGGCCAGGTACGTCGAAACTGCGACGTCGCTGTTCTCGGATTCGGTAATCCATTGCGAGTGGACCTTTCGCGGCCCGGGGTCCGAAGACGGACCCCAGCCACCCAACCCTGAAAGGTAGGACTTGCAGGCTTCCAGGCGCCTCCGATCCAGATGCCCGAAATCGTCCCCCGTCGGGTGGCTGGGGTCCGTCCTCGGACCCCGGGCCGCGGCACGACTTCAAGCCTCAAACAACGAATCCGGCCCTGCCATCCCCTCGCTCAGCGACCAGCGACGGACATCACCGAGGCCTGCGGCACCGCAGCCCGACCCATCCCGTAATAGGTGAACCCCAGCGCCGCCATCTGGGCGGGGTCGTACAGGTTGCGGCCGTCGAAGATCACCGGCGCCTTCAAGAGTCTCGCCATCACGGTGAAGTCCGGGCTGCGGAACTCGTTCCACTCCGTCGCGATCATCAAGGCGTCGGCCTGCTCGATCGCCCCATAGGGCCGGTCGCAATAGATGATCTTGTCGCCGTAGATCTCGCGGACGTTGGCGATCGCCTCCGGGTCGTGAACCCGCACCGATGCCCCCGCCGCCAGCAAGGCGTCGACCAGCACCAGAGCCGGCGCCTCGCGGATGTCGTCGGTCTTGGGCTTGAACGCCAGGCCCCAGAGCCCGATCGTCTTGCCCGCCAGATCTCCGGCGAAATGCTCGGTGATCTTATGAGCCAGCACCGACTTCTGCGCCTCGTTGACCGTGTCCACCGCCTCCATCATCCTGGCCGGCAGGCCCCGTTCCTTCGCCATGTGGATCACGGCGCGGATGTCCTTCGGGAAGCACGACCCGCCGTAGCCAACCCCCGGGAACAGGAAGCTGAACCCAATCCGCTGGTCGTGACCAATCCCCCGACGCACGTCGTTGATGTCCGCCCCGTACGCCTCGCACAGGTTGGCCATCTCATTGATGAAGCTGATCTTCGTCGCCAAAAGGCAGTTGGCCACGTACTTGGTCATCTCCGACGACTCGGGCGTCATGACCAAAAACGGCCGCTCGGTCCTCAGGAACGGGGCATACAAGGCCCGCAGGCTTTCGGCCACCTCGGGCCGCCGCACCCCCACCACCACGCGGTCGGGCTTGTTGAAGTCGTCGATGGCCGCCCCTTCCTTGAGGAACTCGGGGTTGCTGGCCACGTCGAAGGGCAAATGCGTTTCCTCGGCCATGATCCTGGCCAACTCGGCGTTGGTCCCGACCGGCACGGTGCTCTTGGTGACGATGATCTTGTGACCGTTGAGCCCCCGGGCGATCTCCCGACCCACCGCGTACACGTTACGCAGGTCGGCCCCGCCGTCGTCCCCCTGGGGCGTCCCCACGGCGATGAAGACGACCTCGGCCTCGGCGATCCCCTCGACCAACTCGGTCGTGAACTTCAGACGCCCGTCTCGGTGGTTGCGGTGCACCAGTTCGGTCAGGCCCGGCTCAAAGATCGGGATGATGCCGTTGCGCAGCCGCTCGACCTTGGACTCGTCCTTGTCGACGCAGATCACGTCGTTGCCGCTCTCGGCGAAGCAGGTCCCGGTCACCAGGCCAACGTATCCGGTCCCAATCACGGCGATCTTCACGGCGGGCTCCTGTGGCGGGGCTGAGATTCCGCGGACGGCGGCGAGATGGTGCCGCGACGTCTCGTGGTAACGCGGGGGTGAGGCCGTCCGTGGACAAGTCGGCGAGACGAACCTAGCTCACGCAACGCCGAACGTCCATCGACACGACGTCCGTTCCCTCGGACTCCGGACGGCGCCGCGTGGGGTGGCGGGCGGGCCTATTATGGGAAGTCCGCCGTCCCCCTCGCAAGGCCACTCGACCCGCCGCGTTGACCGAGTTCAACACCCCAGGTCTTCCCGCTCTAACCCAGCGAGGGCCACCGCCAAAGCACCTGGTCGGCCGCCCATTCCAGCCCCAGGCGACGCGCCAGACTCGCCGACGCCGTATTCCCCGCCGCCAACGACCACAACGGGAACTTCCCTCGCTCACCCACCACCCTTGCCATCATCGCATGAGCCACGGCCCATCCCAGCCCCAACCGGCGCAGCCGCTCAACGGTGTGGACCCCCAGCGAGTCATACCGCCCCGACGCCTCGAACACCCACGCCAGCGACGCGAACCCACCCTCGAACGGAACCCCAACCGCCCCGCCCCCCGACATCAAAGCCTCGAACGTCCCCCAACCCCGCAGCGCCCACCGCGGCGCCGACCTCAAGAACGCGGCCCCGTCCCCTCGCTCCAGCCGGCGAACCATCACCGGGGGCCCCGCCCGCAACGGTCCCGTCGGCGCCCACGTTGCCACCACGTCCCGACCCAACCGTTCGACCACCCGACGCAGTGGCCCCTCCCACTCCTCGGGAGCCAGCAGTGCAACCGAATCTCCCAGATTCCCCAGCCAACGCACCGCCGGGCCCGCGTCTCCCGCCCCAAAGGCATCCCAGCCGACATCCCCGCGTCTCAGCAGCACCACACTCCGGGGCCGACGAGGGTGATCCCCCCACAACCCCGGCCGCCCCCCGTTCAGCGCATGACCCAGCGAAAGCAGGCCGGGCCCCGACGGCTCGCCCACCCAAGACCGAGCCTCGGCCACCCCAGCCGCCTCCAGCGGCACCATCGTCCCAACTCCTCGCCCAAATCACTCCATTCCTTCGAGTCTAACGCGACCGGGCTCCACGCGGCAGGCGACCCGCCTTGGCCCCACCCCCCAGGCCCGGGTATGGTGGACCGATCGACTCGCCGTCAAACTCACCGCCCCATCCCCCCCCCCGCAATCATCCCTCATGAGAACCGACACCTTCCAGGACATCACCGCTCCGCGCAACCAGGTCCTCTGGCTGATCCTGGGCTTTCAGAGCGGATTCATGAACGCCGGAGGCTTCCTCGCCTGCCACCGCTTCGTCTCGCACGTCACCGGCTACGGCACCAACGTGGGCGTCGCCCTGGGCCAGCGAAACTACCTCGCCGCCTTTGAATTGGCCCTGGCCCCGCTGCTCTTCTGCGCCGGCGCCGCCTTCTCCGCCATCCTGGTCGACCGCCGGTTGATCCACAAGCAAGAGCCCCGCCTCCAGCTCGGGATCAGCCTCCTGGCCGCCCTGAATTTGGTCATCTACTTCGGCGAGCAATCCGGCTACCTCGGCGAGTTCGGCGAGCCGTTGGAACTCCAGCGCGATTACCTTCTGCTGTTCTGTCTCTGCTTCGCCTGCGGGCTCCAGAACGGCCTGTTCACGGGCCTGACCGGCGGCAAGGTCCGCACGACCCACCTGACCGGCCCAACCACCGACATCGGCCTGAACCTCGTCAAGGTCTACACCCTGGACCCCAACGACCCCGAGCGCCGAAGCCTGGCCCTGCAGAACTGGCTACGGTTGAAGATCGTCCTGGCCTTCTCCGCCGGCTCGGCCATCGCGGTCCTGGTCTTCGACCGAGAAACCTACGAAGGCTTCGCCGTCCCCGCGGCTCTGTCAATCTTCCTGGTCTGGTACATCCGCAAACTCCTGACCGTCGGAGGAGGAGGCCCCCAGGCCAAGGAAGCGGCCGACTCCCTCCTCGTCCCCGCCACCCCCGCCCAACAAACGGACTGACCCAATCCGGACGACGACCTCACCCCCCCAGCAGGTCCTGCAACGCATAAACCTCCGGGTCTCCCTCGCGCAACCGCTCCAGCGCTGCCACGGCTGCCTTGGCGCCGGCAATGGTGGTGATGCATGGCACGCCGTGGCCCACCGCCGCGGCGCGGATGCGTCCCTCGTCGGTGCGTGCTCCCTTGCCGCTGGGGGTGTTGACGATCAGGGCGATCTCGCCGTTGGCCAGGTGGTCCAGCAGGTTGGGCCGCCCTTCCTGGATCTTGCGGACCGTCGCCACCGCGATCCCCTGTTCGGCCAGCGCCCCGGCGGTGCCCGAGGTGCACATCAGCGAATACCCCATCCCCGCCAGTTTCGCCGCCACCGGCGCGATCGCCTGACGGTCCCGGGCCGCCACGCTGACAAACACGGTCCCGCTCATCGGCAAGGCGCTGGAGGCCGCCAACTGGCTCTTGGCGAAGGCGCCGGCGAACGTCGTGTCGATCCCCATCACCTCGCCGGTCGACCGCATCTCCGGCCCCAGCACGATGTCCACCCCCGGGAACTTGGCGAACGGGAAGACGCTCTCCTTGACCGAGACATGCTTCGGCACCGGGTCGGTGATCACCCCTTGAGATTCCAGTGACTTGCCCAGCATCACCCGGGCCGCCACCTGCGCCAGGTTCAGCCCTGTGGCCTTGGACACGAACGGCACCGTCCGCGACCCTCGTGGGTTGACCTCCAGCACATAAATCTCTGAACCCTTCACGGCGAACTGGATGTTCATCAGGCCCCGCACCTTCAGAGCCCCGGCCAGCGCGATCGTCTGCTCCTTGAGCCTCGCCACCACGTCCCCCGACAGGCTGAACGGCGGGATCGCGCAGGCCGAGTCGCCCGAGTGAATCCCCGCCTCCTCGATATGCTCCATCACCCCCGCAATGACCGTCCGCGTCCCGTCGCACACTGCGTCCACGTCGACCTCGATCGCCTCTTCCAGGAACTTGTCGATCAAGACCGGGTGCTCGGGGCTGACGGAGACCGCCTCGGCCATGTAGCGGGCCAGGCTCGTGTCGTCGTAAACGATCTCCATCGCCCGGCCCCCCAGCACGAAGCTGGGCCGCACCACCACCGGATACTCCACCCGCTCGGCGATCCGTCGCGCCTCGGCGAAGCTCGTGCAAGACGCATTGGGCGTCTGCTTCAGTCCCAATCGCTCCAGGATCACCCGGAACCGCTCGCGGTCCTCGGCCAGGTCGATACTGTCCGGGCTCGTCCCCACGATCGGCACCCCGGCCGTCTCCAACGCCCTGGCCAGGTTCAAAGGCGTCTGCCCGCCGAACTGCACGATCACCCCGACCGGCTTCACCCGGTCGCAAACGTTGAGCACATCCTCCACCGTCAACGGCTCGAAGAACAGGCGGTCCGAGGTGTCATAGTCGGTGCTGACGGTCTCCGGGTTGGAGTTGACCATCACCACCTCGAATCCGTCTTCATGAAGCGCGAACGCCGCCTGGCAGCAGCAGTAGTCGAACTCGATCCCCTGGCCGATCCGGTTCGGCCCACCCCCCAGGATCACCACCCGGGGATTGTCTCCCACCCTCGCCTCGTCCTCGCTCTCATACGTCGAGTAGTAATACGGAGTGATCGCCTCGAACTCCGCGGCGCAGGTGTCGACCAGCTTGAAGACCGCCTCGATCCCTCGACGCTTCCGCTCCCGACGGACCTCCGTCTCGGTTGTCCCCCACAGGAAGCCCAACTGCCGGTCGGAGAACCCGTCGCGCTTCGCCTCCAGCAACAGGTCGTCGGGCACCTCGGCGAGACTGTTCACGCCACGCAGCCGAGTCTCCAACTCCACCAGTTGCGCCAGGTTGTCCAGGAACCACGGGTCGATTCCCGAAAGCGCGTGGATTTCCTCGACGCTCATCCCCGACAGCAAGGCCAGGCGGATCGACCAGACGCGCTCGGCGTTGGGCGTGGCCAGCTTGGCCTTGATCGCCTCGGCGTCCGGCATCTCGGCTGTGCCCCATGGGTCCTTGGGGTCGCAACCCAGCCCGAACCGGCCGACCTCCAGACCCCGAAGCGCCTTCTGAAACGACTCGCGGAAGGTCCGGCCGATCGCCATCACCTCCCCCACCGACTTCATCTGCGTCGTGAGGACCGGGTTGGCGTCGGGGAACTTCTCGAACGCCCAGCGGGGGATCTTGGTCACCACGTAGTCAATCGTCGGCTCGAAACAGGCTGGCGTTTCGCGGGTGATGTCGTTGCGGATCTCGTCCAGGCGGAACCCCACCGCCAGCTTCGCCGCGATCTTGGCGATCGGAAACCCCGTCGCCTTGCTCGCCAGGGCACTCGACCGGCTGACCCGCGGGTTCATCTCGATGACGATCATCCGCCCGGTCTTCGGGTCAATCGCGAACTGGCAGTTTGACCCGCCGGTCTCCACCCCGATCGCCCGCAGGATCGCCAGCGAGGCGTCCCGCATCTTCTGATATTCCTTGTCCGTCAACGTCTGGGCGGGAGCCACGGTGATACTGTCGCCGGTGTGGACCCCCATCGGGTCGAAGTTCTCGATCGAGCACACGATAACGGCGTTATCGGCGCCGTCTCGCATGACCTCCATCTCGTACTCCTTCCAGCCCAGCAAGCTCTCCTCGACCAGCAAGGAGTGGACCGGGCTCAGGTCCAGTCCGAAGGCGACCATCCGGTCGAACTCGTCGCGGTTGTAGGCGATCCCCCCCCCCGAGCCTCCCAGCGTGAAGCTCGGCCGCAGGACGCACGGCAGGCCGATGTCGTCGCGAATCTTCCGGGCCTCGTCCAGCGAATGCGCCAGCCCGCTGCGGGCGCTCTCTAGCCCGATCTCGGCCATGCACTTCTTGAACAGGTCGCGGTCCTCGGCCTTGCGGATCGCCTCGGCGGTCGCCCCGATCAACTGACAACCATACTTCGCCAAAACCCCCGACTCGGCCAGCGCCAGCCCGACATTCAGGCCCGTCTGCCCGCCCAACGTCGGCAAGACCGCGTCGGGCCGCTCCTTGGCGATGATGCGCTCGACCACCGCCGGGGTGATCGGCTCGATATAGGTCCGGTCGGCCATGCCGGGGTCGGTCATGATGGTCGCCGGGTTGGAGTTGACCAGGACGACCTGGTACCCCTCCTCCCGCAACGCCTTGCACGCCTGGGTGCCCGAGTAATCAAACTCGCAGGCCTGGCCGATAACGATCGGCCCGGCGCCAATGATGAGGATCTTGTGGATATCGGTTCGCTTGGGCACGGCAGCCTCGTCTTCCCGTCGGCTCGACGCTCGCCGTCCCCCCGGCTTGGCCCGGCGCGCGTCTTGGGCCGGACATCCCCGCGTGGAGGGGACCCGGCCCTTCAAAATTTCACAATCTTAGCAACCCACCCCGACCGCCAACAAGATCACCGCCGACCGGCCGCCAACCACGCCGCCACCCGTTCGGCCCCCCACGCCGCGTTGTCTTCGCATAGCGGTGGCGACGGAGCCTCCTCGTAGTCGACGGCTCCCCGACGGTACGGCCCCCGGTCATACGCCCGATCCATCAGCAGTTGCAGGTCGAGCGGGACCTCGGCCTCCCCCTCGCGCAGCGGCACCGGCACGCACGGCAAGAGGTCTCGGACGGTGAACGGATAGAGCGAGAACGCCATCCGTCCACCCCGTCGCCAGGCCCGGTTGAGCGTCACCAAGTAATCTGGCGACGGGTCGAACCCCGCCACGATCGCGGCCAACTCCGGAGCCGGCGACAGCCGTTCCCCGCCTCTCAGCAGGTCCAGCTCCAGCCAACTGGCCTCGCTCTCTAGGATCTCCCCCTGCTTGCGGAGGTAAGCCACGCGATCCGGCCCATTCCGCTTGTTCGAGGGGCTCACGATCTCGATCAGGGTGATCAACTGGTGCCCCTTGGTGGGATCGCGGACCTCAACGAAGTGGTGTCGGATCGGCTCATCCGTCACCGTGACCTCAACCGCCTCATCCAGTGCCCGCCCCGGCCGTTCCAGGACCGCCACACCGCCCCCCGAAACGCCGGGAACAGGCCGGCGGACGACCGCCGCGTCCGGGACGATCCGCTGCCGCCGTTCGTTCCCCCCATCCTCGACGATGCCCACCTCTGGCCGCATCTCCAACCGGGCGTAATACGGCGCCGGCAACGCCAGGTTGAGTTCGCCCCGGATCTCCGAAGCCAACGCATCATGGAGGTCCGGCCAGAGGTCCGGTGCTTCCAGATACGGGTCCATCCCGGGAAACGGCGAGGGCATCGTCGAAGCCTCCTTCAGACAATCGGGTCGAAACCAACGCCGCCCCCCGCCCGCCGACACCTCAAACCCGACGCACCGCCGCCGAGGTCCCCGGCAGTCGACGGAAGGCCATCGCCAGCATCACCCACGTCCACCCGGCGAAGATCATTTCGATCCCCATGAACAGGCCGATGATCCAAAGCCCCGACGCCGGCCATTGCCTCCAGATCAAGACCCCCAGGATCACATTGACCAGCCCATTGAACGCCGTCCAGCCCCACCCCGGATAGTGCGCCGATGCCGCCGAGATGATCCGAAACGCCCCGCCCACGACCAGGAAGATGGCGATCAACAAGGTCAACTCCACCGCCGCCCGCCCGGGATTCTCCACCATCAAGACCCCCGCGACGACATACAGCAACCCCATCAGCAAATGCGAAAACACCCCGCTCCACCGCCGAGACCAGAACGCCCCGACCAACTGCAACACCCCGGCAAGGATCAGCAACCCGCCCAGGAACCCCACCGTCGCCATCGTCGTGACCAACGGGACCCCCAGCGCCAGGGTTCCCAGCACAATCAGGGCAATCCCCAGCGCCAGATACCAACCCCAGTTGCCATGCAGCACCTCCAGCTCATGCCGGACCAGGCCGCGGGGATGAATCGGATTCTCGGAAGCGAGGCTCATTGGGCGGATTCCTCAATTGTTGGGGGGAAGCGACGGAACTGGGCCACTCGCAAATCCAACACCAACGGCTCCCGCACCGCAATCCGCGGCGCCGGTGACCGTTCCTGGGTCACCACCAGGTCGTAAGCCTCCTGGATGTTCTCGCGAAGCTCCTCCAACGTCTCGCCCTGACTGAAAACCCCGGGGACTTCCCGCAGCCGACCGACGTGGAAGTCACCGTCCCGCCAGAACTCCAGAGTGAACCGGCCACGCATGGATACCCCTTGAAACTGAGTACCGCCCTGCATCGTTGCGAACATCCTAGCTGTTCAACCCGGGATCTACGGGCTGGGCGTCGACGATCCCTTCCGAACCTTCCAACTCATTCGTGCCGGCGGCCATCGGAGCCGAGCCTTCGGCCGCCGAACTGGGCCGCAGGCTTCGCTGTTGATCCCACGTCGCCTTTAGCAGATCACCCAACGCTTCCAGGTCGGAATGTTGACCCAGGATGACACAGGACCAGCCCAGTTGGGGGATGATGACCTGGAAGCTCGGCGCGAGTTCCTGGGTCTGTTCGAGCGAGAGAGGAACCCACAAGCAGGGCTTCTTCCGGTCGAAGTACAGCCGGCAGATCACCCAGGTCTTCCGCTCAACGAGATGGATCTTGAAATAGGAAACCGTGTCCTCGAAGGCGACGGGTCGGTCCACACCCAATAGCTTCTGGACCATCGCGAAACCTTCCAACTCCGCTGGCGTCGTGACGACCTTCGCCGCGGCGGGCTCGGTCCCCGGGGCGGCGTCGCTGCGGGGCGGGGTGCTCAGGACGAGCGAAAGCATCCGCTGCTTGGCCCATTCCTCAATGGCGTTGGCCAGGACCGGTTTCCAACTTTCGACGACGGAGTCCATCAACTTCCGGGTCTCGATGTTGGCGACGGCCAGCCTGACGAACTCGGTGGAAGGTTCCAGGAGCCGGTTAAGTTCGGAGACGAGCAGGTTCTGGTTTCGCTTGCGTTCGGCGAAGGTACGGATCAACTGGGGGCTGTACTGTGACTTGTGCAAAAGGGTCAGGAAGTCGAACGGAGGTTCCTCGTCGTTGACAACGTCCCATTTCAAGAATGGCTCGCGGTCCATCACGTTCGCATGAACCACATCGGTGAAGAACTTCCAGTAGACACCGTTGGTGAGGATGCCAAGTTTGGTCTCAGGCTGTTTCGCGTAATAATCGCCGAGTTGTTCGTCGTATCCGGCCAACCGTTTACCGGCCTCCTTGGCCTCCACGACGAAGATCGACCGGCCGTTCTGGAAGAAGGCCCAATCAATCGGTTTGACCGACCGATCCCTGCCGAAATCCTCGCGATGCTCCGGGACGCACTCCCGGGGGTCCGTCAGGTCATACCCCAGAATCGTGAACAACGGTCCGATCAGGCTCTGCTTGGTCGCCTGCTCGTTGCCCCGTACATGCTCCGCCAGTTCCTTGACACGCTTGATATACGAGAGGATGGCTTCGCTCATGGGGAACTCGGATCGCGAAAACTCGATTGGTGAAATCCGCGAACACACGCGGATCAATTTCGGGTTCGATCCTCAGCCAGCGTGAACATAAAGTCAAGGTCGAGGATACTTCCCAAGGTCTGGCCGATCAGGCGTCCGGCTCTCCATCAGCGTCAAGGTCGTCGATATGGTCACTCGCTTCTGCTCCGCCGACCCCATCGTTGAGCAGATGGATCGTCTGCCCGTTCGTGTCGCCGTCAACGGGGTGGGTTTCGGCCTCCTCCACGATCTCGTCGACAGTCAACTCTTCCTCGGGCAGTTTCGCCAGCGACCGAACGACGTCCCCCTCCTCGACGCGAATCAGCCGCACCCCCTGCGTGTTCCGCCCGATCGTGCTGACGTTCCCCACCCGTGTGCGGATGATGATCCCCCCCGAGGTTGTCAGCATCACCTCATCGGAATCCATCACCTTCGAAATCGCCACCACCGGCCCGTTGCGGTCGGTCGTCTTGATGTCGATGAGGCCCTTGCCTCCTCGCTTTTGCGACCGATATTCCCCCAGCGCCGTCCGCTTGCCGTAGCCTTTGGCGCAGACGGTCAGCAGGCTTGCCGGGTCTTCCTGGCCGTTGGCGACGACCATGCCGATGACCTCGTCCTCCCCCTCCAGCGAGATCCCCCTGACTCCGTAGGCCCCTCGGCCCATCGACCGGACGTCCGACTCGTCGAACCGGATCGCCATGCCGTCCCTGGTCGACAGGACCACCTGGTCCCCCGCCTTGGTCCTGGCCACGCCGATCAGCTCGTCCCCCTCGTCCAGCCCCAGGGCGATGATTCCTCTCCCGAGCGGTCGGCGGAAGGCGGTCAGCTCCGTCTTCTTGACCGTTCCCCGGCGGGTCACCATCAAGAGGTGCTCCCCTTCGGTGAACTTCCGCACCGGGATCAGGCCGGTGATCTTCTCTCCCTCGGCCAGTTGCAACAGGTTGACGATCGCCCGGCCCCCGGCGGTGCGCGAGGCGATTGGCACGTCGTACACCTTGAGCCAGTAAATCTTGCCGTGGTCGGTGAAGAACAGGATGTAGTCGTGGGTCAAGGCCACGAACATGTGCTCCAGGAAGTCGCCGTCCTTGGTGTTCGTCGCCGAGATCCCGCGACCCCCTCGCACCTGCGCCCGATACGTGCTGGGCGGCAGGCGCTTGATGTAGCCGTCGTGGGTGACGGTCACCACCATGTACTCCTCGCGGATCAACGCTTCCTTGTCGTAGTCGCCGACCTCCGGCCCCTCGGCGTCCGACCGACGTGGGTTGGCGTACTTTTGCTGCAATTCGCGCATGTCGGCGCGGATCAGATCCAGAATCAGTTGCTCGTCGCCCAGGATGCGCTCGTAATGGCCGATGTCTCCGCGCAACCCCCGGTACTCGGCGATCAACTTGTCGGCCTCCAGCCCGGTCAGGGCCGAGAGCCGCATCGCCAAAATCGCGTCGGCCTGCATCTTGGTCAAGCTGGCCGTCGCCTTGGCCTCGGGGTCGCTCAACGCCCGCCGCAAGACTTCTCCCGAAACCTCCAGCCCCATCAACCGCGCCCGGGCTTCCGGCGGGTTGGCCGAGGAGCGGATAACCCGGATGATCTCGTCGATCAAATCCAGGGCGACCAGCAACCCCTCGACGATGTGCGCCCGGGCCCTGGCCTGTCGCAGTTGGAACTGCGTTCGCCGACGGATCACCACCACCCGATGCTCAACGAACAGCCTCAGCAGTTCCTTGAGAGGCAGGGTCTTGGGGCGGCCGTCGACCAGGGCCAGCATGATGACGCTGAAGGTGTCTTGCAGCGGCGAGTACTGGTAAAGCTGATTGAGGACCACCACCGGGTCCTCCCCCTTCTTGACCTTCACCACGATTCGCACCGGCTGCTTGCGGTCGCTTTCGTCGACAATGTCGGTAACGCCCGTGACCCGCCCGCCGTTGACCAGTTCCGCCAGCTTCTTGAGCAACGGCTCCTTGGTCAGTTGGTAGGGGATCTCGGTGAAGACCAGGTGAGAGCGGCCGTCGCGCTGTTCCTCGACTTCGTGCTTGGCGCGGAGGACGATCCGCCCTCGGCCCGAGCGATACGCCTCCTTGACCCCGTAACGGCCGCAAATCACCCCGCCGGTCGGAAAATCGGGCGCCGGGATGTACTCCATCAGCCCATCCAGGTCGATCTCCGGGTTGTCGATCAAAGCGACGACCGCCGAGCAGACCTCTCCCAGATTGTGAGGCGGGATGCTCGTGGCCATGCCCACGGCGATCCCACCCGAGCCATTGACCAGGAGGTTGGGGAACTTCGCCGGCAGGACGCGCGGCTCGGAATGTTTCTCGTCGTAGCTGGGCTGGTAGTCGACGGTGTCGAGGGCGATATCCTCGAGCATCTCGGCGGCGACCGGGCTGAGCTTGGCCTCGGTGTACCGCATCGCCGCGGGGGGCAGGCCGTGGATCGACCCGAAATTCCCCTGACCGGTGATCAAGGGGTGCCGCATGTTCCACCACTGGGCCATGCGCGCCAGGGTGGGATAGATCGAGTTATCGCCATGAGGGTGATACCGCTTCATCGTCTCGCCGACGATGCCCGCGCACTTGCTGGTCGACGACGAGGGGTTCAAGCCCAGGTCGCGCATCGCCGTCAGGATGCGCCTTTGCGAAGGCTTGAGGCCATCGCGGACGTCGGGCAGGGCGCGGCTGATGATGACCGACATCGCATAGTTGAGGTAGCTCTCCTTCAGCTCCTCCTCAATGTTCAGCGGCGGGGTCGGCAACGGCTGGGCGGGCGGCTCGACGGTGCTCACGGGCAATCCCTCGACAGACGGATTCGATTGGGGTTCAATTGTACCCAAAACGGCCCACCCTGGCAACCGCCCGGACTGTTCCTAAGTCCCGCTGACCCTTCGGGATCGCATCGCCGACCGGTCTCCATGCCGCCCCCATCCCAGAGCCAAAGGTTTCTTGGGAAATGTCGCGTCGCCGAGGTCGGAAAGCCGTCCAGGCTCGGCAGCCCTCCCGCCGCCTTCAGTGGCTGGCCTGGCCCGCGTTGGCAGTCGTCGCCCTGCTGGCCGGCTGGGCGCTGGTGCCCGAGGGCTCTCGGAGCCTTCGACGACGGGCCGAGGCCGCTGAGCGGGCCCGGGACTGGGCGATGGCTTCCGAGGTTTGGGGACGCCTGAACCGCTCGGGCGATGGCGATGCCCTCAGCGAGTTGGCCGAGGCCCGCGACCGACTCGCGCAGGGTCAGGCCGCCCGCGCCGAGGCCGCCCTTCGGCGCTCCCGAGGGCTCGATCCCGCCGCCCCCGAGCCCCATCTGCTGTTGCTGGAACTGCTCCGGCTGGAAGGGCGCGTCGTCGAGGCCCGCACTGTCGCCGATGAGGCTTTGGCCGCCGTGAGTCTGGCCGACCTCCGCGAGGTGGCGCGATCGGCCACCCTCGCCCTGCTGGTTCCGGCGCCGGAAGACCTGGCCCGAGAGACCCTCGCCCGCTGGATCGCCGCCGACCCCGACGACCTCGACGCCCGCGCCGCTTTGGCCCGGCGTCTCGACGCGATGCCCCGCCCCGGCGACCCTGACGCCTCCGCCCGTTTGCGCGCCCTCGAATCGCAACTGAGTCGCCACCCCGAGCACGCCAACACCCGAGAGGCTCTGTTGCTGGCCCTGGCCGGCGCCGGTGAGCCGGAACAGGGGCGAATTTTGCTCGACCAGTGGCCCGAAGCCTCGCGAGACGCACGGTTTCAGCGGCTCCAGGGTCGCTGGGCCCTGGAGCATGACCACCACTCCGCCGACGCCGTCGCCCCCTTCCAAAACGCCCTGCGAACCCTCCCCCAGGATTGGCCCACTCGTGCCCGACTGGCACGGGCCCTCCGCGCCCGCGGCCTTGACGACCCGGCTCGCCAGGAGGCCGCCAGGGTGGTCGACCAGCGCGAGGCCCTCGACCCCGAACCCCTCGCCCAACGCGTCTCCCACGACTTCGCCCACCCCGACGCCCCCGCCTCCCTCGACGACCTCGCCGACCTCTGCCGCCACGCTGGTCTCGACCGCCTCGCCCAAGCCTGGCAGTCTCTCGCCACCCAATCCCCCCAGTCCCGCTGAATTGATCGGGTTTCCCCAACTTGTCAGGTTTTCGCGAACCCATTCAACCCCCGTGGACCGCCCCAATGTCCAGAGGATGGAACTCCCAGAACATTGGCATTTCCGAGAGCCGCGCTCCAGCCTAGGATGAGGTCTGGCCAGACTGAGTGGCCCAGGTTTCCGGTGTCGCTCGCGAGGGGTCGACGAACGCGACGAGTTTCCATGCCCACCCCGATCTATCTCGACTATTACGAGCGACTGCGGGACCTGGATCGTACCGGGGCGGTGGCACTGGTCCAGGGATATCTGTCCGAGCGTGGCGACGTGGAAGGGCTGTACCTGGACGTCCTGATGCCGGCGATGGTCCACACCGGTCGGGAGTGGGAACGCGACCGAATCTCGGTGGCCCATGAGCATTACATCAGCGAGGTCACTCGTGACCTGATCCGCCAGTACGGCCCCCAGCTTTGGACCGACCCAGCCTCGGCCGCTCCGGTGGCGGTGGCCTGTTGCGCGCCTGGGGAGCGTCATGCGTTGGGCCTGCTGATGGTTAGCGACATTCTGCGGGGCGAGGGTCTCAATGTGCTGACCCTGGAGGACGGGGCCCCGGCCGAGACGGTCCGCGACTTTCTGGTCGAGTCTCGCGCCGAGTTGCTCGCGATCTCCTGCGCCCTGGATCTCCATCTGCCCGAGGCCGCCGATCTGATTGGCCTGGCCCGCCTCGCCCGACCGAACTTGCTGGTCCTGGTGGGTGGCACCGCGTTTGCTGGAGACTCGTCGAAAGCCCTGGCCCTCGGGGCCGATCGCTTCGCCGCCGACGTCCGGGGAGCCCGCGACGTGGCCCGCGAGATTGTCGAGCGGGGGAGGTGTTCATGAACCCGGCCCCAGGCCGCGATACCAAGACCGAGACAGATGCGTCGAACGAGGTTTCCGTCGGTCGGTCCGCCCCGGTTCTGGGGGAGGCCGAGTTCGCCCTGGCCCTGGATGACCGCTGGACGATCGTTGGCTGCAACGAGGCGTTCGCTCGCTGGTTGGGTTACGACGGACCCGAGGGGCTGGTCGGCCGGCCGTTGGCCCAGACCTTGGACCCGGCCAATCTCGGCAAGCTGGCGGAGGTTGCCCGCCGCTTCGCCGCCGGATCGCTGATCGTCGCCGAGTTGAACCACCGGACCTGCCTCGGCCGCCCGGCGCTGGCGCGCTATCATCTGTTCCCCCCGGGGACCCTCGGACCCGACCAGGCGCGCATCCTGGCCTTTGGCTCCGACCGCCAGCCGACGATCAACTTGCTGGAAGAGCTGATCGACCTGAAGCGCGAGCGTGAGGCCCAGTTGGCTCGCACCCGCGACCTCAACGTCCGTTTGGAACGCCAAAACGCCGACCTTTCGGCGATCTCGCACATGATCAATCACGATGTTTCCAACTCCCTGAACGCGATCAACCTCACGGCGATCCTGTTGGAGCGTCGTCAACCAGCCTCGCCCGCCCAGGTCATCCGCTCCACCCGGGACATCCAGGGGCTTTGCCGGCATGTCTCGGGGATGATGAAAGGGTTCGTCGCCCTGGCTGACATCGCCCACACGCCGCTGCGTCCCGAGATGGTGGATCTGGAGGCGACCGCGGCCGAGTTGCTCCGCCTGGTCGCCACCAACCGGCCGGAGGTTGTCCACGAGGCCACGACCCATTTCGCCACCGCCCCGGCCGTGTTCGCCGACCCCAACCACGTTCGCCAGGTCCTGGAGAATCTGCTCTCCAACGCCTTCAAGTACCGCGACCCTTCCCGCCCGGTCCTCCAACTGCGCCTCGGCTCGGCCCCCAGCCCCAGTGGGACCACAGTCATCGAGGTTGCCGACAACGCGCTGGGGATTCCCCCCGACCTCCAGGCCAACATTTTTGACCTGCACACTCGCGCCCACACCAATGTCGCCGAGGGGCACGGCGTCGGTCTAGCGATTGTGCGACGGCTCATCGAGGCCAATGGGGGCACGATCACCCTGGAGAGCCAGCCCGGCCTGGGCAGCACATTCCGGATTACCCTTCCGTCCCGACCGAAAACGGGATGTCGGGTCGAAATTCCCTGAAGATCCGCGGCCGGTCGCGGGGCCTCGGACGCGATCGCGGGGCATAATGGACCGACCGGACGACCGATCGCCCGCGGATCGGTCCCGCTCTCACCAATGAACCACGCACCAACGAGATGAGGGCGCCAGCGATGGCCGAGGGCAGCGGAGGGGTCAAGTCCCGCCTCCACCTGGGGGATTGCGTCGAGGGGATGGCCGGGCTGGCCGAGGGCTCGGTCGACCTGATCTTCGCCGATCCTCCCTTCAACATCGGCTATGGCTATGACGTGTACGACGACCGCAAGGCCGCCGATGCTTACCTGGACTGGTCGCGGGCCTGGGCGTCGCAGGTGTCGCGGGTGCTTTCTCCCTCGGGGACGTTCTGGCTGGCCATCGGCGACGAGTTCGCCGCCGAGTTGAAACTGATCTTCCACCGAGAGATGGGTTTGACGCCGCGCAGTTGGGTGATCTGGTACTACACCTTTGGGGTCAACTGCGCCCGGAAGTTCAGTCGTAGCCATGCCCACCTGCTGTACTTCGTCAAGGACCCGAGCCGGCTCACGTTCCACGACGAGGCGATCCGCGTCCCCTCGGCCCGGCAGTTGGTCTACGCCGACGCAAGGGCCAACCCCCGGGGTCGTTTGCCCGATGACACCTGGATCCTCCGCCCCCAGGAACTGCCCGACGGCTTCCCCGCGGGCGGTGATACCTGGTATGTCCCGAGGGTCTGCGGGACGTTCAAGGAACGCGCTGGGTTTCACGGCTGCCAGATGCCCGAGCAACTGCTGGGTCGGATCATCCGGGCCTGCTCGACCGAGGGGGACACGGTTCTGGATCCGTTCGCCGGCAGCGGGACAACCTTGGTGGTGGCCAGGAAGCTCGGTCGGCAACCCTTGGGGTTTGAACTTTCGCCGGACTACGTCGAGCGGGCCCGCGCCCGGCTGGAGGCCGCCAGGCCCGGCGACCCGCTGGAAGGGGGCGACGAGCCCCGGGTGACGGGCACCGTGCCCCGGCCCAAATCTCGCAAGGCGCGGGTTTCCTGAAACCGACAGGACGCGGGCGGACGGCGGTCTGGGCATCCGGTTTGCCGCGTCTCGGCACTGGCCTGAGTCAGCAGTTCACCTGGGCTTCTCGTCAGGGGCCTTGATGATGATGTAACCCCGGCTTTTGTTCGAAGCCTCATCAACGCTCAGCATCGCCTGGAACAACGCTTCGGTCTTGACCCAAACTGGCGGGTATTTGTATCTGGCCACGTCCAGGATGAGAAAGCGATCCTCCGCTTCGTTGAAGGCCGCGAGCGGTGAGATATGGCCTCCCGTATCCTGCCCGATCACACTACGGAGGTAGTTGATTGCGACGAATTCGCCGGGGTTCGAGAGGGCGTGGATCGCGTCTTGCCGGAACCGGTCGATCGTGATATCGGCGGCGAATGTCACTTTCGGCGCCACGGGGTAGGCCTTCAGGACCTCGCCAAGCGTGCGGAGGGTCATCCCGGTCCGGCTTACCGCGTCCGGGCCAATGACCTCTCGGACCGCCACCGTGAACAGGTTGGACTGGGTGAAGAGCTTGTAGGGCCGGTGTTCGGTGGAGACCGGTCGGGGGATGTTGCTTGCGTTCAGGAGCATGGTGCAGGTCGCGGCGCCGCAGTACGCCAGATCGTCCTGGGTCTCGAAATACATCGAGAGGGGCACGAAACTGGCCTTCGCAGCACTCCGATCGAGCCAGGCGAGGCCCTGGGGACTGTTGAGCGGCACTGGTCCCGGGATGGGCTTGCCGGGAGTGTCCGGTCCCGAGTCTTGCGAGTGGACCATTGGCGCGAAGATCAGGCCCAATGCGAAGATTGTCGGCATCATCCGCCACGTGGAATTGCCGGATACTGCTTCACCCATGTTAGGAGACTCGGCTTAAGTAAATTCGGTTCGTTTCGACAGCATGATAACGAGAAGTCGCACTCGCTCGGCTTGGATTTTTGTTCGAACGGATCGTGACTCTCCGTGGACGCAAATCGAGCCTATTTCGTTTTCCCGGCCTTCGCTCTCTCAGTTTTCTTCTTCTCAGCCTCCTTCTTCTCAGCTTCCTTCTGCTCAGCCTCCCTCTTCTCGGCCTCCGCCTTCTCAGCCTTCTCCTTAGCCTTAGCTTCATCCATTTTGGCCATTCGGTTAACGAACAGATCGAATTCTTGATAGAGCGTCGGTCGTTCCCGTCGTATCCTCATCTCCTCAATGTACCCTTTGAGATCCTTTCGGTATCGCTGGGCAAGCGCCCCGAAAACATCCCATGCGTAATCCACGGGGACCGTGTCGTGCTTCAAGGCGGTCCCCAATTGCTGGAAGAAATTGGCGAAAATCCGAAACTCCCTCGCAATTTCGTCGGATTTCTGGGCGTGGGCTCGCCGGAGTTTCTGCTGGTCGCTTAGCGCCATGTCGGCCAGATTCGCCTCGGGATCCATCGCGTCATCGAGCAGTTGCTTGACCGAAAGGTGGCTTGCCACGAAGTTATCGACCACATGACGCGCACGAACCATCTGGTCAGAATCCAACCTCTGGGAGAACGCGACGGCCGTCTCCAACTGATAATGATTTCGCGACAATAGCAGATTGTCTCGGGCCACCTCCAATGAACCGGCGGCCGATTGCTGGATCGCCTTCGATGCCGTTGCATTCTCTTGGTTGGCTTTCGCGTTGGCGTCATTCGCGGATGAGTTCAGCGCCGTTTGGCGAGCCATCTCTCGATAAGTCCAATACCCAATCATTGCCCCGGACAAACCGACAAATGTGGATACTAAGAATGAAAGCGCGATGATCAGAATTTTGAGATGCCTTCTTGTGACTTGAATACTCCGCAAGTCATTCCTCATTTTCGAGAGTTGCCCACCTATCCCTGAGGACCTCAGCGACGTCGAAGTGTCACGCACGTCGCCCCTGAACTCTTGTTCGAGCCGCATACCTAAGCTCTCCAACCAAATCCCAAACGTCAGACAAAAGTCGATCGAGACCGCGCGAAATCTAGATAGATGCGTGGACTCAATCAGGTCATGCCGCTTTGGGTGCTTTTCGGTCATTTTTGTCATTTCTCATTTCTTCGTGCTGGGGGTCCCCCGTGAATGAAGCGGGTCCAGATCAGCGACGACTTCGGCCCGTCGGTTGCGTGGTATTTGGGAGTGTTATCCCGCGGAGCAAGGCTCCGGAGGGTTCGGACCCGGGGAGGTGGCTTCGATGGTCGCGACGCTTCAGCAGATTGGCTCGGGAGAGGTTAGCGGGGCGGCCGTTGGTGGCTGGCCGCGGGAGGTGGTGGCGGATGTGGCTTACCTTCGCACCGCCATTGTCAACCTTTACTTCGTGGGGCCTCCGGGGGCTGGGGATCGGGGTTGGGTGCTGGTGGATGCGGGGATGCCGGGTTCGGCCGGGGCGATTCGCGAGGCCGCGGCCCGGCGGTTCGGGGAGGGGGCGCGACCCTCGGCGATTGTTTTGACTCATGGCCACTTTGACCATGTGGGGGCCTTGCGAGAGCTGGCCGAGGGGTGGGATGTCCCGATCTATGCCCATCCCCTGGAGCGGCCCTATTTAACCGGCCGGTCGGACTATGCTCCGCCGGACCCCACTGTCGGCGGGGGCTTGCTGGCGGAGTTGGCCTGGCTGTTCTCCCGGAAGGGAATTGACGTGGGGGACCGCCTGCATGACCTGCCGGGGGATGGTTCGGTCCCTGGGATGCCGGGCTGGCGATGGGTTCCCACACCGGGGCATTCTCCTGGGCATGTTTCGTTGTTTCGGGATTCCGATGGGACCTTGATCGCTGGGGATGCGTTCGTGACGACCCGTCAGGAGTCGTTGCTGGCCGTGATGACCCAGGAGCCGGTGGTTCATCGGCCTCCGGCGTATTTCACGAGTGACTGGGTGGCCGCCCGCCGTTCGGTCGAGGCCTTGGCGGCGCTGGAGCCTCGGGTCGCCGCGACGGGGCATGGGATTCCCCTGACGGGGGAGGCGCTGCGGTCGGGGCTGGCGGAGTTGGCGAGGCACTTCGCCGAGGTGGCCGTGCCGGCGTATGGGCGTTATGTCCGTCGGCCGGCGGTGGCCGATGCGTTGGGTCTTCGGTCGCTGCCGCCGTCGGTTCCGCCCCGGCCCGACCAGTGGTTGGTGGCTCTGGGTCTGGGCGCGGGGTTGGGCCTGTTGCTGGCTCCTCGGTTGCGGCGGCGTAAGGGACGGCCGCCGGAGGACATGGTGGCCGACCTTGCCGGGGCGACGGTCGGCGAGTAGGGTGGCGGCCTTCCGGTCCGGGACTTTGTTGGTGGCCGGGGCGGGGGGTCGTCGAGCATGAGAGCGCTGGTGACGGGGGCGTCGGGGTTCGTGGGGGGGCACCTCGTCGAGCACCTGGTTGAGTCGGGCGACGTGGTGGTGGGCCTGTCCGCCTCGGGTCGCTGGCCGGCGGACCTGGCCCACCTGGAGCGGGTCGCGCGGATCGAGGCGCGCGACCTGGCCGATCGGGGTCCGGGGCTGGCCGAATGGCTGGCGAGGAAGCGGCCCGAGGTGGTGTATCACCTGGCGGCGCAGGCGAATCCGCAGGCCAGCGTTGCCGACCCCCGGGGGACGTGGGACGTGAACCTCGGCGGGACGTTGAACCTGCTGGAGGCGGTGCGGTCGGTGGGGCTGGGGTCGAGGGTCGTGGTGGTGGGCTCGGGGGTGTGTTACGGCAACCCCGGCCGGGAGTTCCTGCCGGTCTCCGAGACGTGCCCGCTTCGGCCCAACAACCCATATGCCGCCAGCAAGGCCGCGGCCGACCTGCTGGGGGTGCAGCACTTCCTGGCTCATGGCACCCCCACGGTGATGGCCCGCCCGTTCAACCACGCGGGCCCTCGACAGTCTCCGCAGTACGTGCTGGGGGGCCTGGCCCGCCAGGTGGCCGCGGTTGAGGCCGGCGAACGGCCCGCCGTGGAGGTTGGCAACCTGGACGTGGTGCGTGACTTCACCGATGTCCGTGATGTCGTGCGGGCCTATCGTCTTCTGGCCATTCAAGGCGTCCCGGGGGAGATTTACAATGTCGGTTCGGGCCGGGGGACGCGGCTGGCCGATGCCTTGGCGACGCTGGTGGGGCTGGCGCGGTCGTCGGTGGAGGTTCGCGTGGACCCGGCTCGCGTCCGCCCGGTCGATCAGCCCTTGCTGGTGGCCGATGCCTCGAAATTGCGGGCGGGGACGGGCTGGTTGCCTCGTTGGAGTATCGAGCAGACGTTGGCGGACATGCTCGACGCGAGCCGGGCGATTCTGGCCGTTGCCCGTTGATGAGAGCGGGGTGGAGGCTCGTCGCGCGAACGATCCTCACCGGTCTAGTATAGCACACGCCTGGGATCTTTGAGTGGGGGGGGGTGGACTTCGTGGCGAGCGGGGTGGTGGTCAGGTACGACGAGGCGCTGGGGTTTGGGTTCCTCCGGGTTCGGGGTGAGCGGGAGGACCTGTTCGTCCATGTTCGCGACGTGGAGGGGGGCGGGCCGTTGCGGGCGGGACAGCGGGTGCGGTTCCGGGGCGTGGAGGCGGACGCTCATGGGCCGAGGGCCGTGGGGGTTGTGCCAGGGCGCCGGGGGTTGCCTCCGACGGGGACCTCGGCGATTGGTTTGGCGGTGGCGTTGGGGGTGGTGGCGTTTGGGTTCCGAGAGGTTGGGTTGCCCTGGGTTGTCGCGGGGCTGCTGGCGGTCAACCTGTTGACGGTTCTGGTTTACGCCCGGGACAAGCAGCAGGCTCGCAAGGGGGCGCGACGGCTGCCGGAGTGGGTCTTGCTGGCGATGGCGTTCCTGGGAGGATGGCCGGCCGCGCTGTTGGCGATGGCCCTTCTGCGGCACAAGACCCGGAAGCGGTCGTTTCGCCTGGCGTTCTTTGGGGTCGTGGCGCTGGAGTTGGCGATGGTGGGGGGAGTCTGCTGGCGTTGGGGAAGTCTATGGGGCTGAGGCGCTGAGCGACAGGATGCCGTCGCTTTGGGGCAAGGTTGCATTGGCTTTGGGAACATCGAGGGGTCAAGGTCCAGGGGGGTAGGATGCCGTGCCTTTGGGGTTGGGTCGTGCGTTCCTCGGTGGTGGTAGGTCGCTGGTCATGGGTCCTGAGTTGGGCCGGCGGTCGCTGACGGAAGTGCTGATTTGCCATCGCTCAAGGATGCATTGCGGGGTTGAGAATCGGCCGGTCGTGGGGCGGAGTGTTGGGGTTGACCGGGATCGGTGGGGGGAGCATCCTGCGGGTCCGTTGGCACTGGACGCCCCCGCCTGGGATGGAACCGGGAGGCCGCACCGATGAATCCGACAAGCTATTGGTCCCGGGCCAGTCGCCTTGCGACGGCCGTGAGCGCTTTGGCGTGGAGCCTGGGCCCGACGGAGTCCGTCGCCGGGCCGATTTACCGTAGCGTCGAGGGGCCGGTCTTCCGGCCATCGGAGCCTTCGGCGGCCATGACCCTGGGGTTGGTGGTTGCGCCGGCTCCGTCGGACGCGGTCGCGGTCGCGGCTGGGCGGGAGGTGGCGGCCGAGCCCTCGCTGATGGGCCTGGCCTCGCCGGGGGTGGGTTCCTTGGAGAGCCCGGGGGCTTCGGTCTTGGCGGTGACGGGAGTCTCGGAGGGGACTGGACCTACGCTGTCGGGGCCTTTGCCGTTGGCTCCGGGGCCGGTCGGGGCCAAGGCCCTGGTTCCGGCAGGGGTGGGGCTGGGTTCGGCGAGTCCGTCGGGACCGGTGACTCCCGCGACGAGCTCCGGCGGCTCGACCTCGACGGCTGGAACTCCCGCCAGCGGGGGAGCCCTGGCGGGGACGGGTTCGGGGCCTTCTCCTTCGTCGTTGTCGGCGGTGATCTCGACTCCTGCCTCGGCCTCGTTGGGATCGAGTTCGGGCTCGGCCTTGCCTGCCTCGGGTACGTCGGCTTCGGGCTCGGTTGGTTCCGGCATGGGTACGGGGTCGACGAATGCGGCGGCCGGCTTGACGCCCTTGGCGGGGGGGACGGTGGCCCCGGTTCCGGCATCGGCCGTTGGGGGGAGTTCGGCCACGGGTGGTGGGTCGGCGGGGGGTGCTGGGTTGAACCCTTCGGGATCGGGGTTGGCGACGGGCTCCGCGGGGGACGACTTCGGCGACCACGACCACGACCACGACCTCGACCACGACCACGACCACGACCTCGATGGGGATGGGTGGGCCGATCGTGGACCCGGCCGTGGTTCTGGCGTCGGTTCAGACCTCGGGGGGTGGGGATGGGTCGGGGTTGGTCCTGGCTCATGCGAGCAAAGTGTTGGGGCTGAATGGGTTGCTGAATCTGGCGGCGCCGCCGCCGGGAGTTGGCGGGGCGCCGGTCGCGGCGACTCTGGGGGTTGGGGATTCCGGATCGTCCGGAGGGTCTTCCGCAACGTCATTGAGTGGGGTGGCGAGCCCGGCCCCAGTTTTGACGGTAGTTGGCGTGGGGTCGGGGAGCGGGGTGGGGGCGCCGTTGGGGTTGCTGGACGGGGATGGACCCAGGTCGGTGGTGGCGGGGACGGGTCCGGGGGGGCTGGGGGATCTGGCGGTTCAGTTGCCTCCGACCCC
>CBDAVP010000023.1:0-257498 GCA_965201075.1 Isosphaeraceae bacterium | reverse complement strand
TCATGAAGAAGGCCCAGGAGGCCTACGGCAACGGCGACCTCGTCAACGCCGAGAAGTTCGCCGCGATGGCGCAGGAGATCGACCCCAGCGACCTCGCCGCCCTGGCCCTGGTCTTCAAGGCCAAGACCGAACGCCACTACAAGTACGACATCGAGCTGCGCGACCGCAAGGGCGACGCGGCCCTGGTCGCCTTCCAGGCCGCCGAGGAGGCCGGCATCGCCTCCGAAACCCTCCAGACCCGTAACATCGAGTACGGCCAGAACCCCGAAACCTTCCGCGCCATGAGCGAACGGCGAAGGAAGTACAACCTCAGCAACGGGCCGATCAAGACCGCCAAGGTCCTGGAGATCGAGCGCAAGCTGAATGACCCGGTCGACATCAACTTCAACCGGCAGCCGCTGGAGGAAGTGCTCGACTACCTGCGCAACTACACCGGCCTGAACATCGTCCTGGACCACAAGGCCCTGGCCGACGAGCAGATCACCGCCGCCACGCCGGTCTCGCTGACTCTCCAGAAGGTCAAGCTCAAGGTCGTCCTGAAGCAGATGCTTCGGGGCCTGGGCCTGACCTACCGGATTGACGACGAGGTGCTGCTGATCACCAGCCCTCAGGAGAACCGCACCGACCTGGTGACGCGGACCTATGACGTCGCCGACCTGATCCTGACCCCGCACAACCCCGTCGGCTCGGCCACGGCCGCTCAGGCCGGTGTCGCCGCTGGCGTGGCCGACCCGAACGCGGCCAACGCCGGGATGCCAATCCCCGTCGGCGGACCCGCGGGCGGCATGCAGGTCAAGAAGGGCGACCGGGTCTTTGGCGACGCCGAGAGGATGTTCCCCCTCGTCCAGTTGATCGTCAACTCGGTCGCTCCGGGAACCTGGAAGGTCGTCAATCCCGGCCATTCCGGGGGCGACGCCTACGGTCTCGGTCAAGGACTCGCCGCCGCCGCCGGTGACGACGAGCAGACCACCCCGATCGGCTCGATCACCCCGTTCTTCCTCAACATCAGCCTGATCATCCGCCACACCGCCGAGGTCCACGAGGACGTCGTCGACCTGCTCCGCCAGCTCCGTAAGCTCCAGGACCTTCAAATCGCCGTTGAAGTCCGGTTCATCACCGTCAACGACAACTTCCTGGAGCAGATCGGCGTCAACTTCGACTTCAACATCCAGTCCGATGCGATTGGCAAGAAGTCGTCGCTGGCCCAGATCAATGGCGGCACGATTTCCAACCTGATCCGCAATAGTGGTGGAACCACCGGCACCGGATCCACCGGCACCGGCACCAGCACCACCGGCACTGGCTCCACCGGCACCGGGACCGGCGGTACCGCGGGGACGACTTCGGGCACCTCGGGCACTTCCGGGACGACCGGTTCGACCGGCACCACCGGCAGCAGCACCGGCGGCGGCACCGGAGGAGGCACCGGCGGAACCTCCAGCACCGGAACCACTGGCGGGGCGACGGTTGTTCCCTACCTGTTCAACCCGATCCGCGACCACGCCATCGGGAATCAGGTGCTCACCGTCGGTGGCAACGGCACCACCAACGGTGGCATCGGCAACTTCACGCCCGACCTGAGCATCCCGTTCAACCAGAACACCTACGTCGCCAGCACGCCGTTCAATCAGGCCAGCGCCATCCCGGGCGCCACCGCCAACTTCGGCATCGCCTTCCTCAGCGACCTGGAGGTGTACCTGTTCCTGACGGCCATCCAGGCCGACAGCCGGTCAAACCTGGTCCAGGCGCCCAAGGTCACCAGCTTCAACGGGGCCACGGCGTTCATCAACAGCGCCAATATCATCTACTACGTCCAGCAGCTGATCCCGCTGGTCGGTGCGGGGGCCGCCGGCTTCCAGCCGATTCCCGGCTCGGTCAACGACGGCGTGTTCCTGAGCGTGACCCCGGTCGTCTCGGCCGACCGCCGTTACGTCCGTCTCTCGCTCCAGCCGATCTTCAACACCTTCAACGGCTTCACCCAGATCACCGTCCCGATCGTGGCCGGCGGTGGTGGCCTGGGTGGCGGGTCGGCGGTGGCCAACGGCATCCTCCAGTTGCCCAACCTCACCCAGAACACCGTCAGCACCACCGTCACCGTCCCCGACGGCGGCACGGTGTTGCTCGGCGGGGTGAAGCGGCTCCAGGAGCAGCGGACCGAGGCCGGCGTGCCGATGGTCTCCAAGGTGCCGTTCATCAACCGTCTCTTCCGCAACGTCGGCATCGGCCGGACGACCAACAGCCTGATGCTGATGGTCACGCCCCGCATCATCATCCTCGAAGAGGAAGAAGAGCGACTGGGCATCCCGACCGTCCCGACCGTCGGCTTCTAACCGAACCTCAGCCCCAGCCGGGCCCCTCGCGGCCCGGCCCCCCTATCAACCCACGTCCCACCAGGCCGCCGAGGGCAAACGCCCCCGGCGGCCTGTTTCTTTGCGCCTCTAGGCCGCTACCCTGGGGACTAGACCACCTTGCGCACTTCGACCCGGAGTCCGGTCATGTCCCCTTCGTTGCTACTCGTCCTTGCCCTGGCCGCCGCCCCACCCTCTCCCGAGAAGGTCCCGGTCGACCCGTTCCGGCCCGATCCCTCATGGAAGGCGCTCGACACCAAGGGAGGCACGCCCATCTGGTTCGATCCGGCCGGCCGCCGACTGATCCTCCGCGCCCGGGTCGCCGTCCGCGACGGGGGTCTGGAGCACCTCCTCTGCGCCAAGGAGTCCAAGGAACACGAATCGCTCCTGGCCACCGATGTCCCGCCCCGCCTGATCCACGCCGGCCTGCTCCTGACCGGTGCGAAACCCGGCCACCCGGTCCGCTATCGCCCCAAGTTCGAGCCTCCCGCGGGCGACCCGATCCGCATCGACCTGCGCTATGATCTCGACGGCAAGCCCCAAAGCACTGACGCCCGGCAATGGGTCCGCGACTCCCAGACCGACAAGACCCTGGACCTCGATTGGGTCTTCGCCGGCAGCCACCTCTTCGAGGACCCCCAGACCAAGCAACCTCGCTACGCCGCCGAGGGGGGCGACCTGTTCACCGTGGCCAATTTCGCCTCGGCGATCCTCGACCTCCCCATCGCCAGCACGGCCGAGAACGCCGATCGCCTCTTCGTCGCCAATACCGCGCTCATGCCCCCCAAGGACACCGCCGTCACCATGATCCTCAAACTCGCTCCGAAGGCGTCACGCCCCTGAGTCACGTTGGGTTGTCTTCCGGTCAACCGAGGGCTAAACTTCCCTTACCTCGTGAAGTAAAGGAAGATTGCCCATGTCCGCCGTGGAAACCGCTGAACAAGTCGACCTGGGCACGGTCAATCGTCAACTCGACGGGGCGAGCCCCCAAGAGATTTTGCGCTGGGGAGTGGAGCAATACGGCCCCCGTCTGACGATGGCCACGGCCTTTGGGCCCGAAGGCTGCCTGATTCTCCACATGCTGGCGGAGATCGACCCCAGCGTCAGAGTCTTCAACCTCGACACCGGCTACCAGTTCGCCGAAACCCTGCAACTGCGTGAGACGATTGCCCGCCGTTACGGCATCTCGGTTGAGATGGTTCGGGCCCACAACTCGGTCGCCGACTACGAATCCGCCAATGCCGGGCCGGTTTACGACCGTGATCCGGACCGCTGCTGCCGGGATCGCAAGATCGTCCCATTGCGGCGGGCCGTCGAGGGTTACGACGCCTGGATTTCCTCGATCCGCGCCGACCAGTCAGCCCACCGGGCGCGTGCCGACGTGGTGGGCCTGGATGCCAAGTTCGGCCTCGTGAAGATCAATCCCCTGCTCCGCTGGACCAAGCGGCACGTCTGGGAGTTCATCGTCGCCAACGATGTGCCCTATAACCCGCTCCACGACCAGGGCTACCCCTCCATCGGCTGCTGGCCCTGCACCCGGTCGGTTTCCGCTGGCGAGGCCGACGAACGCGCCGGCCGCTGGGCGGGTCAGGCCAAGACCGAATGCGGCCTCCACTCGCTCGACAGCAGCCAGCTTTGATCGGAACGCCTGTCCCGATCGAGTTGGATTCGGGGCCTCCCGCCCGGATTTGACCTTCAGTTCCGCACGACCCACTCCGCCCGAGCCACCGCCAACCGTTCGGTGACGACGCGCTCATCGTCGGCTCCGGTCGCGGTCTCCAAATACGATTCGAGATGGCCGACCGCCTCGCCCGGACGACCCGCCCTCAGGCACGCCAGCCCGAGGTCTCGGCGTTCGGCGGGCTCCTCCGGCAACAGGGCCACCAGCCTCCGCAGCACCGGCAGCGCCAGACCAAACTCCATTGTCCGCAAATAGTTCCCCTTGAGGTTGCGCAACATCCGGGCCACCAGCACCGCCATCGGACAAGGAGCCACCTGACTCTCATCCAGGGCAATCGGCCGGCCAGTCACCTCGGCTACTCGCCGCTCGCAACCTCGGAGGTCCAGGATCGCCCCCTGGTGGTAGGGGTCGACAAACAGGGGCGAGACGTCTCCCATTGTCCTCACGACAAAATGTCCTGGGAGGTTCACCCCCGCCATCGGCAGTCCCAGACGCTCGGCGATGGCCAGGTACAGCACTGACAGGCTGATCGGAATTCCGGACTTCCGTTCCAGTAACTCGTCCAGGTAACTGTTACGGGGGTCGTAATAATCGTCGGTAGCCCCGTGAAACCCCTCCTCCACGAAGAGGACCCAGTTGACCTGGCCCACCAGGGGCTTCACTCCCGCTCCCAAGGCGCAACGCTGCCGGACCCGCTCGGCCAGGCTGTCCATTCGCCACAAGCACTCCCCCGCGTCGAGGTCCGGGCGAGCATCGCGGGCGATTTCCAGAGCGATGACGGCGAGGTCGGCCCCGGCGTCCCCGTCCAGGAGTCGGCGGAACTCGGGGCTTCCGGCGAACGGCGGTGAAGGCGGCACGAGACGACTCCTCGAACGGTGGTTGGCTAGTTCCCTGGTCAGGAGCGATCCGGCCCTGGCCCCTGCGAGATGTGCATTCCCACGAGGCGGGCAACCAGCACGGTCAGATACATCTGGCCCGTCACCGCCTCCAGATACGCAAGCGTCCGGGCCGGCGGCGTCAGGGGCACGATGTCGCCATAGCCGCTGGTCGTCAGCGTGGAGAAACTGAAGTAGACCAATTGCGGGAACATTTCCCGGGCCAACGTCTTTCCCGCCGCCAGGCTCATTGGCCCCGGCTCGATGTTGAACGACCCCGGGACCGCCAGATCCAGCGCCGCGAACCCGTACGCCCAACTGAGCCCCAGCAACAAATAGACGCTGATTGCTCCCAGGATCGTCGCCAACGTCACGCGCACATCCACCAGGATCGCCCGCAAGATCGTCAGCGTCGTGAACAGCAGCAGTGCGATCGTCAGGCCATAATGGATCGCATACCGCCAGGGCCCTGAACGGTCGCCGATCGCCCAGTGGCTGACCATCACCGGCGCCGCGAACATCAATCCCAGGAACAGCCCCCGGGCCGTGCCCGTCGCGGCGTGGACGCCGGAGAGCATGACCAGACAGATCAGCACGTCCTTGATCCCGTGCTGAAACCCATGCTCGTGGAAGAACGGGCTGATCACCAGGAGCAGCAAAAGCGCCACGAGCAGGGTGCCGTATCGTGGTGGCCCCGCCCGAGACCCGCCAACCGTGATCCCTGCCCGTGGGATGCTCATCCCCAACCCGCCTCCCGCCCTTGGAACCGTCCGGCCGACCGAACCATTCTGCCCGGCTCGCCGCGCCTTCCACCACCCCCATCCCGCCGCCTTGCCCCTTGCCCCCGCCCGGCCGGGGGATTATGGTCAAGCCTCGATGCGTCGTCCGACCTTTCCGCCCTCGAGGGACCGCCGTGACGCCCGACCTCGACGCCTTGAAGGCCCGCGCCCGAGACCTCCGCGCCGACATCCTCCGCTGCACCACCGAGGCCGGCTCGGGCCACCCCACCAGTTCCCTCTCGGCCGTCGAGGTGCTGACGGCACTTTATTTCGGCGGTTTCCTGCGACACGACGCCAAGAACCCGAAGTGGCCCGACCGCGACCGCTTCATCCTCTCCAAGGGGCACGCCGCTCCCGGCCTCTACGCCGCCTTGGCCGAGGCGGGGTACTTCCCCAAGGACGAGTTGATGACCCTCCGCCAGCTGGGCAGCCGCCTGGAGGGCCACCCGAACTACCTCCGCTGTCCCGGAGTCGAGGCCTCCACCGGCTCGCTCGGCCAGGGGATCTCCCAGGGCATCGGCCACGCCCTGGCCGCCAAGCTCGACAAAAAGGAGTATCGCACCTTCGTCATGACCGGCGACGGCGAACTCGACGAAGGGCAGAACTGGGAGGCCGCCGCCTCCGCCGCCAAGTTCAAGCTCGACAACCTCGTGGCCATCGTCGACCGCAACCACTATCAGCAAACTGGAGCCGCCGAGGAGGTCCTGAACATGGACCCCATCGACGGCAAGTTCACCGCCTTCGGCTGGCGGACCCTCACCATCAACGGCAACGACCTCGGCGAGGTCATGACCGCCTTCCAACGGGCCGCCGAGATCAAAGGGCAGCCCACTTGCATCGTCTCGCTGACCCACAAGGGCCAGGGGATTCTCCCGCTGCTCAAAAAACTGGGCGACGTGAACTTTCACGGCAAGCCGGTCCCCAAAAAGGATCTCCCCGAAGCCCTCGCCGAGATTGGCGTGGTCTAGGCCACTCGCGGATCGGCTTTGTAATCGCCCGTTGGCTCCCCCGACCATCCGGCCTCCGGCACTCATCAATGCTGATCCGTTCGCAATAAATCGACCGAGACTTCTCGCGAACTAGGGGAACCCTCGCATGGCCGGCGCTGCGTCTTCCGTGAAATCTGATCGCCCCCTTGGGAAGGCGACCCGTGACGCTTTCGGTCGCGCCCTGGAAGCCCTTGGAGGCGACCATCCCGAGGTCGTCGCGGTCGACGGTGACGTGGGCAACTCGACCCGTACCGAGTGGTTCGGCAAGAAGTACCCCGACCGCTTCTTCAACCTTGGCATCGCCGAGAGCAACCTCGTCGGAGTCGCCGCCGGTCTGGCCGCCTCGGGCAAGACCTCGGTCGTCGCCAGCTTCGCCGCCTTCATCATGTGCAATGCCTACGACCAGTTGCGCATGTCGGTGGCCTATCCCCAGCTCAACGTCAAGGTCGTCGGCTCCCACGCGGGCATCTCCATCGGTGAGGACGGCGCCTCGCAGATGGGCATCGAAGACGTCTCCCTCGCCTGCTCGCTCCCCGGTTTCACGGTGGTCGTCACCGCCGACGAGTCGTCCACGAAAGCCGCGACCGCCGCGATCCTCGAACACAAGGGGCCGGTCTACCTCCGCACTGGCCGTCCCGAGGTTCCCAAGGTCTACCCCGACGAGAAGCCCCCTTTCACCCTCGGCAAGGCCAACACCCTGAGGGAAGGGACCGACGTCACGCTGGTCGCCAATGGCCTGCTCGTCGCCCCAGCTCTCGACGCCGCCGAGGCCCTCGCGAACGATGGCATCTCCGCCCGAGTGCTGGACATGCACACGGTCAAGCCGATCGACCGCGACGCCCTGCTTTCCGCCGCGAGGGAAACCGGAGCCCTGGTCGTGGCCGAGGAGCACCTGGCCCACGGCGGCCTCGGCAGCGTGGTGGCGATGACTCTCGCCGAGCTTCACCCGGTCCCCATCCGCTTTGTGAACCTCGCCGATCAGTTCGGAGAGAGCGGCCCGCCTGACGCCCTGATCGAGAAATATGGCCTGACCGCCGAACACGTCGCCAAGGCCGCCCGCGAAGCTATCGGCGCCAAGAATGGGTCTCGCTCGGGTTAGGTCCCCTCGGGCGGTCGGGCTGGCACCGCGACACGATCCTCAATTTCTCAGGCTGGACAGCGGAGCGGGGATGCGCCCGCCGTGGCGGACAAACGCCGTCGCCCCCCCGGCGGCGTGGATGGGCAGGATTGGCATCTGACCGAACAGGCCGCCGAAGACGGCGAGCTCTCCCGGGCCCTTCCCCGGCACGGGGATGACGCGGACCGCGGTGGTTTTGTGGTTGATGACGCCGATCGACACCTCGTCGGCAATGAGAGCGGCGAGCGTTTCGGCGTCGGTGTCGCCCGGGACGGCCACCATGTCCAGGCCCACCGAGCACACCGCCGTCATCGCTTCGAGCTTTGCAAGGGTCAGGTCGCCGCGTTCCACGGCGTCGGCCAGGGCGGCGTCCTCGCTGACGGCGACAAACGCGCCGGAGAGCCCGCCGACGGATGACGAGGCGAAACTCCCGCCCTTCTTCACCGCGTCGTTCAGCAACGCGAGCGCCGCCGTCGAGCCCGGAGCCCCCAGCCTGACCACGCCCATTGCCTGGAGAATCTCGCCTACCGAGTCGCCCACCTGCGGAGTCGGCGCGAGCGACAGGTCGACGATCCCGAATGGCACGCCGAGGCGAGCGGCGACCTCTCGGCCGATCAATTCCCCCACGCGTGTGACTCGGAAGGCCGTCGCCTTGATCTCCTCGGCAATCTCGCCAAGAGTCAGGGTCGACGGGGGCGCCGCGGCGACGAGGTCTTCCACGGCCGCCTTGACCACGCCGGGACCGCTGACACCGATGTTGATGACGCAGTCAGGCTCACCCGCCCCGTGGAAGGCGCCAGCCATAAAGGGGTTGTCGGCCGGGGCATTCGCGAAGATGACCAGCTTGGCACAACCGAATCCGTCGTGAGACGCGGTGCGGGCCGCCGTGTCCTTCAGGACGTGACCCAAGGCCAAAATCGCGTCCATGTTGATCCCCGCGGCGGTCGTCCCCACATTGACCGACGAGCAAACGCGGGTGGTGGTGGAGAGAACTTCGGGCAACGACGCGATCAAGCGACGATCCCCCTCGGTCCAGCCTTTCTGGACCAACGCGCTGAACCCGCCCACCAGGTCCACGCCAACCTCCTCGGCCACGGCATCAAGGGTCCGGGCGACGGCCAGATACCCCGAGGCGGCGTGACCCGCGGCGATACACGCGATCGGGCTGACGGCCAGGCGGCGGTTGACGATCGGGATACCGTAGCGCTGTTCGACCTCCAGACAGACCGACTTCATCCGGCCGGCCAGCGTCAACACCCGTTCCCGGATGCGATGGCACAGGACCGACACGTCGGGCGAGGCGCAGGAATGTAAATCCACCCCCATCGTGACCGTGCGGACATCCAGTTTGTGCTGGCGGACCATCCCCAACGTCGCCAGGACATCCTCAGTGCGATACACCAATCACCTCCGGCGGAAAGTTCCGAGTGCTGAGTCGTTGCGACTGAGAGTGGAGAGGAATTGGCGGGGCGAGAGGCGACCGATGCCGGTTTCCCCGGAAAAACGGACGTTCGTTAGTGGGGAACAACCGCGTGGCCGGAAGGATCGGGGGCGGGACCGACTCGGACGGGGCGGGGCTCGGACGTGGCCAGGAAGATGTTCTCATGCTGGACGTACGATTCCAGACCGAAGTCCCGGCCGTAGCGTTCCAGCTCGGCGCGGACCTCGCCGGGAGGGAGGTCTTGGGGCAGGAACGCTTCCATCACCATCGAGAACCTCGAGCCGTCGGCTCGGGCGTGCAGGTCCACGATGTTGACGCCCAGCGCCGCCAGGCTGCCGGCGATACCGTGAATGTTCCCCGGCCGGTCGGCCCCCAGCACCGTCACGATGAAGCGCTCGCCGTCCGGCACCGGCGGCGTCGACCCCTCGCCGTGGTCGACGATCACCGCCACGGTCAGATCAAACCGCTTGCCGCGGTCTCGGAGAGTCTGCCTCAGCTCGTCGGGGTCCTGAGCCTCGGCGAACTCGACGGCTAGGGTGATCGTGAAGAACCCTCGGAGGACAGTTTGGCTCAGTTCCAGGACGTTGCCGCCCCGATCCCGCAAGCTACCCGTCACCGAATGGACGATCCCCACCCGGTCGCCCGCCGTCACCGTTACGATGTACCTGTGGTTCATGAGAGCTATTCTAACCACCAGGGAGCGCCGCGTCGTCAGGGTTTGCGGGACCCCGGCCGGATGTCCCCAATTGGATCGAGGATTGGTGATGGGACCTGGCGAGACCATTCTCCGGCTGGCGGTGGCCGCGGCCCTGGGGAGCCTGATTGGCCTGGATCGGCAGCGGTTCGACAAGGCGGCCGGACTGCGGACCCACATGCTGGTCTCGGTCGGCTCGGCCCTGGTGATGATCGTCTCGGCCTACGGCTTCGACCCGGTCCTGAGCCCCGGGAGGGTCACGCTGGACCCTTCCCGAGTCGCGGCCCAGGTCGTCAGCGGCGTCGGATTTCTGGGGGCGGGAGCGATCCTCCAGCGCAAGAAGGCCGTCCACGGGCTCACGACCGCCGCGGGCGTCTGGGCCGTCGCGGCGATCGGCCTGGCCGCGGGGGGAGGCCTGTTCGTCGCGGCAACGGCGGCCACGGTGTTGATGCTGCTAATCCTCTCGACGTTCAAACCGCTGGAACAGCGCATCAGCGGGCACCGTCGCCGCCGCTCACTCACCTTGCGAGTCGAAGCGGGCGCCTTCACGACCCTCGAACTAGTCCAGGCCCTCACCCACGGAGGGCTGAGCCTCCATCGCCTGAAGGAAACGCCGATCGCCGGGAGCGATACCCGTCGGATCGAGGTCCAGATCGGTCCGGCGAGCGATTCCACCGTGTCGCGACTCCTCGACCGACTGCGGGCGATGCAGGGAGTCGTCGAGGTCGGCTTGCGGAATCAGGTGGACGATGCCGCCGAACCGGCCGTCCCGGGACTGTAAGGGAAATGAGACCGCCCGCGACAACCCCGTGGGGCCGTCGCGGGCGGGCGTCGCAATTCCATCCGTCGGCTGTCAGGGTACCGCCTTACGGAGCGTGAACCGGGTGATCGTCATCCCCTCGTCGTCGGGCAGGCCGAAGGCGCCGGCCGGCGAGAGGTATTTGGCGATGATTGAGAAGTCCGGAAGCTTGTCGGGGTCCAGGAATTCGGCGGCCCGGTCATTGCCGCCATTGCCCATGTTGGCTCCCTGAATGGCCTTCTGGAACTTGCCCGATTTGACCAGGTCGTACAGCAGACGGGCCTGCTCCTCGGAACGCTGATAGGACAGCAAACTCGCTTGCTCGGGGAAGTTCTTGGCGACCGTCTGAAACGCCGGGCTGTCAGCCAGGGCGGGACCACCGGGCCGGATGACCTGTTCCACCAGCGACGGCTCGCTCGCCACGAACATGTTGCCGCGAGCGACCGCCAGGCTGAGCTTTCCCTTGGCGCCCCCCTGCAAGTTGGCTCCCGGCGGGTTGGGTCGGTCGAACTCGACGTCCATGATGGTCGTGCCCAGGAACTCGCGGGTCTTGGGCTTGGTCTTGGCCATCGCCAGCAGACGGCTGAGGGTCGTCTGGAACGCTTTGGGGTCTCGCAGAGCGATGGAGAAAAGGACGCGCTGACTGTCCTCGTTGATCGGCTTCTTGAAGTCACCGATGACCGTGAAGCGGCTGCCCATCGCGGCGATCAGGTCTTTCTTGATGTTCAGGGGCTCGCCTCCGCCGGGAGGGACCAGGCTCTTGAGGAGGTTGTCCAGAATGCCCGGGTTGACGCTATTGGCCAGGTCGTTGATCGCATTGTAGGCATTGTCCAGGTCCCAGCTCACGGCCTCGTAGCTGGCAACCGAGGCGGGAACCCAGGGTTCGGGCTTGAGGTCGACCGGCGGAAGACGAAACGCCTTGAGGAGACCAGCTGGCTCGCCCGGAGCCAGGAGCACGGTCTTGGTGACCTGGTCATATTCTCCGGCGTTGAACGCCAGGCTGCCGCCCAGCGCTTTCAGGCCGTCGAGACCCAGCAGCTTGAGAAACCCTTCGAACTGCCCGGCCTGTCCGCCCTGCGCCGCGGCGGCGACTTTCATCCCGAGCTGAAAGGACTTGGCGATGTCGAGGAAGTAGCTGGCGTGCGTTTCCTCTCCCAGCTTCCGCTCGACCATCTGGAACGATTCGACCTCGGCCAGCGAGTCTTCTCGCCCGTCGGAGTGCGCCAGGACATCCTTGAGGGCGTCGACGTCGCTGCCAATGTGAAACACGCCGCCGTTGCGGGCCCAGGCCAGCGGCGGGGCTTCCTTGTCTTCATCCTTGGGCGAACGGATGACCGTCAGGGTCAGGTCGTGGAACTGCTCCACCGACAGTTTCCCGCCGTTGTCCTCGGCCTGCTTGGTGGCCTTGGTCATGACCTCGGCCATCGCGTCGGCATTCGTGCCGGCGTCGGCGGTCAGGATCAGCGCGACGGGGATCTTAGGGTCGTCTTTTACCAAGAGGGCCGCCCAGGTAGGACCTTGCGGCAGGTTGAGCAGCTCGGGAATGGTAACGCCGATCCGATCCTTGAGCTTCTGCCCCCCTTGTTCGAGCTTGGCCGAGAGGTCGTCACGCAGAGGGCGGACCGCTGGGTCGTTGAACAACTGCCCAACCTGGCTTCGGCCCAGCGCTTCGCGGAATCCCTTGGCGTCGCGGATTTTGATCAATGCCAGGGTCGTGCCGCCGGGCAGGACCTTCTCGGGAGGGACGGCCGCCGGGGCGGGCGGGGCGAGGGCCAGGGCGAAGACGGCGGCCAGACCCAGGGCGAAGGTCGCCCTCGGGGCCACCCGCGACGGGATGCGCATCGGAAAGCACTCCTGATGAAGAGTTCCAGGCAGGTCCCGCCCCGGTTCCTTGGGGGTCGGGCTTCGGCGAAGACGGACGACGACCGACCAGTCAGATCCTCAGCGGCTGGCGTCCGTCGCGGTCTGGGCGGGTCGCTTCGCCTTGGAACCCGGCGGCGTGCCGGGACGAAGGCGACGGGGAGGGTCCAGATAAAAGAACCCGGTGTTGGGGTTGTTCTTGTTATAGGCAAAGGCGTTTCGGTTGCGCAGAAACTCCTTCACGGTGTTGATCGGGATCGCGAACCCGATATTGTCGCGGAACGCGGCGCCCATGTTGGTCACGCCCACGACCTCCCCCTTCATGTTGAATAGGGGACCTCCGGAATTGCCCGGGTTGATCGCCGCGTCGGTCTGGATGTAAATCTGCCCATCGAAGACCCGGTTCAGCGAACTGACGATCCCCTGCGAAACGCTTCGCTCCAGCCCCAGCGGATTTCCCACGGCGAATGCCCCGTCGCCGACGCTCAGATCCTCGAGCCGGCCCAGGTTCACGTGGCCGGGCTTGACGTCCTTCTGCGGGGGGATTTTCAACAAGGCCAGGTCGACGAACGGGTTGAGGGCGGCAATCTCCACCTTCTCGATTCGCTTTCGGACCAGCCCGCTCTCCGAATTTTGAAAGAGGACCACGGCGATCCGGGTCTCCCCCTCGATGACATGGTTGTTCGTCACCGCGTAGCCGTCGTCATTGACGATGAACCCCGAGCCGAGCCCGCCAGGGGTCTCAACCAGGATCACGGATTCGCCAAACTGCCGGACCAACTCCTCAACCGGTTTCTTGGTGAGGTTGGCGACGTGAAAAAACCCCTGGGCGTCCGCCTCGGCGGAGGGCGCCGAACTCGCGGTGGACGCCGCGGGGGGAGATTCCCCCGGCTTCGAGCGGCGGACGATCGTGTCTCGGGGAATCCGCAAGACGTCGAACCCAATGTCGACGTAGAGGGCCCCAGGTTTCTCGGCGACGACCTCGCCGGTCACCTGGTGTCCGTCCTTGAGTTCAATAATGTCGGCCGCCGCGGGAGCGGGCCGACCCAGCATCCATCCCAGGGCCGCCAGCCCGAGCATTCCGACCCGACGCATCGTGCGAGATCCCTTCGTCAAGAGGCGCGCATCGTTCCCGGACTCCCCGGGCCGGCCCATTGTAAAGGGCCCGCGATGGGTTGCAATCCCGCCCCCGCCGTCTTGGCGACTTCCGGAGAATTTGCCGGTCAAGGCGCCGTTGCGGGCAAAGGTCGTGGCGGTGGGGCCTCGGCGTGCTCTAGCGCCTTGAGATCCGCGACTATGGTGGCCTCGGCCGACTCGATGGCGACCCTCAGGCTTTCCAGCTCCGAGGCCGAGGCCGAGGGTCCCCGGGCCCGATCTCGGGCGACCGCGGCGCGGGCCTGGGCCAGGGCCGCCACGTGGCGGTCGTGTTCAAGGGTCGCGCGAAGGAAGTCCACCTCTCGACGGGACGGTTCCGCCGGATCGCTCCGGCCACCGACGGGCCGTCGAGCCGCCTCCAGGGCATGCCGGGCCAGGCGCATCCGCATCATCGCCAGCCCGACCTGGGCGTTTTCGGCGTCGACGTCGACGTTGTCTTTATACTCTCGGGAAACCGCGTTGCGCCTCAGGAGCGAGATGGCCTGACGCTGGCGATAGGAGCGGAAATCCGCCTCGACCCTGGCGGTGGCTTCCTGGGCGGACAAGACGGCCTTGACGAGGTCGTACTCCCGGGAACCGTCGGAGGTGGTAGCTCCGTTGAGAATGTCTCGCTGATACGTCTTGAGCTCTCGCACGGCGGCCATCTCGACCAGTCGGCCCTCCTGATAACGGGCATCGGCGGCTTCCTGTTCGAGTTCGTCGAGACTGGCCGTCCCCCGGGCCCCAAGCTTTTGCGTGGCCAGGGCCCGCTGGCGACTGGAGGCCACGGTCTCCCGCTGGTGGCCGATGTCTCGATCCATGTCCTCGACTTCCAGGGTCAACAGCAGAGCCATCGGCGACAATGGCGCCGGGGGGGCGGATTCGGCCGACGGCGTCTCGGGAGGGAGGGCCAGGAGCAGGAACACCACGAGGCAAGCGGGGGGTGTCATGCTGGGTCACTCCGGGTCCAGGACTTGCAATTCCTCGGGGACGAATCGGCCGTCGATGCGAATCGGCTCGCCATCGAAGGTAATCGTCCCGCCGCCATGCTCGGGACGCTGGATTTGCACCAGGTCCCAGTGGATCTTCGACCGGTTGCCGTTGTCGGCCTCGTCGTAGGCGTTGCCCGGAGTGAAATGGAAACTCCCGGCGATCTTCTCATCAAACAGGATATCGCGCATCGGTTCCAGGACACGAGGATTGCAGCCGATCGACCACTCGCCGATATACGACGCCCCCGCGTCCGAGGTCAGGATCGACCGCAGTTTGGCGACGTCTCCCCCGGAGCAATCGGCCCTCACGATCCGGCCGGCCTCGAACTCCAGCCGGATGCCGTCGAACGAGGAACCCTGGTAAATTGTCGGCACGTTGAACCGGACGTGACCGTCGACCGAGTCCTTGACCGGTGAGGTGAAGACCTCGCCGTCGGGAATGTTCATCTCCCCCGCGCAGGCGACCACCGGAATGCCCTCGATCGAGAATCGCAGGTCGGTTTCGGGTCCGGTGATGTGGACATCGCGAGCCAGTTCCATCCGCGACACCAGGGGCTTCAATGCCCTGGCCAACCGCGGGTAATCGACGTTGCAGACGTCGAAGTAGTAATCCTCGAACGCCTCGGTGCTCATCCCCGCCTGCTGGGCCATCGATGGGCTGGGCAGCCGCAGGACGCACCAACGGGTGTTCTTGATCCGTCGCTCAAAATGGACCGGCTTGAGGAAATGGGTGTTGTAGAGGTCGAGCTTCTCGGGAGGAACATCGGCCAGTTCGTTGACATTGTCCGAACCTCTCAGCCCAAGATACGCCTGCACCCCGTCCATTCGCTTCGACTCGTACTCCCCCATCGCCCGCATCTGAGACTCGGTGGCATGGCGGATCAGGTCGCGGAGGATTCGCATCTCCTTGGTCTCGACCAGCACATGGGCCCCCCGTCTTGCCGCCTTCCTGATAAGAGCCCTGGGCAGGCCGTTGTCCCGCAGGTCGAAGCACTCCACCAGCAGCGTGTCGCCAGCCTTCAACTTCGTGGAGTGGCCGATCAGGATCTCGGCGAGTTCATCCCAGCGGGGGTCGGACATCTTGAAAAACCCTTTGGGCTCGGCGAGGCGGATTGGTGCCAGTACGGGAAACAGCATTCTCGAATCGGCGCGAGGGTGTCCGACCGGTCCTTCACGCCTACCTTATTATTATGGAAGGTCCGCCGAGAGGCGACAACGCTGGACCCCTTGTCCCGACTGGTTGAGGAGACCACTCAATGGCGACCGCCGAGAAGACCAAAACGCGGATGTTCCCCACCCACATCGAGATTCCAGCCAAGCAGCGGACGGCGCTTGTCGAGGTCTTGAACCAGAGTCTGGCCGACACGTTCGACCTGATGTCGCAGACCAAGCAAGCTCACTGGAATGTCAAGGGAAAGGATTTCTACCAACTCCACCTGCTGTTTGACGACATCGCCGAGGAGGTCGAGGGATTCGTCGACCTGATCGCCGAACGGATCACCTCGCTGGGCGGCTACGCTTGCGGAACCGCCCGAATGGCGGCCGAGAACTCTTCCCTGCCGGAGTACCCGACCGACGTGGTTCACGGCATGGAGCACGTCGCGGCCCTGGTCGAGCGATTCGCCATCTACTGCGCCAACGTCCGTCGCGACATCGACGAGACCGACAAACTGGGCGACCCCTCGACGGCCGACCTCTACACCGAGGTTTCCCGGGTTGTTGACAAGCGTCTCTGGTTCCTCGAAGCCCACATCCAGCCGTCGGAATGAGGGAGGCTCGAACCTCATTCCCAACGGTGCAAGGCCGGGGCTCGCCCTTCCTGGGTGGGCCATGGCCTTTTCTTATAAAGATGCTACTGGAATGACGTCAGCATGGTTCCAGTCGAAAACTTCCACCGCGAGGGTCGTATTCTAAGGGATCCGGACCCGGAGGGAATGGAGTCGCCCGTCAATCGGCGCGACTTGCGGACTTACACCGGCCGTCGACAAATGAATGCCCAGCCCAATCTCTTAAGGCGGCTCGTCGTCGACGACATCGGCGGTTTGCCCCCCGTTCGACGGAGAGGCTGGCTCCGAGCCAAGAAGCGGCAGGGTTAGGATTAGGTTGAGGATCATGGTGAATCCATTCACCCCCACCGTCGCAATTTCGAGCCGCGGGGTCGGGACGATTGTTAAAGGTGCCGCACAAGATAAACCACCAGGGCGATGAATCCCGTCAAGATCAAGATCAGTGCCGCGCCCAGGATCGCTCCGATCGTCAGCAAGTAACGCTTGGACGGTGCCGCCGGCATTGGCACCCCTTGCTTGTGGAGTTGCTGGACCTCCCTGAGTAGCGCGAGATTCCGGGTGTTCGCCTTGAAGAAAACGTCGAAGGCGTCGCCAAGTATCGGAATGGCTCCAACCCCCACGTCGAGCAGGACATTGGCCGCCATCCGGGCCACGACCGGTTTGGGGACTTTATAATGCAGCATCGCCGCCATGACGATCGCCGACTGAATCGTCCCGGTTGCGACGTCCCCAATTCCCGGGAAAAGGCCGAGGATGGCGTCGATGCCAAAACGGATGTTGGTTCCCGGCACGACGAACGCCTGGTCCATCAACCAGGTGACACGCTCCAGGGCCGTATCCATCGCGGGGGATCGGGCGTCGACGGTAATCTTGGGTCGGCGGGCAGGCATGTTCAGACTCGCGATGGGCAATTTCACGAAAAAAAAGGCCGCCCAACTCACTGAGGGGCGGCCCGAAACTTCGTCATCGGCAGGGTCGCGGTCAGACGCGGGCCGGTCGGGTGGCGAACCAGCCCATCGCCAGCACGACGATGGCGCCAATGATCGAGAGGATATATCCAGCAGGAGCAAAAGGACTTGTACCAAAGTGAAGAAGGTAGGAAATCCCGCCGCCCACCAGCGAGCCGACCACCCCCAAAAGGATCGTCCCGCCCCAGCCCATCGCATCACGGCCGGGATGAAGCATCCGGGCGAGCGCTCCGATGATGAGTCCCGAGATCATCCAACCGATCACCATTCCGATAACACTCATGGCCAGATCCCCCTGAGTTCGCCGCCACCCCATCTTGAGGCTTACGGAGAGTCTTCGCAGTTCGCATGCCGATCTTCTGGGACTGGTCAAGAAATCTTGCCCTAGCACGGACGAGACTTGGTTTATGATTGGCAATCGATGACTTGTCCCTCGGAACGGATCCGCCGATGCGCTGGACTCGTCCTCAGCCATCTCTTTTCGGCTTAATCGTTAGGTGAGCAGGGATTTCCCCATGAACGACCGGAAGGACAAGGTCGCAGGCTACGACCGCCTCGTCGATCTGCCCCACCCCGAGGGCCTGATACTTCTGAAAATTCGCCAGTTCACCGATCGCCCGACATATGCCGACCGTTCAAATCTCAAAATTCGGGGCGTTCAGTTCCTTGGCCCGGCTCGCCGCAACGCTTCTCGGGAGTACGAACGAGAATGTGGAACCCTCCCCGGGGGCCGAAACTACGTCCACCGCCCCCCCATGCAGCTCCACGAACGTCTTCACCAGGCATAACCCCAAACCCACGCCCCTCTTGCAATACTGGAACTCTCCCGACGAGTGGTGCATCGTGTCGTAACCGGTGAAAAACGGCTCGAACAGGTGAATCCGTTCCTCCTCGGCAATCCCGATACCGGGGTCGGCCACACGGAAACGCACCCAATCGGCCCCTTCCGGCCCGGCCTTGACCGTGATCGTTCCCCCATCGGGCGTGAATTTGATGGCGTTGATGAGGAGGTTGGTCAGGATGTCCCCCACCTTCGCCGCATCCACCTCTGCCGCGCCCAAACCCGGTTCGATCCGCACGTCCACCACCTGACGCCTGGCCAGTAAGAACGGCTGGTGGTTGGCGACCGCCGCCTCGACCAGGGGCGCCAGGTCCACCCACGACAAGTTCAGCGGCCGGTCGAGTTGATCGGCCCTTAACAGTTTCAGCATCCGCTCCACAGTCGCCGCCAACCGTCGGCCGGCTCCGTGGATTCGCTCCACCCAACCACGTTCGGCCGCCGAGGCGTCGGACGATTGGCCCATCCTCCAAAGCTCGGTCATCCCCAGCACCACCGACACCGGGGTGTTCAGCTCGTGGCTGGCCACCTCGATGAACGCCCCTTTCAGCCGGTTCGCTTCACGCAGCTTCTCATTGGCGTCGGTCAACTCGGTAATGAGCCTTTGCCGTTCGACCAGGAGGTCATGATGCTCGCGAGCTTGCCGGACAACCGTCGCCAGCTCTTCAGGGTCCCACGGTTTGGCGATGTAGCGGAAGACGTTCCCCTGGTTGATCGCGTCAATGACCGCGCGAATGTCGGCGTACCCGGTAAACAGCAGTCGAGTCGCTTCGGGGCGGACCTGCTTGACCTTTCCCAGGAGTTCGACGCCCGACATTCCCGGCATCCGTTGATCGGAAAGCACGACGTGAGGGTCGGCTTGCCCCAGCGCCGCCAGCGCCTCGGGGCCGCGCTCGAATGTCAACACGCGGTACTCTCGACGGAACAGGTCGTGAACCGACTGGAGGACCTCGGCCTCATCGTCGACGACGACCAGCAGCGGGCGAGCGGGGATCATGCCGGTCGTACCTGTCCTGGCGGGAAGGCCCACGCTCAATCCCGCCCCGCCCCGTCCGGGGCGAATCGTTTGACGAGCGTCACTTCGTTACCCACGTCATTGTACTGCAAGTCGTCGACCATTCCCCGGGAGATCATCAAGCCGAACCCACCCTCACGCAAGCCCATCGTCTCGCGTACGTCCAGATGCGCCAGCGGGTCGTCGGCCGTCGCCGCGTGGGGCAAGGCAGTGCGGTCGAATCCCGCCCCCTGATCCCTCACCACGATCTCCACCCGATCCTCATAAACCCGGCAAATCACCTTCACCAGCAGTTCCACCCGATGCCGGTTACCCCACTCAATCGCATTTTGGCCCATCTCCATGACCGCCTGGCGAAGTTGGGCGATTTGATCCGACGCCAAAGGTGTCAAGGCGTACAATCCCGCCAGGAAATCGTTCACTTCTTGAAGGAAGGTCGTGGCGCTATTCAACTCAATGGCAATCTCGCCCCGGGCTCGCGCCCTTCGCAGATCATCCCGCCACGATTTCGCCGCCGCTAGTGCTTCGTAAAGATCCGCGGCGCCGTAGGGTTTGGTCAGGTAAGCGTTCGCCCCGACACGGAACCCATGACGACGATGTTCCGGACCGTCCAGCGCCGTCAGCATGACGATGGGCACGGCCATCGTCCGCCGATCGCTCCGAAGCAGTCGACAAATCTCGAACCCGTCGGTATCCGGCAACATCACATCCAGCAAAACCACGTCGGGGGTGGTCGTGCGGGCCAGTTCCAGGGCCGCGGCGCCGGTGCCGGCGATGACTGGGCGGAATTCTCGTAGACGGACCAACTGACTGGCCAATTCGGCCTGGTCGCGGTCATCCTCGACGATCAAGGCCGTATCCATGCCCGTCCCCCCGGCCGCCGTCCCACCCAGGGGCTCTCCGGCGGGAATACCGGCCAGCATTGAGACTGACTGCACGTCGCGCGCCGAAATGCCTTGCGACGCGGTGATGAGGCGTCCGGGGGCCGGAGACATGGCGACGCCCCCTTGAGCAATCGTAGGACCGTACCCTTGCCGCGTCCAGGGTCGGGTAGTCCCGCCCACGCGAACCCTAGCCGGTCCCGACCGTCCGATCAAGGCCCCAACACCTTGCAATGGGGTTCTAGGCCCTCGCAAGTGGTCCCTCACCAACGAGAAACTGATCTTGAGCCCCCCGTCCCGACCGGGTAGCTTGCCGCCGCCCCTCGCAGCCCCACCCGCGATCCTCTCCCGGATCGATCGCGCCGACGAGCCCGTCGTCTCCCATCCCCTCCACCCGTCTCTCGCTTGCCGGGGGTCCGATGAAGCGTCTCGCCGTCGTCGTCATCATGGGGTCGACCGTATGCCTCGGCTGCGTCCATAGCCGTTCGGTCATGCCCGGGGTCGGGCCGATCAACCCGGCAGGCTCGGCCACCGCGCTGGTGCCGATCGGCGAGCAGATCAATGGCGGATACACCCCCACCGACCCAGCCCTGCGTCGAGCCTCCCTGATCCCAGCCGGCCCATCCTCGATGACTCCCCGGCCCGCCACCCAGTTCACCGTCCCCAAGGCCGCCGAGATTGCCCCCAAGCCAATCCCTGATGAGCCCCCCCCGCTCACTGATACCCCGCCGAACACCACCTCGGCCCCGCCGCCAGCCCAGCTGGCCCCATTGCCCGAACCGCCCCCGACCGCCGAGGTCAAACCCAACGCCCCGGCATCGGCCGCGACCGCCGCGGCGTTGCCTGAACTGCCAATCCCCGACACGCCCCCCGCCTCGGCCCTCTCAACGTCGACGCGAGGCACGATGGTCCCCACGGCGCAGGTCGTCAAGGCCCCGAATGATCCCAAGGTCCAACCCGTCAACGTCTCGGTCGCCAAGCCCGAAGTCGACCCAACCCGCGTCCGCGCCACGATCCCCAGCAACTCCCCGCTCCGCCGAGACGCGCCGGTCACGCAGATCGCCGCCACGATCGGCACCGAGGAAATCACCCTGACCGAACTTCAGCACGCGGTGAAGGAGACGCTCGCGAGGATCGCCCCCGACAGCCATCGTCCATCCCCCGACGAACTCAACGAGCTGGCCCGCATGACCCTCGACGACCTGATTCAGCGGGCCATGCTGGTCCAGGCCGCCAAGCGCAAACTCAAGGACGAAAAGAACTGGGGCAAGATGCTCAAGGCCTTCGAGAAAGTCTGGGTCGAGCAGGAACTCCCCCAGCAACTCCAGAAGAACCATGTCACCGACGAGCACGAGCTCGAGCAGGTGCTCAAGCGACGAGGCATGTCCCTCAAGACCGTGCGTGAGGATTTCGTCCTGAAAACCGCCTCGATTGAGTTCCTCCGCTCCGAGATCGTCCCCAAGGTCCGTGTCGACCTGCCCGAGTTGCGCTCCTATTACCAGTCCCACCTGGCCGAGTTTCAGCGCGGTCCCCTGATTCATTGGCGGGAGGTCGAGGTCAAGGTCAGCAAGCACAAGGACCGCGCCGAGGCCCGCTCCAAGATCGAAGGCGCCCTGGCCCGCCTCCGTCGGGGCGAGTCGTTCGACACAGTGGCTCGTTCCGCCAGCGAGGGGAACAACGCCGACAAGGGGGGCGTCTGGGCCACCTCTCCCGACAGCGTCGGCATCCCCGCCATCAACGACACACTGAACAGCCAGGCCGCCGGCCAGATCAGCCCGATCCTGGAAGCCCCGAACGGTTTCCACATTGTCCTGGTCGAATCCCGATCCCCCGCCGGCCCCGCCCCCTTCTCCGAGGTCCACGAGTCGATCCTCAGAAACATCCGCGATCGGAAGTTCCACACCTACAGCGAGGAGTATTTCCAGAAGCTCCGCGCCCGAACCCTCATCTACTCCATGTTCGATGGCACCGCCAGCGCTCCGACCCTCTCCAACGCGAAGCGGACCAGCAAAACCCGGACACGAACCAAGCCCAAACCGCAACCCCAGCCCGAGCCCCAGCCCCAGCCCCAGCCCCAGCCCGCCATCGATGACGCCCAGGTTCGACGATGAACCGCCCCCTCGGCTTGCCGGGTGACCCACCCCGACGCTAAGATCGTCGGCGCCGCCGGCCCACCGCCGGCCCCAGGTCACGGAGGACCGCAACCATGGACGCGCCCACGCGACCCGTCCCGGGCATCGCTCCCGCCCATCGGACCTATCAACGCCCCGCCCCCGAGCCACGCTGGAGGGCTCGGCGGCTCTTCCCGGCTCTCGGCCTGCTGGTCGTCTGCGCCCTCTTCGCCGCCCGCTGCACCCGCATCGCCCTGACCGACTCGATTACCTCCGACGAGTCGACCCACCTCCTGCGCTGCCTCCACTACTGGCAGACCGGAGATGACCTTGGCATGTGGGAGCTAGGCGCCCCCCGATTTTCGCACCTTCTCAACGCGTTGCCCAGTTACCTGGTCTTGCGACACTCCGGCCGCATGCCCGTCCCCGGGGAGGGGGACGCGCGCATGAACGCCGTCTGGGCGGTCGTGCTGTCGGGCTCCCCCCGTGTCCTGGTGCCCGCCCGCCTGGTGGCGATCGCCTGGGGCGTCGGGCTGCTCCTCTTGGTCCACTGGTCGGTCGCTCGCTACCGAGGCGCGACTCTTGGGCTCGTCGCCGCGACCCTCACGGGCCTGGTTCCCGAGGTGGTCGCCCACTCGGCCATCGCCGGCAGTGATATCCCGTTCACCGCCGCGGCCCTCCTGTCCCTGATTCTGATGGCCCGCTACGCCGATCAACCCACCCTCGCCCGCTGGCTGGGCGTCGCCCTGGCCGTCGGCCTTTCCTGGACGATGCGGCACACCGCGATCCTCCTACTGCCGATGGCCGCGGTCGTTCACCTCAAGGCCGGGTTGCAATCGCGACGGGGCTCCGGGGTGATAGGCGCTTTGGAATCTCTCCTCGGCACGGTCCTGGCGACCGGGAGCCTGGCCGTCCTGGCCTTCCTCCTGCTCTGGGCCGGTGATGGCTTCGGCACCATTGGCTTCTCGGGTCTGGCCGAAAAGGTTCCGTTCCTCAAGGTTCCCCGATGGGCCGGCGGCGACCTCGCCACCCTTCCGGTCCCCACCTCGCTCCTGAGCCTCATCAAGCAGATCCGCCATCAGGGCATCGGCCACGAAGCCTATTTCTGCGGCGACCACCGCATCCGCGGTTGGTACACCTATTTCCCCGTGGCGTTCCTGCTGAAGACACCGCTGGGCCTGATTCTGCTGATGATCCTCGCCGCCGTCCGCCTCCGCCCCCGAAACGCCTACGACCGCATCACCCTGGCCTTCCTGGCGCTGCTGTGGGTCATGCTCCTGCGCAACCGGGTCAACATCGGCGTGCGGTACGCCCTGCTGACTTACCCGTTGGCCGCCCCCTGGCTGGCCCGCCTTTTCGAGACCCGCCAACTCCGCGATCGCGTCTGGGGACCAATCACCCTGGCCGCCACCGCCTGGTTCGCCTTCGCGTCTCTCGGCTGCGGCGACCGCTGCCTGTCCTACTTCAATGAAACGGTTGGCGGACCCTCCCAGGGTTGGCTCTACCTGGCCGACTCCAACGTCGACTGGGGTCAGGACCTGGACGCCCTCGGCCGTACACTTCAGCGCCTGGGCATCAAGGAAGTGACCACCGACATCAGCAGTGAGCGTCGTCTGAATGTCCCGGGAATCGTCGCCCTGCCCAACCCCGGCCGAACCCAGCAGGTCCCCGCCGTCACCCCGCCCAACCGCCGGCTTTACGATGACGACGGCGGATACGCCCCCATCTATACTCGCTACATGGCTGTGAGCATTTCGAGACTCTACGGCCTGTACTCGCAAAACGACCTCTCGTGGCTGTGGACTCGCAAGGTCGTCGCCCGGGTCAACGACAGCCTCTTCCTCTTCGACATGGACACCCCCGCCGACCATCCCCTCTGGGATGAGTGACTCGACTGGGGCGTTGGCAACCTGTCGCCGGTTCCGCTAGCATGCGTCCATCCCCGGGATCGGGGCTCGCGGCCGTCGCGATGCCCGTCCCCCTGGGCTCGGGCGATTCCTCATGGCGACCGCCGAAACCGTTCTCGCCGAAGAACCCCTGGACACCGCCATCCGCCTGGTCACCCCGGAGCGGATCACCTTCCGTTACCCACTGGCCGGCCCCTTTCGCCGCGCGATCGCCTACCTGATCGATCAGATTTTTTGGACCTTTCTGCTCGTGGTCGGGGCCATCGCCATCGCGCTTCTCTCGGTGCCGTTTCGGTCGCTGGGGATCGGAATCGGCACGATCCTGGTTCTCTTCTTCATCCTCAACTGGTTCTACGCCGGATTCTGCGAGGCGGTCTTCAACGGCCGGACCCTGGGGAAGGCGTTCATGGAAATCCGCGTGGTCTCGGTCGACGGCGTGCCGATCACCGCCGGCCAGGCCATCCTTCGCAACCTTCTGTGGGTCGCCGAATGGGCCGCTCCCCTGGCCTTCATGCCCGCGATTGCCTCGATGCTGATGACCCGGCGATTTCAAAGGCTGGGCGACCTCGCCGCCGGGACGATGGTGATCGTCGAGCGACGGCCGGGCAAGGGGGGTGTGGTGAGACTGGACGACCCCGCCTCCGCCGCCTTGCTGCCGCTCTTGCCGACGCGGATTCCGGCCGGGCCGGACCTTTCGCGGGCCCTTTCCGACTATGTCCAGCATCGGGGCCGCTTCAACCGCGAGCGCCGGGAGGAGATGGCCGGCCGCCTGGCCCGGCCCGCTCGCGACCGCTTCGGGCTGCCCCAGGACGCCACCCACGACGCAATCCTCTGCGCTCTCTACCGACGAGTCTTCCTGGGGGAATGAGCCGATGAGGATCGTCGACCGCCTTTCCCGACGAGAGGCCACCTGGAGAGAGCTCGACGCCCTGCTCGGCCGACTCGGCGGCGGTCGTCCCGGCCGCTCCAAACCCAAGAAACCCCGCAAAGGTTCAACCCCGGACTCCACCGCCGCGCCCATGCCCGCGGCTCTGGTCGCCAGGGCCGGCGCCGCCGAGGTGGTCCGCCTGGGAGAGCTGTACCGCTCGGCCTGCGCCGACCTCATGCTGGCCGATGCCTACGACCTGCCCCGCGATACGGTGCTCTACCTCCACGACCTGGTCGCCCGCGCCCACAACCTCGTCTACCAAGGCCGGGGCTTCCGCGTCCGCCAGTGGGCCGGAGAGGTTCTGGCCTCGGTCCCCCGCCACCTCCGCGACGACCCTCTCCTGAAAATCTCCGCCCTGACCTTTTACGGGTTCTTCATTCTGTTCATGTTCCTCGGAGCCGGCCGCCCCGAACTGGCCGAGCGCATCGCCCCCCTGGTCGGCGCCGACTTCGACACCTACGAGAGCATGTATTCCGCCCCCCTAGGGTCCAGCCCGCCCGTCCAGCGCAGCGACGCGGCGGCGGCTGGCTTCTACGTCTTCCACAACGCGGGCATTGGCCTGAGCTGCTTCGCCTGGGGTCTCGGCCTGGGCGTGGTGACCCTCTACAAACTCATCACCAATGGCGTGACCCTGGGCCTGATCTTCGGCCACATGATGCGCACCCCTCAGGCCAGTAACTTCTACACCTTCGTGACCGCTCACGCCCCGTTCGAGCTCACGGCCATCGTCTTCTCGGGCGCGGCGGGCTTGAGGCTCGGTTACAGCCTGATCGACACCAAGGGTCGCGCCCGACTTGACTCGCTGAGGGCCGAGGCCATCGCCGCTCTCCCCACGATGGGCGCCGCGGTTTTCCTGTTTCTCCTGGCCGCGTTCCTGGAAGGGTTCGTGTCCCCCTCCCCCCTACCCTACGCCGCCAAGGCCGCCATCGCCATCGCGAGCGCCTCGATTCTGATCGCCTACCTCGCCCTGGGCGGCCGGGCCGGGGAGAATCCGTCATGAACTTGCCTTCCCATCGCTTGACCACCGATCCATCCGGGATCGTCCGATCCGAACCGGTTCGACCACCGCGAATTCCCTCGGCAACGGGGTCGAGAGAGGGGGGCGCGTGGCCACCGACGGAACCCTGATCCAGATCCGCGAACGAAGCCTGTACGACCTGCTTGAGCTGGCCCTGGTCGTGGTGCGCCATCGCCCCCTCCCGCTGCTTCTGGCGGCGGCGGCGGGCATCTTGCCGTGGGCCGTGCTCAACAGCTTGTTGACGTCCGAGGAACCGGAGTTCGGCTACGGGCATTACCTCCTTCTGGCGATGGAAGTCCCCTGGGCCACCGCCCCATTGACGGTGATGCTCGGCGGCCTCATGTTCGGTGACCGACCCCGCGCCCGCCGGATCATCGTCACTTTGTTTCGCGCTCTGCCCTCCCTGCTTGTCTACCAGGGGCTGATGAGGGCCTTCTTGCTCCTGTTCTTGCTGCCCTCGGCGCTGTTGCCCTCGAAGCTCGCGTTCCTCAACGAGGTCACCTTGCTGGAACGTGGACGCTTCCGGTCGATCCCCGGACGAAGCTGGCGGCTCAGCGGCGAACGCGCGGGCGACCTTTTCTTCCAGTGGGTCGCCTACTGCGCCTTCGCGGTCGGCTTCGTCGTCGCCTTCCGGTTTGCCTCCGAGCGGGCCCTGGCGATCCTGTTCGGGCAACCCGATCAGGACGGATACTTCCTCTTCAACCAGGAAACTCCCGCGCAGTCGATCTATCACTGGCTCTTCGACGTCCATGCCTGGACGGCGCATCTGGCCATCTGGCTGGTCGTCGCCTTCGGGGCGGTCGTCCGCTTCCTGACTTACATCGACCGCAGGATTCGCCTGGAGGGCTGGGAAGTCGAGCTTCGCCTCAGGATGGTCGGCGCGTCGATGGAGAACTCCGACCGATGGTGACCGCCGCGCCTGTCCGCTCGATCGTGGCGGCCCTCCTCCTGGCGGCGCTTGGCCTCTCAATGCCGCGCCCCGCCCACGCCGACGCCGCCAATACCGCCCCGTCCCCCACGACCGACCCCGCCGCTTCCGGCCTGAAACGCGGAAATTACCCCTGGTACGACGCCCCGACCGACTCCATCAAGCCGGTCCCGGCCCCCCGAGAGTACGAGCCACCCGACTGGGCCTGGCTCAAGTGGCCCATCTGGTCCTGGATCGGCGCTCACCTGCCCGACGCCTCGACGATTGCCCTGGTCCTGGCGGTTTTCCTTCTGATCGCCCTCCTTTGCGCCCTGGCCTGGTCGATCATCCGGCGACTACCCGGCGACCTCCTGGTCCGCGCCGACAAGACCGACGCCTCCCGATCGGTCGCCAGGGTGGGACCACTGCCGGCGGGGCTCGACCCGGGGACCACCGACCCCTGGGCCGAAGCGCTGCGGCTTCGCGCTTCGGGAGACTACGCCGGGGCGATTGTCCGCCTGTTCGCCCACCAACTGCTGTCCCTTGACCGCCTCGGCCTGGCCCGCCTCGCCCCGGGCCGCACCGGCCGGCAACTGGTGAGATCGGTCTCCGTCGCCGCCGCCCGAGACCGGGTCGAGCCGACCCTCCGACTCTTCGAGGACGTGTATTATGGCCACCGACCGCCCAGCCCCCGGGCGTTCGAGGCCGCCTGGACCCGTGCCGAGGAACTGGAAGACCTGATCGCCCGGGGGGCCCTGTCATGAGCCGCCAACGCACCCGGCCGCCTGCGTGGTTACCCCTGGCCCTGGCCCTGCTTCTCTCCGGTTGCCAGGACGGCGTCGACACCACCTACGGGCAGGCGCGGGGGACCAGCGTCAACGGCACGGGCGTCTTTGCCGAGATGCTCCGCCAGGCGGGCCACACCGTTCGCGCCTCGGTCCGGCTGGGCGAGGCCAGGCGGTTCAACGCCGACGTCCTGGTCCGCTTTGCCCCAATTCCGGGACCTCCCGCAGTGGCCGAGGCGAAGTGGTATCAGAAATGGCTCGAGGAAGACCCCCGTCGACGCCTCCTCTACGTTCCCGAGGACTTCGACGCCGAGGCCGAATACTGGGCCGCGGCGCTGGCGGCCCTCCCCGCCAACGCCGACCCCGCCGAGCGCAAGGCCGTCGAGAAGCGCCGCACACGGGTCCTCGGCCACAAATCCATGTTCGCCCTCCCGACCCAGGACAAGGACCACGCCGACCCGATCGACTGGTTCGAGATCCAGGAATCCAAGGCCGCCGAAATCACCCCCAAAACCCTGGAAGGTCCCTGGTCCGAAGGAGTCGACGCCAAGGACGCGGCCCTGACCCTCCACCACAAGCTCGTCGAGGACGGCCAGACGGTGCTGCTCCGCGGAGAGGGCTCGCCCCTGGCCTATCAATGGCACTGGCCCGGCCCGCCTCCGGATGGCCTCGGCGCGACGACCCTGGTGGTGGCCAACGGGTCGTTCCTGCTCAACGAGCCCCTGGCGCACCGAGCCCGCCGTCCCCTGGCCCGCAAAGTGGTCGAGTGGGTCGGCCCCGAACCCCGACGCGTGCTGTTCCTGGAGGGCTGGCGTCTCTCCGAGCAGGAAGGGGCCGAGGGCTCGCCGTTCGCCCTGCTGAAAGTCCCGCCGATGGGTCTCATTTTCGGCCACTGGGCGGCCGTTCTGCTGCTGCTGGCCCTGTCCAAGGCGGTGATCCTGGGCCGTCCCCGCTCCGCCCCACCCGCCGGCGCCGACCGCCCCGCCGCCCATGCCGAGGCCCTGGGCCACCTCTTGATGAAGACCCGAGACATCCACGCGGCCCGCGCGCTGCTGGACGTTTACCGACGCTGGCGATACCCCGGCGGTCCCCCGACGCCTCCCCGAGACCCCCGACCATGACCGACGCCGAACCTCAGCCCGAGGCCCCGACCCTGGAGACCGCAACGGCGCTCTCGCCCGAGATCGCTCAGAACGCGACCACGCCCAATGCGGTTCCCGCCCCGGTCCCCGTCAACGCCCCGGTGGCCGACTGGGCCAAGCGGGTCCTTGCCGAGGTCGACCGCGTCTTTGTCGGCCAACGAGAACTGGTCCGCGGCGTCCTCATCGCCCTGCTGGCCGAGGGGCATGTCCTGATCGAAAGCGTCCCCGGCCTGGGCAAGACCTTGCTGGTCCGCGGGCTCGGCCAGGCGATGGGCTGCCTCTTCAACCGCATCCAGTTCACCCCCGACCTGATGCCTTCCGACGTCACCGGCTCGCCGATCTTCGACGAGTCGATCCGCGACTTCCGCTTCCGCCCCGGCCCGGTTTTCGCCCAGCTTCTGCTGGCCGACGAGATCAACCGCGCCCCGGCCAAGACCCACTCGGCCCTGCTCGAAATCATGCAGGAGGCCAGGGTCACCGTCGATGGCCAGGCCCACATCCTCGAAAAGCCGTTTCTGGTCCTGGCGACCCAGAACCCGATCGAGTCCGAAGGGACCTACAATCTCCCCGAGGCCCAGCTCGACCGTTTCCTGTTCAAGCTCGTGGCCGGCTACCCCGACGCGGCCGAGGAGGTCGCCATCCTCCGCCTGCACACCGGCGGCGCGGGCCCCGAGAAGACCCTGGCCAGCGGCCTCAACGCGGTGACCGGCCCGGCCGAGGTCCTGGAGGTCCAGCGGCTCGCCTCCCAGGTTCTGGTCGACGACCGCGTGCTCGACTACATCGCCTCATTGATTCGCAAAACCCGCGAATGGCCCACCTTCGCCCTGGGTGCCTCGCCTCGCGCCGGCGTGGCGGTCCTGCGGGCATGCCGAGCCGTCGCGGCCCTGGAAGGTCGAACCTACGCCCTGCCCGATGACGTCCAGGAAGTCGCTTTGCCGTCGCTCCGTCACAGGGTCATCCTGACGCCCGAGGCCGAGGTGGAAGGGCGGGCCGTCGACGACCTCCTGGCCGACCTGATCCGCTCGGTGGAGGTCCCCCGCCGATGATCTGGCCCGGCCGGACGTTGGCCCTTTTGGTCCTGGCGCCCACGGTGCTGGCGACTTTGTTCCTGCTGGCCGGCGTGGGCCACCTCGCCCGCACCGTCTTCCTGATCGACGTGGGCCTCGGCCTGGTCGCCCTGGCCGACCTCCTCACTCTCATCGGCGCCGGCCGCCTGAAGGTCAGCCGAGCCACCCGTGTCGTCGCTTCTTTGGGAGAGCCCCAAGCGGTCGAACTCGCCATCGAGAACCCGGGCCGTCGGCGAAGGCTGGTCCGCCTCCGCGACGACGTGCCCGAGACCTGCGCGGCCGACCCCGCCGAGTTCCTCGCCAGCGTCCCCCGCCGAGGAGTCGCCACGGTCCTCTATCAGTTGACCCCCCGTCGTCGCGGGTCGTACCGGCTGAAACGGGTCGACCTGCTGGTTTCCAGCGGCCTGGGCCTTTGGTGGCGAGCCCTCCGCCAACCTTGCGAAACGGCCCTGCTTGTCTACCCCGACGTCCGGCAGATCGCCCGCTACACACTGCTGGCCCGTCGCGACAAGCTCTCGGCCGTGGGTGTCCGCGTCTCCCGCCGCCTGGGCACCGACAACGAGTTCGAGCGACTGCGAGACTACATCGAGGGGGACGAGCCCCGCCACATCGACTGGCGATCGACCGCTCGCCGTCGCAAGTTGACCGTCCGAGCCCACCAGGCCAACCAGAGCCAGCGCGTCCTCTTCCTGATCGACTGCGGACGGATGATGGCCGGAGACGTCGGCGGCGGCCTTTCCCCGCTGGACCACGCCTTCAACGCCATGCTGATGCTGGCACACGTCGCGTTAATCCGCGGCGACCAGGTCGGGCTTCTGGCCTACTCCGATCGCGTCCGGGCCTTCGTGCCGATGGCCGGCGGCGCCCGCCACACCAACCGTCTGGTCCACGCCGTCCATAACCTGTTCCCCGAGCTGGTCGAGTCCCGCCACGAGCGAGCCTTCGTCGAACTCGACCGCCGCTGCCGCAAGCGCTCCCTGGTGGTGATGCTCACCAACGTCTTCGACGACGTCAACGCCCGCCAGGTCGAGGACCACCTGTGCAACCTCGTCGGCCGTCATCTGCCGCTGGCGGTCATGCTCCGAGACGCCGACCTCTTCGCCCTGGCCGATAATGCCAGCGAAACCGGCCCCAGCCTCTTCACCGGAGCCGCCGCCGCTTCCATCCTCAACTGGAGGGAACAGGTGCTGGCCGGCCTCCGTCGTCGAGGAGCCCTGACCCTCGATGTCGCGCCGACCGACCTGACGGCCCCTCTCATCAATCGCTACCTCCAGATCAAGGCCCGGCACCTTCTCTGACCGAGAAGTCCCTGTCGCTGGTTTCCACCAATCCCGACACGGTCGTGGGGCTACCGTGGGGAGCCAGCCGGGTTGGGTCCCTCGAGGATCGCGGCGACCAGGGCGTCCAGGTCGGACGGTTCGTGAGCCGCGGTCACGCTGATCCGCAGGCGGGACGTACCTTTGGGGACCGTCGGAGGGCGGATGAGGCCGACCAGGATGCCCCGGTCTCGTAGGCGCTGGGAAACCTCGCTGGCGAGGGCCACATCGCCGAGGAGGACCGGAACGATCGGCCCTTGCGAGGGAAGGATCGTGAATCCTTGGTCGCTCAGCATGACGCGGAGGGCGTCGGCGAGGGTGTGGGCCCGTTCTCGACGCCAGGGCTCGGCGAGGGAGAGGGACAGGGCTTTCGAGGCGGCGGCGGCGGCGGCGGGAGGCAGGGCGGTCGAGTAGATCAAGGGGCGAGCGTGAGCGATCAGGTAGTCCACCAGCCGTCGAGACCCCGCCACGAACCCGCCCAGGGACCCGAGCGCCTTGGACAGCGTGCCAACCCGGACCGGCACGCGGTCGGCCACTCCACAGGAGGCGCAGGCGCCCCGACCCTCGGGCCCGAAGACCCCGGTGCCGTGGGCTTCGTCGACCAGCAAGATCGCGCCTGAGGTGTTGGCCAGGTCGGCGAGTTCGGCCAACGGGGCGAGGTCGCCGTCCATGCTGAATACGCCATCGACGGCGATCAACGAGCGACGGAACCGGCCTCGATCGCGGGTCAAAAGCGCTGCCAGCCGATCAACGTCGCCGTGAGGAAACGGACGCGGACGGGCGCCCGCCAGTCGTGCCCCGTCGACGAGGCAGGCATGGTCGAGACGGTCGAGGTAGACGGCATCGCCCCGGCCGACCAGGGCCGCGATGGTGCCGAGGTTGGCCGAGAAGCCCGAGGGGAACAGGGCGACGGCCTCGGCCCGCTCAAACAAGGCAAGGTCGCGGGCCAGAGTCTCGTGGGGCTCTCGCCAACCACAAACCAGCGGAGACGCCCCCGAGCCCCAGCCGAAACGCTCGGCCGCCTCGGTGGCCGCCGCGATCACCCGGGGGTCGGCGGCCAGGCCGAGGTAGTCGTTGGAGGCGAAATTCCGCAACGGACGGCCTTCCCGCTCGATGAGGCCAGGAGAGGCGGGGCCCAGCGGATCAAGGCGACGGGCCAGGCCCCCGCGGGCGCGGTCGGCCAGTTCGGCGTCAATCCAGGCGAGGGGGTCGGCCATCAGGAGCCGGGACCTTTCCTGCTGGGAATGGGATGCGTGGCTTCGTCCAGGGGTCGGCGTCGAGGCCCCTCGGGACGTCGCAGGACGGCCGCGGCCAGATGACCGCCGAAGCCCAGCGAGAGTTTCAGGGCGACGTCGATGGGTCGATACCGGCCCACCGCAGGGTTCGCGACGAGATCGCAGGCCGGGTCCGGGTCGTCGAGGTTGAGGGTCGGCGGGACGAAACCGTCTCGTAGAGCCAGGCAGGTGATCGCCAGCTCCGCGGCCCCGGCGGCGCCCAGCAGGTGGCCAATCTGAGCCTTGTTGGCCGAGCAGGCGACGAGCCCGGCGTGAGTGCCCAAGGCCCGGCGGATCGCCCGGCATTCCAAAGGGTCGTTGGCGAGAGTGGCGGTGCCATGGACGTTGACGTGGTCAACCTCATCCGGAGCGGCGCCAGCGTCGGCCAGGGCCCTGAGGATCAAGGCGGCGAGGTTGGTGGGGTCGGGATCAAGGTCGGTCAGGTGGAAGGCGTCGGAGCCGATCGACCCGCCAGCGACGAACGCGTAGGGCAAGGCGCCCCGGTCGAGGGCGTGAGACTCGGATTCCAGCAGAAGGACGGCCGCGCCCTCGCCGACGAGAAATCCTGAGCGGGCGCGGTCCCAGGGACGGACGGCGGTGGCCGGGTCGCCATCGGGACCAACGCGGGCCAGGGCCTTCATCCGGCGGAACGCCCCCAGCACCAAGGGTTCAAGCGAGGCATCGCCGGCGCCGGCGAGGACGAGATCGCAGGCCCCCCGGCGGATCAGGTCGGCCGCCTGGAGAACCGCGACGACCCCCGTGGCGCAGGCGGCCACCGGAGCCAGGCAGGGGCCGAGGTGTCCCCTCCGCCTTGCCACCTCGGCCGAGGCCCACCCCGGCCAGGTCCGCGGCCAGGACGACCAGGACGGCGACTCGCTGTGCCCGGGATTATCGCCGATGTCCCGGTGGATGCGGGCCAGGAGGCCGAGGTTGCCCTTGCTCATGCCGATGACGGTGCCGGCGCGGGGGCTCGGGCTCGCCGAAAAGTCGAGCCCGGCGTCCCGGGCGGCCTCGTCGGCGGCCCGGAGAATGTCCGGCGTGGTGGACCGGCCTTCCGGCGGAATCGGGAACCCGAGGTAAGGCGGAGCACCGGCGGCCGGGGGAATGTCGAGAACCCGGACCGCGCTGCGAGACGCCTTGAGGTTGCGCCAGGTGGCCGGGGCCGAGGAGCCCAGTCCCGTCAACAGGCCAAGACCGGTGACGAACACTCGGGGGCCGTTGCGGGCAGGGGCGAGCATGGGCGGATCGGTTCGGGGCGAGTCGTTGCGAGGGGCCTCAAACGCTCGCCGGGAGGGGGCGAAGGCCCAGGTTCTCGAAGAGTTGGCGGTCTCGGTCGACCTCGGGATTGGGGGTCGTCAGCAGCTTGTCCCCGGCGAAGATCGAGTTGGCGCCGGCCAGGAAACAAAGGGCCTGGTCCGATTCGCTCATGGCGACCCGACCCGCGGAAAGGCGCACGCGAGCCAGTGGCATCAGGATGCGGGCCGTGGCGATGGCGCGGATCATGTCCCAGATCGGCACTCGCGGTTGGTCGGCCATCGGCGTACCCTCGACGGCCACCAGCGCGTTGATCGGGACCGACTCCGGCGGCTCGGGCAGCGTGGCCAGGGTGTGCAACAGGGCGATACGGTCGTCCGCGGTCTCCCCCAGGCCAACAATCCCCCCGCAGCAAACCGTGATGCCAGCCGCCCGGACGTGACCCAGGGTCTCCAAACGGTCTTGATAGGTGCGGGTGGAGATCACGCGGCCGTAATAGTCTTCCGAGGTGTCGAGATTATGGTTGTAGGCGTCGAGCCCGGCGTCCTTGAGCCGACCGGCCTGATCGGCAGAGAGCATGCCGAGGGTGCAGCAGGCTTCGAGGCCGAGGTCCTTGACGCCGCGGACCATCTCCAGGACCCGGTCGAACTGGGGACCGTCCTTGACCTCTCGCCAGGCCGCCCCCATGCAAAAGCGAGTTGCCCCGTCGTCGCGGGCCGTGCGGGCGGCGGCCAGCACGTCGGGAACATCCATCAACGCCTGACGGTCGAGCCCGGTGTGATACCGAGCCGCCTGGGGGCAATAGCCGCAGTCCTCGGGACAACCGCCGGTCTTGACCGAGAGCAAAACGCAGACCTGGACCTCGGACGGGTCGTGATGCTGACGATGGACCTCATTGGCCCGGGCAATCAGTTCCAGCACCGGCGTGTGATAGATCGAGGCAACTTCGTCCAGTGTGGGGGCGGCGGCGGCGGGTGCTGCGGTCGACATGGCGGGACTCGCGGGGGTAGGCGGCGGCGTGAGGGCCTCGGCGAAGGAAGGGGCGTTCGGGACGCGGACTATCGCTGGCCGGGGCCCGTGGAGCCAGGCTTGGGGGTCGCCAGGGCGCGGTTGCCGGGCTTGCAGACCGCGTAGATCATCCCGCAGACAAAGACTCCGGCGGCCATGTAACCCATGACGAACCCACCACTGTCCTTCTCCTCGGCCGCCTGGGCCTGGGCAGGGGAGGCGGTCGCCAGCACCAGCAGAGCCGGAGCGATCCAGGGACGCAGGTAGCGGGTCATCGGTCGAGTTCCTTTCCACGGCGGGCGTGAGCCGGGACCAGAGTGGGGGCGGGCATCGGCAGCCATTCCACCAGCGGGCGGACCCGGCGGCGGAACTCCTTGCGGGCCATCGCCACCGCTTTCCACGCCGGGCCTCGAGAACGGAGGTGCCGCACGTAGTCGTCCAGCGCGATCGCCCAGAAGCGGTAGAGGCGACCCCGAAACGGAAACGACCCGTCGCCGGGGGGCAGCGCGAACTGTGGCGGTGGCTCGGCGTAGGCGAAGGCCAGGACCGAGCGGAATCCCGGCCCAAACAGATCCTGCCAGCGGACCAGGCCATCCAGGTCGTCGGTCGTCACCCAGTTCTCCCAGGGGCGTCGGCCTCGACCATCCTTGGCCTTCTTCCCCTTCACCTCGACCACGAGGTTCGCGCCACCACGGGGATATAATAGAAAGTCGGGGGACTTCACGCCATCCTCACCGACGAGAGCCCGCTTGGCCTCGTCGATGGCCACGCAGGGGACGGGGATCGAGCGGATGTAACCCTCGAAGGCCGCCTCGTAATGGTTGGCGCGATTGGCCATCGTCCCTCACGCCGAATGACAACGGTCCGGGTCACCCGTTGAAGGATGAGTGTACACTAACCGACCCCCAAGACGCGACAGAAAGAGGGCGTCACCCGCGAGGAAATGGCACAGTCGCCCAGCAAGACGCGGAGGAACGGAAACAGCGAGTGACTTTCCTCGTCGTGACCGTCGCTTCGTCCGGACCATCGCCGAAATCAGAGTTGTCCGTCCAGACCAAGCTGATGGTAGTAATGCTGGACCTTGTCCTGGTTCTCCAGCAGCCAGTCGATCGAGGGCTCGTTCCTCATGGCCTTGCGAATCACCTTCGCCGTGGCCTCTCGGTGGACGTCGAAGAGGGCCTTGTGGTCGAGCCCCTCCACCGAGGTCACCGCCGGGTCGAGCCAGACCGAGTAGATGATGCCCAGGTCGTTGGCTTTCTCCCTGGGGATGTCACCGGCGCGGACCGCGTCGAGAACTCCGTTGGCGATGGCCGCCTGCACGGTCCCCATCAAGATGTTGGTGTAGCGGGAGTCGCGGACCGTCACCTTGGCGACCATGACCGTCACCGGCCGGACCTGGACGTCGCTATTGAGGATCGCGAAGACCTTGGTGTGCCCCTGGACCTGGCCACCCATCAGGTTCGCCAAGGCCTGACCCACGGGACCGTCGAGCTCGCCGATGACGACCTCTGGCTCGGCCGCCAGGTAGTCCTCAGCCCCCTCGACCAGGGCCTCGCCCGTCCTCAAGAGGATCCGCTCCGCCATGACCCTCGCCTCGATGTCCGGAGTGACCAACGGCTTGCCAGGAGTCGGCGCCATCGCTTCGCGGCCCGATTATGCCAGACAGGCGGCCCGGGGCAACGCCCTTGCCCGGGCGTTCAGGATTTCGGGCTGGTGGCCCGGGAGAACTGTCGACGGTAGGCGCTCATGGTTAATCCGGTGTCCCGACGGAAGACGGCGCTCAGGTATTCGACATAGGCGAACCCACCCCGCTTGGCGATCGCTGAGAGTGGCAGGTCGGTCTCGGTCAGCAGTTGCTTGACCCTCTGCATCCGGACCGAGACGATCGCTTCGAGGATCGTCCGCCCCAGATGTTTGCGGAACAGGCGTTGGAGGACGCTACGCGAGACCGAGACGTGGTTGAGCACGTCCTCCACGGCGATCCCCCGAGAGGCGTTTTCGCGGATGAACCGCAGGGCGGCGGCCACGACCGGGTCGGCGATGGCCGTGACGTCGGTCGATTGTCGGGTTTTCATGCCCAGGGGGGGAATGTCGAGCCGGGCGTCGGAGGGAGGCTCGCCGGCCATCAGGTCGGCCAGCAAGTGAGCGGCGCGGAAGCCAATTTGCTGGGCGTCGGGGATGACGCTGGAAAGTGGCGGCTGGGTCAGTTCGTAGACCGTCGGATCGTTGTCGACCCCGATGACGGCGATCTCCTCGGGCACCGCCACTCCGGCCCGTCGGCAGGCATCCAGCGCCTGGGCTCCTCGATAGTCGTTGCAAGCCATCAGCCCCAACGGCTTGGGCAGGCGCTTCAGCCAGCGGGCGACCCCGTCGATCTCCTGCTCCCAGGACGGCAGTTGGTGTCCCCAGGAGGCCCGTTGCGGGTGGCTGTACTCATGACAGGTGTGCCCCGCCTCCTCGACCAATTGGGCGAACCCCGCTCGTCGGCGGCGGGACCACTCGAAAATCGGATAGCCGAAGTAGGCGAAGTTAGTGAACGTGCGTTCAAACAGATGGTCGAACGCTAACTGGGCGATGGCCGCGTCGTCGCTGCGAATGGCCGGCAATCCGCTATCGGGGAGTTGGTCGTTGAGGTCGACGGTCGCCACACCCGCCTGGCGGACCAGTTCGGCCGACTCGGGAGAGGAGGCCCGGGAGATGATGCCCTGCCCTCGCCAGCCTCTCAGCCAGGCGGGGGCCGGATCGTTGAGGGATCGTGGCTCGATGTAGATCGTCCAGGGTTCGTTCTCGCGCATGTAGCGGGCAATTCCACTGAGCAGGTCGCGCCCATAGGCCGACGACGTCTCAATAATCAAAGCCACATGCGGCAGTTCCGGCCTCGCCGGTTGTCGGATCTTGACCATGATCGCCACCCTGCCCGGAGCCCTCCGTCCCGCCTCGGCGAACGAGTCAACCATATCATAGCCCGCCCGAGAACTGCCCTTTCCGTCATGAAGCCGTGGAGCTAGAGTGTGCGGCCTCCAGCTCGGGGGAGGTTGCGCCCGTTGCCGGACCGGAGACACGGAGGTCTCGCCCATGCCCTCGCCCCAGATCCTCGCCGGCTCGCTGTTCTGGGTGCTGTTGGCCGTGGCGGCCGGCATGGGCCTGGCCCCGCCCGTCACCCCTGCCGGGTCCGAGGCGCTGCACGACGACTTCGAGGGAGAGGTTCCCTCCTGGCGACGCGAGCAGACCGACGCCGTCGCCGAGGTCTTCCCCGTCGAGCGGACCGACCGCGCCGCCCACGACGGTCGGAAGTCCGAAATCCTTCACTTCCGCGCCGGCGCCGGCAGCGCTTTGTTCTATAGCTATGCCCTGCCGAGGATTCCGCTGGATCTCGACCCCCAGGCCCGCCTGTTCCTCAAAAGCAACCAGGCGGGGGCCCAGATATTGGGCCGGGTCGTGCTGCCGGCCGACGTCGACCCCGAGACCAAGCAGCCCACCTTCATCCAGGTGCCGGGGGCCCGTTACGATGCCCCCGGACGCTGGCAGCGTCTCGACCTGACCGACATCGGCACGCTGGTTGAGCGTCAGGCGCAGGTGCTCCGGTCCTCGGGCAAGCGGAAGGTTTCCCTGGAAGGGGCGTACCTGGAGGCCCTGGTCCTCAACGCCTTCGGGGGTCCCGGCGAGACCGAACTGTTCCTGGACGACCTGACCGTCGGCCCGCTGCCGCCCGGGACGCCGCCGGTCCCCTCGACAACGCCCCCACCGGCCGACTCGCCAAGGTCCGCCGCCGTGGCCTCGGCCTCGGTCTCGCCAGTGGGCCTGTCGTTGAATCGGTTGACCCTGGAAGGGCGACCCTGGTTCGCCTCGATCGCCTCGGCGCCCGAGGCCGACCCCCGACTCGTGGCCGCCGCCGGATTCCGCGTCTGGCAACTGCCCCCCAATGCCTCGGCCCAGACCATTCGCCAGGCCACCGACGCGGGCCTGCTCCTGATGCCCGTGTTGAGCCTTGGCTCCGAGGGGCAGCGTCGCGAACCCGTCGAGGTCGCCGCCGACGCCGCCGCCTTCCCCGAGCCCAGCTCCGTCGCCTTCTGGTCCCTGGGCGAACACCTGGGCGAGCAATTCGACCCCGGCCGCCGCCAGGACGAACTGGAGCGCCTTCGACAGGTCAAGCTCGCCCTGCTGAGGCTCCCTCCGAGCGCTCCGAAGCTCTTGACCGGCGAGGTGGCGGGCGACTTTTTCCGGATCGCCAACAAGGTCAAGGGAGGACTTGACATCCTGGGTGTCCACCCGCCGGGCTGGGGATCGATGACTGAGTTGGGGGAGTTCCAGACGTACCTGTCCCAGAGGCGCGACCTGACCGCCGGCCCGAACCCCGAGGCAACTTACTGGGCAATGATCGACACCACCCCGCCCGATTCGCTCAAGGGGGCGGCGTGGGGTGGTCACACGCCGCCTGGCTGGGCGAGGGCCCGCGTCCAGCCGGCCCAGGTCCGCATGATGGCCTACGCCGCCCTGGCCGCCGGTTATCGAGGCTGGGGCATCCGCGGCGGCCCCGACCTGAGCGAGCCCGAGGGCCGGGCGATGCTCAACGAACTGGCGTTCCTCAACGCCGAGTTCGACCTGATCGCCCCCATCCTGGCCGCCGGCAAGGACCCGATCCGCACGATTCCGACCTATCCCGCCGACCCGATCAAGATCCAGCCGCTGAATCAGGGGATGGGCGCCGGCATGGGCGGGCGACGGCCCAGCACCCTCAACCCGCCCGAAACCGTGGCGAACCCGACGATCCGGGCCACCGTGATCGCCACGGCCGACCGTCGGGGCCAGTTGATTTTGGTCAACGACTACGCCGCCGGAAGCCAGTTCCAACCGCCTCAGCTCGCGTTCTCCGACCTCCGCATTCGCGTGCAGGCCAACGAGAGCGCCAATGCGTACCTCTTGAGTCTTGGCAAGGTCACCTACCTCGACCGCAAGCGAGTCCCCGGCGGCATCGAGTTGGTCCTGCCGGAATTCGGCCCCACGGCCATCATCTTGCTGACCCACGACCTGGACATGGTCCGCAAGGCCGAGCAGTCGGTCAACGCGATTCGCTCCAAGGCGATCTTGATGGCGATCGAGCAAGCCCAGATGCAGTTTCGCGTGGTCGAGGATATCCACCGACGGCTAGCCGAGGACGCTCACGACCCCAAGGATTCCGACGCTGTTCCCTTGTTGAAAAAGGCGGCGGAGTTGATCGCCTCGGCCGACGAAGCCCTGCGGCGGGAGGATTACGACGCGGCCTGGGGCGACGCCCGCCGCGCGACCCGACCACTGCGCAGTTTGATGCGGGTGCATTTTGAAGATGCCTTCTACGAACTGGGCAACGCCACCCGGGCCAGCTACGGAGAACCGCTGAAACCCCGCAAGCCGCCGTTGCCCACGGCGCCGGTGCCGCCCACCCCGCCCAAGGGGAAATTCCCGCCGACGCTGGTCAGCCCCACGTCGAGCCCGCCGCTGGTCGCGTTCGAGACCCTTCCCCGTCACTATCACTGGAACGACTGGATTCGCACCCACCGATTCGGCCCCAACAAGATCAAGGGGGGAAATTTCGACGCCCTGGACCTGTTCGCCGAGCTCAAGGCCGCCGGCTGGGCTCGCGCCGACTACCCGACCGAGGGGGTCGTCTCAACCGTGGTGGCCATCCCGGACCAGAGCAAGTATGGCGGCCCGTCGAACAAGCAGAACGTCTGGATGAAGGTACGCACGTCGAGGGTTGGCACCATCGACGAGCGGGTGCCGTTCCTGGATCATCCGCCGGTGACGCTGGTTTCTCCGCCAGTAAGGGTCCTGCGAGATGAGTTTGTGAGGATCTCGGTCAACGTGAACTGCCCCACGATGTCGGCGCCGGGTCTGGGCGGAGTCATCATTCAAGACTCGATCGGCGGTGAGGCGCTCCAGTTTCGCACGACCCAGCCGATCAACGACTGGAACCGCGTGGTGCTGTACCGCCAAGTGCCGGCCGACATGGACCTGACCGTGACGCTGGGCCTGGCCGGTTACGGCGACGTGTTCTTCGACGACCTGCGGGTCGAACGCCTGGGAGAGCCCGGCCGAGACGAGGTCGACACGCCCGACTTCGCCAACCAGGGGCGCCGGCGACCCCTGGATGCGGCCTCGGCCGACGCGCCCTCGGTTGACGATCTGGCCGGTCGTCCGCAACGCCCCTCGCCGACGCAGCCGGCCCGACCCACGGCCTCGTTGCCGCCGGCGCCGACGCGACGGGTCCGCTGATCGGTCCACGAGGTTGACTCCAAAGGCCTGTTCGTCGTGGGCAGGCCGTTGAGAGGCTGGCCGGGGCGGTCTATGGTGGGTGACGCAGGACGCCGGCGCGCCCCTCGGGACGGCCTCGGGGACGCGGATCGCCGCCGTCGCGCCGCCAGGGATTTTCACCCGATGCTCGGCACCCTTTGCCTCGCCTCCGCCCTGCTCGCCGCCGCGGGCGGGGACGCCGACGCCCCGCCTCGGCCGTTCCTTCACGGCGTCTTCAACGACCACATGGTCATCCAACGAGACGTCCCCGCCCCCATCTGGGGCTGGACCGATCCCGGCCAGAAAGTGCAGGTGACCCTCGACGGCAAGACCGCCGAGGCCGTCGCCGGTCCCGACGGGAAGTGGATGGCCAAGCTCGGCCCGTTTCAGGCGGGCGGACCCTACCCCCTGGAAATCACCGGGCCCAAAGGCAAGACCGTGACGCTCAGGGACGTTCTGGTCGGCGACGTCTGGATCTGCTCGGGCCAGTCGAACATGGAATGGCCCGTCGCGGCGGCCATTGAGCCCGAACGCGAGTTGGCCGCGGCCAATCATCCCAAGATTCGCCTCCTGACGATCCCCCGGAGCATCCAGGCCGAGCCTCAGGAGCAGGTCAAGGCGAACTGGGAAGTCTGCTCGCCCCAGACGGTCGGTCCGTTCTCGGCCGTCGGCTACTTCTTTGGGCGGGACCTTCACCGAGAGCTCGACGTCCCCATCGGCCTGATCGACTCGTCCTGGGGAGGCACGGTGGCCGAGGCGTGGGTTGACGCCCAGGCCCTGGGCCAGATGGACGACTTCCGGCCGTTGCTGCCGGCCGTGGCCGAGCAGGTCGCCGCCCAAAAGGGCACGCCGGAAGATTATGGAACGGCCCTGGCCGCCTGGTCGGCCAAGAACGACCCCGGCCGGACGGGCGACTCGAAATGGTCCGACGCGAACGCGGACGACTCGTCGTGGGGCCCGATCGCCGTCCCGGGCGTCTGGGAAGAACGCGGGCTGGGCCACACCGATGGCATCGTCTGGTTCCGCAAGGGGTTTGTTTTGCCCGAGGCATGGTCCGACCGAGACTTGATTCTGGACCTGGGCCCGATCGACGACAACGACACGACCTGGCTCAACGGTGTCGAGATCGGCCACCAGCAGGGTTACCTCGTCCCCCGGCGATACACCATCCCCGCCGGTGCCGCCAAGGCCGGGCGCAACGTTCTGGCCATCAGCGTGCTGGACACCGGCGGCAACGGAGGGTTTCACGGCCAGGCTGGCGACCTCAAGATCCGCCCGGCCGGCGACGACGCGGCAACGCCACTGAGTCTGGCCGGCGACTGGAAGGTGAAAGTCGCGGCACCGTTGAACACGCTGCCGACCCCGCCCATGCAGGTGCGGGAGAATCCCAATTTGCCGACGGTCCTGTCCAACGGGATGATCGCCCCGCTGGTCCCGTTGGCCCTGAAGGGGGCGATCTGGTATCAGGGCGAGTCCAACGCGGGCCGGGCGGCGCAGTACCGTCGCCTTCTGCCAACGCTCATCAATGACTGGCGGGCGAGGTTCGGCGGCGACTTGCCGTTCTTCATTGTCTCACTGGCCAACTTCATGCCGACCAAGTCCGAACCTGATGAATCATCGTGGGCGGAGCTGCGAGAGTCGCAATACCTGGCCTCGCAGGCGGTGCCAAGGTCGGCGGTGGCGCTGGCCATCGACATCGGCGATGCCAAGGACATCCACCCTCGTAACAAGCAGGAGGTGGGCCGTCGGCTGGCGTTGGACGCCCTGGCGCTGACCTACGGCAAGTCGGTCGAATACTCTGGTCCCGTGTTCAAGGCGGCCGAACCTCGGGATTCGTCGCTTCGGCTGAGTTTCGACCACCTGGGCGGCGGCCTCGTCGCGAAGGGGGACGGTCCGCTCAAGGGGTTCGCCATCGCGGGCGAGGATGGGAAATACTCCTGGGCCGACGCCAAGATTGAGGGTGATTCAGTGGTCGTCACCTCCGCCAAGGTGGAACATCCGAAGACCGTCCGCTACGCCTGGGCCGATAACCCCGAGGCGAACCTCGTCAACAAGGCCGGACTGCCCGCCCTGCCATTCCGATCGGACGCCCCCCGCTGACTCGCGGGTCGAGGGCCGGCACCCCACTTCAACAAGGGGCGCCGGCCTCGCGAGCGCTTGGCCGATCGGATAGAATACCTAGAGAGTTCGGGCCGTGGTCGCGGTTGTGAGGCGTTCTGGGGAGTTCGCCGGAGATGGCGCGTCTGGCGGTGGTTGTTCATGAGCGGCGAGGCACCTGGGCCCGGCAATTGCGGCCCCGGCTGGCCTCCTGGCCGATCCTCTGGGCCGAAACCCGTTCGGCGGCCGATCTGGACCGGACTTTGGACGGCACCCCCTGGCCGATTCTGGTCCTGGACCTGGCCGATCGGCCTCGCGAGGGGCTCAAGCATCTGGCGGTCGCCCAATCGGCCTCGCCCCACTGCCTGAGTCTGGTTCTGAACCCCGGGGCCCGCGACGAGGTGGATGGTCTGGCCCGAGAGTTCGGGGCGACCCACGTCCTGTCCGGTGTTGTCCCGCCACCGACGGTCGCCGCCTGGGTGGTCCGATGGCTTCCCCTGGCCCGAAGGCGGATCGACGCCGAGGGCTGGACCGCGACGATCTCCGAGGACGCCGCCGAATCCGTCTGAACGCCCCTCCCTCCACCGTCGAAGCCCTCCTCTCTTCTCGCCCCGCCCCGCCCCGACCGCTTTTGATTCGAGGAAATTCACCCATCATGTTCGGCACCAAGAAGAGCCCCGCCCCGACCGAGCAGGATGTTCTCGCCGCCTTGAAAGGGGTGAAGGACCCGGAGATTCATCGCGACCTCGTCGATCTGGGGATGATCAAGGACGTGCGCGTCGGCGACCGCTCGATTACCCTGACGGTCAACCTGACGACCCCGGCCTGCCCGCTGAAGGGGCAGATTGAGCGGGAGGTTCGCGCCGCGCTGACTTCGGGGTTTGGCGCGGACTGGACGTTCACGATCCAGATGGCCTCGGACGTTCGCGGCAAACCGACGAGGGAGTCGGGCGACATCCCGGGGGTCAAGAACGTCATCGCGGTCGGCTCGGGCAAAGGAGGCGTCGGCAAGTCGACGATGGCCGCGTGCCTGGCCTATGGTCTCCAGTCGTTCGGCACGCGGGTCGGCCTGATGGACGCCGACGTCTATGGTCCGTCGATTCCGCATCTGGTCGGCGCCTCAGGACGGCCGATGGCCCGGGGTGAGCGGATTCAGCCAGTCGAGGCCGGGGGCCTGAAGCTGATGTCCACTGGGTTCCTGCTGGAGCCCGACAAGGCCGTCATCATGAGAGGGCCGATGCTTCACGGGATCATCCAGCAGTTCCTCCACCAGGTCGAATGGGGGGAACTGGATTACCTGGTCATCGACCTGCCCCCCGGCACTGGCGACGTCCCGCTGACCCTGGCCCAGTCGCTGCCTCTGACCGGCGCGGTGGTGGTCTGCACTCCTCAGGAAGTGGCGCTGCTGGACGCGGTCCGGGCCGTGGCGATGTTTCGACAGCTCAAGGTGCCGATCCTGGGCGTGGTCGAGAACATGAGCTACTTCGACCCCCCCGGCGGCGGGCCGCGTCTCTACCCCTTCGGCAACGGAGGCGCTCGCCGCAAGGCCGAACAACTGGGCGTCCCGTTCCTCGGCGAGATCGCCCTCGACATTCCCCTGCGAGAACTGGGCGACGCCGGTAAGATTCGCGAGGCGTTGACCGAAAATGCACCGCTGGTCGGCCCGCTCAAGGCGTTCGTTGAGCAGGTCGCCGCGCAGGTCAGCATCCGCAACATCCAGGCGCCCCGGATGCCCAAACTCGAAATCCTGAACTGAGAAGTCACCGCCGGCCGCCCCCGGAATTGGGCTCAGGGCGGCCGGCGAGCAGGCTCAAGCCAATCGGGGCGAGCCGCCGGTCTCCTCCTGGACGTGGTACGCCAGGCAGGCGCGAAGGTCGTCCTCGGACAGTTCCGGGTGGGAGCGCAATAACTCAGGCCACGACCAGCCGTCCACGATCAGCGAAATGATGTGGTTGACCGTGACCCAGGTCCCCCGAACCACGGGCGAGTCGGCCGAGACATTCGCGTCGAACACCAACCGCCCTCGCCAGGCTTCGCCCTCGGCATCGGCACCCCGTTCCGGGCCCACCCCCTCGACGGGACAGCCTCCCCGAGGGTCGGGTCCATCGAGCCCATTCGCTCGGGGACCCGGGGAAACCCTCCGCCAACGGGTCACGCTCCGGCGGTCGGGGTCGGTTTGGGTCCGTCGTCGCTCCAGGGCCTCCAGTGAATGGAACAACGATCGTTCGGCGGCGACATCGATCGCCAAAACCTCCGCGTCGAGGGCCGTCGCGCCTCTCGATTCGATCAGGGCGACATGACGCAACCTCCAGGCGGCCTGGATCATGCGATCGACAAGCAGCGACTCGACCGCATCGACCGGGCCCAACGTCGCTCGAATTGCCGCGACGCTTGTCAGGAAGAAATCATCCGGTCCCACCAGGAGGCCCGGTCCCATCGTCTCGGTCAACGGTGGCGTCGCGACTCGCGTACGCCTCGATGAACCACGAGGAGATCGAGTCTTGGGCGTGGGATCTCCCTCGCCAGTGCCATTGAGTTCCGCCTGGGGCGGTTTTGTTCGGCTTGCCATGTCCGTAAGTCTCCCAGTTGCGTCGCGAGGATGGCGGATACGCCGAACTTCGGGCGATCAACGATCAAGTCCGGCATACTCACCATCGCGACCGAGGGGCGGCTTGATGACGGCAAACTGGACGCGAATTCGATTTTTTCCAAAATTCTCTTTGGTCGTCCCGTCCCAAGTACTCGACTTCGCCCGTAAAGGGCGTGTCTCAGGGAACGACGACCACGACAGTGACCATCGTGGGGCAAGGAATTCCGCGTGAGGGGACTATTCCGATCCCGTAATGGGGGATGGATCGGTCCCGTCTCCCGATTCTGATACAGGCGTTACGAGTGGTGAAGCAGCCGTTGATGCGGCAGGAATTCCCCGCCAGAGATACCACATGGCGATCGATCGGTACGGCCGCCAAGGTTCCGCGAACGGGATACATTGTGGGGGGGTGGGCAACTCTGATAACTGGAAGAAGCTGCGAATTCCAACCCGAATTCCCAGGTCTCCCGTGGGTAGAACATCTGGGCGGTTCAGCGCGAAGATCAGGAACATGTGCGCGGTCCAGGTCCCCACACCTTTAACGGTGACCAGGCGGTCAATGATGGTCTGATCGTTCCAGGTGCCGATCCGTCCCAGCGGGAGACGGCCCGAGCCGACAGCGTCGGCCAGGTTGAGGACGTAGCGGGCCTTGACTCCCGAAAGACCGCAGCTTCGCAGCCCAGCCTCTCCGAGCGCCGTCAGGGCCGCGGGGTCATGGGGCGTTCCGGCGAGGTCTCGCAGCCGGGCGTCGATCGTGGCGGCGGCCCGGCTGGAGATCTGCTGCCCGATGATCGCTCGGACCAGGATCGCGAATCGGTCACGCTGAGGGCGCAGGAGGCACGGACCGGCTCGGTCAATGAACGGAGCCCAGCGAGGGTCGGCCCCCCTCAGGTGGGCCACGGCCCCGGCCCAGGGATCGCGCCTCATGGGGTGATGCGGCTCGATTCGGAGAAAAAATCGATGAGGAGGGACGCGTCAAATGCGAAGGCCCCGACAACCCGGAGGTTGACGAGGCCCTGGACTTCGGATCACGCCAAGACCGCCTGGGAGCCAGGCGGGGCGGAACCTTAGGCGGTGCGACGGCGACGGGCGACCAGGCCGACGAGGCCGACAGTGCCCAGGCCCATCAGGGCGACCGAGGCCGGCTCAGGAACCGTCGGGGTGGCCGAGATGTGGAGGGTCAGCGTACCGGCGTTACCGGGGGTCGGGGCCGTACCGACAACTCCCGAGCTCGGGGTCGTGACGGCGTAGGTGAAGAACGGGTCGATGATGAGTGCCGGGTTCGAGGAGAACGCGGTGACGGACTGGCCGTTGGCACTACCCGAGCTGAAGAAGCCCGAGATCGTCCCGGAGACGGTGAAGGTCACCGGCGTGAACGGGTCGGTCGGCACATTGAGGGTGACGTTGTAGTTGTAGTTGAAGGTGGCGAACTGAGCCATCCCGGGGGTGGCGGTGCTGGTGATGGTGGGGGCGGCGAAATTGACGTCCGTCCCGGTGGCGTCGGTGGACAGGGTCACGCCGGGCAGATTCGGGGCCGTGGTGGGTGCACCAGCATTCAGAGTCGTGGTCGAACCGTCGAGATTGTTGTAAACAATCTGGTTGCCGGTGAAGTCCGAGCCAGCCGTCGACGAGAGGCTGAAGTTGACGGGGGCGGCCTGGGCCGTGGTGGCCGTTGCCGAGGCGATCGCCAGGGCGATCAGCGAAAACGCGTGCTTCAGTTGCATGTCGAAAATTCTCCGTGACAGGGACTGTCACATGTTTCTATCGGCCCAACCGTTAGGCCGATCCTCCAACCGTGAGCGACACGCACGTTCGATCCCGGCGAGGGGCGGGGTCATCATCCTACAGACCCAACCCGGACCGTTGCGTGGCATGGATCGCTCACTCCGATCCTTGGTGTTGTGAACTTAGCCGTTCGAGGTTCTCAATTGCAAGCTCAAAACTGGTCCGGCCCCGATTCGGGCTCGACGGGGGACATTGCCGGGCAGGTTGTTGGAAAAACGCAACAATCGACCACTTCCGGAGACGGGACATGCTGACCGAGGACGACACTCCCCGGTCGATTTTGGTCCTGGTGGAGTCTGCCGGTTGTGGAGGTTTGGGAAGATGACCTATGATCGGGCCCGAATCTCGCCGGGTCCATCCCCCCACGCGCCGTGGCGACGCGAACCCGGTGGGGAACACTCTCCCCGATCGACACCTCACTGATGAGACGAGAACACCCCATGCTCGGAAGCAGCCTGTCCGCGAGCCGTCGTCGCCGAAATGTTCTTCGACCGCGGGTGGAGTTGATGGAAACCCTGGTCCTGCCGACCGTTAGCTATACCTCGGCCCTGGCCGCTGGCCCAGCGTCCAGCCCAGCGGGCAGTGTCTCCGTTGAGGCTTCGGCCCTGGACGCCGCGGGCAATTCGGTGATCGTGGGCTCGATGACCGGCACGGTCAACTTCAACAGCAACCCCTCCGGTACCCCCGCGACCTTGACCAGTAACGGAGGTCTGCGATCGATTTTCGCGGCCGAATATGGCCCGCAGGGCAACCTTCTGTGGGCACACCTCTTTGGCAACTCCGGGGGCGACGATGACGGATTCGGGGTCGCGGTGGACTCCGCTCGAAATGTTTACCTCACCGGCGAGTTCAGTGGCGCCCTGAACTTCAACCCCAACCCCGCGGGCCCCCCTCGGGTTTTCGCGGCCCCGAACCGGGAAGACATCTTCGTCCTGAAGCTCGACCCCTCCGGCAATCTGGTCTGGGCCCAGCAGGCGGCCAGTCCGACGGGGTCCCAGGCAATCGGCTACGGAGTGGCCGTCGACGCCGCGCAAAATGTGTTCATCACCGGCAGCTTCGGCCTCTCGGCCGGCGCCACCGCGACGTTTGGTTCAACGACCCTGACCGCGGGAGCCGCCTCCGACCCGTTCGTCGCCCGACTCGACCCCAACGGGAACTGGGTCTGGGCCAAGGACTTCCACGCCTCGGCCGGCGGGGGCAGCAATATCATCGTCCACCAGGGGATCGGGCTGGACAGTGGGGACAACGTCTACACCACGGGTTCCTTCAAGGGAACCATGGACTTCGACCCCGGCTCCGGGGTGGTCTCGCGGACCAGCACCGGCGGGTACAACGGCTACGTCTCCCGGCTGGATTCCGCGGGGAATTACTTCTGGGTCCACACCTTCGGCGGCACGGGGGTCACCCAGGCGACGGCCGTGGCGGTCGACACCGCCCACCTCGTCGTCTACGCCTATGGCGAGTATTCCGGCACGGTGAACTTCAATGCCGGCTTTGGCGCGGCCCAGGTGCTCACCAGCACGGGCAATCTCGGCGAATTCGTCGCTCAGTTCAGCCTGGGCGGTGCGTCGACCAATTTCGTCCGCGACCTCGGTGTCACCTTCAACACCAACGACGTGGGCCGTGGGGCCTTGGCCCTCGACACTCTGGGCAACCTTGACATCGTCGCGCAGTATCCCAGCACGGCCAAGGTGGGTGGCATCACCCTGACGAATTTCGTGGGCGTGGGCGCCTTCTTCGCGCAGATGACCCAGACCGGCCAGTTTGTCGCGGCGGCCTCACTACCGGATGTTGGCAATGCCATTTTCTCCCGAGATAGCAACTACGCCAATCTGGGGATCGCCGCCAACGCCTCGGGAAATGTGGTCGTCACCGGCAGCTACAGCTCGACCTCGGCTCGGGGGCTAAACAACCTCACTCTGCCGGCGATCACCGCGGGCAATTCCAACTTGTATGCGATTGGAATCACCGTCACCCAGTCGGCCGCCGTGAAGGCCGGCGACTACAACGGCGACGGTCGATCCGAGGTTACGGTGTACGACCCGGTCCAGGGGGCGTATCTGATCGGCTACCAAACGGGCCAGCAAGCCCAGTATATCCCCTGGGGCCTGGCCTCCGACAACCCGATCCCGGTCCCCGGCGACTTCAATGGCGACAAGAGGACCGAGATCGCCGTCTACGACCCGGTCCTGGGGGCGTTTTCGATCGGTTATCAGACGGGCCAGCAGCCTCAATACATTCCGTGGGGCGTGGCCGCCGACCACCCAATCCCCATCGCCGGTGACTTCAATGGAGACGGTCGCACCGACATCGCCGTCTACGACCCGGTCCTGGGGGCGTTCTCGATCGGTTATCAGACGGGCCAGCAGCCTCAGTACATTCCGTGGGGCGTGGCCGCCGACCACCCAATCCCCATCGCCGGTGACTTCAACGGGGACGGCCGCACCGACATCGCCGTCTATGATCCGGTTCTGGGAGCGTTCTCGATCGGCTATCAGACGGGCCAGCAGCCTCAGTACATTCCGTGGGGCGTGGCCGCCGACCACCCGATCCCGGTCGCCGGTGACTTCAATGGGGACGGCCGTACCGACATCGCCATCTATGACCCCGTGCAGGGGGCGTTCTTGATCGGCTATCAGACGGGCCAGCAACCCCAGTATATCCCCTGGGGCGTGGCCGCCAACAACGCCGTTCCCGTGGCTGGGGACTTCAACGGTGACCGACGGACCGACATCGCCGTTTATGACCCGGTCCTGGGTGCGTTCTCGATCGGCTACCAGACGGGCCAGCAACCCCAGTATATCCCCTGGGGGACGGCCGCCGACAACTCAATCGCCATCGGCGGCCAGGCCTCGAATCGTTCTCCCGCCCGGAACGCCGTCGGGGCCACCCCCGCCATCGCCCTGGTTTCGGCGTCGCCCTCCATTGTCACCGCCTCGGCCATTACCGCGACGGTCGTGGATACCTCGGCTTCGACCAACCTCATCCAGGTCAATCCCCAGGTGCTGCCCGCCACCCCGAAACCGAAGCGCCCTCTCACTCTCCTCGACAGCATCAACGAACTCGAATTTTACTGAACCGACGGGGGGATCGCCCGGGCGAGAACCATCGCCCGGGCGACGAGACTCATGATCGATTGATTCATGCGTGGAGTCTCGCATCGAAGCAATTCATCGATACCTTTTTTTGGATAAATAACTTGCTTTCTCCGGATTCGTCACCAATAATCCTTCTGTCGGACGGTCGCTCAGAAGCCTCTACGAAATGAGTCGCCAAAGAGTCTTTTCCTGATCCCTAAAAATCTCGTAATTAGACTGGGTTTGGACTAATCGCTCTCCTTGGTTACGTCTCTTGATTCGTTCGCAGCGTCTCCCTCCCTTCCTTTTCGACTCGCCAAAACTCGGTTTCTCCTCCGTGGTCACTCCGGTCCGTACCGGTGTCCACCGCATCGTCTGCGGTAGTTCACCATCCGGTCATCCCTTGCACCGCAACCGCTACCGATCACTGACTTCATCGGTCCTCAGGATGAGGCCCAGAACTGATCGACTGTGCACCACGATGGCCTGTGGTTGCCAGGGCGTGCCCCAAGGATTTCGCCGGAATCATGAGCTTACCCACCACCGCACGGTTGACGTACCCAGCTCTCTCGATCCGACGAATCCTTGAAGCTCTCAAGACTGAGTGCTTCGTTGGGGAGCTGATAGTCAGCAACAACCGGTGGGTGAAACCAGGATCACTCCAGGACTAGGCCGCTCGACGTCCCTGAGCTGGCCCGTATCGCCTGGCGGCGACGTTCAACAATTCCTAGCCGCGGGCAGTCTGGTCGACGTTCGACCACGCGAAACAACCTCTCGGTTTGACCTGAATCCCCAGCCCCCCTGAATACGCAAGCCGCGGGGCTGGCCGCGATCGATTGCCCCGACGACGTCGCAGTCTCCTACTTCCCGACCTAACTCCCCGATGATTGAGGAGCGTCCGATGTTCCGTCACCGCTTCGCCTCCCAGGCCGATCGCCGATCCCGGACCACCCAGGCCAACGGCCGTCGCCGTCGCCTCACCATCGAGTCGCTGGAGGATCGTCAAGTTCCGACGATCGGGTTCAGCAACGTGACGGGCATTGGCGGCCAACTCCTCAGCGTCAACGCCATTGCCAAGGACGCCGCCGGCGACACCTACTCCTCCGGCTCCTTCTCGGGCTCGGCCAACTTCGCCCCCGCCGGCGCTACCCCCGTCAACCTCAAGGCTCTCGGCGCCGCCGACGCCTTCCTGGCCAAGTACGACCCCTCCGGAAATCTCCTCTGGGTCCGAGACCTCGGCGGCTCCGGCATCAACACCGCCGCGGCCAACAGCCTGGCCCTCGACTCCGCGGGCAACGTCACCCTCGCCGGACAGTTCACCGGATCACTCCAGGCCAACCCCGGTGGCGTTTCCGCACTGCTCACCGGCGGAGCCAGCTATGACCAGGTCGGCTTCGTCGCCCGCTACGACGCCTCGGGAAACTATCGCTGGGCCAAGGCCTTCGACAACGGACTCTCCGAAATCGCCCGCTCCGTCACCCTGGACGCCGCGGGCAACGCCTACGTCGCCGGCATTCTCTGGAGCAACGGCTCGTTCGGACGCAACGCCGGCGGCACCACCCTGACGACCACCAACGCCGGGGGCAGCGACGGCTACCTCGTCAAGCTCGACGCGGCTGGCAACAGCGTGTGGGCGACGAGCCTCGGTGGTGCCTCGACGGACCAGGCCACCCGGGTGGCGGCCGACGCCTCGGGCAACGTGTACGTGGCGGGGACGTATTCCAGCACGGCCAAGTTTGGCGCGACGTCGCTGAGTTCCTCGGGTGGAAACGACACGTTCCTGACCAAGCTCAACGCCACGAGTGGGTCGGTGGTGTGGGCGCAGGGTTTCGGCGGCTCGAGCGATGACTCCGTGGGGGGTCTGGACGTGGACGGCTCGGGCAACGTGGTGCTGGGCGGGACCTTCTTCGGCTCGGTGGGCTTTGGGGCCACCACGATCAGCAGCGGCGGCTCAACGATCCCCGGGGCGTTCGTGGCCAAGCTCACTTCTGGCGGCTCGGTCAGTTGGGCCCAGGCGTTGACCTCGACGCAGGGGGGCTCGCTGGGTGACGTCCAGGTGGACTCCGCGGGCTCGGTCTACGTGGGTGGGAACTTCGTGGGGGTGGGCAGTTTCGGCGGAACGGCGTTGTACAGCAGCGGAGGGGTGGATCCGTACACGGTGAAGTTGAACGCCTCGGGCGTGTATCAGTGGCAGATGCACGGAGGTGGCCCTGGAACCGACACGGTGACGGCTCTGGCGGTGGGTGGGGTGGACAACGTGACGATGGCGGGCAGCTTCGGGGTGCCGTCGATTTTCGGCGACACGACCCTCGCCGGCGCCAATCCCAGCAACGTCTACTACGCTCAGATCGGAACCCAGACGACCGCCGTCCCCAGCGGAACGCTTTCGTTCACGAACGTTTCGTCATTCGGCGCGAACACGATGACCATCGGATCGGTGGCCAAGGACGCCGCCGGTAACACCTACTCCTCCGGCACCTTCTCGGGGACTGGCAACTTCGCCCCCGCCGGCGCTACCCCCGTCAACCTCAAGGCTCTCGGCGCCTCCGACGCCTTCCTGGCCAAGTACGACCCCTCCGGAAATCTCCTCTGGGTCCGAGACCTCGGCGGCTCCGGCATCAACACCGCCGCGGCCAACAGCCTGGCCCTCGACTCCGCGGGCAACGTCACCCTCGCCGGACAGTTCACCGGATCACTCCAGGCCAACCCCGGTGGCGTTTCCGCACTGCTCACCGGCGGAGCCAGCTATGACCAGGTCGGCTTCGTCGCCCGCTACGACGCCTCGGGAAACTACCGCTGGGCCAAGGCCTTCGACAACGGACTCTCCGAAATCGCCCGCTCCGTCACCCTGGACGCCGCGGGCAACGCCTACGTCGCCGGCATTCTCTGGAGCAACGGCTCGTTCGGACGCAACGCCGGCGGCACCACCCTGACGACCACCAACGCCGGGGGCAGCGACGGCTACCTCGTCAAGCTCGACGCGGCTGGCAACAGCGTGTGGGCGACGAGCCTCGGTGGTGCCTCGACGGACCAGGCCACCCGGGTGGCGGCCGACGCCTCGGGCAACGTGTACGTGGCGGGGACGTATTCCAGCACGGCCAAGTTTGGCGCGACCTCACTGAGTTCCTCGGGTGGAAACGACACGTTCCTGACCAAGCTCAACGCCACGAGTGGGTCGGTGGTGTGGGCGCAGGGTTTCGGCGGCTCGAGCGATGACTCCGTGGGGGGTCTGGACGTGGACGGCTCGGGCAACGTGGTGCTGGGCGGGACCTTCTTCAATACGATGACGGTCGGCGCCATCAACCTTTCCGTAGGGAACACGATCTACCCAGAAGGTTTCGTCGCCGAGATTACGCCGAGCGGGTCGGCGTCGTGGGCCAAGTCGTTGACGACGACAATGGGCGGTTCGGTTGGTGACGTGGCGGTGGATTCGGCCAACTCGGTCTACGTCGGCGGGAACTTCGCCGGCGTTGCAACCCTCGGCGGCCCCACGGTGTATAGCTCTGGCGGAGTCGACCCCTACGTGCTGAAGCTCAACAGCACCGGGGTCTATCAGTGGCAGATGCACGGCGGCGGGCCCTTGACCGACACCGTGACGAGCCTGGGCATCGGCGGGGTGGACAACGTGGCCATGGCTGGAACCTATGGCGTTCCCGCACTCTTCGGGCCGACGACGTTGGTTAGCTCGATGATCGCGAATACCTACATCGCCCAGATCGGCTACCCTGCCGCGACGACGACGCCGCCGGCACCGACGCTCGGGTTCAGCAACGTGACAGGCATCGGCGGTCAACTCCTCAGCGTCAACGCCATCGCCAAGGACGCCGCCGGTAACACATTTTCCGCCGGCACCTTCTCGGGGACTGGCAACTTCGCCCCCGCCGGCGCCACCCCCGTCAACCTCAAGGCTCTCGGCGCCGCCGACGCCTTCCTGGCCAAGTACGACCCCTCCGGAAATCTCCTCTGGGTCCGAGACCTCGGCGGCTCCGGCATCAACACCGCCGCGGCCAACAGCCTGGCCCTCGACTCCGCGGGCAACGTCACCCTCGCCGGACAGTTCACCGGATCACTCCAGGCCAACCCCGGTGGCGTTTCCGCACTGCTCACCGGCGGAGCCAGCTATGACCAGGTCGGCTTCGTCGCCCGCTACGACGCCTCGGGAAACTATCGCTGGGCCAAGGCCTTCGACAACGGACTCTCCGAAATCGCCCGCTCCGTCACCCTGGACGCCGCGGGCAACGCCTACGTCGCCGGCATTCTCTGGAGCAACGGCTCGTTCGGACGCAACGCCGGCGGCACCACCCTGACGACCACCAACGCCGGGGGCAGCGACGGCTACCTCGTTAAGCTCGACGCGGCTGGCAACAGCGTGTGGGCGACGAGCCTCGGTGGTGCCTCGACGGACCAGGCCACCCGGGTGGCGGCCGACGCCTCGGGCAACGTGTACGTGGCGGGGACGTATTCCAGCACGGCCAAGTTTGGCGCGACGTCGCTGAGTTCCTCGGGTGGAAACGACACGTTCCTGACCAAGCTCAACGCCACGAGTGGGTCGGTGGTGTGGGCGCAGAGTTTCGGCGGCTCGAGCGATGACTCCGTGGGGGGTCTGGACGTGGACGGCTCGGGCAACGTGGTGCTGGGCGGGACCTTCTTCGGCTCGGTGGGCTTTGGGGCCACCACGATCAGCAGCGGCGGCTCAACGATCCCCGGGGCGTTCGTGGCCAAGCTCACTTCTGGCGGATCGGTCAGTTGGGCTCAGGCGTTGACCTCGACGCAGGGGGGCTCGCTGGGTGACGTCCAGGTGGACTCCGCGGGCTCGGTCTACGTGGGCGGGAACTTCGTGGGGGTGGGCAGTTTCGGCGGAACGGCGTTGTACAGCAGCGGAGGGGTGGATCCGTACACGGTGAAGCTCAACGCCTCGGGCGTGTATCAGTGGCAGATGCACGGAGGTGGCCCTGGAACCGACACGGTGACGGCTCTGGCGGTGGGTGGGGTGGACAATGTGACGATGGCGGGCAGCTTCGGGGTGCCGTCGATTTTCGGCGACACGACCCTCGCCGGCGCCAATCCCAGCAACGTCTACTACGCCAGGATTAGTTACTGATCCAACCCGAAACGCCTCTGATCCTCACGACCGGGGTCGGCGTCCTCAACGCCGGCCCCGGTCGGTTTCGTTTCACACAGCAATGCGGATTGGGATCAGCGAGGGTTGAGCCAGAGTTCACGACCGTCTCGCCGAGACTATCCGAACGGTCGCGGCGGCCGTGCCCTTGACACTCCGCTTCACTTCGAGGCGATCACCTGGGCCAGGGGGCGGACGATCCGGGGGACGATTCGATCGCGCACGGCTTGCTCGCCGATCTCCCGCTGGCGTCGAAACGACTCGACGAAGCTGCGTCCTGGACCGCCATCCCAATATTGCCGCACCGTGAAGTAGACGCTGATCTGGTCCTCGGGAAACTCGCCCGTGCGGACCTGGTATGCGTTGGTGCGGGTCTCGATCGCCAGGCGGCATTGCAGTCGGCAGCCTTCGTCCAGAGCCAGGGTCACCGACGGCTCGTAGTTGATCACCCTGGCCCCCGGAACCTCGACCAGTCCGTCCAACCCGGAGCCCAGGCCGAGCGCCTCGGCCACCACCTCGTCGTGGTTCCCCTCGTAAGTGAAGTCGAAGCCGAACATCACATCCAGCGCCTCGCAGTCGAGGATGCTGATGGTCAGTAGGTGGGGGGCCAGCTCCAGGACCATTTCGTGCTGGCGATACGCCTCCTCGACCGTCGGGGGATTCACGTAACCCGAGCAGAGCCGGCGAGGCTCGATGGCCAGCCAGCGATAGTGCCCCGCCTCCTTGTCCCCTTCCAGCACGAGATCCCCGCCCTCGCGGGTGTAGAAATTCTGCAACTCGGGGAAGGCCTTGCGCATCTGTTCAAAGTAGTGAAGCACCGTATCGCGACTGGTGGGTAACTCCATCTCGGTATTCAGGTTGACGTTGACGTAAAAGTCATCGGAACCATCTGTGTAGCGATTCATCCGTCGAGTACCTCGTGCCCCCTCAAAAGGGCGTGCCGCTATCCGCCAACGGTGGCCATGTCGTTCCGCAAAACCCTAGGATATCAGGTCTTGTCCCTTCGCGGAACGTGACCAGTTAGCCCCTGCCCTCCCGGCTCCAATATGGCCCTCACAGTCTTCCCAAACCGCGAAATTCGGAAGGACCGGAAACTCCTCCGATTTTACGTGGTAAATTAGAGAACACCGGGATTCTGGAGAGACTTCGATGATTCAGGCATTGCGTGATCCTTCCCCCCTTGAGGATAGCGTGCCCGAGGAATGGGTGAACCTCAGGAATTCCGTCAGAGGGCTCCCGGAGGATCTGCGCTCGGCGATCGAGCCGGTATTGACCGAAGCCCTGGAACAGGCGGAATTTCGGGGGCGGGTGCTGTCGGTGGCCCGTGAGGCGTTGGGCCGGCAGCGGCTGGACCTCGAAATGCTACGATTCGACCTCGACGCAACCCGTCGAGAGCGTGAGGCGCTCAGGAGACGAGTGGAGGGTGGGCGGGGGAAGGCGGACGGTCAGTGAGGGCTGGCGGGTCGTGAATTGAGCCAGGCCGTGACCACTCGACCAACCTTCTCAAGGCTGACACCGGAGCAGGCTTCGGGGAGATCGGCCGCGGTGTGCCAGGCGGGATAAGCGAAGTCAATCAGGTCAATCGTGGGAATACCCGCGTCGTTGAGCGGGAGATGGTCGTCGTAAACCTCGGGCCCTACGCGGGCTCGGAAGGTTCGCTCCTTGAGCTGGGCGGCGACGGTCCAGACTTCCTGGACCAGCTTGCGCTGGAGTCTGAGGCTGTTGACCTCCTGGTCGATGACGAGGTCGCGATCGCCGACCATGTCCAGGAGGATGGCCGCCACGTAGCGATCCGAGGATCGTTTGGAGCGGCGATCGGCGGCGTAGGTCCGGCCGAAGTGCCGCGATCCCAGGAAGTACAGCTCCATGTCGTTGGCCCCTGCGTCCTCGTAGACGAGTTCCTCGCCGTCCAGGAGAACGAGGTCCACTCCGAAGGCGGTGGGGGAATCGTCCAGGTGGTTGGCAATCTCCATGAGGAGGGCGACTCCCGAGGCTCCATCGTTGGCGCCGAGGAAGGGAGTTCGACGCTTCTCGGGATCGGGGTCGCGGTCGGGGAAGGGCCGGGTGTCGTAGTGGGTTGTCAGGAGGATCCGATTATGACGGTCGGAAAACCACGAGCCGATGAGGTTGGCCATCGCCACCGGTCGGCCGCTGAGGGGGTCCTGTCCCGAAAAGGGTTGCTCGCGGATTTGACCGCCCGCTTTGCGGAAGTGATCGGCAACCAGTTTACGCTGTCGGGCATTGGCGGCCGAACCGGCCGGGCGGGGGCCGAGAGCGCAGATCGCTTTGAGGTAGCCGAAAGCGCGGTCGCCGTCGATGGGGGACGGCTTGGGGTTGGCCATCGCCGCGGACGCATCCATCGATCGCACCACGAGAAATGCCAGTCCTCCCGCCAGGCCCAGCGCCAGCAGGAGGTAGGCGGCCTTGGAGATCCTCGGACGGCGAGTGGGGACAGTGGGCTCAGGCCTGGGACCGTCGTGGATGGGCGGTCGTCCAGTCATCGGGTCAGCTCCGGATAGGCCCTGAGCAACATGTCGAGCCGTTCCAGGGGAAGGCCGACGACGTTGGACCAACTTCCCCGGACCACCCGAACGAACGGGTCGCGGTCCTGCACTCCGTAACCGCCCGCCTTGCCTTCCCAGAGCCCCGAGTCGAGATAATTCGCACGCTCGGGGTCGGTCATGGTCCGGCAGTGGCAAACGCTTGTCTCGATGGCGCCAACCCACTCGTCAGCCCCAGCCTTTCGCAGGCAGAGGCCCGTCAGGACCAGGATGTCGACGTCCCCTTCTTGGGCACGGAGCATCCGCTCGGCGTCCTCGCGATCAATAGGCTTGCCCAAAATCTCCCCGCCGACAACGCAGACGGTGTCGGCGCCCAGGACGATCCCGACCGTTCGCCGGGCCGCGACGACCGACGCCTTGCGCCAGGCGAGTCCCGCGGCGTAATCGCCTGAGGCTTCTCCCGGGAAGGGCGCCGGCTCCGGGACGTTCGAGGGCTCGACCTCGAACGTATACCCGGCCTCCGCCAGCAATTGCCGGCGACGCGGCGAGGCGCTGGCCAGGATCAATGGCGGGCGTTCCGTCGTCATCGTGCGATGTTCCCTCGCCACCAATCCAGTTCTTCCCGGGGACCGACCCGCGACCTCCGCGGCCCCGGCACAAGATACCAGAGCCGGGCTGGCCGAGCCAAACTGGCTCGGTCCGCGGCTAGCGGCTGTCCGGGAGGGTTCTTCCGACGCTCAGGCACTCGTCCTACAATGGTCGTCGCCAACGATCGGGGTCGGCCCCGCCAACTCCCGGACCTCCTCGCGGGGCCCTCTCGATGTTTCTGTTCGACCGAAACCCGATCACCGTCTTCCACTCCTGGGTCGGAGCGGTCGTCTCGCTGGCGATGTGCGGAACCCTTGCCTGGTCGCAGCCACCCTCTGGGGAGGAATCGCCCCAGGCCGAGCGCATCAGGTCGCTGGCCGAGCCGGATACGGCCGAACCCAAGAAGGCCAAGGAGCCCGAGAAGCCCCCGTTCGAGTTCTTCCGTTCGCAAATCGCCCCATTCGACGCGACCCCTTATCTCAAGCCGAATCACTGGAGCAGCCTCTTCGTCGAGATGAAGGCCAACCGGGACGCCTTCCAGGGCGAGTTGCGGACGGCCCCCGTCCCGCTGCTGGGGATGCCCCAGGAGGTTGTGTATCGTCGGGACTTGCGGCTGGTCAAAGGTCAGGAAACCCGCCTGGGTTTTCAGGTCATGGTCCCGCCGAGTTCCGACCCCAACGTGGTCGCGATCCCGAAGGAACTGGACCTCGACCTGGTCCAACCCGACGCGACACGCCCTCTGATGACCTGGCCCGCGACCCTGATGAGGCTAGGAACCCACCAGATGCTCATCACGATCCTGGCGCGTCAGCCCTCCAGTTATTCCCCCTGGCGACGCTTTTCCGCCGTGATGCCGCCGGCCAGTCCGGGCAACGAAGGCGCGTTGACGGCCGACGAGCGTTTGTATTACCGACTCGTCCTGCCGCTCGACCCGACCAAGCCCCTACTTTCGCCCCATGCCCTGACCTGGACGACCACGAGCCACGTCATCTGGGACGGCTTGGAACCCGAGGCGTTGAACCCTTCGCAACAACGGGCGTTGCTGGACTGGCTGCATTGGGGGGGGCAACTGGTGGTCGTCGGCGGGTCGGGGGTGAATCTCGCGGCTCTCCAAGATAGTTTTCTGGGCCCCTACCTCCCGGCCGACCCGACTGGCGAGTCGATTCCCCTGGATCAAGGGGCCCTCGGCCCCCTGGCCAACGACCATCCTCCTCCGGTCATTGACAGCCTGCCGACCGACTCGGACGTCTCCGAGGATTTCTCCAAAACCGATGGGTCCGAGACCCCGGCCGCCGACAAAGTTCCGACTCCCGCGCTCCCCGTGGTTGATCCGCCCGCGGGTGCCTCGTATCGGCCGCCGGTTCCGATCCGCCCGGCGAGCAATCGGCCCGTGGCCTTGACGGGGCTGCGACCTCGGGCGGGGGCGACCGCCTTGCCTCTTGGGACGGGCTCGCCTCATCAACTGGGGGCGGAGTGGCGGGTGGGTCGCGGGCGGGTGACGCTGTTGGGGATCAATCCCACCGAGAAAGTCTTCGCCGACTGGCCCGGCATCGACACGTTTGTCCGCCGCGTCATGCTGCGGAGGCCGGAGCAACCCATGACGTCCCAGAGAGGCCAACTCGCCCCCCGGATGTTGCCGGGAACGCACCTGTCCTGGCTCCGCTACCTGTCGAGGGATCTGGACGCCCCGGGCGCCGACCCCACCGGGAAGCAGGAGGATGGCTTGCCCGCGTCGCCTGTGGCGGCCTGGCTGGACGGCTCGGGGGTTCCGTCGTCGTGCCGGGCCTCGCTCGAGGACGCCTCGGGGATCTCGATCCCCAGTCGGGCGTTTGTCTTGCGTGTTTTGTTGTTTTACGGGTTCGCCCTGGTGCCGCTGAACTGGTGCGTCTGCCGGTACGTCCTGGGACGGCGGGAATGGGCCTGGATTGTCACCCCGTTGCTGGCGCTCGGGACCGCCGTCGCGATCGAGCGGGCGGCAGCCAGCGAGCAGGGATTCGCCTCGGCTTGCGACGAGATTGACGTGGTCGAATTGCAGGGCGACTATCCTCGCGCTCACCTGAGCCGGTTCAATGCGTTGTACTCGACCGGCCGAACTCGCTTCTCCGTTCGCTACCCGGGCGACCCCGAAAGCCTTGCCCTGCCCCTGAACACCGACGGCGGCCTGCGAGGGGACGAGCGGTCGCGGTCGTTCTGGACCTCGTGGCCAGTGCCGTCCCTGGAAGGGTTCGTCGTGCAACCCCGCTCGCTGGCGATGTTTCGCGCCGAGCAGATGGTCGATCTGGGCGGCCGGATCACCTGGAAAGCGACTCCAGGCGTCCCCGGTCGCGTCATCAACCGTTCGGACCTGGAACTACGAGACGCCTGGCTCGTTGAGGACGGGGTTGAGCCGATCCCCCTCGGGACGATCGCCGCGGGCGGCTCGGTCGTGCCTGGGGAGGTACATTCGGCCGAATCTCGGGCCGCCCCCCCTTCGGCCCAGTGGACCGACACCCAGAAGTTCCTGAGGCGGTTTCGCGAATATGCCTGGGACCGGCCCGAGGACCGGGGCGAACGTCGCCTGGTGGCGTGGGTTGCCGGGGCGCGGCCTCGGCAGGAGATCAGCCCCGAGGTCGACCGCCGACGGGGCCTGACCCTGGTCGTCGCCCACCTGGGATTCGGTCCGCCGCCCGACCCGATGCGCCCCCCCTATGCTCCCAACGCCCCAAACCGTCCGGCCCGCGAGGCGTCCCGCCCATGATCGAGGTGACCCACTTCACCAAGCGTTACGGCGACTTTCTGGCCGTCGACGACCTGAACCTGTCCATTGGCGACGGCGAAATCTTCGGCTTCATCGGGCCCAACGGCGCCGGCAAGAGCACCACGATTCGGTTCCTAGCGACGTTGTTGAGACCCACCGAGGGGGAAGGGCGAGTTCAGGGACATTCGGTCGTTGACGACCCGATGGCCGTCCGCCGCGTCATCGGCTTCATGCCGGATGACTTTGGCGTTTACGATGGAATGAAGGTCTGGGAATTCCTCGACTTCTTCGCCGTCGCCTACCAGATCCCACGCGCCCAGCGACGCTCGATCATCGGCCAGGTGCTCGAACTGCTCGACCTAACGGCCAAGCACGACGACTACGTCAACGGGCTGTCCAAGGGGATGAAGCAACGCCTCTGTCTGGCCAAGACCCTGGTCCACGACCCGCCGGTCCTGATCCTCGACGAACCCGCCTCGGGCCTCGACCCCCGCGCCCGCCTGGAGATGAAAGCCCTTCTGACCGAGTTGAAGGGGATGGGCAAGACGATTTTGGTCTCCAGCCATATCCTTTCGGAGTTGGCCGACTTCTGCACGTCGATCGGCATCATCGAGCGCGGTCGCCTGCTAGTGGCGGGCAGCATCCAGGATATTCAGCGGCAGCTTCGGGCCCACCGGGTGTTGAAGGTCCGAGTCCTTGACGACACCACCGAGCGGGCCGAAAGTTTGCTCCGCGGTCAGCCGGGTATCCGCGCGGTGGAGTCGTTTGACCATAGTGTCACGGCCGAGTTCCACGGCCAGGATGGCGACCTCGCCCAACTGCTGGCGCGGCTGGTCGCGGGAGGCGTGGCGGTCCACTCGTTCGCCGAGGAAGATTTGAGCCTGGAGGAGGTGTTCATGATGATTACCAAGGGAATTGTCAACTAACGAGACTTGAAGAACGCCGCGTTGTTCCCCTGTTCAGGCGGGTACGGCGATCTCCGGGAGGAGCCACTCGGACTCGTCGTTCATGAGCGTGTGGAGCAAGGTCAGCATCTGCTCTCCGGCGTGATCGGCTCCGGAGAAAACGGCCTGGAAGGCGTCGGTGGCGACCGGCGTCCCTTCGAGGGAGCTGCCGCCAGCGAACGCCATCGCCCAGTTGGGAAACTGGCGTTCGTCGGTGAATTCGGATTGGATGACGCTGACTTCGCCGTGGCGGGTATCGCGCTGGATCGTCTCGAAAATCCGCTGGACGTTGTCGAGCGGACCTTCGAGGATCTGCGCGAAGCTGCCGGCGTTGTAGAGCAGAGCCCCGGTGATCTGGAGCTTGAGGTTTTTCCGACGGGCGGCCGCCAGGATGTCGTGAAGCTCCTGACGGACCTGCATCGGGCTCCCTTGGATCAGGTTGCGGCTGCAATAGGACAGGGTGAAGACGCGGTCGCTGGGCCTGGTCATGGGGTTGGGTTCCGTAGGGGTCTCAAGGTTGCGAGTTCGACTCGGTGGAGCGGTATGCCGGAGTCGATCGTGGTCAATCCTGCCGCGACGGTGGCTCGTCGGCCGCGGTGCCCGGCGAGTGGAGCCGAGCGATCAGGTCGCCCACCTGAGAGGCGGGGACTGGCTTGCTAACGAGATAGCCCTGGACGGAGGAGCAGCCATCGCTGGCCAGATGTTCGAGCTGTTGCTCGAGTTCGACGCCTTCGGCGAGGGTGCAAACGCCGAGGGTTTGGCCGAGGGCGGTGATGGCCCGAATGATGGCGCGTTTTTTGATGTCCGCGCCATCGGCGCCGGTCAACGATCGGTCCACCTTGATCTTGTCGAACGGGAACAGCGCGAGCTGGCTGAGCGATGCATAGCCAGTGCCGAAGTCGTCCATGGCGATGCGGACGCCCTCGCCACGGAGTTCGTTGAGGATGCGGATGGCCTCCTCGGGGCGATTGACGAGCATGCTTTCGGTGATCTCGATTTCCAGGCGGCGGCCTGGGAGGCGGGTCTCGACCAGGAGGCGCCGGACGCGTGGGACGAAGCCTTCGGCGTGGAGTTGAAGCGGCGAGACGTTCACGGCGATGACGACGTCCTCGGGCCACTTCAGCGCCTCCTTGACCGCGGAGCGCAGGACCCAGTCGCCGATGGGCACGATGGCCCCGATGCGCTCGGCCAGGGGGATGAAGTCCGCGGGGGGGACCAACCCTCGGGAGGGGTGACGCCAACGTAAGAGGGCCTCGAATCCGACAAGGCGTCCGCCCACGGAGACCTGGGGCTGGTAGAAGAGTTCAAACTGCCGCAGCGCCAGGGCACGCCGCAGGTCCATCTCGTTGGCGCGTCGGTCCAGGGCTCGCTGCCTCATGAGCGGGTCGAAGAACCGGAAGGTCGCCCGGCCGGACCGCTTGGCTTCATAGAGGGCAAGGTCCGCGGCGCCGAGCAGGCCGCGGCCGTCGGTGCCGTGCACGGGGGCCATGGCGATGCCGATGCTGACGCCGATGTTGGCCACCTGCCCTTCCAGCAGGTAGGAGCGGTGCACGAGGTCGAGGATCCGGGTGGCAACGTCGGAGGCCTGTCCCGCCTCCTGGATTGGCGCGAGCAGCACGGCGAACTCGTCACCGCCGAATCGGGAAACCACGTCGGCCTGTCGCACGGCGACCTGAAGGCGTTCGGCCACCAGTCGCAGCAGGGCATCGCCGGCGCCATGGCCCAGGGTGTCGTTGACGGCCTTGAACCGGTCCAGGTCGAGCATCAGCACCGCCACGCAGCCGTCGCCCGAACCGTCGAGAGCGGCCGCCGTCGCCTCCTCGAACCGGCTCCGGTTGGCAAGACCGGTGAGCGGGTCGGACTGGGCCACGGCCAGGGCGGCGGCCACGGGACCGACCTGGCCGTCGTCGACGGTGGTCGGCTCCAGCACCGCGGAGCGGTATCCGTGGCCCAGGTCGCGTAGCCGCAGCAGGAAGCCCCCCCGCGACTCGGCCCCACGCAGGCGGACCTCCGGTACGTCTTCCCCCTGGGCGCCCGCGTCGAGCGCCTGCGCGAGGGAGTCGGGGTCGAAGTTGAAGCCCGACAGCAGGTCCGCCAGGGCGGCGCCCCGGAGTTCGTGACCCGGCGGCACCCCGAGCCGTTTTCGGGCGTTGTCGGTGGCATGGGCGACTCTCCCGCCGGAGTCGATGAGTATGACACCGCGCAGCGGGTCCTCGAGCGCCCCGAGCAAGACCTGGCGGAAGACTTCCCCGGCATCAGAGGCCGAAGGGGGCTCGAATCGAACCGCCGGAGGATCAGACAGAACGGCCGTGTTGGCTCGCATCATGGATCCGACGCCCGGTAGTCTCGTTCTCGATGGGCGGGCTGGCTCAAGGTCGCGTCCATCGAGACCATTCCTTATGCCGGTTCGAGGCCGCGATCCGTGCCGGGGATGGCGTGCCGATGCGACACGCCCCCGATACCCATCCTCAAGGCCAAGGGACCGTCGGGCCCCGTGGGTTCCATTCCCGAACCCTCCCAACCCCCGCGGTCTCTCGAACGAGGTTCCGACGCGGAGCCGTTCGAAAGGACTGTAGCTCACGTTCGGGATCGGGTTGGGTGACTCACGTCTTCGGAACAAGGAATGGGAGTCGACCGTCTTGCCGCCAGTCTGAACGGATGGAAGCGATGTGCGGGAACGGAACGGCAACTTACGCTCGAACCCAAGGATTCGATAAATTCGGGTTTATCCCTATGCGTGGGGGGGCTCTCAATGCGGGTCTGGGCCGATAGTCTGGTGGGATCAGAAGGATTTCGACCAAAATGGCACGATCCATTCAGAACGGGTCCGACTTCGCGGGGATCCGGAGGCGGCGCGAGTTCATGTCCCAACGGGTGATCCTGTCGACATTTCTGGCCCTCGGGCCGTGGATTGGCGGCTGTGTTCCGCCCTCATCCTCCGCCGTGAAGGCGAAAGCCAAGCCCGCGCCGGCGGCCAAGGTGGAGAAGCTTCCGGGCGAAGGCGACCTGACGACCGTCCACCTGACGGAGGCCGCCGAGGCGAGTTTGCGGGTCGCCACGGCCAAGGTCGAGCGCAAGGCGGTGCCTCGGTCGCGGACCTATGGCGGTGAGGTGGTCATTCCCGCAGGCGGGTCGATCACGGTCTCGGCGCCGTTGAGCGGTATCGTGCTGGCGCCGTTGAACGGGCCGATCCTGGCGGCGGGGGCCGAGGTGAAGCGCGGTCGGGAGGTCTTCCGCCTCCAGCCGCTGCTCTCGCCCGAGTCTCGCGCGACGATGGCCAATAGTTTGGTTGACGCCCAGGGGCAGGTCGACCAGGCGGACAAGGCGATGGCCCAGGCCAAAGTCCTCATGGAACGGGCCGAACGGCTGAGACGTGACCAACTGGGTAGCTCGGGGGCTCTGATCGACGCCCAGAGCGCCGCGGATATCGCCACCTCGGCGTGGAAAGCGGCGACGGCCCGCCGAGACGCGTTGGACCGGACCATTCGCGGGCTGGAAGGCGGGTCCCTGGACGCCTTGCCGATCCTGGCCGAGGCCGATGGGTCGATCAAGGGGGTCCACGTCCTGCCCGGTCAGGCTGTGGCCGCCGGCGCGATCCTTTTCGACATGGAATCCTTGGGGCGGGTCTGGGTCCGCGTGCCGGTTTACGTTGGCGACCGACGGACGCTCGACCTGGCCGCCGAGGCGCATGTCGGCGACCTGGCCGGCGGGCCGAATCAGGCGAGCAAGTTGGCGAAGCCCGTGGCCGCGCCTCCGTCGGGCGACCCTTTGGCGACGACGGTCCACCTGTTCTATGAGGTCGACAACGCCGACCACGCCATTTGGCCGGGTCAGCGGGTCGGCGTGACGATCCCGATGGTCGGCGAGGCCGAAGCGCTGGTCGTCCCGTGGTCGGCGGTGCTGTTCGACTATCAAGGGGGGACCTGGGTCTATGTGAAACTGGCCGACCGCGTTTATAGCCGTCGACGGGTCCGTCTGGAGCGTCAAAGCGGGGGCGAGGCGATCTTGCGGGACGGGCCGAAACCGGGGACGGAGGTCGTCACTGACGGGGTCGCCGAACTCTTCGGCAGCGAGTTCGGGGGGGCGAAATGACCTGGCTCGTCACCACTTCGTTGCGGCTGAGAGTACTGGTCCTGGCGCTGTCGGTTGTCCTGATGGTCGTCGGGATTCGCGCCGCGAGACGGGCTCCGCTGGACGTTTTTCCGGAGTTCGCTCCTCCGCTGGTGGAGATCCAGACCGAGGCTCCAGGACTGTCGACCGAGGAGGTGGAAAGCCTCATCTCGGTGCCTTTGGAAAACGCCCTGAATGGGGTCTCGTGGCTCAAGACGCTGCGGTCGAAGTCGGTGCTGGGTCTCTCCTCGGTCCAACTGATCTTCGAGCCTGGGACGGATTTGCTGCGGGCCCGGCAACTGGTTTCGGAGCGCCTGACCGTCGAGGCATCGAGATTGCCGGCGGTGGCGAGGCCGCCGGTGATCTTGCCGCCGTTGTCGTCGACCAGCCGGGCGTTGAAGATCGGCGTGTGGTCGAAAACGCTCTCGCAGATGGACCTGACGATCCTGGCCCGCTGGGTGATTCGCCCGAGGCTGATGGCGGTCCCTGGCGTGGCGAACGTGGCGATCTGGGGCCAGCGAGATAAGCAATATCAGGTGCTAGTCGACCCTGAACGTCTGCGGGCCCACGGGGTGACGCTTGACTCGGTGGTCAAGGCGGCCACCGAGGCGTCGAGCGTCGGCGCCGGGGGGTTTATCGACACCCCCAACCAGCGATTGGCGGTCCGGCAAAAGGCGGCCGTGAAGACTCCCGACGACCTGGGTGCCACGGTGGTCGCCTTTCGGGGCGGCGCTCCCTTGAGGCTGGCCGACGTGGCCGATGTGGCGATTGGCCACCCTGCGCCCATTGGTGACGCGGTCATCAATGATGGCCCCGGCCTGCTGCTCATTGTCGAGAAGCAACCGACCGGCAACACCCTGGACGTCACTCACAACGTCGAGAAGGCGTTGAAGGGACTGGAACCGGCGCTGAAGGGGCTCGAATACGACGCGACGATCTTCCGACCGGCCACGTTCATCGAGCGGTCGCTGGCGAACCTGGAGCATGCGCTTCTAGTTGGCTGCGGCCTGGTGGCGGTGATCTTGCTGGCGTTTCTTTTCGACTGGCGGACGGCCCTGATTAGCCTGGCGGCCATCCCCCTTTCGCTCGTCGCCGCAATTCTGGCCCTGACGGCCCTGGGGGCGACGGTCAATACGATGGTGTTGGCGGGCCTGGTGATCGCCGTGGGGGAGGTGGTTGACGACGCGATCATCGACGTCGAGAACATCGTTCGCCGCCTCCGACTGGCCCCATCTGGCGCGAGCTTCGCCCAGCGGATGAAGGTGGTGCTCGATGCCTCCCTGGAAGTCCGCAGCGCCGTCGTTTATGCGACGCTCATCGTAATTCTGGTCTTCCTGCCGGTCTTCTTCCTGGACGGGCTAGCCGGTTCGTTCTTCCGGCCGCTGGCCCTTGCCTATGTGCTGGCGGTCCTGGCGTCGCTGGTGGTGGCGTTGACGGTGACGCCCGCCCTGTCGCTGATGCTGCTGCCCAGCTCGACGGCGGGCCGGTCCGAGGCTCCGCTGGCCCGGCTCCTGCGTCGTCCTTATCGGGCGGTCCTGCCGTTCTTCGTCCGCCGCCCAGCCTTGGCGGTGCTGACGCTGCTGGCGGCGTTCGTGGGCACGGGGGGACTGGTGTTGGGGTTGGGCGAGGAGTTCTTACCCAACTTCAAGGAAACGGATTTCCTGATGCACTGGGTCGAGAAGCCCGGCACCTCGCTCAACGCGATGCGGAGGGTCACCGTCGACGCCAGCAAGGATCTCCGCAAGATCAAGGGAGTGCGGAACTTCGGATCGCACATCGGCCGGGCCGAGGTCGCTGACGAGGTGGTCGGCATGAACTTCACCGAGCTTTGGATCAGCGTCGACGACGGGGGCGACTATGCCGGAACCGTCGCCAGGGTGCAAAAGGTCGTCGATAACTATCCGGGTTTGAATCGCGACTTGCTGACGTACCTGAAGGAACGGATCAAGGAGGTCTTAACCGGCGCCGGGGCGACCATCGTGGTGAGAGTCTATGGGCCCGACCTGCCGACCTTGCGGGCCAAGGCGCAGGAGGTGGCCACGGCGATGAAGACCGTCGACGGTGTGGCCGACCTGAAGGTGGAAACCCAGGTGCTGGTGCCGCAACTGGATATCGACCTGCGTCCCGACGCCGCGGCCCGGTTCGGCCTGACGCCCGGCGATGTCCGCAAGGCCGCGACCACACTCATCAAGGGGACCAAGGTCGGCGAATTGTATGACCAGCAGAAGATTTTCGACGTGGTCGTCTGGGGGGCGCCCGAGGTCCGCGCCGATCCGGACGTCTTGCGCAATCTACTGGTGGAGACGACCGCGGGCGTTCACGTGCCTCTGGGCGACGTCGCCGACGTGACGATCAACCCCGCTCCCAACGAAATCAAGCGGGAGAAGGCGTCGAGGCGGATCGACATCACCTGCAACGTCGTCGGGCGAGACCTTGGCAGCGTGGCCCGGGACGTCGAAACGGCCGTCGGCAAGCTGGAGTTCGACCGCGAGTATCACCCCGAGTTCCTTGGCGAATATGCCGCGAGGGCCGAGTCGCAAAATCGGCTGATGGCCCTGGCGGCGCTGTCCTTGGTGGGCATTTTGCTGATCCTGCACGCCGATTTCGGCTCGGTGCGATTGACGGCGTTGGTGGCATTGACGCTGCCCTTCGCCCTGATCGGCGGCGTCGTCGGCGCGGTGTTGAGCGGGGGCGTGCTCTCTCTCGGTTCGCTGGTCGGGTTCGTCACGGTGCTGGGGATCGCCGCTCGCAACGGGATCATGCTGGTCAGCCACTACCGGCACCTGGAGGTCGAGGAAGGGGTGCCGTTCGGCGAGGCGTTGGTCCTGAGGGGCTCGGAAGAACGGCTGACCCCGATCTTGATGACCGCGCTGGCGACCGGCCTGGCCCTGGTGCCGCTGGTGCTGGCCGGGGACAAACCGGGCCAGGAGATCGAACACCCGCTGGCCGTGGTGATCCTGGGCGGCCTGGTGACCTCGACGCTTTTGAATTTGTTCCTCCTGCCGGCGCTGTACACGGCGTTTGGTAGGTCTCAACGGCTTGGACGAGGCGCCAAGGTCGAGGCAGTCGAGGCCGAACCATAAGGGGAGTCGTTGGGTCGTGCCGGTTAAACGACCCGCGTCTTCTTCGCCCTTCCTGGCGGACAAAGCCCGGAGCAAGGTTGTTTCGATAACAGATCAGGGGATCGTACCGCGCCCAGGATGGGCGGCCGGATTTTGGGACGACGGGCTCACCCCGTCTTTCGCCGGCTTTTCGCAAGGAAGCGTGCCCGATGCGACGTCCGATCATCCTGCTGGCTATGGCGATGGGTCTCATGCTCGTCGAAGCCTCGACAAGCATTGGTCAGTCGTCCGCGACTCCGGCTCGCGGCCCACTCGCCCGCTGGCTGAGGCGCGATCTCGTTCCAGTGGCGCCGACGCTCCGCGTTGCCCCCACCACGTCGCTAACCCAGACAAACGCCAAGGCCGACCGTGCCGTCCGCCCGACCCAGGCGGAAACGCTTCCCGAGGCGACCCCTTCGCCGCCCGCGTCCGCGTTGCCCGCCGTCGCCGAGGCCGATCCGGGAAATCAGTCGTTGAGTCTTCAGGCGGCACTTTACGGGGCGATTACCAGTAACCCCGACCTCGTCTCGCTGCGTCAGGGAACGGCCAACGGCCCTTCGCCCGAGGCCGTCGAGGTTGCCCGGCGGTTCCCAACCACCCTCAACCCGACCGTCTGGATTGACTATCGCCCGATCACCCTGATCCCTCAGGACACCTTCGGCAACGGCAGCAGCGGCAACGCCAGCAACGGCACTGGGGCCACGGCCAATACCAATCATCGGGGCTTTTACCACTCAGGGCAGAACTACATTCTGTTCTCGGTTCGCCAGCCTTTGGAGCTGGGGCACCAGACGACCCATCGCTACCACATCGCCCGGGCGGCCCTCGACCAGCAGCAATGGACCTTGATGCAGGCCGAATTGACGGCGCTGGTGCAAACTTATCGCCTGTACCAGACGGCGGCGTATCGACGGGAAAAGCGTCGGGTTGCCCGAGATTTGGCGGACTTCAACGACCGCTTGCTGGAGTCGATCCAGCGACGGGCCGAGGCGAATCAGGCGGCGCCGGCCGACGCGATTCTGGCGAGGGTGGAGGGACGCGCCTCTCGGCAACTGGTCCAGGCGGCCCAGCAGGATTACACGGTCGCCCTGGCCGACCTGCGTGCCCAGATCGGCCGCCCCGCGTCTCAAGGGGTCGCGGCCGAGCCGCTGGGCGAGTTCACGTTGCCGCCGTACATCCCGCCGGTGGACGAGCAGGCGATGACCCAGACGGCCCTGGCCAACCGCCCCGACATCCACGCGGCCCAGGCCCTCGTCCGAGGCGCCGACGCGGCGGTGAGGCTGGCCAAGGGCGACCGCATCCCGACGCCGGTGGTCGGTCCTCAGTACGCGATGGACGAAGCGGGCATCCAGTACATTGGGCTGGTGTACGTCTCGGCGATCCCGGTGGTCAACAACGGCAAACCGCTGGTGATCCAGAGGCAGGCCGAGGCGGCGAGGGCGTGCCTGGCCCTGCGTCAGGCCCAGGAGCGCGCGATCGCCCAGGTGCGTGCCGCGGTGGCCAAGTGGAACGGGGCGACGACGCTGGTCAACGACGCGGCCGGGCTCGCCGGAGAACTCGGCGGCGAGGTCGGGAAACTGGAGAGGTTGTTCGAGGAGGGTCAGGCCGACCTGACCAAACTGCAACAAGCCCGCCAGCGCCTCATTCAACTGGAGAACGCCCGGCTCGACGCAACCTGGCAAGCCACGCAGGCCCAGGCCGACCTGCTGCTGGCCCTGGGAACGCCGACCCTGATCAACGCCATGCTCGCCCGGGCCGAGTCGGATGCCGGGGCGAGGCTACCCAATTCCGCGGCGACGAGACTTTCCGATGGTCCAACTCGCTGACCGAGGGTCATCCCGGAGAAGAGGCCCACTTACCGAGGGCGTCCGAGCATGGCTTCGATCTGGGCGAGGAGGCGGGGGAGGTCGACGGGCTTGGGGTGGTGGTCGTCGCAGCCGGCTTCGATTGCCTTTTCTCGGTCGATTTCCAGTTGGTGGGCCGTGACGGCGATGATCGGGATGGCGTGCGTTTGGGCGTTGGCGCGGATCTGGCGGGTGGCTTCCCAGCCGTCGAGGTCCGGCATGTTCATGTCCATCAAGATCAGGTCGGGACGCTCCGTCGCCGCGAGGCTGACGGCTTGCCGGCCGTCGGGGGCGTGGACCAACTGGTAGCCCCTTCGCTTCAAGCGTCGGGAGAGCATGTCCCAGTTCTCGGGGACGTCCTCGGCGATCAGGATCTTCGGCATCATTGGCCCCGACGGCGCCCGTCCCGTGATCTTGACCCAGGCCGGCGCGGCCAGTCATGGGCCTCACTGTACCAGCGTTGGCCGCCCGACCGCCATCGTCCCCGACGCCTCAACCCAGCGCCAGCGCGACCAGGCGGTCGCAGGCGGCGCGGATTTTTCGCAGGTCGGCGGCGAGGGCGTCGCGATCGGTGGTCGGGTCGGCGGCCTCCAGGGCGTCGCAGGACTGGTGAATGGCTGTCAGGTGGGCTCCGAGGCGACGCCCTAGCTCGGCCCGCTCGGCGTCGTCGGAGGCTCGGGCCGAACTGACGAGCTGGAGGACCTCTTTTCCCTCGGCGTGGATCGCTCGAAGGGGGCCGGCGCGGTCGGCGCGGCCGAGGTCCTCGGCGTCCTCGATCAGCAGTTCGGCGTAGCCGAGGATGTGGTTGACCGGCGTGCGCAACTCGTGGCGGCGGCGAGCGGCCTCGGCGTATGCGGCATCGTCCTGGGCGCCTTCGGCGAGGGGCGTCATGGAGCCTCCCGGCCGGCGAGCAGGGCCTCGATCTTGCTCAGGAGGCGAGGGAACTCGATGGGCTTGCTGTCGTAGTCGTCGCAACCGGCTTCCATCGCCCGCTCGCGGTCTCCGGCCATCGCGTGGGCCGTCAGGGCCACGATCGGCGTGGGGCGAGTCCTGGGGTCGGCCTTCAGGAGCCGGGTCGCCTCCCAGCCATCGACTTCCGGAAGACTCATGTCCATCAGGATCAGGTCGAAGTCCTCGGACTGAGCCGCCTCGATCCCCTTGCGGCCGTCCACGGCCAGAACGACCTCGAACCCCTTGCGCGTCAGGCGTCTTGAGAGCATGTCGCGGTTCAGCTCGTTGTCCTCGACTAACAGGATCTTTGCCATGAACCCCTCCCCCCGACCCGCCGACGGTCCGTCATCCCTCGGTCCGCCGAGCCCCCGCCCGGAAGATCGGCCGCGTCCGACCCATTCAAGGTAGCGTCCGCCCCTCCGTTCCGGCGATGCCCGCCGCGACATTCCGCCGCAGTCGAGAGGCGACCTCCCGATGGATTTCGGTCATGAGGTCTTCCCGGGTATACGTCCCCTTCTGGAGAACGGCCTGAACCCGGCCGTTGAGCCGGGACCGCTCCTCGTTGGAGAGGTCTCGCGATGTGACCACCAGGATCGGAATTTCCTGGCTGAGGCGACGCTGACGCATCTCGTCGGCGAAATCAAACCCGTCCATCCCGGGCATGGTCAGATCCAGGACAATCAGGTCGGGCCGCGACGCCTCGACCCGCTCCAGGCCGACGCGACCATCGGCGGCCTCTTCCACGGTCCAGCCTTCGTCCTCCAGCAGTTGGCGAGTCAGGTCGCGTGCGACGGGGTCGTCGTCGACGACCAGGGCCAACCCGCCGGGCAGCCCGTGGCGGTACTTCTTCAGGACCGTCGCCAGCCGTGTCCGGTCGATCGGCTTGGTCAGGTAGTCGGCCGCTCCCAGGGCGTACCCGAGGTTTCGGTCTCCCACGAACGTCACCATGATGACGGGGATGTCGGCGGTCGAGGGGTCGGCCTTCAAGGTCGTCAGCACGGCCCATCCGTCCAGGCCCGGCATCATCACGTCGAGGGTGATGACGTCGGGCAAGTCGTGGCGAGCCAGTCGCAGGGCCTCGACCCCGTCGGCGGCGAAGACGATCCGAAACCCTTCCTTGCTCAGAAGGCGGCCCATCAGGTCGCGGACCGATGGGTCGTCGTCAACGACCAGGACCAGGGGCTTGCTCTGTCCGACCTCGCGTCCAGAATTCGTCGACGATGACGAGGTGCCGGGAACCGGGATCTCGATGGGCACCGCTCGGTACTCGGCCGGCAGACGGATGGTGAAGGTCGAGCCGCGGCCCGGGTCGCTCTGAACCGTGACGTCGCCGCCCATCATCTGGCAGAACCGTCGGGTGATGGTCAACCCCAGCCCCGTGCCCCCGTATTTCCTCGTGGTCGAGGCATCCGCCTGGGTGAAGGGCTGAAACAGCCTGGCAACCTGCTCGGGCGTCATGCCGATGCCACTATCCTTGACGTCCAGGGTCACCCAGTCGCGTTCCCCGACCGGTTCTCGGCGGGCGGCCAGGGTGACGGTTCCCCGCTCGGTGAACTTCACGGCGTTGCTCAGGAGGTTCAACAGCGACTGGCGGATCTTGGTCAGGTCGGCGTGCATCGGGCCAAGCCCCTCGGGGCAGTCGACGACCAGGGTGTCGCCCCCCTTCTCGGCCAACGGTTCGATGGTGCTGGCGACGCCTCGCACCATCTCGGCGATGTCGAAGGTCTCCGGGTAAATCTCCATCTTGCCGGCCTCGATCTTGGAGAGGTCCAGCACGTCGTTGATGAGCCCCAGAAGATGCTTGCCCGCGGCGTGAACCTTGCCCAGGTCGTCGACAAAATCGTCGCGGCCGAGGTCTTCCGCTTCTTCCTGGAGCATCTCGCTGTAGCCAATGATGGCGTTCAGAGGGGTGCGGAGTTCGTGGCTCATGTTGGCCAGAAAGGTGCTCTTGGAGCGGCTGGCGGCCTCGGCGGCCTCCTTGGCCAGCCGGAGCGATTCCTCGATGTGCCGTTGCTCGGTGATGTCGGTGTTGGTGCCAAACCACTGGGTGACGCGGCCCGACTCGTCGCGAACCGGCTGCGCACGAGAGAGGTGCCAGATCATCGCCCCGTCGTGGCGGCGGATCGGGAAGGTCGCTTCCCAGGGTTCGCCCGACTCGATCGACTCCCGGTAGCTGGCCGCGACCCGGGGCAACTCGTCCGGGTCGTGAACAGATTGCCAGCCCGCGCCCTGCATGGTCTCAAAATCGGTGCCGGTGTAGTCGTACCAGCGCTGGTTGTACCAGTAGAGGGAGCCCTCGGCATCGGCCATCCAGGCGAGTTGGGGGATCGAGTCGGCCATGATGCGGAACTGTTGCTCGGCTTCAACCCGAGAGCGTTCGGCCTGGCGTTGCTCGGTCAGGTCATCGTGGACGCCGATCCACTCGCGGATGGCGCCATCGTCGCCACGGACCGGAACGCCTCGCCCCAGCATCTGGCGATACTCTCCATCGAATCTCCGCAGACGGTGCTCGATGACGTACGCCTGCTTGCAGTCGAGGGCCTCGGCCCAGGCGGTGGCGGTCGCCTCGCGATCGTCGGGGTGGATCGCCTCCAGCCACCCCCAACCCTGGCACTGCTCGGGCCCCTGGCCGGTGAAGGCCGACCACGCCGGTTGGTCGGCCAGGAACTCGCCCGTGGACGAGGTGTTCCAGACGATCGACGCCGTCGCCTCCACGAGCGAGCGGAACCGGCGTTCGTTCCAGAGGACCGACTCCTCGCCCCGCTTCCGCTCGGTGACGTCGGAGAGCAGCCCGACGTAATGGCTCACGGCGCCGGTGTTGTCGACCACCGGGGCCAGGGTCAGGGCGTTCCAGAACGGGGTTCCGTCCTTGCGGTAGTTCACCAACTCCACGGCGGTTTCTCGGCCATCGGCGATCGCGGCGCGAATTTCGTCCAGGGCCTCGACCGAGGTTCCCGGGCCATTCAGGAATCGGCAGTTGCGGTCGAGCACCTCGGCTTCCTGGTAACCGGAGATGGACTCGAACGCTGGGTTCACGTCGACGATCGGATTGTCCGGCCGCGTGGGGTCGGTGATCAACAGCCCTTGATTCATCGCCTTCAGGGCCCGGTCACGCACCATCATGGCGCGGGCGGATTTGCGGCGCTCGCTGATGTCGCTGAAGGTCACCACCGCTCCCAGGATCGAGCCATCCCGGCGGATCGGGTGGGAGCGGAACTCCACCGGAAAACTCTGGCCATCGGGCCTCCAGAAGGTTTCCTCGTCGTGGTGGGCCCGGCCGTCGAGAAACGCCCGGTAGATGGGGCACTCCGTCGCCGGATAGGGAGAGCCGTCGAGCCGGGAATGGTGAACCAACTCGTGCATGTTTCGGCCCAGGACCGACGAGTCATCGTCGAAGCCCAGCAGCCGGAGGCCGGTGGCGTTGCAGAAGGTGCAAAGCCCGTGGTTGTCGATCCCGTAGATCCCCTCGCCGGTCGAGTCCAGCAGCAGGCGGACCCGCGATTCCCCTTCGCGGATCACGGCCTCGACGCGGTTGCGGGAGGCCAGGTAGCGGCGAATCAGGTAAAGGACCCCTCCCAGCGAAAAGAAGGCCAACAAGGTCGCCACGGTGAAGGTGCCGATCGTCCGGCCGATGCTGCCCCGAACGGCCATGTCTCGGCGTTTCAGGAGCGTCTGCTCCTCCGCCTCCAGCTCGTTGAGCCGGACCTGGACCTCGTCCATGACGCGCTGGCTTTCGCCGGATCTCAGGGCCTCCTGAACGGCGGCGAGGCCCCCGGCGCGCCTCCGGGCGATGTTGTCCCGCAGCATGTCGATCCGCCGACGCGTCAGGGGGGCGAGCCGATCAAAGCGGGCCTCCTGACGGGGGTTGTCCGCCGTCAACGCCTTCAGGGTCGCCTGCTGAGTCACCACGGCCTGGGCATCGGCCTCGAACGGGATCAGCCTCGACTCGTCCCCGGTGATCAGGAAAGCCCGCTGACGAGATTCGGCCTCGGTGATGGTTTGGGACAGGTCCTTGACCCCGTTGATGACCTCCAGGGTATGGGCCACCCAGCGGCTCTTTTCGGCGAGGTCCCAGACGTTGCGATACGAGATCCAGGCGTTGACCAGCAGGATCGACAGCACCAGGGCGACGCCGACGATGAAGGGCCTTCCCGCGAACTTGCTCGTCATGACCCGGATCCTGCTCCAACCTCGGGGTGTTGAGACAATTCGGCCGTCGCCGACGACTCGGAAGGAAGGTCTCGGACCTCGACGGCCACCACCGACACATCGTCGGCGACCCCGGCGGCCCCGCACCACGCCTCGACGGCCGACCGCAACGCCAGGACGGCCTCTTCCAACGAATTTCCCCGCGCCTCTTCCACGGTGGCCAGCAATCGTTTCAGCCCGAAGGCCGAATCGTCGGGCCCCAGAGCCTCGGGGATGCCGTCGGAATAAAGGAACAACCGATCACCCACCGAGAGCGTCAGGGTTTGCTCCTCGTAAGTCCCCTCGGCCAGGCCGATGGGGTAACCTCGGCCTTCGAGGATGGTGGCCTTGCCAAGAGCCGGCACCATCGCCGGCGGCGGATGGCCCGCGCAGACGTAGCGAAATTCGCGGGTGTTCGCGTCCAGCAGACCATAGGCCAGGGTCGCGTACTGCTCGGTCGCCGGGTCGAAAGGGAACAAACGGTCGAGCTCCTGGGCGACCCTCGCCGGCCCGGCCAGTCCCGCCTCCTCGACCAGAATGGACGAGGGATCACCCGGCGGCCCGAGACGACGCGACAGGCTGACCGACAACAACGACGAAGCGACGCCATGACCGCTGACATCCAGCACGTAAAGGCCCACCCGGGCCCCACCAAGGTCCACCACGTTCAGGCCGTCGCCCGCCAGTTCCTCGCTGGGACGAAACGCCCAGGCGAAGGCCAGCCCCGGGATGTCGCGAGTTCCCCTGGGCAAGAGCGATTCCTGGACCTTCGCCGCGGCCTTCAGGTCACGCAGCATCCGCCCATTGGCCGATGCCAGGCGAGAATTGACCCGCTCCAGCTCACGATTCCGCGCCGCGAGACTTCGCTCCAGCAATCGGACACGTTCCACCGAGCGCTTCAAAGCCAGGTGGACGTGGACCCTCGCCAGCACGACGGGGAAGTCCAACGGCTTGGTGACGTAATCGTTGGCACCCAGGCCCAGGGCGTGAACGATGTCCTCGCTCTCCCCCTTGGCCGTGGCCATGATGACCGGAAGATCAGTGGCGGCATGGCTTTGACGCAGAATCCTCAAGACCTCGAACCCGTCCAGGCCCGGCATCATCACGTCGAGGAGAATCAGGTCGTAGTCGCCCGCCTCGACCATGCTAAGGGCCTGCTCGCCATCGATGCCGGTGGCCACGTCAAACCCCTTGCGGCGCAGTCGTCTCGACAGCATGTCGAGGTTCGACGCGTCATCATCGATGACGAGCAGCGAGCCGGGAGGGTCCGGCATGACGGTGGGCCTTTGAGAAAAGATGCGAAGTTCAGGACTGGCCTCTTGAGGAACACGCGTTAGGGGCTTTGTGCACCAAGCAACCCCCATGCCGATCTCCTGGACAGGGGCCTCGGCACCCTGCCGACCGGGTGAGCCTGGAGGGGGCTCGCTGGGCTTGCCTATACTACCAGCATACCCGCGTCGGCCGAGGGCTGGCCGGGGCGTCGTCTCCTGGTCGGAGAGGTGGGGCTGCGATGACTTTGAAGATCCTCGGAATTGGCGGCAGCATGGGAGCCAACGCCTCGACGACCCGTGCAGTCGCGCAGGGGTTGGACCTGGCCAGGGGATTCGGCGCCGAGGTCCGCCTGCTGGACCTCCGCGCCCTGGACCTGCCAATGTTCCGCCCCGACGCCGAGGACCCCTCTCCCGCGATCCGCGAGGCCGCCGAGGCCGTCGCCTGGGCCGACGCCTTCTGGCTGGGCTCCCCCGATTATCATGGTTCGATGTCCGGGGCTCTCAAGAATTTCCTCGACTACCACTGGCGAGGATTCGCCGGCAAGCTGTTCGCCTACACCTGCTCATCCCACGAAAAAGGGCTGACGGTGATGGACCAGATGCGCACGGCCATTCGCCAGTGCTACGGCTGGAGCCTCCCTTATGGCGTTTCGCTCCACGAACGCGAGGATCTGGACCCCTCCGGCGCCTTCGGGCCTCGCCTGCAAGGCCGTTTGCAGATGATGGCCCGCGACCTGTTCGCCTATGGCACGTTGATCCGCGGCCAGTTCCTCCAGGATCTCGCCGGAGAGATCCCCGAGACCTTCGCGGCCCATTACCGCTCTCGTTGAATGCGGTCAGGGTGCGTATAGATATTGAAGGTTGCCCCTCGGAGAAACCCCACCAGGGTGATCCCCAGCCTCTGGGCGGTCGCCACGGCCAGGCTCGAAGGCGCCGAGACCGCGCAGACGATCGGCACGCCAGCCACGGCGGCTTTCTGGAGAATCTCGAAACTGGTCCGACCCGAGACCAGCAAGGCCGCGCCGGCCAGGGGCAGTCGTCGTTCCAGGGCCATTCGCCCGACGACCTTGTCGACAGCGTTGTGTCGGCCAACATCCTCCCTGAGCACTAACAACCGACCCTCCATGTCGAACATACCCGCGGCATGGAGACCCCCCGTCCGGTCAAACGTCGCCTGGGCCAACCTCAGCGTTCCCGGCAATCCCAGAAGGATTTCGGAGGCGAGGGTTGGGCCGTCGCCAACCGGGGGACAGCGAACGGCCACCTGATCCAGCGAAGCCTTGCCGCAAACGCCGCAACTCGATGTGGCGAAGAAGTTGCGCCGCAAAGCCTCGCCGTCGAAGGGCCGCGATAGGTCCACCCGCACCGTGTTGCAGACGACTCCCAGGGCCCGTGGGCGACCGGGCCCGATCGAGATAATCTCCTCGTGGCTGGAAACGAGCCCCTCGCCGATCAGGAACCCCACCGCCAGTTCGGCGTCGTGGCCGGGGGTCCGCATCGTCACGGCGACGCTGACAGCCGCCTGACCGGGACCGGCCGCCCTGATTTCCAACGGCTCCTCACTGGCGACCCAATCGGCCCGCTCGGCCGACCCCTCGGGGCTCGTGGCGATCACTCGGACGCGAATCGAAGCGCGACCGCCCGAGTTGGCGAGGGTCTCGCGTTCCTCTCCGAATGGAACGGTTTCGGACGGGTTCATCCGCGGGCGAGCCTCCTCCAACCACGGGGCGTCGCGAGTCTGGAAAATTGTGGAGCAGGGATGGCCCAAAAACAAGCCCCGCCGAATCGAACTCGTTGCGAATTCGGGAGTTAAATCTCGACTCAAGTCGTCCCCCGATTTCACCGACAATCCGCGTTGACAGGTCCTGGAATCTGGTCGATAGTGTGCCCCGATCGGGGCGGGCCGGAGGATATCGGCCGGGCTCCGACGACCGCGAGTCTTCTTTGGAATGGGCCGCACGGACGGGGCCTGGAGTGATACCCGTCCGGCGCCTTTTGCAATGCTGGACGACCCCCCGACCGACGTCACCAGGCGCGTCGAGGGCCACCAAGGATGGACCTCCCCATGCGTATCCTCGTCACCGGCGGCGCCGGCTATGTCGGCTCGACGTTGGTCCCCATGCTGCTGGAGCAGGGGCACAAGGTCCGCGTCTACGACGCTTTGAAGTTCGGCGGCCACGGCCTCTTGCCCTGCTGTCAGAGCCGGTTCTTTGAGTTGATCAAGGGCGACGTCTGCGACGAGGCCGGCATGGCCAAGGCGCTCGACGGAATCGACGCGGTGGTCCACCTCGCGGCCATCGTTGGCTACCCGGCGTGCAAGAAGGAACCGCACGTCGCCCACGCCACCAACGTCGAGGGCACGCGCACCCTGCTGAACCTCCGCAAGCCGGACCAGAAGGTTGTTTACGCCTCCACCGGCAGCATCTACGGCTCGGTTCCCGACTACGTCTGCAACGAGGCCACACCGCGCGCCCCGATCACCCTCTACGGCGAGACCAAGGCCGCCGCCGAGGAAATGGTCCTGGAGGCCGGCAACAGCGTCGCCTACCGCTACGCCACGGCCTTCGGCGTGTCCAACCGCATGAGGCTGGACCTCATGCCGAACGACTTCACCTATCAGGCGGTCAAGAACCGCAACCTGATCGTCTACGAAGGCGGCTTCAAGCGAACATTCGTCCACGTCCGCGACATGGCCCGCTCGATCATGTTCGCCCTGGACCAGTGGGAATCGGTCAAGGACGATGTCTACAACGTCGGCCACGAAAGCATGAACTTCACCAAGGAAGAGGTCGCCCGCCAGGTCCTCAAGCACGTCGACTACTACCTCCACTTCGCCGAGGTCGGCACCGACGCCGACAAGCGCAACTACGAGGTCAGCTACGAGAAGATCCGCTCCAAGGGGTTCGAGACCACCGTGGACCTCGACCGTGGAGTCGCCGAACTCGCCCGCGCCGCTCACTTGATCGAGTTCCAGAACCCGTTCGCCAACGTCTAATTCCACCGGCCCCGGCGGGGGGACAATCGCCGGTCCCTCCGCATCCCCGGCCGCCCCCTTTTTCCCTCATCCCCACATCCGACACCCTGGAGCCTCCCCCAATGCAAGGTTTCTGGTCCGGCCGACGTGTCACGGTGACTGGAGGGGCGGGCTTCCTGGGCCAGCACCTGGTCAAGCGGTTCCGGGGCCTGGGGGCCGAGGTGTTCGTCCCCCGCCAGAAGGATTACAACCTCACCACGCTCGACGCCTGCTTGAAGTGCCTGCTGGAACACCCCTGCGAGACCCTCGTCCACGCGGCGGCCTATTACGGCGGCATCGGCATCAACGTCACCCAGCCGGCGACGCTCTACTATTCGAACCTCGTCATGGGCGCCAACCTCATGGAGGCGGCCCGGCTGGCGAAGGTCGACAAGTTCGTGGCGATCGGCACCGCCTGCAGCTACCCCGGCTACCTGGAGGGGCATCTCAAGGAAGCTGACCTGTGGTCGGGCCCCTGCCACGCCAGCGTCATCAACTACGGACTCACCAAGAAGATGATGGCCGTCCAGGCCCAGGCATACAAGCGCCAGTACGGGTTGGACTCGATCCACCTGATCCTGACGAACCTTTACGGACCCGGCGATAGCTACAACCCCGAACGCTCGCATGTTGTCGCCGCGTTGGTGCGCAAGTTCGTCGAGGCCGAGCAGGCCGGGGCTCCCAGCGTCGAGGTCTGGGGCTCGGGCAAGCCGGTCCGCGAGTTCATCTACGTCGAGGACTGTGCCGACGCGATCGTCCTGGCGGCGGAAACTTATGACGACGCGGCGACTCCCCTGAACCTCGGCACGGGGATTGGTACCTCGATCCGCGAGCTGGCCGACGCGGTGCACAAGGTGTCCGGGTTCCGCGGCAAGCTGACCTGGGACGCCGACAAGCCGGACGGGGCCTTGTTGAAGGTTCTGGACGTGACCCGGATGAAAGAGGTCCTCGGGGGCTGGACGCCGCCGACGGGCCTGGAGGACGGCCTGGCGAAGACCATCTCCTGGTACAGGGCCAACAAGGCCCAGGCGGATACCAAATGGTAAGCGCGTGGCGACGGTTCTGGGACGGCTCGGGACGCCTCTGGCGCCACGAGGGCAAGGAAGCCAACCGGGTGGCGACACCCGCGTTCCGTCAAACCATGGAAGCGACCGGGCCAACGCCCTCGCCCTCGACCACCGTCCCGCCCGGGACGACCCGCCTGCTGTTCGTCAACCAGTACTACTGGCCCGACCACGCTTCGACCGCCCAGCATCTGACCGATCTGGTCGAGTCGCTGGCCGACCGTGGCTATGACTGCCACGTCCTCTGCGGCCGGGGCGGGTACAAGGCCGGCCGTCCCCCCTTGCCCGCCCACGAGGTTCGCCACGGGGTCCACATCCACCGAGTCGGCGCCACCGCCCTGGGCCGGGCCTCGACGCTTCGACGGATGACCGACTACCTCAGCTTCTACGCCAACGCCGCCCGCAAGGCCGTGGCGATGCCCCGTTTCGACGTGGTGACAACCCTCACCACCCCGCCAATCATCGGCCTGGTGGGGACGATCCTGAAACGCCTCAAAGGGTCAAGGCACGTCTACTGGAGCATGGACCTTCACCCCGACGCCAGCCTCGCCCTGGGCCAGATGTCCGCGCGAAACCCGGTCGTCCGCCTGCTCAACACCCTGAGCAACCTGGCCTACCGACAGGCCGACCGTGTCGTCGTCCTGGGCCCTTACATGGCCGACCGCCTGGCCTCCAAGCGCGTCCTGGCCGACCGCGTCGTCGAGATCCCCGTCTGGAGTCGCCGCGACGAAATCTACCCGATGCCCCGCGAAGGCCACCCCCTGCGTGCCTCCCTGGGGCTAGAGGGGAAGTTCGTCGCCATGTACTCGGGCAACCTCGGCATCGCCCACAGCTTTGGCGAGATCCTCGAAGCGGCCCGGCGGATGCGGTTTCGCGACGACTTCGTTTATCTCTTCGTCGGCGACGGCCCGCGGATGGCTGAGGTCCGCGAGGCGAAGCGTCGAGAGGGGCTCGACAATGTCCGCATCCTCGACTACTTCCCCCGCGAGATGCTGCACGCCTCCCTCTCAGTGGCCGACATCCACCTGATCTCGATGCGTCGCGAGATGACCGGCATCGTGGTCCCGGGCAAGCTCTACGGGGCGATGGCCTCGGGGCGTCCAACGATCTTCGTTGGCCCCGAGCACTGCGAGAGCGCCGACGCGATCCGCGAGGCCGGCTGCGGCCACGCCGTCCGCCTGGGAGACGCCGAGGGCCTGGTCCGTGCCCTGGCCAGTCTCGCCGCCGACCCCAACCGCGCCGCCGAACTCGGCCAGAACGCCCGCTCGGCGTTCCTGACTCATTTCGACAAGGACGCCTGTTGCGCCCGCTGGGGCTGGATGCTCGGCGAACTGCTGACGCCCCGCCCGGCCGTCGGCCTTCCTCGACGCGCCCGTCCCGTGGCGGCCATCGGCGGGGCCCGGCCGATGGGCCCGTTGACCCGTTGAACTGGTGATCGTCTCACTGGCCCTCGAAATCGCCGAACCGTCGCCGCCCAGGGGTGCCCCATGTCTCCGCGATCGCGCCTCGCCTCGGTTGTCCTGCTGCTGATCACAACGGTCCCGGCCGTTGCCTTCGCCGCCGGCCCGCCTCCCTCGGCCGCCGGGATCATCGCCGACCACGACCACGCCCTGATCCGCGACCTGGACGCCTACCTCAAGGGCCGACCCAGGGCCGACGACCGCGACGAGGCCTATTCGGCGATCTTCGACAAGGCGATCGCCCACGACTGGTTCGCCGAGGCCGAACCCGTCGCCAACCGCTACCTGAGCGAGTCGCCCGAGGGGCCCGTCAAGGCCCTCGCGCGAATCGTCGGCACGATGGCCCAGGCCCGCGCCGGCCACTTCGACACGGCCCTGGCCTCGTATCAAGATCTGATGAAAGGGCTGGGCGGTCCCGAGCAGGAGGAATTCGCCGCCAACTTCGCCGACCAGCTCGCCGGAGAGGCCACCACCGCCGGGCAGATCGCCGTCGCTCGTTCGGTCTACGACGCCCTGCTGGCGAAGTTCGACCGGCCCGAGCTGGCCAAGAAGGTCGCCGACGACATTGCCCGCCTCGACCGTGTCGGCAAGGCCGCCCCCGTCCTGGTCGCCAACGACCTGGCGGGCAACCCGGTGCGCCTGTCCGACCTCCGAGGCAAGGTCGTCCTGGTCGACTTCTGGGCCACCTGGTGCGCCCCCTGCCTGGCCGAGCTACCGAATCTGACGTTGGCCTATGAGCGTTACCACAAGCGGGGCTTCGAGATCATCTCGGTCAGCCTGGACGAGAAGCCAGACGCGGTGGTCGACTTCGTCAAGGCTCGCAAGATTCCCTGGCCGCAGGTCCACGACGGAACGGCCGGGGGAGACCCGGTCGCGGCCTTCGGCGTCGCCAACCTGCCGGCGTCGTACCTCATTGCCCCCGACGGCACCGTCGCCCGACTCGACTCAAGAGGCCCGGCGCTCGACCGAGCGCTGTCGGGTTTTTTCCCGGCGACCAAATAACAAATCCGCCAGCAGGCGCTACTTGCCTCGAATTCCGTCGTCCGGCTCCTCGAACAGCCGCAGGTATTCGTCGTCGCTAAGCGCTTCGCGCTCCTCCAAGGACTCGCGATCCCGCTCCGAGTCGGGAGCCGTCGACCGCGATTTTTCGGCTGCGGCGCTCGGGCGATCCGCGGGCTTCGGTGACGACGGCTTGCCGCGTCCTGATCCCCGGCCCCCCTCCGACTCCAACCCGGCCAGTTCCAGCAGTGACTTCCGCGGCCGGCCTTCCGAGAACTCATCTTCCAGCAAATTGTTACTGGTCATCACCGCGCCGGCCGGCTCGTAGTCGATCGTGAAGAGGTGGCCGGCGATCCCCACCTCGTCGTCGGGCATCACGCCGCGATTGGCGCCGACGGCTTGCCCGTTGAGGGTTGTGCCGTTGGTGCTGTTCAGGTCGCGGACGTGCCACACGCCGTTGTCGAGGACCAGAGCGCAATGTCGACCGGAGATGTTCTCGAAATCGAGGCTGATGTCACACGACCGCCTCCTGCCGATGGTCAACTCGGCTTTCAGCAACGGCACTGGGTCGCCACCGCCCACCGGCCGTAAGATTCCCAGAGTCTTCGCATCGGCCGCCATGACGTACCCTCCGAAGGGTCGCGGTCGTCTTCAGGAACGATGAGGATGACGAGAAGCTCATCCTAAGACGGAGTTCCGCACGAGTCCAGCCGCCGGGTCCGGGGGTCGGCATCGGGTGTGCGGGCAAGCGCAACGGCCGAGGCGGGTTGGGGGGTGGCGACGGCCTCCCGGCTCGGCTACGCTCGGCCAGACGCATCCCGGGTCCGACACCCCCGTCGTGGCCCGGCCCAAGAGGTTGCACCCCCGAGGCGGCCGGGGGGCCAGGCGAGGACTTTTCCCATGACGGGCACCGGCGGCGATCGAGATCGAGCGGGCCAACGGATGACCAGGCGCGAGGCGCTGGCGACCCTCGGCCTGGCCGCGGCGGCCACGGGCCTCGGCGGCATGACTCGCGGCGCCTTCGCCGCCGACGAAGCCTCCGACTACGGCCCCTTCCGCGCCGGCATCCAGAGCTTCTCCCTGAGGGGCTTCGACCTGCACGAAGCCCTGCACAAGACCAAGGAACTCGGCCTCCACTTCTGGGAGTCGTTCCCCAAGCACATCCCCCCCGACGTGGCCAAGGCCGACGAGTACCGCTCCGAGGCCAAGCACCACGGCGTCACCGTCGTCGGCTATGGCGTCATCGCCTTCACCAAGGACCACGACGCCAACCGCAAGTCGTTTGAGTTCGGCAAGGCGATGGGTCTCGAATACCTGTCCGCGGCTCCCTCGGCCGACAGCTTCGACAGCCTCGACAAACTGGTCGAGGAGTACGACATCGCCGTGGGAATTCACAACCACGGGCCTGGCGATCCTTTCGCCAAGATCGACACCATCGCCGAGGCGATCAAGAATCACCACGAGAAGATCGGCTGCTGCATCGACACTGGTCACTTCCTCCGCTCGAAGGAAGACCCGGTTCGCGCCGCCGAAACCTTCGGCAAGCGGATCTACGGCGTCCACCTCAAGGACGTCAAGAACACCGACACCTTCACGATCCTGGGCCAGGGCGACCTGCGGCTGGTTGACTTCCTGAAGACCCTGAAGCGCCTGGGTTACAAGCACAACCTCGCCCTCGAATACGAGGAGCACGAGTCCGACCCGATGTCCGACCTCCGCGAGTGCCTCGTCGCCCTCAAGAAGGCAGTCGCGGCGGTCTGACCCGACGGCCGAATCTCCGTCGGCCACGCGGACCGGGCCAGCCCCACGGCCCAGGTCCGCGTCAGGCCCGGCCTCGCCCGGCGACCCATCCTCGGATGAGGGCCGAACGATGATTCCGCGAATTCTGGAACCCGAGGCGATGGACACGCCCGCTGAGGCCGCTGACTACGACGCGATGGACCACTCCGTCGTCAACGAACGGTTCGCGGCCGACTTCCTCGACACCCACGGTCCTTGCCGGGGCGGCGAGGTTCTCGACGTCGGCACCGGCACCGCTCGTATCCCGATCGCGCTTTGTCGGGTCGACCCTGAGGCCCGGGTCGTCGGCCTCGACCTGGCCGAGGCGATGCTCGAACTCGCTGGCCGCAACGTCAATGAGGCTGGGCTGTCCGACCGCATCCGCCTGGAGCGCGGCGACGGCAAGGGGCTGGCCCACCCGTCGGCGACCTTCGAGGCGGTCGTCTCCAATACCATCGTCCACCACATCCCCGACCCCTCGCCCGCCCTGGCCGAAATGGCCCGCGTGGTCGCCCCCGGCGGAACCCTGTTCGTTCGCGACCTCGCTCGCCCGGACACCCTGGAAGACGTCCATCGCCTGGTCGACCTCCACGCCAGCGGCGAATCGCCCAGGGCTTGCGCTCTTTTCGAAGCGTCCCTCCACGCGGCCTTGACGGTTGGGGAAGTCCAGAGTCTGGTCGTCGCCCTCGGACTGCCGGCCGATGGGGTCACAATGACCTCGGACCGTCACTGGACCTGGACCTGGCGACGCCCGCCGGCCCCCTCCAATGGGGAGGCCACGCCATGATCGATGAACCCCTGGACGTCGCCTTTCCCGCCACCGACGGCCTGCCGCTGCGGTCTCTGTTCTGGCCGGCCCGGTCGGCCCGGGGCGTCTTGGTGATCGCCCACGGCCTGGGTGAGCACGCTGGCTGCTACCGTCATGTGGCCGAAAACCTGGGCCCTCGACTGGACCTCGACGTTCTGGCCCTCGACTTCCGAGGTCACGGTCGCAGTCCCGGCCGTCGAGGGGTCGTCCGCCGCTACGACGATCTCCTGGCCGACCTCGACGGCGCCCGCGCCTGGCTGGATCGCGAACGCCCCGGCTTGCCCCAGTACCTCCTGGGTCACTCCAACGGCGGCCAGGTGATCCTGCACGCCGCCGCCCGCCCCGACGACTCTCTCGCCGGCGTCATCCTGTCCAACCCCAGCCTACGACTGGCCATCAAGGTTCCCCGTCACAAACTCTGGGCCGGCCAGGTGCTGCGGAGGGTTGCCCCAGCCTTCACCATGTCCGCGTCGCTGCCTCCCTCGATGATGACTCTGGACCCCGGCCACATTGAGCAGCGGCGGGTGGATACCCTGCGTCACGACCGGACCAACGCCGCCCTGTTCTTCGGCATGGTCGAGGGGGGCCGTCGCCTCTCGGCCCACCCGGCGAAAGTCCGCTGCCCGACCCTGATCCTCCTGGGAGAACTCGACCCGATCGTCGATCCCGCCGCCACCCGCGAATTCTTCGATCGCCTGGGCGCCCTCGACCGCACCCTCCTGTCCTACCCGGGCATGCTCCACGAACCCCTGAACGACCCCGACCGCGCCCGGGTCCTCGACGACATGACCGCCTGGCTCGACGCCCGCCTCGTGACCCGGAACCCCGGCGATGCTTGAAAATCCCGCCTCCGTTGCCGACGGCCACGCCCTGCGTTGCATGGAAATCTGGGGCGGCAACGGCCTGACCGAAACCACGTTCACCACGCCCGGCCTCGACGCCTGGATCTACAGCCGACCGTTCCAGGGGGATAGTTCGGGCGGCGACGTCCATTACGTGTCGCTCTGCGGCGGCGGAATCGTCACCAAGGTCATCCTGGCCGACGTCTCGGGCCACGGCTCGCGAGTCGCCGAGGAGGCCACGCGTCTCCGCGAATTGATGAGGCGCAACATCAACCGCAAGGACCAGGTCCGGCTGGTCCGCGGCCTGAATCGCCAGTTCTCGGCGATCGAGAACGCCGGCCACTTCGCCACCGCGGTCGTGGCGACCTACCTGGCCACCAGCGACCGCCTGGCCCTCTGCAACGCCGGCCACCCCCGCCCCCTCTGGTATCGCGCCGCACTTGACCGCTGGAGCCTGTTGATCGCCGGGGACGACACCTCGACCACTGAACCCGTCGCCGCGAATCTCCCCCTGGGCATCGACGGCCATGCCCGCTACGAAGCCTTCGAGATCCCCCTGGGGCCCGGCGATCTCATCCTCCTGTACACCGACGCCCTGACCGAAGCGGCCGACGAACACGACCAACCCCTGGGCGAATTGGGCCTGCTGGACCTCGCCCGCGGCCTGCCCCGCGAGGCCCCGTCAACCTTCGGGCCCGCCCTGATCCGCGCCGTGGCCGACCACCGCAAGGGCCGGCCTCCGGAAGACGACATCACCGTCCTGACTCTTCACCACAACGCGGGCCCGCCCCGGCCGCCGGGCCTGGCCGAAAAACTCGACGTCTACGCCAAGGTTTTCGGTCTCAAGCCCGTATGAATCGTCCGGAACGCGAGTTCAACCGAAGTAAGCCGGCGCGGCCCCGGCCTTCCACTTGATATTGCAACCGATGCTGGGCCGCTGATCCACATCGACCGGCCGACCCGCCAGCACCGCATCCAGGGCGGCCCGGAGGTCTCGACCCGTCACCGCACGGCCATTGCCCGGCCGGCTGTCATCGAGTTGCCCACGATAGACCAGGGAGCGGTTCCGGTCGAAAACGTAGAAGTCCGGCGTGCAAGCCGCCTGGTACGCCTTGGCCACGTCCTGCGACTCGTCGTAGAGATACGGGAACTCATACCCAACCTCGGCCTTCTCCCGGGCCATGAGTTCCGGGCGATCGTCAGGGTGGGTCGTCACGTCGTTGGAACTGATCCCCACGACGGCCACGCCCTTCCTTTGATATTCCCGGGTCAATGAAGCCAGTTCCTGCCGGACGTGCTTCACATACGGACAGTGATTGCACAGAAAGATCAAGAGAAGAGCCGGAGCCTCGGAAAAATCAACGAGCGAGACCATACGCCCTTCAGTATCCGGAAGTTGGAAGTCCGGGGCGGAGGAATTGAGTGGCAGCATGGTCGAGGGTGTCAGGGCCATGAGAATCTCCAGGCTGCGGAAACGGAAAACCGTTTCCGAGTGTAACCCGGAACGCGGCCCGTTTCAAAACCGATGAGCCCATCGAGAAAATCACTCGCGAAACCACCCAGCTTATCGGGAAAAACCTGACAAGGTGGCCAAAATCAAGAATACTCATCAATAACATTCTACAGAAGCTCGCTTGATCCCTTTTTCGGACAGTCGCACTTTTTTGGCCCGATGGTTCGAGAAATGCTATGTCCAAACGGGTCGAATACACCCTCTGAAATGACGATCGGCTCATATTTCGTCGTGGACGCACACGCCACGGAGGCTCGACCTGAGGCTCCCGTGTCTGCGTCCCTTGCTGGTATGAACCGGGGAGTGGGGTTGGACACACGCCCTCCTGAGTTGACCCGTCGCGGTCCATCAATGGTGGATGCGTTGGTTCATGAGTTTTCCTTCGCCTGGGTCAACCTCGACGATCACGAAAACATTGGAACCCGTTCTCCAACTGCGTTTCCAACGACTCTTTCGCCACAAGGAATTTCTTGAGACGCATTCCGGGTCGCGATTGTTCAGATTCATTTCATGAAAAACAAATTTTTGTAAATCACTCGATAACACGAACGTTCCTGCGAACATCCCGCCGTGGAATTTACTGCATTGGAGTCTCGCACACTCCCCGTTGAGGAATCTTTCATGAAATCCGCGAGGAACTTGCTCTCACTGATCTCCGGCGGGCTCGTCGCGACCACCCTCCTGGGTTGCGACGCGGAAAAGGCCCCGCCAGACTCGTCCCTTCCCCCGGTGTCGACGCCGACGACCCCCACGGACAACAAGACGGAGTCGGTAGTCCCCGCGACTTCGACAACCCCGGCGGCGTCGACTCCCACGCCCGCCGTCGTCGACCAACCCGCCGCGCCCACCGAAACGTCCGCCGACGCCCAGAAAGACAAGGACAAAGCCGACGCTGGTGAGGTCAAGCCGGAAACTCCCCCCAAGAAGCTGTGATCACCCTGAGCGGTCCTTGCCTGCCCCCGAACCCTTCCCGTTTTTCACCCCTGAGAGTCCTAACACTATGATTCGTCCGAGTGTCTTCGCCCTGATCGTCGCCAGCCTCGCCGTAGCCGGGGTCTCCGCACAGGAGGCGGCCCACAACACCCCGGCGCACGCTGGCCCGATGGCTCTCGCGCTCCCCACGGGCGATCGAGCCACCAGCAGCCTGCTGGTCGAGGCCGCTCCGCCCGCCCAGGTGGCCGTCGGTCACGCCTTTGAGTACCAGATCAAGTTGACCAATCTGACCAAGAATCTCGTCCTGGAAGACATCCAGGTCCGACAAAACCTCGGCGAGCACCTCTCCATCGAGAAGTCCGAGCCCGAGGCGAACAAGGCCGACAAGAAGGGCGAGAAGTCCTGGACCGTGGCTCGCCTGGCTCCTGGCGAGTCGCAAATGATCAAGGTCCATGCCCTGGGCGAGGACGTCGGGTCGGCTTCGAGCTGCATCCGAGTGACCTACCAGCCTAGCCTTTGCGTGACCACCCAGTTCATCAAGCCCGAGGTTCAGGTCGCCAAGGAGGTTCCGGCTCATGCCGACCTTTGTGACGTGATCCCGGCCCGGTACGTCGTCAAGAACACCGGCACGGGCCCCGTCAAGGGCGTCAAGCTCCGCGACGCGTTGCCCGAAGGCCTGATGACCTCCACCGGTGCCCACGTCGTCGAGACGGACCTGGGTGACATCGCCCAGGGCCAGGCCAAGGAGTACAAGGTCGACCTCGTCGCCGCCAAGCCTGGCGACTACACCAGCCGCGCCACGGTCCAGGCTCAGGACAACCTGCAAGCCGCGTCCAACCAGACGACCACGGCCTTGCGCTTGGCCAAACTGGCCGTCAAGATCGCTGGGCCCGACGCCCAGTATCTCGGTCAGGCGTCCACCTACCAGGTGTCCGTGAAGAACACCGGCGAGGTTCCGGCCATCGCCGCCAAGCTCGGCATCCAGGTCGACAACGACCTCCGCATCGACCGCGTCAGCAAATCCAGCAGCAACAACCAGGCCCCCGCCGTCGGTGACAACAACAGCCTGACCTGGAGTTTGGGCGACCTGGCCCCCGGAACCGAAGCCCTGGTCAGCTTCACTGGCGTCGGGCGAGGGAAAACGGAACTGGAGCACGTCGCCACGGCCACCTCGACTTGTGCCCGAAGCAAGGATCTCGCCGTCACCGCGACCGACAAAACGAAAACCGAGATCATTACCCTCCCGGCCCTCCGCCTGGAGATGGTTGACGACCATGACCCGGTTCAGGTCGGCGAGAACGTGGTCTATACCATCAACGTGCTGAACCAGGGCCAGGGCGACGACCGTAATGTCAAGATCGTCTGCAAACTGCCCGACGGCCTGACCTACGTGGCCGCCAAGGGTTCGACCGAAAGCAAGGCCGACGGCCAGACCGTCACCTTCACCCCCGCCGAGAAGCTGGCGCCCAAGGCGTCTCTCAACTACTCCGTCACCGCCAAGGCGAACAAGGCCGGAGACGTGCGGACCCGAGTCGAACTGAGCAGCGACTATCTCACCACGCCCAGTGCCGAAACCGAGCCGACTCGGCTGATCAACGCGTCCGCGGCAACTTCCTCGAAGTAAGTCCGCCTCTCGCTCAAGCCGCCCTCTGGGCAACGGCATGAGTCGCCAACGAACCCGATCGGGGATTTACCCTCCGATCGGGTTTTTTCGTCGCGAGTTATCGGGCCCGGCCGAAGTCGAAGTGGGATTCAACGCCTCGATTTCGATGCCCAGGGGTCCGCCGCGACCGTCGCCGTCGAGTTCACGTCGGCCCAGGCCGTGATCCGTCTCCCTTTCTCGTCGATCCCCACGACCTTGACCACCAACGGCCCGTCGTCCAGCCGCGCAGCGTCCAGGGCGATTTCCCAAGGACCGACCCGATCGCCCGCCGCAACCACCGCCGAACCTAGCCGATCCGCCAGCGACGCTCCGAGGAGAACTCCGGGACGGGATTTCGCCTGTCGAGGCTGGGCCGGGAGGATCGCCGGCTCCCAGGCGACCCGATCGACGCGGATGGGACCGGCCGACCGATTGGTCAGCATCAGCCGCAACAAGGACGTTCCACCGGATTCGCCCGAGTTGGCGCAAGCGACCGCTTCGACCCGAAACTCGCCCAGGCCCCGGGACGCTGGGATCGCCGTGACTTGAAGCACCGCCCGCTCGGGGGCCTCGATCTCGACGACCTCGCCGACCCCCGCCTCCACCCTGAAGAACCGGGGCGCCGTCCCCGTCGCGTCCCATCGGAAGGTCTCGCCGGCCCGGACCGTCTCGGACCGGGGACCAGCGAGCGGCCAATCTCCGAATACGGCATAAGGGTCGAACGCCTTGCCGCCCCCGTCCGCGTTCGGCTTCTCCCGATCCTCCACCAGCGACACCGTCCATCGCCGAAACAGGTCGGGGAACACCGCCCCGGTCTCGGCCTCCACCGCCGCGATCCCCCTCAGCGGCGACCTCGCCAGCCGTCCCAGCAGGTCGGGGCCGGAATGCTCGGCGCACCACCTCAGGAACAGATACGTGCTGCCCCGTGGGCCGTGGGCGCGGAACAGCCCCTCGGCATAGTAATCTCCCACCACCAGCCGGGACCGCTCGGGAGCCGCCAGGAACGCCGCGACCCGGTAATCCAGGTTCCCCCGCGAAAACCCGAACTGGTCTTCCATCAGGTGGGCCATCCCCTCGTCGAGCCACCCCTCCTCGTCGGGCCCCGATCGGCTCCCTTTTGGCCCGCCAAACGCTTTCAGACCGCCGACCACCGCGTGAGTGCATTCATGAGCCAGGATCGTCCGCAGATAGGGGCCCGGCCCTAGCGCTGTTGAGAGATAGATCAGGTCGCAGCGATTGCCGAACGGCGGACCGACCACCGGGTCAAGGTCCGCCCCCCGGACAAACCCATCCACGGCCAACCGCCCCCCCCCCAGTTTTGTCAGCGCCTGAGAGATTAAAACCGTCAGTCGCCCGTCCCCGTCCACGTCGGGGACGTGTCCCAAAGTCGCGGCCAACTGAGGCAAGACGCGGTCGTCCAGGGTGGAGACCACCTCGCGAAGGGTCTCGGTTCCCACCCGACCCGCGTCCCGCTCGTCGACGTAAACTTGAACCGCCCGACCCAGGGCTCGCAACTTCGCGGTCACGGGGCGGTAGTTGGCGGCCACGGCCACGTCACCGGGGACGGTCATCAGGTGGAAGACCCGTTTCCCGGGAGGGAGGGTCGGCTCACCCCCCGACTTTTCGGCAACAATTCCGCACGGTTCTCGGCGCTTCTCCCGAGGCGGAACGGTCCCGCCCTCCGCAACCTTGGGAAATTGTCTCCAGGAGGGAAGCTTCGCCCCATCGGAGGGTCGGACCTTCAATTCGACGGAAAACGGCCCCGAGGATCGCGCCAGGGACGAAACCACGACCACGACCGACTCGCCAGCACTCACCGAAAACCCGGCCCGCCCCTGTCGAACCGGAATGGCCGTCACCGATGGACGGATCTCATCCGCCGACGCAAGCGTTTGAGAGGCAAGGTTTAGCAACACGAGGGCCGCCCACTTTCGGACGCGAGACAACGCAGCCATCGCGCCCCTCCCCGCCGACGGACCCTTCCCGAACCAACGCTCGGAAGACAGCCCTTCGATCGGCCTGGAAGAGGTTTTGGCTTGAGCCGATTACGCGGGCCGTACCGTCGCTGGAAATTGCCGACCCAGGTTCAAGCCCGGACGGTAACCGGCCGAACCGCCGCGAGCCTCTGACGAAACAGAACCCGTTCCGAAATAGATGGTCGCAAGCCCAGGTCAGTTCGCCAAAGACGAACCGCCGTCCCAACCCATCTTCCCTTGAAGCTTTGAAATCTCTCGCTTTCTCAGGAGTGGTGGGCTGGGTCGACCGGCTCGTCGGGAAGGCCGGGGTCGAACCAGGCGTAAATCGCCGGCAAGACCAGCAGCTTGAGCAACGTGCTGGTGATGAGTCCCCCGATGACCACCGTGGCCAGCGGTCGCTGAACCTCGGCCCCCGACCCATGCGAGAACGCCATCGGCACGAACCCCAGACTGGCGACCAATCCCGTCATCAGGATCGGCCTCAGGCGAGACATGGATGCTTCCCTCACGGCGTTGCGGACCTCGTGACCAGAATCGATCAAGTGGCGGATCGCCGAAACCAGCACCAGGCCGTCAAGCACCGCCACACCGGAGAGCGCGATGAAGCCCACCCCTGCCGAGATGCTGAAATTCAGCCCTCGCAGCCAGAGGCCGAACACCCCACCGATCGCCCCGAGCGGCACCGACAGGAAAATCAAGGCCCCCAGGCGGATCGACCCGAACGTGGAGTAGAGCAGGACGAAAATCATCGCCAGGGCGACGGGAACCACGACGGCCAGTCGCTTCGTGGCCGATTGCAGGTTCTCGAAGGTTCCACCCCACTCCAGCAGATAGCCCTTGGGCAACGAAACCTCGGCCGCGACCATTCGCTGGGCGTCGGCCACGAAACCAGCCAGGTCTCGTCCCCGGACGTTGGCCTGGACCATCACCCGTCGCTGGCGATCCTTCCGCCAGATTTCGTAGATGCCGTCCTCGGAAGAGATGTCGGCCAGGTCTTCCAGGGCGATCATCCGGCCCTGCGGGTCGGCGACCTTGAGGTTGCGAATCTCCTCAATGTCGGAACGATAATCCGGAGCGAACCGGACCTGGATGTCGAACCGTCGCTGCCCCTCGACCACCTGGCCAACGACCTTTCCGCCCAAGGTGACCACCACGTCGAGCACCTCGGCGGCGTTGATGCCGTAGCGCGCGATCCGGTCGCGGTCGATGGTGATTTGCAACACCGGCAGGCCGTTCAGCGCCTGGGCCTTCACCTCGCTGGCCCCCGGCACCTTGTTCAAGACCGCCGCGAGGCGGTTGGCCTTTTGCTGAAGGATGTCCAGGTCTTCCCCATAAAGGCTCAGGCCGACCTCGGCGCGGACGCCCGCGAGCATGTCGTTGAACCGGATGTCAATCGGCTGGGTGAACGTCAGGAAGGCGCCGGGCAGAATTCGCCGACCGAGTTTCTCGACCTCGGCGATCAGGTCCGGTTTCGAATGGACTTTCTTCCAGCTCGCCGGGGGCTTCAGGAAGACGAACGAGTCCGTCATATTCACGCCGGCCGGGTCGATACCGATCTCGGGACGGCCGGTGCGGCTGACAATGGAGTCAATCTCGTCGGGGAAGGCGTCTCGCAAGGCGTTCTCAAACCGAGTGCTGTCGGCGAGGCTCTCGCTCAGCGAGGCACTCGGCGGCCGGATGATCACGACCACCATGTCCCCCTCGTCGAGCTTGGGAATGAACTCCCCGCCGAGTCGGCCGGCGATTGGCACCGTCCCGATCAACAGCGCGATTGCCCCGACGGCGACCGCCAGCGGGTGGGCCAGCGCCGCGGCCAACGCTGGCTCGTAAACCCGCTTGGCCATCCGGATCGGCCAGGTATCTTTCTCCGAAAGGCCCGCTCTCAGGAACATCGAGGCCAGCACCGGCGTCGCCGTCAGGGACAGCAGCAAGGACCCGGTCAGGGCGAAAATGACCGTCAACGCCATCGGCCGGAACATCTTGCCCTCGACCCCTTCCAGAGCCAGGATCGGCAGGTGGACTAGCGTGATGATCGCCACGCCGAAGACCACGGGCTTGCGCACCTCCAAGGTCGCCTGACGGACGACCTCGCGGGCCGAAGTTCCCGGAGCCGCATGGGCCAGCCGGCTGACGCAATTCTCGATGACGATCACCGCGCTATCGACGATCAGGCCAAAATCCAGCGCTCCCAGACTCATCAAACTGCCCGCGACCCCGCAGGACAGCATCAGGTTGCCGGCAAAGAGCATCGAGAGGGGAATTGCCAGCGCCACGATCAACCCCGCCCGCAAGTTCCCCAGCAGGATCAAGAGCACAACAATGACCAGGACGCCCCCCTCGCCCAGGTTCCGCGCGACGACCTGGATGACCCGCTCAATCAACTCAGCGCGGTCGTAGTAGGTGTCGACCACCACGCCATCGGGAAGAGTCTTCTGAATCTCGGCGAGCTTGACCTTGATCCGATCGACCACCACCCGAGAGTTCTCGCCGGCCAGCATCAAAACCGTGGCGGTGGCGGCCTCGCCCCGGCCGTCGCGGGTGACGGCACCCGAGCGGATCATCGGCGCCAGGCGAATCTCGGCCACGTCTCGCAGGTAGATCGGCGTCCCCGAACTGGCGGCGCCAACCACCGGTTCGCCCATGCCGGGCCTCACGGTCGTCGGCGACGGCCCGGAAGTCGTGGCCAGCACCACCTCGCCGAGGGACGACAGGTCGCTGATCAGTCCCACGGCGCGAATGACCCGCTGCTCGCCGTTGCGCTCGATATAACCCCCGCCCGCGTTGCTGTTGTTGCGGCGGATGGCCTCGAAGACCTGACCGACCGAAATGCCCCGAGCCGCCAGGCGATCGGGGTCCAGCCGGACCTCATAGGTCTTCAACTCCCCCCCGAAGGCATTGACCTCCACCACTCCCGGGACGCTTTTCAGCGGCAGGGCGACCTTCCAGTCCAGGATCGTGCGCAACTCCATCAAGGACTTATGAGCCTGGGGTCCCTCGATGTTACGGACCTCGAACTGAAAGACTTCGCCCAACCCTGTGGCGATCGGCCCCATCTCCGGCTGGCCGAAGCCAGGGGGGATGGCCGCTCGAGCCTGAACAAGTCGCTCGCCGACCTGCTGCCGGGCCCAGTAGATGTCCGTGCCGTCTCGGAAGATGATCGTCACTCCCGAAATGCCGAACTGCGAGAACGAACGCACCTCCTGGACGTGGGGGATGCCGTTCATCGCGTTCTCAACGGGAATCGTGATGAACTGCTCGACCTCCTTCGGCCCAAGCCCTGGCGCGTTGGTCAACGCCATCACCTGGACGTTGGTGATGTCCGGGACCGCGTCAATGGGCAGGGCCAGCAGCGAATAGATTCCGGTCCCCACCAGCGCCGCCAGGCTCAGGAGGATGAAGCCGCGGCTCTTGAGCGAAAACACGATGAGGCGATCGAACACGACGGGATCGCTCCAAGGGGGGGGAAAGAAGGGGCGTGAGGCCGGGTGTTCGTCGCGTCAGTCAGTCTCGGCCAGGCGGGCCGCCTCGGCCTTGAGCTTGAAGGCGCCGTGGACGACGACCTCATCGCCGGGAGTCAGGCCGCGTTCCACCGCCACGTGGTCGCCATCGAGCGGCCCGACGACGATGGTGCGACGCTCGAAGCGGTCGGGGGCCGTCTTGACGTAGACCAGGCTCTCGGGACCGTCGGTCAAGACCGCCGAGGCGGCGACATGGGGCGTCGTCTTGCCGGTCCGGCTGCGAATCGTCACGTCCACGAACATCCCCGGCTTCAACAGGCGGTCCGGGTTCTTCGCTCGACAGAGGAGCTTGACCGAACGGCTCTTCTCGTCCACGAGGTCGCCGGTATAGAAGACCTCGCCCTGGAAAGTCCGCTCCGGGTAGGCCGGCGAACGGAGTTCGACTTGACCGCCCCGGGTGCCAGCCAGCATCTCGAAGTTGCTCTCGTGAATGGCCGCCTCGACCCACACCGACGACAGGTCGGCCAGGACGAAGATGTGCCGAGTGATGTCCACGGGAATGCCCGGCACGATCATCTCCCGGTCCAGGATGGTGCCGTCGAACGGAGCCCTCAGTGGATAGGTGCTGAACGGCTGCCGGCCCGAGGGAGAGGTGCCCTCGGTGGCGACGCCAGCGGGGGAAGTCTCGGAATTCTGCTCGATCTCGTCAGGCTCGGCGTTCCGGATCGACGGCGCCAGGATCGGCCGTCCCTGGAGATCCACCGGCACGGGATTGGCAATCTCGCCAGTGTCGGTCAGAAATTCTCGGACATCCGGCGAGACGCCCAGGACTCGCAGCCGCCCCCGGACGACCCGCACGTCGGTCTCGGCCAGCCGGCGTGCCTGGTTCGCCCGGTCGCGGGCCAGTTTTGACTCAACCCCCATCTGGTCCATCAAGGCCTGATAGGTCGCCTGGGCCGCCTCGAAATCGGCCTCGACCCGCTGGTACTGGCTCAACGGCGTCGCCCCACGCTCTTGCAATCCCCGGAACCGGTCCAGCGCCGCTTTCTGAAGGCGATATTGCGAATAGCCCGTCATGAGGCTCTGGCGGTTCTGCCCCACCGCGCGACCCTGGAACCGCTGGTGGACCGCCTCGGGAGAGTCGCCGTGCTTCAACCGCTCGATCAATTCCAACGTCCCGGCCAGCACCGACTCCTGCCAATCGGCCTGGGCCTTGGCAATCTCCAGGTTCTGCATCCGGGTAATCAAGTCGAGCCGAGCCTGGGCGACTTCGGGGCTATCCAGGGTCGCCAGAAGGTCGCCAGCGTGAACCTCCTGACCGATCATGGCGCGGACGTCCCGGACGACGCCGTGGGCCCTCGGGGTGATGAAGGCATAGCGTGACTCGTCCGGCTGGACCTTCCCCGGCGCCGTCAAAACTCGATATTCCGGTCCGTTGGTCACCGCCTCGGTCGCCAGGACGACGGCTTTCTGCGACGCCTCGTCCATGCGAATGACCGCGGGCCGAGGTTCGGCGGCCGGGCCCTTCGCGACCTCCTCGACCGGAACCGGTGATGAGGTGGGAGAAGTGGTCGTCGCCTCCGGGGCCTTCACCGCGTGCAACCGGCGGTCGATGGCCACCGAGCCGGCGCCCACCAACAAGCACCCGCCAGCCAGGATCGCCCAACGGGGGAGCGTGCCTCGCAATCGCGAAATCGGGGAGTTCACGGACGGCCTCCTCGGCAGTCGATTCAAATTGGGGGGGAGATGGGGACGCCGGAGGGATCCGCGCCGGGAAAGCGCGAGCAGGAACGAGGACGTGCCTGGCGACCGGGGAGAGCGGGCTCGCTCAGGCGGAGAGGGGGTGGGAGGAGGCGCCGGGGGACCGGGCCCGCCGATGCAAGGTCGTCGCGTGCGTCGTCTCGGGGATGCCTTCGGGCGCACCGGAACCGGCCTCGAGAGACCGGCGGGGCGAGGCGGGGCGAGACAGGAGGGCTGGGCCCAGGTCGACAATGCTGTCGGCCCAGTCCGAGGGAGATTCCAGGCGAATCCGGCAGAACTCAAGCGGGCCGAAGTCCAGGGCCTCGGCCGATTCCGACGTCGAGGGGTCAACCGCGGAAGGCTCTGGGAGAGCTGGCGAGGCCAGGATCGCGAGTAGGGCCAAAACCCAACGAGCCCAGGCCCGGGGGTTGCGTCGGTCCGGTCGCATGGCTCGTCGCAACAGCATCGGTCTCCCGCGAAGTTCGCCCTCGTGTCGACCTAAAGCCCTACCAATTCTAATCGATCGCCGCCGAGATACACAAGCCAATGCCCCGCTTCAAGGGAGCACCCGCTGACCCACCACGGTGTTCAGCTCAAGCGAACTGCGTCGGTAGCGAACCGAGGTGTCGCGGTACTGGCGGACCACCTCGTTGTATTCGCGCTGAGCGTTGAGGTACGTCAGGACGTCGGCCTCACCGCTCTGGAACAGCACGCCCGAGTTGTCGAGAAGCTGCCGCCCCGCCGGGAGAAGATCCCGCTCCAGGCGCTCGACACTCGCTCGGGTGACGGCGTTGATTCGCGAGGCTCGCTCAACCTCGCCGATGACCTGCTGTTCCAGCGCGGCCAGTTCGGTACGCGTCTGAGAGACGTTGATCTCGGCCCGGCGGATGTTTCCCTGGTTGCGGTTGAACACCGGCAGCGGGACTGTCGCGCCCAGGGCCCACGAATGCGAACTCTTGGCGTCGAACGGGGCGTTCTGCTGGAACGTGTAGGGCTGGTACAGCAAGTAAACGTCGGCGAACCGGTTCTTCCTGGCGAGATTCACGTCGGCCTGGGCTCTTCCAACACCCAGGCGAAAGGCCATCAGATCGGGCCGGGCCCGAATGGCCAGGGCGGTCAACTCATTGACGGGCGGCGGAGGCGGTCCCACGGCCCGCAAGGTTCCCCGCAACTGCATCGCCTGGGCCTCAACCGGCGGCATGTTCAGCAACAGACCCAGCACCCGCTTCGCCTCCGCCTCGGCCGACCCCGACTCGGCCACGGCGATCTCCGAGGCGTCTCGCAAGATTCGCACCCGGTTCACGTCAGCCTGAGTCTTCAGCCCGAACCGCTTCTGGGCGCCGGTGGTTTCCAAAATCTTGTTGAACCCCGCCAGTCCCGTCGCGGCGAACCGGGACGTTTCTCGGGCGGCCAGGACATCGACATAGGCTCGGTACAGGTTGTCAATCTGGAGGCGAACGGCGTTCTGAAGCTGGGCCTCCAGGACACGCTTGGCCTGACAGGCGACGGTCATCCGCGCCCGGCGCTTGTTGTTGAGGTCCAGGGGGACAGTGACGTTCAGGTCGTACTGGTTCGGACCGCCGGGCCGGTTCTTGGAATAGCTGCCGTAGGGGATCAGTTGCGAGTCGGCATAGAGCAGGGGATTCGCCCGCAGGCTGGCTGTCAGGATGTCGGCGTCGGCCTGGGGGATCTCAAACGAACGGGCAATGAGGTCGAGATTGGCGCGAATCAACCGCTCGATCGCCGCGTCCAGAGTCAGGCCGTCGGGCGGCCCCTCGACGGCCTCGCCACTGGGGATCGCCAGTGGCCCATAGAGCGGAAGTTCGGCCAGCGGCAAGATGGGCGGAGGAGTGATTCCTCCTGGGCCTCCGGGCCTCGTCCCGCTGGCGGCGTTCGGCTCGGTGGCGGTGACCGGAACTCTTGGCGTCGAGGCGCCAGGACGCCCACCGATGACCTCAGCCCCCAGCCCCGGCGATCCCGATCCCGCCCCTCCACCCTCGCCGGGCGATGGGCCGAGCAACGAGGCATCAAGGCCATTGGACCGGCCCGCCTCCAGAGTGCTGAACTCCGAACCCTCGGTGCCCACATTGGGCCCCTGGGCCGCGACCGTGCCGGCCCAAAGTCCAACAATCATCCCAATTAGCGCGACACGAATGCTCGCGGGGGGGTGCGTCGCCATCCGTGAGGCCCTCCCTGGCCGTTGAGTCTTCACCGCATTTCTTCGGGGATCGAATTACCGCGGCTCCTCCGCGGGCTTCCAACCCTCCACTCTTTTCGACCATTTCGAGTGACCGGCCCCGAACTCGTCGGACCATTGGAACGCCTCTGGGCGTCGCGACCCGCTCAATCCGCGAATTCCTCCCAGATTCCCTCTGTGCGGACTGGCGTCTGTCTGGATGTGGAGGCGAATAGGCCATTGAACCAGGGGATGATTCCATCACGTACGGTCCAAATCATCAGGAGCGTGGCCAACAACGTCATTGGGAATGCCAGGAGGTGGGTCAAAGGTTCCGAGCCGTCCTCGGCCTCCCCGGAGCGGCGTCGGTCCGGGGAAGCCGAGAGACGTGCGGGCGGATCGGAGCAGGTCAGCGGGCCGAGGGCGGAACGGGGGGCAGAACCGAGGTCGCGGGGACGACCGGAACCACGGGCGTCACGGCGCGGCCAGCGGCGGGGGCGACCGTCGCAACGGTCGTCGGCGCCACCATCCCCCAGAGGTTGGGCAGGATGTTGGCGTCGTAATCGGGCAGCCGACGGAGGGCGCCGATCAGCAGGCCGACGATCTGCGCCACCAGAAAGGCCACCACGGGATTGGGGAACATCACCGCGACGCTGCCCGAAAGCTTCGTCAGCAAGCCGATGACCAGGGCGATTCCCAGCGCGGCGACATGCGCCTGCACGAAAATCTTGGACAGTTCCACGCCGTTGAGGTAGCCGGCGATGTTGGGCAACGTCGTCTTGGTCGGAGTCATCGAAAGTCCTTTGCGGCTTCAGTGAGGGAAAACCAGGAACGGGGAGGGCGGGCCGGTCCTGAAACCGCGCCCGCCCCGGACGCATCAACGGCGAGGGCAGTTGCCGCCCGGACAGGCGGACGGTGCGGCGTAGTAGTAGTACCGAGCCGGGGCTCGATAAACCGGCGGGCGAGTCACCGCGGCGGCGGCGGCGGCGGGGGGCGCCGAGAAGGGACGGGAAATCGACGGCGGGGCGACCCGTGGCGCGACCGACCGGTCCCCCACCGACGGGGCGGAAGTCGCCGGCCTGGCCACCACGGGCGGGACGACGGGACGACTCGCCAACGACGCCGCGGGGGGGGCCGCTGGGACGATCGACGGCGGCGAAAGTGGCTTCGGCAATGCCGGGGGGGGTGGCACCACCAAGGTTTCCGCGGCAGGAGGCACGAGAGGCGGCGGGGGGGGGCCGCCTCCGGCCAGGGCGGTCGCGACCGGGTCGACGGCGGCCGTCCCGGCGATCAGGCAAAGGGCGAGAATCATGGGGCGTTGACGTTCCCGTTTCAGGAGGGCCAGGCCAGGGTGTCGGCCAGGGTGCAGAGCCTCGCCAGGCCATCCAGGTCGGTGGCGCTGCAACGAATCGCGTTGCCATAACCCCGCACCGTCGCGTACACGTCGGCGCGGACCCAGAAATCCGAGGTCTTCGTCGGGGTGATCGGCGCATAGCCCGGAACATGCGCGGCCAGTTCGGGCGTCAGCGGCGAGTACAACAGTCCGTGCCAGTTGTCGAGCTGGAACCAGTCGTGCTGGCCCGGCTCCCCCGGCCACGTCCCCTTGGTGACGTAGCCCATTTCGGTCAAGGCATGTCCATAGGTACCCGCCCCGATCCAGTTGATGAGAGTCGAGTCCTGGCGATCCCAGGCGTACGGCCACCAGATGCCGTTGGCCACCGGACTGTTGTTGGCGATCAAAGTCCGGGCATCGTCGTCGGACGTCACTTCGATAGGCGCGGCGATGTGCGCTGTCTTGGCATCGTCGAGGATCGCCTCGGTCGGAGACCTCGCCAATTCCCGGTAGTTGTCGGTGTAGGCCCAGAGGGCTTCGTGGCCGATGCCGACCCCCTTGCCCGCCTCGCCGGTCATGGCCACCACGGCGTCCACCGGGGAGCCGCCATTGCTCATGTTGCCACCGCCGGCCAGCCGCGTCCCTTGCCAGCCCACCAGACGACGGGCGATCGGGAAGGCGTCATACCCGGCCGCCTTGCCGAAGGTCTCGGCCAGTTGCACCGCCGAGTGAACCCAACACGTTCCCGCTCCCCCCTGCTCCAGGTGGCGTAGCCTCGAGGCCGACAGACTCCACGCCGGAGGGATCTGGCCGACCGCCCCGGCCTTGATTCGGTGAAGAAACACCCCTCGGGCCGCCAGCCTCGCCGCGGCGATCTTGCAGAAATCCGGATGCCAACCAGAAACGAAGGTCCCCATGTCACTTCGCCTCCGTCTTCTCGAACGCCGAGGCCGCGGCCTCCAACGCCGCCGACCAATCCGTCGAGGCCGTCAGCGAGTCGGCCAGCGCCTGCGCCTTGGCGATCCTTTGGTCGTGAATCGCCTGGGCCAATGCCACCCGGTCCTTCGCCACGTCACCGGTGCGAACCAGCTTCGCCTTGACCCGCCGGAACGCCGCCGCCTCGTCCTTGCGATACTCCGTCGCGGCCGTCTTCACCGCCGCCAAGGTATCAATGGGCGCGGGGACCGCCGCGGCTGAGGGGTGCAGGTGTTGATACACCAGCAACGCCAGCACCGCCCCAATGACCAGGGTCTGAAATCCCATCACCACCAAAAGCATGGGGGACGTCCCCCCCGATCGCGACTGCAAGGCCGATAGGACGTTCGCCAGCTCGGCATGGGACACGGAGGCGGCCGGCGCGGGGGCCGACGATTCGGTGCTCAAGGACGGGACCTCTCAAGGTCGGGACGGACCGCGAACCGCAACGCCGATCGAACGACCACGACGGCGCCACCGGACCGAAAATTCAGCTCGTCCCTTAACTGGAATATGATCCCTTATTGGGAATTGTCAAGCGTATTGGGGATTTTATTGCGTAAGAGGGGCCATTTAGCCGTTCTCTTGGCCTCGAACCCGACAACCAGCCCGTCGCGGGTTGACCGCTGACGGCCTAGAATGACCCTATGGCGAGATTGCCCCCGGGGCCGCCTCGTGAATGCTCCGAAACCTCCAAGGCAAATCGAGGCGGTTCGTGATCCGTGTCGACGGGCTGGGCAAAGCGTTTCTGGACTACCGGCGCGGCTGGGTGCCCGCCGTCGAAGGCGTCAGCTTCGACTGCGTGCCCGGCGAAATTTTCGGCCTGCTGGGCCCCAACGGCGCGGGCAAGACGACGACGCTGCGCATCCTTAGCACGGTGCTGCGGCCCACGTCCGGTCGTGCCTTGGTGGCCGGCCATGACGTGGTGAAAGAGCCCGAGGCGGTCCGCGCCCGGATTGGCTACATGTCGGCCAGCACCAACATCTACGACCGGATGACCGCCTGGGAGTTGGTGGATTACTTCGGGCAGCTTTACGGCTTGGGCCCCGAACGCCTTCGAGAGCGGATGGAGTCGGTCTTTAGTTGGCTCCAGATGGACGACTTCCGCGACATCCTTTGCGCCAAGTTGTCCACCGGGATGCGCCAGAAGGTCTCGATCGCCCGCGCCATCGTCCACGACCCGCCGGTGTTGATCTTCGACGAGCCAACCTCGGGTCTCGACGTCCTGGTCGCCCGCGCGGTTCTCCGCAAGATTTTGGAGCTGCGCGATGCGGGCAAGACCATCCTGTTCTCAACCCACTCGATGAGTGAGGTGGAGTTGCTGTGTTCGCGGGTGGCCATCATCCACCGAGGCCGATTGCAGGCCGAAGGGACGCCCAACGGACTGCTGGAACAGTTCGGCCAGCCCAACCTGGAAGAGCTCTTCTTCGCCCTGGTCGAGCGCGCCGACGTCGACGCCGACTCCCGAGTTTCGGCCGAGGCCCCCCCGTCATGATTCGCCAGGACGTCGCCCTGATCTTCCGCCGGGAGGTCCGCGACCAGTTGCGCGACCGGCGGACCCTGTTCATGATCCTGGTCCTGCCGCTGCTGCTCTACCCGATGCTGGGCATCGGCGTGGCCTCGCTGTCCACGGCCTTCGAGCAAAAGCCCCGGACACTCGTGATCGTCGGCGGCCACCACCTGCCGGCCACGCCCCCCCTGCTCGATCCCTCTCGCGAGCATCTCAACTCCGCCCTGTTCGACACTGCGGACGACGCATCGAGGCTGCGGGTTAAGCTCGAAAACCACTCGACCCGCTGGTCCGACCTCCACGCCCGACGAGAGGCTCTCCGCCGAGGCGAAGCCGACGCCGTGTTAATCCTCCCCGAGGGGCTCGGCGCCGACCTCGCCGCCGCGCGCACCTCCGACTTCACGATCACCTTCGACAGCGCCGACGAACGCGGCCCCGTCGCCTACCGACGCACTCGCGACGCCCTGGAAGCCTGGGGCGATGCCGTCGTCCGCGACCGACTCCAACGCGATGGCCGCCCCCCCGGATACACCCGGCCGTTGAAAATCAAAAGTGCCGACGTCGCCACCCCCCGCCAGCGAGGCATCAGTGTCTGGGCCCGGATGTTCCCGTTTCTGCTGGTCACGATGGCTTTGACCGGCGCCTTCTACCCGGCCATCGACCTGTGCGCTGGCGAAAAGGAACGCGGCACGCTGGAGACCCTGCTCATCACCCCCGCCGGCCGAGGGGCGATCGTCCTGGGCAAGTTCCTCACCGTGATGCTCGCCAGCGCCGCCACGGCGCTGCTGAACCTGTTAAGCATGGGGCTGACCGGCCTCCAACTCGGCCGCCAACTGGGCTCGGGCGCGCCCGGACTGGGCCCGATCTTCCAGGCCCCCTCCCTCGAAGCCGCCGCCTGGATGGTGCTGGTCCTGGTGCCGCTCTCGGCCCTCTTCGCCGCCGTCAGCGTGGCCCTCGCCTCCTTGGCGAAGGGAATGAAGGAGGGGCAGTACTATATGACCCCCCTCTACATGGCCACGCTCCCCCTGACCATGCTCGCCCTGGCTCCCGGCGTCGAGTTGAGCCTCTCCACCGCACTCCTGCCGATCGCCGGCGCCTCCTTGCTGCTCCGCTCGTTGATCCAGGGGGACTACGCCCAGGCCCGCCACTTCGTCTTCCCGGTCCTCCTCACCACCCTGACCCTCACGGCCCTGGCCCTACGATGGGCCGTGGCGCAGTTCCGTGGCGAGGACATCCTGTCTCGCGAATCCGAGAAGTTCGAGCCCGCCGCCTGGCTCCGCCACCTCTTGCGTCACAAGCCGCCGACCCCCGGAGTTTCGGCCGCCCTGCTGGCCTTCGCCCTGATCTTGACGGCCAACACCTACTTCGCGCCGACCCTGGGCCGGACCATGATCGGCACCCTGGTCGTCGGCCAGGTCGCCTTCGTGATGGGCATCCCGCTCGCCCTGGCCCTCCTGTTCGCCGCCCAACCAGCGCGTACCCTCCGCCTCCGACGCCCCCAACTCCGCGACCTCGCCATCGGCTTGATTCTGGCCCTGGCGATCCATCCCCTGCTGGCCGAATCCCGGGTCTGGATCGAGCACCTCTTCCCCCTCTCCGACACGATCAAGCAGGGTTTCGCCGCCCTGACGCGAACGCTCCCCAACCTCGGGACGACCCTCCTGCTGCTGGCCGTCCTGCCGGCGGTCTGCGAGGAGGTCGCCTTCCGCGGCTACATCCTGACGGGGCTGGAACGCGGCGGTTCCCCAACCTTCGCCGTGGCGGCCTCGGCTTTGATGTTCGGCATGATGCATTTGATCCTTCAGCAATCCCTCGCCGCGTCGATCCTGGGCCTGATCCTGGGCCTGATCGCCCTGCGCAGCGGCAGCCTCTTTCCGGGGATGCTCTTCCACGCCACCAACAACGCCCTGGCCCTGACCCTGGCCAACGTCGCCAACCAGGAAACGCCCGGCCCGCTCGCCCGAGCCCTCTTTCGCTCTCCGGCCGAGGAGTTGTTTCACCCGGGATGGCTCGCCCTGGGAGCCACCTTGACCGTCCTTTTGTTGGTCGTCTTGATCCGGGGTGGCGGACCCGACAACGAAGCCACCGATCCCGAAGAACTCGCGAACCCCTGACCCCTCCCAGACGATGCCCCTTCCGCCGTCCTACACCCTGGCCGCCCGCTACATCTTCCCCGTCGAGGGGGAACCGATCACCGACGCACTAATGGAAGTCCGCCAGGGAAGAATCGTCCGGGTCGAGCCAGCCGGGATCGAGCGGGCCGACCTTGACCTGGGCAACGTCGCCATTACCCCTGGCTTCGTCAACGCCCATACCCACCTGGAACTCTCGGCGATCGAGGGAACTACCACCGAACCCGAAGATGAAATCGCCTGGCTGCAACGGGTGATCGACCAGCGACGCGGCGGCACCCTGGACGACCTGCGCAACGCCGTCAGCCGCAACCTCGACGCCGCCCTGGCCGCCGGCACGACCTTGCTGGCCGACACCACCACCGCCGGCCTCAGTTGGCCCGACGTCGCCCGCTCCCCAATCCGAGGGATCATCTTCGCCGAAATCCTCGGCCTCAGCCGGTTGAGAGGTCTCCAGACCGAGGAAACCGCCCGCGACTGGGCGGCCACGGTCCCTCCCGAAGCTCAGATCGCCTCGTGCACCCTCCCGGGCCTCAGTCCCCACGCCCCCTACAGCACCGCCGGCTGGCTCTATCACAACGCCGTCGCCAGCCGCCTGCCCCTCTCGACCCACCTGGCCGAGATGCCCGAGGAACTGGAGCTCCTGGCCCATCGCACGGGCCGGCTCCGCGCGTTCCTCGAAAGCCTCGGAGCATGGGACCCCGACTGGGAACCGATCGGCCCCCGCCCGGCCGACTACATCCGCCGCGACGGCTTGCGACACGCCGACTGGATCGTCGCCCACGGCACCTATCTCGACCCCGAGGACTTCTGGCAACTGCGTCCCGAGGCCGCTCCCGACGGCCGACGAGTCGCGGTCGCCTTCTGCCCGCGCACTCACGCCCGCTTCGGCCACGCTCGCCACCCGTACCGCCAGATGCTCGAGCGCGGCGTCGTCGTCTGCCTGGGGACCGATAGCCTCGCCTCGACGCCCACCCTCTCCATCCTCGACGAAGCCCGCTTCCTTCACCGATCCGACCCCTCGCTCCCCGGCCCGCTCCTTCTGACGATGGCCACCCTTTTCGGGGCCTGGGCCCTCCGCGCCGAGACCGTCACTGGCAGCCTCCGCCCCGGAAAATCGGCCGACTTCGCCGTCATCCCCCTCCCCGACCGCGACGAACCCGACCCCCACACCCTGTTGCTCGATTCCCACCTCCCCGTCACCGCCACCGCCTTCGAGGGGTCATTCCACCACGGCCCCTGGGCCACGCCCACCACCGATTGACGAAAAATAGGGGAAACTGGTCGCGACAAGGAATAGAATGGACTCAACGCTAACCGCCGCCCCGCCCCGCCCCCTTGAGGTTCGCCCCACCCGTGAGCATGACGGCCACTCAGAATGAGGCGATCGGGCGGGTCGACGCCCCTTTCGCCGTGACCTTCCCCCACCGCCTCCGTTTCACGAACGACGTCCTCGGCCCCGACCGCGAGGCCCTCCTCGAAGTCCTCGAACCCTCCGAGGGCCGTCCCGCCCGCGTCCAGTTCTGGGCCGACTCCCACGTCGCCGACGCCCGTCCCGACCTGATCGCCCGTCTCGAAGCTCTTGGCGACGCCGACCCGTCCCGCTTCACCCGCGCCGGCGACGTCCGCCTCGCCCCCGGCGGCGAGGTCGTCAAGAACGATCCCGCCCATCTCGAAGCAATGCTACGCGCCTTCCACGACGACAACCTCGACCGCCGGAGTTACCTCGTGGTCGTCGGTGGCGGAGCCGTGCTCGACGCGGTCGGTTTCGCCGCGGCCATCGCCCACCGGGGCATCCGCCTGGTCCGCCTGCCGACCACCACCTTGGCCCAGGCCGACTCCGGCGTCGGAGTCAAGAACGCCGTCAACTACTTCGGCAAGAAAAACTGGCTGGGCGCCTTCGCCGTCCCCTGGGCCGTCTTCAACGACGCGGCCCTGCTGACGACCCTCCCCGACCGCGACTTCGCCGCTGGCTTCTCCGAGGCCGTCAAGGTCGCTTTGCTGAAGTCCCCCGACACCTTCGCCACGCTTTGCGCCACCGCCGGCCTCATCAAGAATCGTGACCTCCAGGCCGCCCTGCCGATGATCCGCGCCTCGGTCCAGATGCACCTGGACCACATCACCCTCGGCGGCGACCCATTCGAGTCCCGGGAGGCCCGCCCCCTCGACTTTGGCCACTGGTCGGCCCACAAACTCGAACCGCTCACGAACTATCGACTCCGCCACGGCGAGGCCGTCGCCATCGGCGTCGCGATCGACTCGGTCTACTCAACCCTGGCCCTGGGACTTCCCCGAGCCGACGCCGACAGCATCGTCAACTGCCTGCTCGACCTCGGTTTCGACCTCGGCCACCCCGCTCTGAACGACCCCGAATCCCTGTTCGCCGGCCTGGAAGAGTTCCGCCAACACCTCGGAGGCCGGCTCACCGTCACCATGCTCCGAGGCGTGGGCGACCCGGTCGACGTCCACGAAATTGACCACAACGCCATGAAACGCGCCATCGCCGAGGTCGCCCAACTCCGCTCCCCCAGCGATCCCGACGCCGTATCCTCCCCCGCCGCGTCCGCCTGCCGTCGCCACCGAAACCTTCCTGACTGAACTGCGCGAAGCGCGGCAACAGGCACGACGGTTGCACGCCCAAGCCATCATCGTCACCTCGACCCGCGACCGAGGTCCCCAGATGGCCAAGGCCCGATCCCCCAGGAAGTCCGCCGCCAGGTCCAAGCCCGCCGGCAAGGCCCGGGTGCCCGCGAAGGACCCCGAAGGAGGACTGACCTCCGCCGGCCGAGCCGCCTACAAGAAGTCCCAAGGGTCCAACCTCAAGCCCGGCGTCAAGAAAGCCCTCAAGGACATGACGCCCGAGGACATGAAGCGCAAGGGTTCCTTCCTCCGCCGCCACTACGCCAACCTCCGCGGCCCACTCATCGGCGAGGACGGCAAACCCACCCGGCTCGCCCTTCAGGCCCACGCCTGGGGCGAGCCAGTCCCCAAAACCGTCGAGGCCGCGAAAAAGTTGGCCATCAAGGGAGAAAAACTCCTGGCCCACTACCAGAAGGTGAAACCCACCGCCAGTAAAGCCGCGGCTCCCAAGGCCAAGGCCCAGCCCAGGACCACGCCCAAACGCAAGGGCAAGAGCAAGTCATCCACCAGCGCGTCAGGGGAGTAATCCGCATGGCCAAGGCCCGCAAGGCATCCGCCCACGACGCCGAGACCAAGCCCAGGGCCCCGAAAAAGCGTGCCGCCGCCAAGTCCAAGTCCAAGTCCAAGACCGGCCAGTCCAAATCGGTCAAATCCGACGCCTCCAAATACACCAACCCGGCCCTGCGAGACCGCCTCAAGGCCAAGATCCTGGCCGGCGAAAAAGGGGGCAAGGCCGGCCAGTGGAGTGCCCGCAAAGCCCAGCTCCTTGCCGCCGAATACAAAAAGGCCGGCGGCGGCTACACCAGACCCAAGTCCCAGGGCTCCGAGGCTCAGAAACACCTGGACAAGTGGACCGAAGAGAAGTGGACCACCGATGACGGCAAGCCCGCCATCCGCGAAGGCGAGACCGCCCGCTACCTCCCTGAGAACGCCTGGGACAACCTCACTCCCTCCCAGAAGAAGGCCACCAAGACCAAGAAGACAAAAGGGTCCCAGACCGGCAAGCAGTACGTCGCCAACACTGCCGCCGCCAAATCCGCCCGAAAGTCCGCCTCGAAACCCAAGGCCAAGGCCAAGCCCAGGGCCGCCCGCAAGAAACCCGCGTCCTCGTCCTGACGCCGCTGCTCGGTCAAAACGCATACCGAACGCGGCAGTATGGCATCCGTTCGACCAGGAGCCGGCAAAATTCTCCTACGAGTCTTCCCTTCAACCCGTGGCGATAGCGAACATTCCGCCCGCCCGTCTCCGAAATCTTGGACTCCTGGAGACGAGGCACCCAGAGCAATTCCTCGGCCCGCGGATGCCAGGACAGGTTGACCTCGTGCAGCCCCTCGTTGTGCGTCAGGAAGATCACCTCCGCCGCCAACTGTGCGCGGGCTCGGGGCGAAAGCGCGGCGTCAACCTCACGAAACAGGGCGTCGTAATCCTCCAACCACCCGTCATAGTAGAGCACCGGACTGAAGTTCAGATGAACCTCGTACCCAGCCGCCTCGAAGGCGTTGATCGCCGCGATCCGCTCTTCCATCGGCGTCGTGCGGATATCCACCACCCTCGCGACCTCGGGGGGCATCAGGCTGAACCGAATCCGCGTCTTGCCCCGTGGCTCATACTCCAGCAAATCGCGATTGACGAACTTGGTCGCGAACGAAGCCTTGGCCCCCGGCAGGTCGCCGAACAGGGCCACCAGATCCTTGAGGTTGTCCGAGATCAACGCATCAACCGAGCAATCTCCATTCTCGCCAATGTCGTAAACCCAGTCCGTCGGGTCGACCTGATTCGGCTCCGGTTTCGGCCCGAGCTTGCGGACATGACGGGTGAGGGCGTCGGCGATGTCCTCAATATTGACAAACGTGCTGATCGGATTGGCATACCCCTTGCGCCTCGGGACATAGCAATAGGCACAGGCCATCGCGCAGCCATTGGAATACCCAGGGGCAATAAAGTCAGCCGACCGCCCATTGGGCCGGACCTCCACTCCCTTGCGCACCCCGAGGACCAAAACGCCCTTTTTGATCGGCAACCAGTCCTCGGCCGCCCGCTGGTTCTTATGCAGCTCCGCGATGTTCCAGTGAGACGCCACCTCGATCCGCTTCGCTCCCGGAAATCGTTCCAAAATCTCCCGGCCACGCCGATAGAGCCGCACCGGCGGCTCATAATAAATGGTCTCCACGTCGAGTAGCCGACCACCGAGGGTCGAGGCATTCAACCCAACGAAAGCGTCCATGATCGGGCCTGCCGAGGGTGACGGATTGGCCATGCTCACGCCTCGGGATTGTAGGCCCAGGGTCTCCCCCGACCATGCCCCAACCCAGGCCGATCGACCGACCCTCCCAGCCCTGCCTCGCCCGCGGACGGACCGACGTCTGGCCCCGGAAGTCAGCCCAAAACCGGGCCAACGATGTCCAGTGCGGCGACGCCGGCCGACGCCAGGGTCAGGGCCGTTAATTTCTCCATTGGCCTTGCAATCGGGGACTGGCTCCGACGGTACTCCGCCGGGGCCTGTCCCCCATTCCGGGGCCCGGTGGGCGGCGTGGGAGGGTTATCCGTCGGCGAAAGGGGGACAGGCACCCCCCCCTTTGGTCCACCCAAAGTGAGAATGAAATGTCCCTAACGCCAGAGTCGGCACACGTTGACTAATCCCCGGCCCGGATCGCCATCGCCAGCCACCCAGCCAGAAACGCCAGGCCGCCAATCGGGGTGATCGCCCCCAGTCTCGGCCGGTCCAGCAAGACCAGGGCGTACAGGCTTCCGGAAAACAGCAACGTCCCGGCCACGAACGACCAGCCGGCGAACCCCCCCGCCCGTCCCCTTTCCCCTCGCCAGCAGCCCCACGGCGACCATCGCCAGTGCGTGATACATCTGATAACGCGCCGCGGTCTCGAAAACGGCCAGACGTTCGGGGGTCAGGCGGTCCTTCAAGCCGTGGGCGCCGAACGCTCCGGCCGCGACCGACAAAAATGCCGAGATTGCCCCGAGACGCACCCAGAAAGTCCCGTTCATCCGCCAACCGCCTCCGCCAGGTTGGCGACCCCCGAGCGTCCGCCCAGGGCGATCGCTCGGGCCTCGGCCGCCAGGAACAACGAACCGGTCACGCAGATCAAACCGCCGGTCGGAGTGATCTCCCGGGCGATTCGCAACGCCTCGGCCGGGTCATCGGCAACCCTGGGACGCCGCCCCCCTGCGCTGACGATCGCCTCGGCCACCTCCTCGGACGCCAGGGCTCTGGGGTTCTCGACGTAGCGAGTCGCCACGCACTGTTCAAAACCCGGTACCAGCACCGAGAGTTCGCCCGCCATGTCCTTGTCGCGGGAGGTTCCGAAGATCAACGTCCGGGGCCTATCCGGAAACGACTCCCGCAACGTCGCCGCCAAAGCCTCGGCCGAGGCGACGTTGTGCGCCCCGTCGATCACCAGGCAAGGGTCGCCGCCGATCACCTCGACCCTCGCCGGCAAGCGTAATCCCGAAAACCCCCGCCGAACATCCTCGGGCCCGATCGCCCAGCCCTGATCGGCCAACGCATCCAACGACGCCAGGGCGACCGCCGCGTTATGGGCCTGGTGAGCCCCCAGCAGCGGCAGGGGCAACTCCGGCCACTCCCGCCGCCAGGTCGTCACCGCCACCGACCCCGCCCGTACCCCAGACGCTTCGGGTCGGCGATAGCGATAATCGAAGTCGGCGTCGATCCAACGCACCGCCGACCGCTTCCGCTCCGCCGCTCGGCCGATCACCTCGCGAGCTTCCTCGCCCCGAACCCCCACCACCGCCGGACCTCCACGCTTCAAGATGCCTGCCTTCTCTCCGGCAATCGCCCCCAGGGTCGCGCCCAGTTGCTTGACATGGTCGAACGAGATGGTCGTCAGCACCGCCAGGCGGGGGCGGACGACGTTGGTCGAGTCCAGCCGTCCCCCCATGCCCACTTCGAGCACCACCGCCCCGGCCCCCCGACGCGCGAAATGGAGCAGGCCCATCGCCGTCGTGACCTCGAAGAAGGTCGGCCCCCGGTGATCTCGGCCCGTCACCGGACTGCCATCCATCTCGGCCACCGCCGGTCTCACCGCCTCGGTCAAGGCCACCAACTCGCCGGCCGTGGCCTCGCGCCCCTCGAAGGTGAACCGCTCCTCCAGCCGATGCAGGTGGGGCGAGCAAAACAACCCTGTGCCGACCCCCGAGGCCGTCAGAGCCGAGGCGATCATCGCCGCCGTCGACCCCTTCCCCTTGGTCCCCCCCACGTGGACGATCGCCAGCCCGTCCTGCGGGTCGCCCAGCCGACGCAACAACCGCCGCATCCGGCCTAGCCGCAAGTCCTTCGAGCCCCGGGGCATCCCGGTCCTCTCGAAGTTCAGGCGGCCATACAGGAAGTCGAGACAATCGCGATACTCGTCGTCATCCGACTCGGCGTTCAAGGTCAGGCTCGCCTCAATCCCGATCCCCTTCGATCTCCCAACCCCGGGCCGGCCCGCTCTCGACCGCCTCGCCGACGCGTGCCAGCAGTTCGGCCAGCGGCAGCCCTTTGACCACGTAGGAATGAGCCCCCGCGGCAAAGCATTCCAGGCGGGCGTCGGCGTCCGACACGCACGACAGCATCACCACCTTCAACCCCGCCGGCCCCGGTTCGCTCCGCAGGCGGTCCAGCACCTCGAACCCACCTACCCCGGGCATCCACACGTCCAGCAGCAAGATCAACGGCCGATGCTCGCGAAGGGCCACCAGCGCTTCTCGCCCGTCGGCCGCCTCGATCACGAGATACCCAGCGCCGCGGAGACCATCGGCATAGACGGCCCGCATGTCGGCGTCGTCGTCCGCCAGGACGATCGTCACCCCCTCGGTCCCCATGCCTCGACCCTCCATCCGGCCGGGCCCCAGTCTACCCGGCCGCCGCACCCCGACGCCAGGGCCCGAGGGAGGGTCGGCCTGGGATCAATCGACCGCGTCGGCCGTCAGGAACTCGCGGAGTTTCTGAAACGCCCGGGTCTTCTCGTTGCTGACCGTCTTGGGAGCCACGCCCCACTGCTCGGCGATCTCGGCGGGAGTCTCTCCCTGCAAGGTCGCCTGGATCAGCGCCGTTTCTCGGGGATTCAATGTCCGGGCGATCGCTTCCTGAAGGCTCGTCGGGCCAGCGGCGGACCGGCCCGAGGCGGTCAGGGCCGTGTCCAGCGCCTGGCCGTTCCGCTCTCTCTGGGCCCGCTTCTTCACCATGTCAATAGCCCGGAAGAAGTCGGGGCCGTCAGGGGTCTCGCGACTCAGGACGTCGGGAATGCCCGAAACCCCGATGTCGCGAACCATTGCGTCGAACCGGTCACGTCCCAGGTTTTGGAGCAACGCCAGGTAAACCGCCTGGGTGCAGTCGTCCTGCCGGCTCGACGGAATTCCCGCCCGCGACCACGACCGGGCCAGGTAGCGATCGAGCTGGGCCAACCCGGCGGTGACGTCTCCATCAACGTCGACCCCCGTCGCCGACGCGGTCCCTAGCAGGCTGGCGACCCGGGCTTCGGCCAACGCGGCGTCCCACGCAATCTCGGCCGAAACCTCGTCGCCCGTCTCGATCGGCGTGCCCAGTCCCGCCTGCTCGACGGCCAGGCCCGAGGGCGCGGCCGGGGCGGCTCCACTGAAGAGCCGCAGCGCTTCCAGCGGCTCAACGCCGGGCGAATAGGCCCGCTTCGGTTTCGTCGTCCTTGGCTCGCCGTTCACGTGCGTGTGGACCCCGTCGCCGAGCCCCCCCCTGGACGGTCCTTCAACCTCGCAAGACCCGCGTCCCACGCGAGCCACGTCCCCAGAAGCCGTTGGTGCCGTCCACGTTGAGCGAAGGGCCGGGCCAGACCCGTTGAGCGTGATTCTATGCGACCCGCCCATTTCTGGGGAGCCGAAATCCCGCCCACGTCCACGACACCACCTCGCACGATCCTTCTCGCCTGCCTGGAGAGATATGCCCATTCCCACTCTAGAACAGTCGGACTCACAATGGGAACTCCCCAAAAGATTGTCGGCAACTCAACCTTTCTCCTGCAAGCGGATTCCCGCCATGATTAGCGAGATTACGTCCACGCAACCGTGCGAGTGTGCTTCATCTGAATTTCATCGAAGAGACCTCAAACAACCATCGACAGCGTTTACGCTCTTCCTTCCAAAATCCCTCGCCGCCACGACGGCCGTGGCCGGGGGGACCTTCACGATCGAAAGTCCATCCCTCATGGCCATCGCCCGATCCCGCCACCGTTCCGCGTTCACCTTGATCGAGTTGTTGGTGGTCATCGCCATCATCGGTGTCCTGATCGGACTGCTCTTGCCGGCGGTCCAGGCCGCTCGCGAGGCCGCCCGTCGCGCCCAGTGCACCAACAACCTCAAGCAGATGGGTTTGGCCCTCCACAACTACGAGAGCGCCAACCAGACGCTCCCGCCCCTCCAGGTCATGACGGCCACCTGGACCAATTCCTGGGGCCCCAGCGCCCGGATCTTCCCGTTCATCGAGAACAACGCCTCCTACAACGCCTTGAACTTCACCCTGAAGTACAGTGACGCCACCAACACCACCGTCACCGCCTCGAACTACAACTTCATGATCTGCCCAAGCGAGCCCCGGACCGATCCCGAACTCCAGGGGGGCAAGACTTACGGGGTAACCAGTTACGGCTGGTGCTGCGGAGACTGGTACGTCTTCGGCGGCCTCGGAACACAACTCAACCGCTCGGCCTTCAACGTCAACGCCGGCCGCCGCTGGGCCGAATTCCTCGACGGCACCAGCCAGACTCTGGTCAACGCCGAGGTCAAGACCTATCAGCCGGGCCTGCGAGGCTGCACCTCGCCGGTAGGCCTGGGCGACCCGGTCAACGTCCCCACCCCGGCCAACTCGTTGGCGGTCGTCCTCCAGAACTATACGTCCGGCGGCTGCGTCGTGACGAAGGTCGAGGGGCACGTCCGCTGGGCCAACGGCGGCTGCACCTACGGAGGCGTGACCACCGCCCTGACCCCCAACACCTCGGCGATTCCCCCCTCGGCGCCGACGGTTCAGGGCTACTCGACCAACACCGCCGGCCAGACCTTCACCAACGACCTCGACCTCACCACCAACGACGAAAACAACGGCGGCCCCACCTACGCCGCGGTCACCGCCCGCAGCTACCACAGCGGCGGCGTAAACTCGCTGTTCGGCGACGGCTCGGTCCGGTTCATCAAGTCCAGCGTCAACGGCCAAACCTGGCGGGCCCTGGGCTCCGTCGGCGGCGGCGAGGTTGTCTCGGCCGACCAGTTTTGATCCGAAGGACCCAACGACTCAACGAATCCAGGAACCAACGCACCATGCCCCGCCCGCGCCTCGCGGCCCTCGCCCTCCTCGCGAGTCTCACCCTTGTCTCGGCACCTCCCACCCGGGGCGCCGAGAGCGAGGAACCTATCTCTCGCCCTTCAGCCATCTTGAAGACCGAGGCGGTCCCCAGCCGTGGCGATGCCGCCGATGATCCGGCGATCTGGATCCACCCCAACGACCCGGCCCAGAGCCTCCTGCTGGGAACCGACAAGAAGGGTGGACTGCACGTCTACGACCTCGACGCCCACCACCGGCAAGTCATCTCCGATGGCTCGCGTCCCAACAACGTCGACATCCTTTACGGCATCCCCCTCGTCGGCAAACCCGTCGACCTGGCCATCGCCGGCTGCCGGGACAAGAAATCCCCCGGCCTCAAGGTCTGGACGATCGACCCCGACACCCGCCGCCTCGCCGAACTCGAACCCGGCGCGACCTTTCCCACCTTCGGCGGAGGCGAGCCCTACGGCTCCTGCGCCTACCGAAGTCCGCGGGATGGCCGCTCCTACGTCTTCGTCAACGACCACGATGGAGCCTTCGAGCAATACCGGCTCGACCCAGCCACCGACGGCACCCTCAACGCCGTCAAGGTCCGCCAGTTCCGCGTCGGGTCGCAGTCCGAGGGGTGCGTCGCCGACCGCGAAACCGGCCGCCTCTACATCGCCGAGGAAGATGTGGGAATTTGGTCCTACGACGCCGAGCCCGACGGAGGCGACCACCGAGAACCCGTCGCCAGGGTCGGCGAGTACGGTCTGACCGCCGACGTCGAGGGCCTGACACTCTATTACGGACCCAACGGCCGGGGCTACCTGATCGCCTCATCCCAGGGAAACCACACCCTCCACGTCTACGACCGCCAGGGCGACCACCGCCACTTGCTGACGATTGACCCGGCCGCCGGCCCTCTCGGCGACATCCACGACACCGACGGCCTCGACGTGACCAGCCTGCCGACAACCTCGGCGTTCCCTCACGGTCTCCTGGTCGTGCAGGACGGCGGAGAGCAAGCCTTCAAGCTCTTCTCCTGGGACGACGTCGCCGCGGGACGCCTCTCCACCGAGCCCGGCCCCTCGCCCCGGTCCCGCTGAAAACCCGCCCCCACCCGGCCCTTCACGCAAAGGGGCAGTCCGCGATACATTCGACGCCCGGGGACCTGGGCCGACGGCCGACGACTTTCTGACCGGCCGGTCCAGGACGACGCGCCCCGGGAGACGCCTCGATGAGTCTGGGCCTGCGCTTCCGCCTCTCGGCGATGATGTTCCTCCAGTTCTTCGTCTGGGGGATCTGGCTGCCGATCCTGGTCCTCTACCTCGACAGCCTCCACATCCGCCCCGGGCGCGTCGCGTTCATCATGGCGACCTACGGCCTCGGCTCGATCCTCGGCCCCTTCATCCTGGGCCAGCTCGCCGACCGCTACTTTGCCACCCAGAAGGTCTTGGCCGCGGCGCATCTCATCGGCGGCGGTCTGCTCATGGCCGCCTCGACCCAGAGGGCGTTCTGGCCGATCTTCCTGCTGATGTTCGCCTACTGCAACCTCTACATGCCCAGTATCGCCCTGGCCAACGCCCTGACCTTCCGCGCCCTCGGACCCGAGCATCAAGCTCGCTTCAGCGGCATCCGCCTCCTCGGAACCATCGGCTGGGTCGCCGCCGGCTTCTTCTTCACGGCCTACTGGAAGCACGGCCGTGAGATTGCCGCCCTCCAGCCCTTCTTCAACCTGGTGGGAACCCCCTCCGAGCGTCACTGCCTGATTCTGGCCGGACTCTTTTCCCTGATCTACGGTCTGTACTGCTTCACCCTGCCGCACACCCCGCCAATCCCCGCTCCCGAAGGGGCCCTCGCCGAGAAGCCATCGGCCATCCGCGAGACCCTCGGGCTGATGCGTGACCGCTCCTTCGCCGTGCTGGTCATCGACGCCGCCCTGATCGGCATCATGCTGGCGTTCTACTTCCAGTGCGAGGGGCCGTTCCTCCTTGACGTCGGTATCGTCAAGGAAGAGGTGCCGCGCGTCATGTCGTTCGGCCAGATCGGCGAGATGCTGGTGATGCTCTGCATTCCACTCGCCCTGGCCAAGCTCGGCTATAAGGGGACGATGATCCTGGGCGCCGGCATGTGGGCTCTCCGATTCGGACTGTCGATGATCGGCCAGCCTCAGTGGCTCATGGTCTCAACCATCGTCCTGCACGGCTTCTCGTTCGGTTTCTTCTTCGTCGTCGCCCAGATGTACGTCGACCGTGCCGCCCCGGCCGACATCAAGGCCTCGGCCCAGACCTTCCTGATCTTTTTGATCTACGGCCTCGGCTGCGTGACTGGCACCCTGCTCGGTGGTCAAGCCCGCGAGTACCTCGGCAACGACTGGCCGCGCATCTGGGCCGGTCCCACCATGCTGACCATCCTCTGCACCCTGGCCTTCGCTGCCCTCTTCCGAGAACAGCGAGCGCCGCGACCCCTCGTCGAACCGAAACCCATTCCGGCCTGACCGGCGGACCTCAACGCTTCGGGGCGGCCTCGCGCTTCAACAACCCCGCCCCTCGGAGATACTCCCTCGCCACGACGGCCGGGTCTTTCCGCCCGGCCTCTACCTCCCGGTTGAGCCGCCGCATCGTCGGAGCATCCAGCATCCCGGCCAACGCATCCAGCGCGTCGCGTAGCTCCGGGTGACGTCCCAGGGACGCGGCATTCGCCAGTGGAACCGCCTCATACGGCGGGAAATAGCGCCGATCGTCCTTCAACACCGTCAATCCCAGGGCCTCAATTCGCCCATCGGTCGAGTCCCCCGCCGCCACGTCCAGCGTCCCGGCCGCCACCGCCTGATACAAGAGGTTGCGGTCCATCTCCCGAGGGGCATGGGCGAATTTCAACCCATAAGCCACCACCAGACCGGGATACCCATCGGGACGATTCATGAACTCCGGCCCAAACCCGGGCTTCAAGGTCCCTTGATGGGCCAGCAGATCGGAAATGGTGTGCAAGCCCAGCAATTCCGCCTGGTCTTTCCGAACCAAAATCGCAAACGTGTTCTCGAATCCCAACGGATCGAGGCAGGCCACCCCATCCCGAGTTCCGGCCACCTCGCGAATCCTCCGCAGCACCGCCAACGGGTCCGACATCGGCGGTTCGTGCAGGATCGTCGTCAACGCCGTCCCGGTGTATTCGGGATAGGCATCAATCCCCCCCGACTTCAGCGCCTGATAACAAACCATCGTCCCGCCCAGATTCAAACGACGGTCGACCTTCAACCCGGTCCGATCCTCCACCAAATCCGCCAACAGGTGGGCCAGGACATTCGACTCCGGATCATCCTTGCCACCGATCACAATCGGCCGCTCCCCTCCCCGCCAGCCTCGAAAATCCTCCCGTCCCCCCCACGCCGCCGCCCCCAGCAGAATCACAATCGCCCCACCCGCCAGCCATCCTCGCAACTTCGACCGCCGAGGGCGTGCCGGGCTCAACGCCGACTCCGCCTCACCCAACGCCGCATCGCAAGCCAGCGCCAGCAAGGCCGCCGGGATCGACCCCAGCAAGATCAAATGCGTGCTGTTAAGCTGAACCCCCCGGAAGATGTAACTCCCCAATCCCTTCGCCCCGATTGCCGCGGCAATCGTCGCCATCCCCACCGCCGCCACCGCCGCGACGCGAACCCCTCCCAAAATAATCGGCACCGCCAAAGGCAATTCCACCAGCAGAAGCCGCTGCCTCGCCGTCATCCCCAACCCCAACGCCGCTTCGGCCACCCCCCGGTCAATCCCCCGCAGGCCCAGCACCGTATTTTTGATGATCGGCAACAACGCATAAATCACCAACGCCGCTAGCGCCGGCGGCTTGCCGATCGTCCCTCGAAACAACGCGAGCAAAACTCCTAGCAACGCCAGGCTCGGCACCGTCTGAAGGATATTGGCGACCCCCACCACCGACCGTTCCAACCAACGCGACCGCGTCGCCAAAATACCCAGGGGAACCCCGATCGTCGTGGCGATGGCGATCGCCTCCACTACCAAATTCAAATGGGCCGCCGCGAAGTCGCCCAGTTCCGCCCAATCGATCCCGCCGAGGCCCAGGGACAAACCCATCTCAAACACCCCCCGAATCAGCGCCCGCGCCAACAACCGCCTCGGCCTCTCGAAAGAACTCACGCACGAAGTCAGTCGCCGGATGCTCCATCAACGCCTCGGCCGTCCCCTGCTGCACGAGTCGCCCGGCATCCATCAACGCCAACCGATCGGCCACCCGGCAAGCTTCGCGGATGTCGTGGGTGACGATCACCACGGTCTTCCCCAACCGCTGCTGCAACGCCCGAAACTCATCCTGCAACCCGCGCCGAATCACCGGGTCGAGCGCCCCAAACGGCTCATCCATCAGGATCAACGCCGGGTCAGCCGCCAACGCCCGGGCCACACCCACCCGCTGCCGCTGTCCACCGCTCAACTGATGAGGATACAACGCCGCGAACCGACCCGGCTCCAACCCCACCAGCCGCAAACTCTCCCTCGCCGTCTCGTGACGCTCGGCCGCCTTCCGTCCCATCAACTTCAAAACCAGCCCGACATTCTCCAGAATATCCAGGTGAGGCATCAACCCCGCCTCCTGGATGACATACCCAATCGACCGCCGAAGCGCGATCGGGTCCCAGCCCATCACATCCCGCCCCTCAACCCACACCGACCCACTCGTCGGTTCCACCAACCGGTTGGCCATCTTGACCAACGTCGTCTTCCCCGACCCGCTAGTTCCCAGTACGGCCAGAACTTCACCCCGTGCCACCGACAAACTCACCCCCGCCGGAGCCTCCAACCCATCCGGATGCCGACGGGTCACATCCCGCCACTCAACGGCCGGCGTCGCTTCAAGCATGCTCATGCGGTCCGCCATCAAGGGAGATGCGTTCACAATTCGAACAACGGGCCAAGAGGGAGGGAGAAGCCTGGGAGGATCGGCGACGTGATCGAACCCTGGCGTCCAACGGTGCGGACCGATGAATAGCGCCCGTCTCGCAGGGCAAAGACTTCGATCGACTCCGCCTCCTCGTGAACTCTCCAGATTTCTCGCACCCCGATCCACGCATAATCGGCCAACCTCGCCGCCCAGGCCTCAGCCGGGCCGCTCCGAGGCAGGCAATTTGAGGTAGTTCGCGAAGGCCTCCTCATCCATCTCGGCCGAAGGGATCGTCGCCGGGTTGCTCGCCATCGAAGTTGCCTCGCACCGTACCAGGCCAGGTCAAACGCTGACCTTCTTCGACCCCCGCTCCGAACGTCGACGCCCCTCCTCGGTCAGCACCTTCTTGCGCAGGCGAATCTTCGACGGAGTAATCTCCACCAACTCATCCGACTCGATGTACTCCAGAGCAATCTCCAGAGTCAAAATCCTCGGCGGTTTCAGCAGGATATTCTTGTCCGACCCCGAGGCCCGCATGTTGGTCAGCTTCTTTTCCTTGCAGGGGTTGACCATCATGTCGTCGTTGCGGGAGTTCTCGGCGACGATCATCCCCTCATAAACGTCATCTCCAGGCGCCACGAACATCGTCCCGCGCTGCTGAAGATTATCCAGCGAGAACCCCACCGCCTGACCCCTCGCCATGCTGATCATCACACCATTGGGGCGCTTCGGCACATCCCCCCGCAACGGCTGGTATCCGTGAAAACTGTGGTGCATGATCGCCTCTCCTTGAGTGGCGCTCAGCAGCCGATTGCGCAACCCCAGCAACCCCCGGGCGGGGATCACGAACTCCATGTGGGCATAAGTCCCCTTGAAGTCCATGTTCGCCAACTCGCCCCGACGGTTGCCAATATGCTCCATCACCGGCCCCTGCTGGTCGGTCGGCACATCGATCACCAGGTACTCATAAGGCTCCATCTTCACGCCATCGACCATCTTGACGATGACCTCCGGCTTCCCCACCGCCAACTCAAACCCCTCGCGCCTCATCGTCTCGATCAAGACCGAAAGATGCAGCAGCCCGCGGCCCGAAACGATAAACGAATCGCGATCTTCCGACGTCTCAACCTTCAGCGCCACGTTCGACTGCAACTCTTTCTGGAGCCGGTCGTTGAGGTGCCGCGTCGTCAGAAAATCCCCCTCGCCCACCAGCGGCGAGTCATTCACCGTGAACATCATGCTCAAGGTTGGCTCGTCGACCTCGATCCTCGGCAACGCGACCGGGTCGGCCGCGTCGGCCAACGTGTCGCCAATGTCCACCGCCGAGGCCCCCACGATCGCCACCAGGTCCCCGGCATTCGCCTCGGCCACCTCCACCCGCCCGAGCTTGTCGAAAACCATCAGGTTATCGACCGTCGCCGGCACACTCCGCCCCCCCGCCTTCACCAGGGAAAGCTTCTGCCCCTTGCGTACCGACCCCGACGCGATCCGCCCAATGGCGATTCGCCCGACGTATTCCGAGAAATCCAGAGTCGTGCAAAGCATCTGGAACGGGTGAGTGTCATCAACTTCCGGCCCGGGCACATGCTCGACGATCAGGTCCAGCAGCGGCTGAATATCCCCCTCGCTCGCCTTCGGGTCGTGAGAGGCGAACCCACCCCGTCCCGACGCGAAAATGTACTTGAAATCCAACTGCTGCTCGTCGGCTCCAAGCTCCACGAACGTGTCGAAGATTTCGTTCAGAACCTCGTTCGGACGAGCGTCGGGCCGGTCGATCTTGTTGATCACCACGATCGGCCGCAGCTTGTTGGCGAACGCCTTGCGCAACACGAACTTGGTCTGGGGCATCGGCCCCTCGAACGAGTCGACCAGCACCAGGCAGCCATCGGCCATCTGCAAGGTCCGCTCGACCTCCCCGCCGAAGTCCGCGTGGCCGGGGGTGTCAATGATGTTGATCTTGCGAGGGCCATAATTAATGGCGATGTTCTTCGCCAGGATGGTGATGCCCCGCTCGCGCTCCTGGGGGTTGGAGTCGAGGATGCAATCCCCCTGGAGCTGGCTCGCCCGGAATTGGCCGGACTGACGAAGCATCGCATCGACCAGGGTGGTCTTCCCGTGGTCAACGTGCGCGATGATGGCCACGTTGCGGATTTCGTCGCGACGAGTCATGGGATTTTACGTCCGCCGAGGGGTGGGGCGGGCCTAGGGGTACAAAAGCGGCGGGCGCAACCGGAGGGCAATCGAGTATGCATGATAAGCAAATCGCATACTAGGTGCAAGCGCGACCCGATCTCTTCCCCGGCCCCAATTTCATGGTTCGGCAAGCCTTTGACACCAACCCTCTCGCTACGGCACTCTGTCCTCATCCTTCCCACGCGGGCCAGCCAGCCGCATCGCTCCAGGACGCGGGCGCTCCCCAGGACCGCCCTGCCCCAACTCATTGGAAGCGTCCCCCCTCGACGAGATCCGCCGCGAATGACTTCCCGCAAGGCCCTCGCCTCCTTCTTCTTGATCTTTCTGGCAACACTTAGTCGGGCCACGGCGATCGAGCCCGGCGAAGTTCGCATCCCCCTGGGCGAATCGGGAGATCTCGACGCGGCCGACCTCGTCAACCGCCTGGCCAACCACGCCGGCCTGAACTTCCCAAAACCCGAGATCCCGTTCCCGCTCCCCACCAACGGCGTCGGCGGCACCCTGACCCGCACGCTCCTGACCGAATCCATCGGCCCCGACGTCACCCTCCGCTTCGAGCCCAACGCCCTGATCGCCCAGATCCGCCCCGACGCCCTCTCCCCCGAGGGCCTCCCCGCCTTCCGAGACCGCCTCGATGACCTCGCCACCCGCGCCGCCGCCGCTTCCCAGCGTCGAGCCAACTACGGTCTAACCGCCCGCCCCTCCTACCGACCCAACGACCCCAACCGCCCCACCCTCTGCCTCGTCCACGGCCTCAATTCCTCCTCGGCCGTCTTCCGCCACCTGCTGGAACCGCTGGAAACCGCCGGCTTCGGCCTGGTCCTGTACGACTACCCCTACAATCGCGACCTCGACCAGACCGCCCCCGCCTTCTCCCACGACTGGTCCGAATTCCGCTTGCGAGCCGCCGACACCCGCCCCTGGTCGATCCTCTCGCATTCAATGGGAGCCCTCCTCGCCCGCTCCTACGTCGAGGGTGACACCTACACTGCCGACGTGGCCGACCTCCTCCTCGTCGCCCCGCCCAACCACGGCTCCAACCTCGCCGGAGCCCAGTCCCTGCTCCAACTGATCCAGGGAATGCGCGCCGCCCGCGGCCGAGAAGCCCGAGCCCTCGCCGCCCTCTCCGACGGAGTCGGCGCCGCGGCCGAGGACCTCTCCCCCGGAAGCCCCTTCCTCGATGCTTTGAACGCCCGCCCCCGACGCCCCGGAGTCCGCTACCACATCCTCGCCGGAAACCAGGCGATCCTCACCCAGTCGGCCCGCCAGCGTCTCGAATTCCAACTGCGAGCCCTCGGCGGAGCCGGAGGCTTCCTCGGCCACACCGCCCGTCTCGCCGCCACCGACCTCGCCCCCCGCCTCGACGAACTCACCGACGGCCTGGGAGACGGCTGCGTCTCGGTCGCCTCCACCCGTCTCGAAGGCGTGACCGATCACCTCATCCTTCCCACCGACCACCTCGAAATCATCCGCTCCCCCAGACTCTACCCCGACCCCGGCCCCGTCCCCTGCCTCCCCGCCATCCTCGAACGGCTGGGCGTGAAGTCGGCAGCCCCATCCCCCCGCTGAATTGTGCGACGAGCACACCAAAAGGGGGGGGCTTGGGCGCGGCGAGGGGTTTCGGTAGGCTGTTCGGGTCCGTCCGGGATCGCCAGGAACCGGCCGGACGTTAAGCCGACGAGAGGAGCCCCCACATGTCCAGCCTCGCCGAAGTCGAGTCCCCGGCCCCCGCGACGTCGGGCCATCCCATGGGGCTTTACGTCCTCTTCGGCGCCGAAATGTGGGAGCGATTCAGCTACTACGGCATGCGCGCTCTCTTGGTGCTCTACCTGACCAAGCACCTGAAGATGTCCCGGCCCGATGCGCTCGACATCTACGCCATCTATACCGGGCTGGTCTACCTGACCCCCATGATCGGCGGCTATCTCGCCGACAAGGTCCTCGGCCAGCGCAAGGCCATCCTCATCGGCGGCATCGTCATGGCGATGGGCCATTTCGCGATGGCCTTCGAACCGTTGCTCCACCTGGCCCTGGGCCTGCTCATCCTGGGCAATGGCTTCTTCAAGCCCAACATCTCGACGATGGTCGGCAACCTCTACCCCCAGGGCGACGCCCGTCGCGACGGGGCCTACACCATCTTCTACATGGGCATCAATCTCGGGGCCTTCTTCTCTCCCTTGGTCTGCGGCATCCTGGGCGAAAGAGTCGGCTGGCATTACGGCTTCGGCGCCGCGGGGGTGGGCATGATCTTCGGCCTCATCTCCTTCCTGGCCTTCCAACGGTATCTCGTCGGCGGCTTCCCTCCAGGCCGCGAGGAATCCCGCCTCTCCGTCCTCGACTGGACTCAGGTCATCCTGTTCGCGCTCGCCTGCCTCGCCTTTGCCTACGGCAGCATCCAGGCGTGGCCCACTCTTCGCCCGTTCAAGCTCTACCTCTTCGGGGCGTTGGGACTCGTCGGAGCCGCCGCCTTCCTCTACTTCCTCTTTAAGGTGGTGACCACCGTCGGCCAGCCCGAGGGCGTCGACTGGCAGCGCATCAGCGTCATCGTCATCGGCTCGGTCTTCTCGGTCGTCTTCTGGATGGCCTTCGAGCAAGCCGGCGGAACGATGACCCTCTTCGCCGACAACCAGGTCAACCGCCACGTCCTCGGCCGAGAGATCCCCGCCTCCACGCTCCAGTCCGTCAACCCGATGCTGATCTTCATCTTCGCGCCGATTCTCTCTTTGCTCTGGACAGCCCTGGACCGCACCCGCTTCAAGATTCCCTCCACCGCCAAGATGGCCATCGGACTCCTGCTCCTGGCCGGGGGCTGCGCCTTGATGGCCGCCGCCTCTCAGGCGAGCAAGGCCGCCACCGATGGCAAGGTCAACTTGATGTGGATGATCGGCGTCTACTTCCTCTTTACGATTGGGGAACTGGCCCTCTCGCCGATCGGCCTGTCGCTGGTCAACAAACTCGCCCCGCCACGCCTGGCGTCCATGATGATGGCCATCTGGTTCCTCTCGACGTGCCTCGCCAATTACCTGGCTGGCAAGCTCGAATCCTACGTCGAGGGACGCTTCAACCTGTGGGAATTCCTGATCATCACCTCGGCGGTCCCGGGGCTGCTGCTCCTGGCCCTGACCCCCGCCCTCAAGAAACTGGGCCACGGCCGCATCTAATTCCCGGAGCCTGGAACGCCATGAACCGAACCTTCCTCCTCCTCGCGGCCCTGGCGCTCCCGCCAGCCGCGAACGCCCTCGCCGCCGGCCGCCCGATGACCGCCGACGACCTCCTCGCCATCAAGGCCGTCGCCGACCCCCAGGTCTCCCCCGACGGCGCTCTCGTCGCCTACGTCGTCTCCGAGCGCGACCCGGCCATTGACAAAACCAACAGCGACCTCTGGCTCGTCCCCACCAAGGGGGGCGAGCCCCGCCGCCTCACCACCGCCCCGGGCGTCGACACCCACCCCCGCTGGAGCCCCGACGGCAAAACCCTCGCCTTTCTCTCCAACCGCTCCGGCAAGGCCCAGATCTGGCTCCTCCCCCTCGAAGGAGGCGAGGCCCGCCAACTCACCAAACTCCCCATCGACGCCAACGGCCCCATCTGGTCTCCAAAAGGGGACATTCTGGTTTTCGCCGCCGAGGTCTACCCCGGCAAAACCCCCGACGAGACCGCCGCCGAGGACAAGAAGAAGGCCGAATCCAAGAGTCAGGCCCGGGTTTACGACAAACTGATGGTCCGCCACTGGGACAAATGGGACGAAGGCAAACGCTCCCACATGTTCGCCGCCGACGCCAAAACCGGCGTGGCCCGAGACCTGACCCCCAAGCTCGAAGCCAACGCCCCCCCTGGCCCCTTCGGCGGCTCGAACGAATACGACATCTCCCCCGACGGAAAGACCCTCGCCTTCACCGCCGAACCGCTCAAGGACATGGCCTGGTCCACCAACACCGACATCTGGACCGTTCCCCTCGAAGGCGGAGACCTCAAAAACCTGACCGAAGACAACCCCGCCGCCGACGACCAGCCGGCCTTTTCTCCAGTCGAAGGCATCCTGGCCTACCGCAAGCAGGCCCGGCCCGGCTTCGAGTCGGACCTCTGGACGCTCGCCTTCCTGCCGATCGACCAGCATCCCAACAGAAAGCCCAGGGCGATCAGCGGAATCGACCGACCGATCCTCTCCTACACCTGGGCGCCGCCCGGGCACCAGAATCGCGGTCCTTTCGCGACGATCGACGACCGCGGCAGCGAACCCATCGTCGCCTTGCGAGATCGAAATACCGGCCAGCCCGGCGGGTCCAACGGCGGGGGAATCGGCCAAAGCGACTACGCGGTCCAACCGCTCATCCAGCCAGGAGTGAACACAGCGGCGCAGGTCGCGACCGCCGACGGCTTCGTCTACCTGCACGGCGACGCCGCCCACCCCGCCGAGGTCTACCAGGCCAACATCGACGGCTCCAATCCAAAGCAATTGACCCACCACAACGCCCCCCTCCTCGCCCAGCTTGACCTCCACCCCGCCGAGCCCTTCACCTTCAAAGGCGCCGACAACGACGACGTTTCCGGCTGGCTCATCAAGCCCCCCGGCTTCGACCCCGCCAAGAAATACCCCGTCGTCCTGATGATCCACGGAGGCCCCCAGGGCGCCTGGCACGACGAATGGCACGCCCGCTGGAACTACCAGCTCGTGGCCGCCCCGGGTTACGCGGTAATCGCGATCAACCCCCGGGGCTCCACCGGCTACGGCCAGAAGTTCACCGACCAGATCAGCCGGGACTGGACCGGCCGCGTCTACGAAGACCTCAACAAGGGGCTCGACCACGCCCTCAAGACTTACCCGTTCCTCAACGACCAGAAGGTCGCGGCGATGGGAGGCTCCTACGGCGGCTTCATGGTGAACTGGATCGCCGGCCACACCAACCGCTTCCAGGCCCTCATCTGTCACGCCGGGGTCTTTGACACCCCAAGCAAGTACGGCACGACCGAGGAACTCTGGTTCCCCGAATGGGAATTCGGCGGAACCCCCTGGGACCACCCCGAACTCTACCGGGCCCAGTCTCCCTCGGCCTTCGCCGGGAACTTCAAGACGCCGACCCTCGTCATCCACGGAGCCCTCGACTTCCGCGTCCCCGACGCCCAGGGCCTCGGCATGTTCACGGCGCTCCAGCGCCAAGGCATCCCCAGCCGCTACCTCTGGTTCCCCGACGAAGGACACTGGATCCTCAAGCCCCAGAACCGCCTGGTCTGGTGGCGAGAGGTCCACGGTTGGCTCGCCAAGTATCTCGGCCCCGCCTCCTGAGTGACGGCCTAAACTCTTCCCAGCCCAGGGTCCACGCCCGCCATGTCGCAACCGCAAATGCGCCCCATCGCCGAAGTCGCCCACGACCTGGGCATCGCCCCCGAGCACCTCGAACCCTACGGTCGAGACAAGGCCAAGGTCCGGCTCGAAGCCCTCAAAACGGCCGACCGCCCCCCCGGCAAACTCGTCCTGGTCTCGGCCATCACCCCCACCCCCGCCGGCGAAGGCAAAACCACCGTCTCGATCGGCCTGGCCCAGGGCCTCCGCCAGATTGGCCGCCGCTCGGTCCTGGCGCTTCGGCAACCCTCGATGGGCCCGGTCTTCGGTCGCAAAGGGGGAGCGACCGGCGGAGGCGCCAGCCGGCTCGAACCCTCCAACATCATCAACCTCCAGTTCACCGGCGACTTCCACGCGATCACCGCCGCCCACAACCTCCTGGCCGCCGCCATCGACAACCGCCTCCACTTCGGCGACACCGCCCTCGACCCCCGCCGGGTCCTCTGGAAGCGCGTCCTCGACATGAACGACCGAGCCTTGCGCAAGGTCACCATCGGCCTCGGAGGTCCCGGCCAGGGCGTCCCCCGGGAAAGCGGCTTCGACATCACCGCCGCCAGCGAGGTCATGGCCATCCTCTGCCTGGCCGAATCCCCGGCCGACCTCCGCGCCCGTCTCGGCCGGATGCTCGTCGGCTCAACCCGAGACGGCCGCCCCGTCCTGGCCGACGAGATCGGTGTCGTCGGCGCCATGACCGCCATCCTCAACGAAGCCCTCCTGCCCAACCTCGTCCAGTCGCGAGAAGGAACCCCCGCCTTCGTCCACGGCGGCCCCTTCGCCAACATCGCCCACGGCTGCAACTCGGTCCTGGCCACCCGCATGGCCCTGGCCCACGGCGACTACGCCGTCACCGAGGCCGGTTTCGCCTTCGACCTCGGCGCCGAGAAGTTCTTCGACATCAAGTGCCGCACCGCCGGCCTCGACCCTGCCGCCGTGGTCATCGTCGCCACCGTCCGAGCCCTGAAAATGCACGGCGGCACCGCTCTCGACGCCCTCAAGGTCGCCGACCCCGCCGCCGTCCACCGCGGCCTCGAAAACCTCGCCGCCCACCTCGACGCCGCCGCCCACTTCGGCAAGCCCGTGGTCGTCGCCATCAACCGCTTCGCCGCCGACACCGCCGAGGAACTCGAAACCATCCACGCTTTCTGCCGAACCCGGAACGTCGCCTCCGCCACCGCCGACGTCTTCGGCCAGGGAGGAGCCGGTGCCACCGAACTCGCCGAGGCCGTCGTCGCCGCCTGCGACACCCCCTCGGCCCCCTTCAAACCCATCTATCCCACCGAGGCCCCCTTCGAGGCCAAGGTCGAAGCCATCGCCCGCATCATGTACGGCGCCGACGGCGTTCGCTTCCAGCCCGAGGCCCTGGCCAAAGCCCGCAAGGCCCGCCGCCTCGGCTACGGCAACTTCCCCGTCTGCATGGCCAAAACCCAGGATTCCCTCTCCGACAACCCCAAGCTCCGCGGCCGACCCAAGGGGTTCACTATCTCCGTCCGAGACGTGGAGATCGCCTCCGGAGCCGGCTTCCTCGTCGTCCTCACCGGGGAGCTTGTCCGCATGCCCGGCCTCCCCGAGCGTCCCGCCGCCGAACGCATCGACGTCGACGACACCGGAACCATCCGCGGCCTCTCCTGAACCGCCGAGACCGCCAACCTCGGCGTCACTTCCGAGCCACCATCGCCCCGGCCTGCGCATCGATCACCTTGTCCAGCCTCGCCAACGTCCCGACCGACGCCCCCTGGTCTCGCCACAGAATATTCCCCTGGCGATCCAGCAGGACCATTGTCGGATAGACCCCCACATGAAGGGCCGCCTGCAACGGGCAAGAATCCGCGTTTCCGAGCAGGAGCGGATAGGTGATTCCCAGCTTCTCTCCCGCCGCCTTCACCGCCGCCGCCTGCTCGGCCGCCGTTCCCGACCGTTCATAAGCGATTCCCACCACCCGCAACGTCCGCGCCCCCATCTTCTCTTGAAGCCCGATCAGGTGGGGAACCGACTGGACGCAAGGACCGCACCAGGTCCCCCAGAAATCCAACAGAATAAGATCCGCATCCAGGTCCCGCAGCCGGACGGGTCGCCCCTGAAGATCCGGCAACGTGAAATCCACCACTTGGTTGCGCCGAGAATCCACCTGGGCCTCGGCCTTGGCGAACTCCGTCCCGGTCCCGGGCTCGGCTCCCAGTTTCGCGGGAGTCCGCATCCGCCGACCCAAAAACCCCCGCCTCGGCTCGGTCGTGGCCGCCGCCGTCACCGCCACCGGAGCAGCCGGAGCCACCAGCTCTCCCCAGGTCGTTCGCTTCCGGGCCCCCGCCGAATCCGCGTCCGCCACCTCGGGAGCCGGACCCGATTCCACCGCCGCCGCCACCACCGGCTCCGCGGCAGAAACCGCCTCCGCCTCCGCGGCCGCGCCAACTCCAGGCAAAGGGTCCAACTTCTCCTCCGTCGCCGTCGCTTCCGCCGAGGGGGGGGGAGCCGTGGAAGCTGAAGCCGGCGGAGCGGAGGCCGAATCCTCCGGGTTCGCCACGGTCGGGGGGTCGACCGGAACCGGGGCCGCTTCCCGGGCCGCGGCAGACGAGGCCTCTTGAGTCTCCAGCAACGAATCCGCGCCCGATGCCGCCCCGGCGACGACCGATTCGGTCTCGGGTGTGGGGACGGGAGAAGACGCCTCGACGGCGGCCTCGGCCGAAATTGCGGGCGGGGCCGTCTCGGGAGCCGGTCTCGCGGCCTCAACGCCCGCGCCCATCAATTCGTCCGTCGCCTCGGCCGGTTTGCCTCCATCGACGCTTGCGACTGTCTTCGTGGAATTCTCGGCAACCGGCATCGGCGTCGGGGCCTCCGCAGCCACCGACGAAAGCCCCGCTGAAACTTCGGACGCCGCCTCCGCCGTTCCCACCGCGGGCAACGCCGGACGTTCCGCCACCGGAAACCCGGGACGCGGCGCATCCTCCGCCGGCTGGGGAGCCTCCTCGGGCGAGGGCAAAGTAGCGGTCTCCGGCTCCGGAGGAAAGTCCGCCACCTGATCGGCCGGTAAGGGAACAAACGCCGGCGCCTTCGTCCCGCGCTTTTCCTTCTTGTCGACCTGCGTGGGCTCAGCCGAGGTCGTCGACTCCGGAACCCGAGCCGCCTCTCCCGGCCGATGCCACTCCGACGGAGACACCTTCAACCGCCCCCGCCCCGGCCCCGCCTCGCCACCCGGCGCCTCATCCGGCGGAGGGACGTCCCCCTCCTCGGCCGACGGGTCCGTCTCGGGCAAATCCTCGGAGTTCACCCGCCGCTTCGCACTCCGCGCCGGAGGGTCCTCCGACGACTCAGCCTCCCGCCGTTCCGAGACGCGACCCACCCGACCCTGACTCTCTCCCAACCGCTCCGCCGTCTGGGTCGCCCCATCCGTCCCCAGCGCGATCCGCACGTCATGCTCGGGAGCCTCGACCTCCGCCCGCCCCGACCGAACCTCATCCCCATCCTCGCTCTCGACCACCACGGTATATGACACGCCCCGCCGCAACCCTCGCAGCGTGAACGCCCCCGACCCATCCGTCTCGGTCTGGACCGCCCGACCCCGCTCGGCGCCCCCCATCGCCAGCCGCACGCTGGCGTTGGGCACCGGCTCCCCACGCTCGTCGACCACCCGCCCCGAAACCCGCCCTTCCGAACGAACCTTGACCTCGGGAGGCTCGGCCGAGGCCACCACCGTATCCCCCGGGGGCCCATCCACAATCGGCAACGCCCGATCTCCCACCGACGCGACCGTCCGAACCTGGGGAGCAACCCCCGGCCCCATGACGCTCGTACAGCCGACGAGCAACAACGGTGTCGCGGTGAGAACGCGGCGCAAGGTCGTGCCTGGGCTCGTCATGGGTGCGGGTCCTCCTCCTGGACTCGTCGACGACGCGGCCTCGGCGCGCCTGATCCTACCTATCGACCAAGGATCGACCCCACCTCCACCCACCTTGAGCCCAATTCCCAGGACCGGCCAACTTTCTCGGAAATCGAATCCTGTCGATCACCCTCAACCTCGCAACGAACCACCCACCCGCCCCACCACCGCCAGAACACGGGCAATCGCCTCATGCACGTCCGCCTCGGTCGTCCCCGCCCCCAGGCTGAACCGCACCGACGACCGCAACCGATCCGTCGGCACTCCCATCGCCAACAAACTTGGCGAGGCCGCATTAGCCCCACTCGCGCACGCCGACCCCAGCGAAACCCGAATCCCCGCCAGGTCCAACTGCATCAACAACGCATCGCCATCCAGCCCGGGAAATCCCACATTCAAGGTCTGAGGCAACCGTCGAGCCTCATCCCTTGGACCATTGCGAACCACCCGATCTACCCCCAACCTCCCCACCAATCCCGCCTCCAGCCGATCCCGCAACCCCACCCACCGAGCCCGCCGAGCTTCGGCCTCCCCCCGCCAGGCCCCCAACGCCGTGGCCATCCCCACCGCCAGCGCCACCGACGGAGTTCCCGGCCGTCGCCCCCGCTCCTGTCCTCCCCCAAATCCTCTTGGACCCAGGACCACCCCCTCCCTCACCAGCAAAATCCCCACCCCCGCCGGACCATGAAACTTGTGGGCACTCGCCGCCAGGGTCGCCACGCCCAGTTCTCGGAAGTTCACCGAGATCCGCCCCACCGCCTGCACCCCATCGGCATGAACCGGCACTCCACGCCCAGCCGCCAGCTTTGCCAGCTCCCCCACCGGCTGAATCGCCCCGGTCTCGTTGTGGGCCAAAATCAACGTCGCCAGTCGCGTCCCGTCTCGAATCCTCGCAACCATCCCCCCGGCATCGGCCAACCCTTCACCATCGACCTCCGGCCGATCCACCGTCCAACCCAGTTCCTCCAACCGAGCCACCGGCCCCGCCACCGCCGGATGCTCGATCGGGCTCGACACCAGATGCCCCAACCCCGGACCTCCCGCCTCGGCCAGACCGAAAATAGCCAGGTTGTTGGCCTCGGTCCCGCCCCCGGTGAATACCACCTCCCCCGGCGCCGCTCCCAAAATCTCGGCCAACTGCTCCCGTGCCTCCTCCAGCGCCCGCCGAGCCGCCCGCCCCGCCCCATGACGGCTCTCGGGATTGCCCCCCGCCAGCCAAACCGGCCGCATCGCTTCCAGCACCGACGGGTCCAGCGCCGTCGTCGCGTTCTGGTCCAGGTCGATCGCCCTCACCCCAGAGCCCTCAACGTCAGCACCAAGCCCACCACGAACATCGGCAGCCCCACCCACGCCAACGATCCCGCGCTCAACACGCCCCCTCCCACCATCAACCCAAACCCCAGCAACAGCGCCGACGCCCGACCCAGCAGGTGGAAAACCCACCCCACCAGGCGAAACGGCAACGATACGACCATCCAGATCGCCGAGAACATGAGACCCCCAGCCTAACACGCCCCCCCGAACGCCGAATCCCCGCACCCTCGCCGATTCCGGGCCGTTGATTTCTCCATTGGCCTTGCAATCGAGGACTGGCTCCGGCGGTACTTCGCTCGGTGCCCGTCCCCCTTTCCCGGGCCCGGTGGGCGGCGTGGGAGGGACATCAGGCGGCGAAAGGGGGACCGCCGGAGCCAGTCCCCTTGGGTCCACCCAAAGTGAGAACGAAATGGCCCTGCTCGCCGATTGATCTTGCCAGAACCCGCCCCCCCCGATTGAATACGCACGCCCGCCGTAAGGGAGTTCGCCGCCCCGCCGCGATCCTTGAACGGCAAGCCTCGACTCGACCCGACCAACCCCTCGACGGCAAGGAGGCCGCCACCGTGGGCAAAGCGTTCTTCGCCGTCGTCCTGATCGCCGCGGCCTTCGCCGGGGGACTCGCCACCAACGGTCCGGCCCTGGCCAGGCTCCAGGCCCTCACCCAGGGATCGCCTCCCAAACGAGCCAACCCCCCCACGCCAATCCTCGACAGCGAACCCGACGCTCCCAGCGCCGAAATTCCCTCGGCCGCCCCCTCCTCCCTGGCCCTCGGCGACCTCCACGCGCCGGAACTCCCCCCGGTCCGTCGCCCCACGCCCGCCAAGACCGACGCCGCTCTCACCCAGGCCAACCGCCAAACCACCACCCTCGACGAGTCCGAAGCCCCAGCCCCCCTCGACCCCGAATCCCTCGACATCGCCCGAGCCGAGCCCGCTCCAGCCCCTTCCAGGGTTGAGGACACCCCCGCCAGGTCCCTCGCCGAAGTCCCCGCCAACGAAGGCTGGGACAACCTTCGCCGTCGGATGAAAACCCTGGGCGTCGCCCGCTACTGGATCGAGGGCGAACCGGAAGGCCCCTGCCGATTCCGCTGCCTCATCCCCACCGCCGGGGGCCGAGCCGTCAGCCAGCACTTCGAGGCCGAGGCCAACGACGACCTCCACGCCGCCGACGCCGCCCTTCGCCGCGTCGCCCTCTGGAAATCCACCGAACAACCCTGAACCCGGCCCAGCCCCGCCGGACCCCCAACGGCTTGCCGACCCCCGCGTCTCCACCTAGCATGAACGGGCGGACCCCGTCCCCGAACCAACCCACGACAGGTCCTGCCCACGACCGACCTCGACCCAGGGGCCACCTTTCATGGCCGAAGATGACGACGACGAATCCTCCCGCCTCCTGCTAATCGTCACGGGAAGCACCCCCCGCGCCGAGGACGTCGACCGGCCCCTGGCTTACTACCTCAAACGCGAAATCGAGCGCCTCGCCGAAACCCTCGACCCCCCGGCCGACCCTCCCTTCAAGGTCATCGTCCTGGCCGACTTCCGCTGGCTCAACGACGAGCCCCTCCAGAACCTGCCCACCGTCTCCGTCGGCGGACCCGGTGTCAACGCCCTGGCCGGTCAGTGGGTCGAGCAGGAACTCGAATTCTCCCTGGCCGTCGAATCTCAATACTTCATCCAGATGGACCCCGACCTCGAAACCCTCCGAGCCAGCATCTGGGGAATGGACAACCCCTCCACCCAGATCGCCGTCTCGGTCTTTCTCAAACGGTTCCTCCCCCGCTTCCTCCGACGAGCCGCCGACGAAGATCCCATCGACCTCGAAGACGCCGACTGACCAGGATCCGCGCGTCCGGTCCTCGTGGTTTTTTCGCACCAAGCTCGCCAAGTTAGGAGACAGTTTCCGCCCCGTGTTCCAAAGTCAACCATAGGGGAAGGACCGGACGCCGCAGGCCCGCCGGTCTCCACCCCCTCGCCGCGTCGCCCCTCGCGGGCGGGTCCGCGTCTGGCCCCGTCCGAGGTCGCCGAGGCGTCGTTTCCAGGTCGGGACCGCTGGACGGCGGTCGGCTTGCCAGGCCCCAAGGAAGGGGAACCCGCCCATGCCCGGTCCCATCCCCCGCGCCGGCTCCCGGCGCCTCTCGTCCGCCCTGGCCTTCCTGGCCATCACGCCCATCTTCGCCACCTCCGCCGAACCGCCAACCTCTCCGCCTCCGCCTCCGCCTTCGCTCGCCGTGGTCGACCGCGTCGTCACCCAGGAGCGAGAGCAGGGCCGGCCCGCCGGTGTCGCCCCCGACCAGTACAGTTACTGGCAATTGGATTACCGACTACGCAACGACTCTCCCCAACCGTTGAACCTCACCCCCGCCGACCTTGCGGCCAACGTCGAGGGCTGGGTCTCCAACTCCCGCATCGCCTCCCACGCCAGCCCCCGAGCCTCCAACCTCTCGCTGCACGGTCCCGACGCCCTGACCGCCACCGCCGAGGTCCTCCCTTCCGCCGACGACTCCCTTCGTTGCCGGGAGCGTGCCACCCTCCGCGTCTGGCCCGACGGCACTCCCGTCCCCGACGCGACCGCTCCTCCGTCCACCGCGCTCCAAGTCCCCCCCGGCGGACTCGTCCGCGCCCGGCTCTGCCTCGAACATCACCACTTCCTCTACGGAGCCTACGACCCCCTCCTCGGCCCTCGCACCCTGACCCTCCACCTCGGCCCGGCCTCCCTGGTCGACGCGCTGCCACTCGACCGAGCCCGCCGCATGCCCCGACCCGCTTTGACCTGGCCCCGGCCCCCGGCCAAGAATCTCGACACCCGCCACTTCGTCTCGGCCCCAGACAGCCTCCACCTCCAGGCCCACGTCGCCGACCGCCAGTCGTACCACTTCTACGACCAGCCAGTCCCCTACGCCACCCGTTACCGCCTGCGCTTCTGGTATCTCGTCGCCCCCGGCACCTACGGAGAATGCCACGCCCGGGTCGTCCAGTTCCGCGACGCCCCCACCGGCTTCAAAACCCTCTACGACGCCACCCGCGACGAAGTCCTCCCCATCGTCGGCCGCTGGACCCGAGTCGAACGCATCTTCACCACCGAGGCCGACGCCAACCGCCTCGCCCTCGACTTCCGCATCTCCAGCATCGCCGAGGTCGGAGAGCTCTGGATCGACGACGTGACCCTCGAACCCCTCGAAACCGCCTCCGGCTCCCCCTGACGTTTGTCGCCTCCCCCGGGCTTTTTTCCCACCCCCGGGGGAACTTCCTCGGTACGATCGGCGTCGAAGGATCGCTCGCGGGCCCACCGCGAGCCCACCTCTCTGACCCGACCGCACCGCGGGAGACAGCGCCATGACCGGGCCGAAAGTCCAGGGACGCATCGGATTCGGACTCCTCTCACTGGCCCTGCTCGCCCTGGTCGCCACGGCCCGACCCGACGACCCCCCCAAGCCCCCGCCCAGCCACCAAATCATCGAGCCAATCGCCCCGCCCCTCCCGGCCGAGGTCGTCGGAGCCCTCCAGGAAGGCCGAATCACCGACGCCCTCGACGGACTCAACCGCGCCGCCGACGCCCCCAAACTCTCGCCCGACGACCGAGCCTACCTCGCCCTCGTTCGCGGCATCGCCCTGAAGCTCGACAACAAGGGCGACGACGCCCGAGCCGCCTGGACCGAAGCACTCAAGGCCGGCCCCTCGGGAACCTGGGCCCCCAAGCTCCGCGCCGAGCTCGCCGCCTCCCAACTCGCCGCCGGCCACGCCGACCAGGCCGAGGCCCTCGCCCGCGCCGAGGCCGAGGCCCTCCTCGACGGCAACCGCAAGGACCGCCTCGCCGGCCTCTACCAGAACTTCGCCAACACCCTGCTCCACCCCGAAAGTCCCGCCGCCACCCCCGACCCCGAAGGCGCCTACGCCCTCTTGCTCGAAGCTCGTAACCTCGCCCAAAGTGCCAACGCCCGCGCCAAGTTCCTCCTGGAGATGGCCCGAGCCAGCCAGGCCACCCTCAACCACGCCCGAACCCTCCAGGACTTCAACGCCTACCTCAGCGAATACCCCCAAGGCGCCGACCGACCCACCGCGCGCCTCGAACTGGGGGACACGCAGCTCGCCGCCGGCCAAAGCCCCCAGGCCCGCCTGACCTGGCTCGACCTCGCCCGAGACCTCGAAGGCCAGCCCAACGCCGACGCCTCGCGAATTCGCGCCGACGCCCTCTACCGAATCCCTTCCACCTTCGGCATTTCCAACCCGCCCGACGACAACGCCCTCAACCTGGGTGTCGCCGCGATCCGTAGAGCCCTCGCCGTCGCCCCGGCCCACCCCGCGGCGGTCCAGGCGGCGTTCAACCTCGGCGAGTCCTACTACAACCGAGGCAAGGCCCCCGAAGCCCTCTCCGCGTTCCTCGCCTTCCTCGATGGCAAGACCTTCCAGGCGGACGGAGACGAACCCCGCCGTCGCCTGGCCGACCTCACCATGACCGCCACCTACCGCATCGGCCAGATCCAGTTCAGTCAAACCAAGTTCGACGACGCCATCAACGCCTGGCGAGGCTACCTGGCCAAATTCCCCGACGGCCCCCAGTCCGCCGACGCCCAGCGCGCCATCCTCGACACTCAATACGCCAGCGCCGCCGAACTTTTCCGCCGAGAGCAATTCGAAGCCGCCCGAACCGCCTGGAAAGCCTTCGCCGCCGCCAACCCCCTCGACCCCCGCATCCCCGAATCCCTCTTCCTGGTCGGTGAAGCCTTCGCCGCCGAGCAAAAATTCCCCGACGCCCTCGCCGCCTGGGAACTCCTCGCCGCCAAGTTCCCCGGAACCGAACCCGCCGCCCACGGCCGCTACCGCATCGCCGAAATCGCCGAGCAGCGCACAGGAGACCCCATCGCCGCCGTGGACCAGTTCAAGAAGGTCGACGTCGAGCCCTGGGCCTCCTTCGCCCGCCAGCGAGTCGCCATCGTGGAATCCCGAGCCCTCACCGTCATCACTCCCGCGGACCTTCCGCTCCGGCGAAACCCCCCACCTCCAGATCGCCACCCGCAACATCGAAAAACTAACCTTCACCGCCTACAAGCTCAACGCCGAAGCCTACTACCGCAAGAAGCACAACGCATCGACGGTGTTGAAGCCCTGGATATCGGCCTGGTCGCCCCCGACGCCGAGTGGACCTTGGACGTGAAAGACTTCGGCAAGTACAAGCCGATCGACACCACCTATGACCTCGACAAGAAGGTCGCCATCCCCGGAGCCTGGGTGGTCAAGGTCACCGACGAATCCCACCTCCAGGCCACGACCCTCGTCCTCGGCAGCGACCTCGACGCCCTGGCCACCATCTCCAGGGACCAGGCCCTCCTCTTCGCCCAGGACATCAAGACGGGCAAGGGCCGACCGAACGCCCGCATCCTCATCGCCGACGACTCCGGAGTCTTCGCCGAGGGCCGCGCCAGTGACGATGGCGTCTGGCTCCACGACTGGGACAAACCCCGAGACCCCAACAGCAACCTCAGCTACCTCGTCCTCGACGGTCCCAACGCCGCCGGAACCGGCCTGTCCGTCTCCGGAGCCGTCGCCCAGGGGCTCACCCCCCGCGCCTACCTCTACACCGACCGCCCCGCCTACCGACCCGGCCAGGAAGTCCAGATCCGCGGAGTCGTTCGCGAGGTCGAAGCCGGCAAGTACACTCACAAGCCCGCCGCCCCTTACCGCCTCGACGTCCTCGACAGCCAGGGGCGACGCCTGACCTCCCACGCCGTCGCCCTCTCCGATTTCGGCACCCTTCACGACCGACTCCCCCTCGACCCGGCCGCCCCCGTCGGCACCTACTCAATCCGTCTCGCCCGACCCGGCCTCCCCGACTTCCAGGGCACGTTTGAAGTTCAGGCGTACCAGGTGCCCCGGGTCGAAATCCGCATCGACCTGCCCCAGGCCGTCTACTACCGGGGCGAAACGATCCGCGGCACCGCCCTCGCCACCGACGCCACCGGAATCCCCCTGGCCCACCGAGCCGTCCTCATCAACCTCCCCGACGGCCGCGCCCTCAACGGCCAAACCGACGACGCTGGCAAGTTCCCCTTCGACTTCCCCACCACTGAATTCTCCGAGGAACAGGCCCTCCGCGTCATCGCCCAACTGCCCGAGGACGGTGTCGCCACCGCCGCCCGCGCCTTCGTCGCCCTCCGAGCCTTCAACATCAACGTCGAAACCCCCGAAGCGTCTACCTCGACGGCGAATCGATCCCTTTGACGGTCCACACCATCGACCCCGCCGGAGCCCCGACCGGCCAGGACCTCAACGTCTCGGTCCGCAAACGCATCGAGAAACTCGGCCAGGTCGTCGAGCGCGAAGTCTCCACGAACAAACTCACCACCGACCCCAAAACCGGCCAGGCGACCCTCTCCCTCAAGATCGACGACGCCGACGGCGGCCCGTTCGTCATCGCCCTCTCCGGAACCGACCGCTTCGGCAACCCGATCGTCGCCGAACACCCCCTGACCCTCTCCGGCAAACGCGACCAGACCCACCTGCGCATCCTCGCCGACCGCCAGGACTACAAGGTCGGCGAGTCGGCCAGGGTCAACCTCCACAGCCGGGGCGCCTCCGGAACGGCCCTCGTCGCCTGGCAGGCCGACGGAATCCTGACCTACCGCCTCATCCCCCTCAAGGAAGGGGACAACGAACTGACCTGGAACGTCGACGCCGCCCAGGCCCCCAACTTCACCCTCAGCGCCTCAAGGATGACCGACAATCGCCTCGATGAAGCCCGCCTCGACGTCGCCGCCACCCGGGACCTCCACGTCACCCTCACCCCCAAGAAACCCAGCGTCAACCCCGGAGAGCTCGTCGAGGTCGAGGTCCGAACCACCGACTCCCTCGGCCGACCGGTCCCCGCCGAGCTCTCCCTGGCCCTGGTCGACAAGGCCCTCCTGCGTCTCCACGGCGATCCCCTGCCCAACATCGAAGCCTTTTTCCACAACCGCCAGCGCACCGGAGCCTTCGCCACCACCTCCACCAACACCTTCCGCTACCAACCCACGACGGTCCCCGTCCCCGAAGCCATCGTCGAGGACGCCCAGCGCACCGCCGCCCTCGCCCTCAACGCCGCCAAACTCGGCGATGTCCGTCAGGAGGCCCAAAACCAGGTCGTGTTAGAGAAGGCCACCACCCTAATCAATCCGGTCCGCGACCACGCGTTCGCCATGGGCGGAGCCATGGGTGGTGGGGGCCAGACCAACGCCTCCGGGGAGAATCCTCGCAGCTACGCCGATCTCCCCGGTATCGTAGTAGGAGGCTTCGAGCCCACCGACAAACAGGCTCCTTTCCGCACTCACGGGGGCCTCGGTCCCGACGAACCCGCCCGACAAAAAGACAAAGTCCTGGGCAGACGCCCCGCCCGTTCCCGGCCTGGTGACCAAACCCAGAGCACCGAAGACGATTTCGACGCCGCCGACGAAGCCCGCTTCGAGGTGGGCCTGGCCTTCGACATGCCCGTCGGCGGCGACAAAGCCAGCAGGGGCGGCGGCCGGCAAGCCCAATACTCCGCCCGTCAACGAGTCGTCGAAACCGCTTACTGGAACCCCTCGATCGTCACCGACGCCCAAGGGCTCGCCAAAGTCGCCCTCCGAGCCCCCGAGGCCCTCTCCCGCTACGAGTTCACCGCCCGCGGCATCACCGCCGCCGACACCCTCGCCGGCCAGACCCGCGCCGACCTGGAAGTCCGCAAGGACTTCAGCATCGACCTGAAAGCCCCTACCGCCCTGAACGAGGGCGACAAACCTCGCTTCATCGCCCGCCTCGCCCACCGAGGCATCAACGCCCCCGCCAAGGTCCGCCTGACCCTCGGCGCCGGCGGCCGAGACCTCGTCCAGCCCAGGGACGTCACCTGGAAGGGGGACGGAGTCGAGGAAATCCTCTTCGACCCCTATGAAGTCCCCATCGCCGACGCCCTCAAGCTCACCGCCACCGCCGAGGCTGGCGACTCCACCGACGCGATCACCCTCGAACTCCCCATCCGCCCCTGGGGAGTGCCCGTCGTCGCCTCGGCTTCGGGAACCTCGTCGTCCAGCACCACCATCAACGTCGCCCTCCCGCCCGGCCGCCCCTACGAAAAACCCGAACTCATCATCGACCTGGCTCCCACCCCGCAACGGTTGCTGGTGGAGCTCGCCCTCGGTCAGCACAACCTCCGCCCGTTCCAGGCCTGCATCCTTCCGCCCCCGAGAACCACCGCCGACCGAGCCTCCGACCTCCTGGCCACCGCCTCGGTCCTCCTCTACCTCCGAGACATCGGCGCCAGCGACGAGGGCGACCGCCTCGCCAGCCGGGTCCGCGACCTCGTCGCCGAACTCACCGCCGCCCAGCGACCCGACGGCGGCTGGTCCTGGGTCTCCTCCTCGACAAACCAGCTCCCCGGCGACCGCGCCACCACCGCCCTCGTCCTCTGGGCCCTGCGTGGTCCCTGGAAGCTCGGCGGAATGGTCACCGAATCCCAGACCATCGACAAGGCCATCGCCTTCCTCCAGAACGAGTACGGCAAGCTCGACGCCGCCGACACCGACACCCGGGCCGCCATCCTCCACGCCCTGGCCACCTGGGAAAAAGCCACCTTCGAGCAAGCCAACGCCCTCGGCCGCGACCGCCAAAATCTCTCCGACTCGGCCCTCGCCCACCTGGCCCAGACCTTCGTCGCCCTCGGCCGCCCCACTTTGGCCGTCGAAACCCTTGGAGTCCTCACCCCCCGAGCCAAACACGAAGCCGCCGGCCCCGGCCTTCCCGACCGCCTCTCCTGGACCTCCAACCGTCAAGGTCCCGCCGAGGTCACCGCGCTGGCCGCCCTCGCCTACGCCGAGGGTCTGCCCACCTCCCGGGAACGCGCTGGTGCTCTCGACTGGCTCAACGCTCACCGAGGCCCCTTCGGCTGGAACCCCGGTCCCGCCAACGGACCCGCCCTCGCCGCCCTGGCCAAATCCGCCGGCAAGGGAGCTGCCGCCGCCGACCGGTACCGATTGACCATCACTGTCAACGATACCAGGGTCGAAACGCTGGAAGTCGCCGGCGCCGCCACCCCCAAAACCTTGAAAGTCCCCGCCGACGCCCTCAAACCCGGCGCCCCCGCCCGCATCCGGTTCGACCTCGAAGGCAAGGGGACCTTCGGCTACGTCGCCACCCTGGCCGGCTTTGCCCGAGACTTCGCCCCCGATCAGGACCCGGCCAATCGCCCCGTCCTCGTCACCCAGCGAGTCTACTTTGCCGCCAACCCCGAACTCGACGGCAAGCCGCTGCCCACCGGCTTCAGCGCCGCCGTCAACGCCCCATACTTCGAGAACTGGGTCAAGCAACTCCCCAACGGAGGCCGGGCCACCGTCCGCATCGACCTGATCTCCAACGAACCGGCCAACCTCCCGACCTGGAAACGCTCCCCCACCATCCTCCGCGAAACCCTGCCCGCCGGCGCCTCGCTCGTCGAGGGTTCGATTCGCACCGACGCCAGCCACCACGAGCTGACCGACGGCGTCCTCACCTTCTTCTTCCCCCCGGGCCAGGTCCCCCGCTACACCTTCTACGAGGTCTTCGGCACGCTGCCCGGCGACTATCGCGTCCTCCCCGCTCAGGCGGTCGCCGTCGACGACCCCGCCCGCCGTCACCTCGGCCAACCCGCCACCCTGACCATCCTTCCCCCCGGCGAAACGTCCAAAGACCCCTACCGGGCCACCCCCGACGAACTCTACGCCCGAGGCAAGGCCCTTTTTAATCGCGGCAACCTCGCCGCAGCCGCCGCCCCCCTCGACGAGTTGGCCGACCACTTCACCCTCCGAGACGACGCGGCCAGGGACGTCGCCCGCATGTTGTTGGAATCGGCCATCGCCGCCGGCAACGCCCCCCGCAAGGTCGTCAAGTCGTTCGAGATCCTGAAGGAAAAGGCTCCCGAACTCGTCTTGCCCTTCGACCGCATCGCCGCCGTCGGCCGAGCCTACCAGGCCATCGGCGAATCCGAGCGAGCCTATCTCGTCTGGAAGGCCGTCTCCGAGGCCAGTTACTTGGAAGACGCCCGCATCGGTGAGGCCCTCCGCCAGCGGGGCCGCACCCTCGAAGGCACCGCCTATCTGCTCAACCTCTGGCGGGAATACCCCGACTCCGCCGCGATCCGCGCCGACCTCTTCGGCCTATCCCGGGTCGTCGCCGGTCTTGCCACCAACGCCGAGACCGACCCCAACCTCCGCCGCCAGTTGACCGAGGCCAACGTCACCCGCCCCGAGCTCCAACTCCAGGCCATCCGCCTCACGCAAACCTTCCTCGCCTGCGAGCCCAAGGGGCCAATGGCCGACGAGGCCAGCCTCGCCCTGGTCGGTGACTTCCTCGACCTCGAAAACTACGAGGCCGTCGTCAAGCTCGCCCGTCGCTTCGCCACGATCTACGCCAAGAGCACCTACCTCGACAGCTTCCAGTACGCCGAGGCCCTCGGCCGCTTCCACCTGGCCGAGTACGACCGCGCCATCGCCGTCGCCGACGCGATCGCCAGGGCCACCTACAAATCCTCCGACGGAACCGACCAGCCCAGCCCCAACAAGTGGCAAGCCCTCTACATTCTCGGCCAGATCCACGACGCCCGCCGCCAGCCGGCCCAGGCCCTGAAGTACTACCAGCAGGTCGCCGACCGCTTCACCGACGCCGCCGGAGCTGTCAAGGGACTCGAGCGTATCGCCCTGAAACTCCCCGAGGTCTCCGTCATCCGCCCGGCCCAAACCCCCGCCGTCGCCTCCGGAGTCAGCCTCCGAGCCGTGCCCGCCGAAGATCCCGGCATCAAGCTCGTCGACGCCAACGTCCCCCTCGACTACCGCAACATCGCCGAGGCCGAGGTCACCGTCTACCCGGTCGACCTGATGAGGCTCTACCTCGCCCGCCGAACCCTCGACGGTATCGCCGGAGTCGACCTCGCCGGAATCTCCCCGCTCCACCAGGCCAAGGTCAAGCTCGGCGAAGGCACCGACTTCGACGACAAGACCAAGGCCATCGACCTCCCGCTCACCAAGGAAGGCGCCTACCTCGTCATGGCCCGAGGAGGCGACCGCTACACCTCGGGAGTCGTCCTGGTCAGCCCTCTGGAACTCGACGTCCTGGAAGAGCCCGAAGCCGGCCGCGTTCGAGTCACCGTCCGCGACGCCCGCACCCACGACCCGCTCCCGAAAGTCCAGGTCAAGGTCATCGGCACCGACAACCCCACGTTCCTCTCGGGCCAGACCGACCTCCGAGGAGTCTTCCTCGCCGAAGGCGTGCAAGGCAAGGTCACGGCCGTCGCCCGCCGAGCCCCCGCCGCCTACGCCTTCTACCGAGGAACCAACTACGTCGGCCAACCCCCGCAACCCAACGCCCCGGCCAGCCCCGGCCAGGCCGCCGCCCCCCAGAAGCCCGCGGCGCAGGCCACGGGCCTTGAAGACAACCTCCGAGCCCTCAACTGCGCCAACCAGCTCCAGCAGATCAACCGCCTTGATAGCCGCTTCAACTGCACGCCTGCCGACGCCCCCAAGGGGGTCCAGGTCAAGGACGCCCGTTGAAGACGCCCATCGCGCGTCTACGATCGCCGATTCACTCGTTCCCCCCGTCCCCCGGAGGAATGCCCGCCCCGGCCGCTCCGCGGCCCAGGCCGTTGATTTCTCCATTGGCCTTGCAATCGGGGACTGGCTCCGGCGGTACTCCGCCGGTGCCTGCCCCCCATTCCGGGGCCCGGTGGGCGGCGTGGGAAGGACATCAGCCGGCGAAAGGGGACTTACTCCGCCGGTGCCTGCCCCCCATTCCGGGGCCCGGTGGGCGGCGTGGGAAGGACATCAGTCGGCGAAAGGGGACTGGCTCCGCGACCCAGGTCCCTTGACGCCAGAACCACCAATCGCCACGGGAGCAGCCACAAGAGCCAGGGCCTTTCGGGAACAACGGCCCAAGGATCAAGGCGAATCAACGAGAATCAAGGCCAGGCCAGGAATCCCCAAAGACCAGAGCCGTCTCCGGCCCCGCCCAAACCCTTGAGCCGCCACCAGGCCCAGGCTATAACGGCGCCAACCCGTCACCCCGATCACTCACCATCCAGGACTCGCCCAGTGCCCCGAACCGCTGCACTCCTCGGCCTTTCGTTGTTGGCTCTCACGGGACTGACCACTCTGAACGCCGCCGCCGAGGACGGACCCACCACCGTCAACCGCGTCTTCGAGATGCGCACCTACACAACCCACCCCGGCCGCCTGGAAGCCCTCCACGCCCGCTTCCGCAACCACACGACCAAGCTCTTTGAAAAGCACGGAATGACCAACATCGGCTACTGGACCCCCCGCCAGGAAGCCGACGGTCACGACACCACGCTGGTGTACCTCCTCGCCTACCCCAGCCTCGAAGCCCGCGAAAAGTCCTGGGCCGCCTTCCAGGCCGACCCCCAGTGGAAGGAAGCCAAGACCGCCAGCGAGCGCGACGGCCCCATCGTCAAGGAGGTCAAGTCCGTCTTCCTCGACCCCACCGACTTCAGCCCAACCAAGTAACTCAAGTGCCCCAACACTCGCCCGAGCCCGAGGCCACCGCCGAGGACGTCCGCCTCGCCGCCCTTCGTCTGGCCCCCTGGGCCCACCGGACGCCAGTCATGACCTCGCGCACCCTCAACGAGCGTTGCGGCGGCCACGTCTTCCTCAAGTGCGAAAACTTCCAGCGCGCCGGAGCCTTCAAGTTCCGGGGCGCCATGAACGCCCTGCTCCAGATCCCCCCCGAGCGTCGAGTCCTGGGAGTCGTCACTCACTCCTCGGGCAACCACGGCCAGGCCCTCGCCCTGGCCGGTCAGCTCATCGGCATCCCCGTCACCGTGGTCATGCCCCACACCGCCCCGGCCGTCAAGCGAGCCGCCACCGAAGGCTACGGAGCCACCATCGTTCCCTGCGAGCCCACCCTCGCCTCCCGAGAATCCACCGTCGCCTGCCTCGTCGCCCAGCACGGTCTCGAACCCATTCCCCCCTACGACGACTGGCGAATCATCGCTGGACAGGGGACCGCCGCCCGAGAGTTGCTCGTCCAGGCCGGACCCCTCGACGCGATCCTCGCCCCCACCGGAGGAGGCGGCCTCCTCGCCGGAACCGCCCTCGCCGCCGCCGCCCACCAACCCCCCGCCCGGGTCCTCGGCGTCGAGCCCGCCAACGCCGACGACGCCCGCCGCTCTCTCGAAGCCGGCCAGATCCTCCCTTCCGAAAATCCCAGGACACTCGCCGACGGCCTGCGCACCTCCCTCGGAACCCGGGGCTTCGCCATCATCCACCGAAACGTCGAAACGATCCTCACCGTCACCGAATCCGAAATCATCCTCGCAATGAAATTCCTCTGGGAACGCCTGAAACTCATCATCGAACCTTCGGGCGCCGTCCCCATCGCCCCCCTCCTGAACGGCCGGTTTCCCGCCCACGGCCTACGCATCGGTGTCATCCTTTCCGGCGGAAACGTTGACCTCGAAGCGTTTTTCCGCACCCTCCCCGCCCACGATTCTTGATCGCTCTCGCCAAACCGACCGAATCTCCAATCCCCTTTCAGCGTCCAACCTTGCGAGGCCGGACCTTCCCCCAAAACGCAACACTCGGGTCGGCCTCGCGCTACGGCCCCAATTTTGCTCCATGGGCCGGAGCGTGTTACCCTCTGATGATGTGTCTCGAATCCCGTGCCCCCGAGGGATCGGACCGAGCGAATATTCAATCCCCCCCATTCGACAAGTCCGGGCCTCGTGAGCACCAGCCTCTCTCGAAAGGCGGCCTCTCGATGCGTCCCGCGTTACGATCCTGGTCGATGCCTCTCGCTCTAATGGGCGGGCTGGCCCTGTCCCTGACCCCCGCGGCCCGAGCCGGCACCCCCTCGCCAACCGGCACCCTCAGAACCACGCCCCGGACCCGCAAGTCCGACGTGCGTACCATCAAAACGTCGCACACCCCGGCGACCCAGGCCCCCGCCCTGAATCTCCTGGACGGCGTCCGCAGCGGTGCCTTGCAAGCCGAGGCCAAGGGCAATGGCAACGGCCAAATGGCCGTCACCATCACCAACAACACCAAAAAACCCCTTCGAGTCATCCTCCCCCCCGGCCTGATCGCCTCCAACGCCGTCGGACAGTTTGGTGGAATGGGCGGCGGTGGCGGCGGAATGGGCGGTGGCATGGGTGGCGGCGGAATGGGCGGTGGCATGGGCGGCGGCGGCGGCATGGGCGGCGGCCGTATGGGCGGCTCGGCCGGCGGCGGCGGTCAGCAACTCACCCTCCCTCCGACCATGGGTATGCTCTCGCTCAGCTTCACGATCATGACCCTCGTCGACCCCGGCACCTGGAACCTCTCCTCACCCATGATCGCGATGCGATTCATGGGCGGCGGCATGGGCGGCGGAATGGGCGGTGGTGGCATGGGCGGCGGTATGGGCGGCGGTATGGGCGGCGGAATGGGCGGCGGTATGGGCGGCGGAATGGGCGGCGGATTTCGCTCGGTCCCGCCTGCCGGTGAGCCTGAAGCCCTCTTTCAGCCTGGACGCTCCCGGGTCATGATCGCCCCGCTGGTCAGTCTCGACTCCCGAATCGCCCCGCCGGCCCAGGGCGAGCCTCTGCAGCTCGGAGGAATTGACCAGGCCCCCGAGGACGACGCCGTCCGCGCCGCCTTGCTACGACTGGCCGACGAGCACACCCCCGCCAACGTCGCCCAACTGGTCCTCTGGAAGCTCACCGACAACCTGAGCTGGGAAGCGCTGACCCGAGGCTCGACCCACTGGGCCAACGCCAGCGAAATGGCCCTGGCCCGCCGCTTCGTCGAGCGTCTCGAAGCCGACCCGAAGGCCGCCACCGCCAACGACTCGGCCCACCTCTACGTCGAAGTCGTCGGCCCCGGCGCCGATGCCCTGGCCAGGATTCTCGACGACCAGCCCGTCCTTGGCCTCAAAGCCAAGATCGGCGTCCCCAACCAGCCCGCCGGCCCGTCCCTGGCCTGCCGGGTCACCCTCGCCGATTCTTCCCAGAACGATGCCAAGGTCGACGTCCTCGCCACCGACGCCGACGGCCGATCCTGGTCGCCCAAGGGGCAGTTCCCGCTGACCATGACCACCACTGACGACGGCCGAATCAAGGCGACCGCCGTGGCCGACGCCCTGGCCGAGGGACTTCTGACCCGCTTCGTCAAAATCCAGGTCACCCGCGACCGTCGAGCCCCCAACACCAACGGCCGGACCCCCTACCGAATCCGCGTCGACAACACCTCGCCGCTGATCCTGGACGGACTCTCGGTCGCCGGAGAAGCTCCCAAGGCCCCCGCGGACGGCTCCCTCAGCCTGACCAAGCTCAGCCTCTCCCCGAGACGAGTCACAACACTCGCCGTCTCGGCCGACGCCGTCGACAAGCTCGGCCTCAAAACCGGAGCCCACGCCATCGCCGCCGACTTCGGCGGTCTGTGATCTCAACCCCCTTCGCGACGAGTCCCAGGTGGGCCCGTCGCGAAGGGCCCTTCATTTCAACCCCGCCGGCTTTCCCACCCCATCTCCAATCACCTCAAGCGCCACCGGCGACAGCCATCCCCGCCCATCCTCTGAGAGATTCCACCCCCGTCGGATCATCTCCCGCCATCTCCTCGCTGGCCGACCCATCCCCCGAACCAATCGAACCGCCCTCGGCCCAACCCGGAGGCGCGTCCGAAACATCCCGATGCTAAACTCGGGTTCGTCGCGGGCCGGCGACTCTTGGCCCCCAGGCCCGAACCCACCCCACATCCCCACCGGAGCCCCGCCGCCGTGCCCGACAACCACTCCTTCGACGTGGTCAGCGAGATCAACCACGCCGAGCTGCACAACGCCGTCGTCCAGGCCCAGCACGAGATCGCCGTCCGCTACGACTTCAAGGGGACGCGCGCCGCCATTGAGTTCAACAAGAAGGACAACGCCTTCACCCTCACCGCCGACCACAAAGGGCAGCTCGACGCCGTCGTCCAGGTCCTCAAGGAGAAGATGGCCAAGCGCGGCGTCGCCGATCAACGCCCTGAAGCGAGGCAAGGTCGAGGAAGCCACCCACGACTCGGTCCGCGAGACCATCACCCTGCACGTCGGCATCGACAAGGACTCCGCCCGGGAGATGGTCAAGACGATCAAGGGGATCGGGATCAAGGTCCAGGCCCAGATCATGGACGAAAAGGTGCGCGTGACCGGCAAGAAGAAGGACGAGCTGCAATCAGTCATCGCCCACCTCAAGGAGAACGGCCCCGAATTCCCCCTCCAGTTCAACAACTTCACCTGACCGGGCAGACTGTCGCCACCCGATCGACCTGCCCCCACCCCCGCCAACTCCCCGAGTGAACTGCTCCAGAAACTGCGCCAGCCCGCCGATGATGGATCGGTCCCGGGGGCCGGCCATCTCGTCGAGACGATTCGACGCCACGCCGTCGCCCCCGGGACAGGCCGGGCCAGTGAAATCGCACCCGGGCCGGATCAGCGAGCAGCCGAGGAATCAGGAGGGGACGGCGATGGGCTTCCTCAACGGTCGTGTGACCTACGTGCGGTTCCGGGTCGCGGGCGACAGCCCCCTGCCCTTCGGCGACGAAACCTTCGAGGCCCTCAACGCCCACCTCATCGGCCGCCACGGAACCGGCGACCCCAACGACGGCATCACCTTCGGCTGGGCCGGCGGCGACCACGTCCTGGACGTCACCCTCGACCCCTCCAAGAACATCATCAACGACGCCCTCCACCTGTCGATGCGAGTCGACACCGACAAGATCCCCGGCGACCTCCTCAAGGCCTACACTCGCATCGAGACCGACGCCCGGGCCCAGCTCAACTCCAGCGGCTACCCCACCAAGGCTCAGCGTCAGGAAGCCAAGGAAGCCGCCCGAGCCCGAGCCGAAACCGAGGCCGCCGACGGCCGCTTCCGCCGTCGCAAGCACTATCCGGTCCTCTGGGACGGCCAGTCCAACATCCTCTACGCCGGAACCGCCAGCCTCTCGATCCTCGACCGCCTCCAGGCCCTCTTTCGCGAAACCTTCGACCGGACCCTCGAACCCCTGACCGCCGGAACCCTCGCCTACAACCAGGCCGAGGCCCGGGGCCTGGGCCGAGCGGTCGAGGATCACGGCCCCGCCGCCTTCCTCGGCGAAACCCCAGCCTACGCCTTCATGGCCTGGACCGGGGCCGACGCCTCCAGCCGAGACTTCTGGGGCAACGAATACCTCCTCTGGCTCTGGCACATCCTCCAGCACGACGGAGACACCATCGCCTTGCCCGACGGCTCGGAAGCCACGGTCATGGTCGCCAAGACACTCACTCTCGACTGCCCCCGAGGCGACACCGGCCGAGACACCCTGGCCAACGAAGGCCCCACCCGCCTCCCCGAAGCCTTCCGCGCCCTCCAGTCAGGCAAGCTCCCCAGAAAGGCCGGCCTGATCGTCGTCCGCCACGGAATCCAGTACGAGCTAACCCTGCAAGCCGAATCGCTAGCCGTTTCCGGAGCCTCACTCCCCAAGGCCGAGGGAACCAAGGGCCCCGAAGCCCAGGCCGCCCGAATCGACGCCCTCCGCCACCTCGTCGAAACCCTCGACCTCCTCTACAACGCCTACGGCCACCGCCGAATCGGCCCCAACTGGGCCAACGACCTCGGCCGAATCCGAAACTGGCTCACCGCCGCCTGAAGCACAGAAATGAAGATGCACGACGAGAGGGGAGCCTACTTGAACCCACAAGTAGGTTTCCCTATTATCGTACTCGCCGGGATAGCAGCTCAAAGAGGTATCCGAAAACAAAGTCTGCGCTCACGGCCTCGAAAATTGAATTGACAAGGATTACCTCAGGCGAACATGGTTCGTGGACCTGAAGCGCATCCCAGCCGCAGTCCACATTCACAACAGCCTCACGGTCATGTCGGACCTGTAGATCGCATACCAATCACGGACGCAATCCCGTGACAGGTCTGCAAATGTTTCTTCAATACGCTTGCCAGGAGCTTGGATTGACCATTGTCGTGCAGTTCGTGCTGACGGTGCGAGAGGGCTTTCATATAAACGCACAAGCCTTGCTGCCCCAACTCGGTGCATCTAAAGGCATGATTGTTGTGAATCACTACGACGATCTCCGTGGCATCTCGTCAGAACTTCAGTGTATGGGCTACGGTTATAGCGTATTGGATGAGCCCTTGATTTCCGAGCAGTTTGATTTGGAATCGTTTGTTGAAATGTTTTCAGAATGGGGGTGGGGAAACTCGAACGAAATGCAGCCAGGCTGGATGAACTGAATCACAGACCGGCTGAAGCCGGTAGGTTCAATAGTCGGCTACAAGCCCGACTCTCGGAGCACAGAATTAGTGTCAATTCATAATTCCCCGTCCATGCCGAATCCATGGCCGTCTTCGGAGCCTCGCTCCCCCAGGCCGAGAGAACCAAGAAGAGAAATCCGGTGTTAGTTCAGGATTCAGCCTTTCCCGGCCGCCCTGCGGTACGGTTCAAGTGGGAAAATTGAACTGGCACCGGATTTCTCAGACTCTTCTCCACCTCGCTGAGGATCTCCGCCGATAGCTTCGGGTTGTTGACGACACGCGCCATCGTCAAGGCGCCGATCATCGTCGAGACCGCCACCAAGGCGTGCCGCCTCGCATCCTCACTCTCCGACTTCCCCCTCAGGATCTCGACGAGCCTCTCGAATCCGACCGTCGCCGCCTCGCGCGTCTTCTTGTCCGTCCGGGCGAATTCACTTCCGATCGAGGCGAGCGGGCAGCCGGAAGCCGGGTCATCCCGGTGCTGGGTCGAGAGGTAGGCCCCCACGGCGGCGTTGATCGTGGGCTGGCTGGCCATCATGCCGATCAATGCTTCCACTGCGTCGGAGCAGGCCTCGGCGACGAGCTGGTCCTTCGACTTGAAATGCTTGTAAAAGCCGCCATGGGTCAGGCCGGCGGCCTTCATCAGGTCGTTGAGCCCGGTGGCCACGATGCCATTCTTGCGGAACTCGGCCGAGGCCGCCTCGACAATCCGCTTGCGGGTCTGCGCCGCTTCCTCCCTCGACTTCCGCATGGAGGTTCCTCTCTCTAGAGAAGTTTTTTAGATTTCTATTGACATCTAAAATTCCGACCCATACCATTTGGATGTCGAACACAATCTTACTCGATTCTAGCGGAGATTTCAAATGATCACGGGCAAGGTCTTGGTCACAGGCGCGACCGGGGACACCGGACGGGCGACGGTCGACGAGCTTCTGGCTCGCGGCCACCAGGTGCGGGCGCTAGCCCACGCTCAGGACGAACGCTCGAAAAAACTCCAGGATCGGGGGGTCGAGGTCGTCTACGGCGACCTCCTCGACTTCGACCAGATGCGGGCCGCGGTCGAAGGCGTCCAGAGAGCTTACTTCGTCTACCCCATCCGCCCCGGCATCCTGCAGGCGACGGCCTATTTCGCTCAGGCCGCGAAGGAGGCGGGCGTGGACGGCATCGTCAATATGTCGCAGAAGACCGCGAGGGGGGACGCCAAGAGCCACGCGGCCACCGACCACTGGCTGGCCGAGCGGGTCTTCGACTGGTCCGGCCTGTCCGTCGCCCACATCCGCCCGACCTACTTCGCCGAATGGCTCATCTACATCGCCCCGATGATCAAGGCCGGGCTGCTCCACGTGCCATTCGGCACCGGCAAGCACGCCCCGATCACGGCCGAGGATCAGGGGCGGGTGATCGCCGGCATTCTCGAGGATCCGGCGCCACACAAGGGTGGGATCTACCCGCTCTTCGGCCCGGTCGAATACACCTACGCCGAGATCGCCCAAGTGTTGAGCCAGGTCCTGCGGAAACGCGTCGAGTATAAGCAGATCAGTTATGACGACTTCCTGGGGATGCTGAAGTCCGGCAGGCAGAATCCGGACGAGGGGGCATCCTCCCGGAATCTCTACGGCGAGCTTGGCGGCAAGTCGGAGCGTGCCGGCGACTCCTTCACCGTGCAGCACCTGAAGGAGGTCGCGGTCGATCACCAGAACGGCATCTTTGAGGGCACGAACGATCTGGTCCAGAAGCTCGGTGGCCGTCCTCCGATGACGCTCGAGGCGTTCATCGAGAAGCACCGCGCGGCGTTCGAGTAATCTCCTCCAACTCCCGTGAGGTGTATCATGACCGGATCGCTCTCGCCATGGCTGCTGATCGGGACGACAGCCGTCGTAATCACCCTCATCACGCTCGGGATTGCACGGGCGGCCCGCGGGGCGGGGCTGCCCAACTCCCTTGCTCCATCCGTTGCTGGCGGCATGATCGTCTGGCTCGGTGTGGCAACAGTGCTCGCCCAGAGCGGGGTGCTTGCCGTCTGGTCGGCGTTCCCGCCGCGGTGGCCGCTGCTGCCTCTGACCGCCCTGGGGACGTTGGTCCTCCTCAGCCTGACTGGGTGGTTCCGACGGCTCCTGGCAGAGGTTCCACTCTGGCAACCCGTGGCCCTCCAGGCATTCCGGGTGGGCGTTGAGTTCGCGTTCTGGCGGCTCCACGCGGAGGGGGTCGCACCCGCCCAGGTCACATTCGAAGGGCGGAACTTCGACGCACTCGTCGGCCTCACGGCCCCGGTAGTGGCCGCCGGGATCGCGTTCGGGTGGGTCGGCCCGAGGCTGACGATCACCTGGAACCTGTTCGGCCTGGCGATGCTATTCAACGCGATCGGGACTGTGGCCACGTCAGCCCCCGGCCCCCTCCACCTGAACTGGGCAGGAGAGCCGTTCACCGCGATCGCCGCCTGGCCAATCGTCTGGATCCCAGCCCTCCTCGCGCCAATCGGGATCACCCTCCACGTCGTTTCAATCCGCCAGGCACTCGGACACTCTAACCACCGGAGCGAATTATGAAAGTCATGGGGGGGAAACGGGCCGGGTCGGCACGCGTAAAGGGGTCATTCTACTTTCCAATGTCGGGAAGACCTCCCGTGAGCCTCACCTGAGAATCTCGCCGCCACCCTTTAGAGACTTGCCAGTGGGCAGGTCGCCCATGGGTCGGAGGTCAGAGCTTGGTGATGGATTCTCGATGGGGAAAGCCAGAAACAAGGTCTGCCACCTCCATACGGTTGCACGTTCAACTTGGGCCCTGAGCCGCGAGTCGTTGGCGGGGCTGGGTCGACCTCAATGGGAAGCCGTCGAGGGGCTCACGGCAATCCCGCCCAGTTCGGAGTTCAGCACGTCACGGAAGGCGTCGGCGGTCACCAGAGTCGTGTTGCCAGAGTAGTCCGCCAAGTTATCGTTGTAAAACTGAACCACGGACCTGGAGAAAATCGGATAAACCGTCAACCGGTCGGTAAACGACGACGAGGCCCGCGTTTCGACCCGCTTGAAGTAAGGGTTGCCGTCCAGTGCCGCCTCCTCCAACGCGGCCAGTTGATGGCCGTTGGCGGGAGTAAGGCCACTGATCGTTTGCCCCTTGGAAGTTCGCACCACCACCTTCACCCGGATGCCACCCGGTTCCGGCTCACCCTGGATCACCGAGGCGGTCGCCAGGGCATGAGCCCGATTCCTGACCGTCACGTCGATCTCGTACGCCGAGCCGACAACAACAAGCGGTCCCACCTTCACGCCGGGCGTCCGGCCGATCGTGGCATTCAGTTCGGAGCGGAACGTATCCGGGGGGGCGAGTATTGAACCCTCGCAGGGACAGCGGCCGCCAGATGAACGGCGTGGCTAAGCACCTGGCGGCGCTCCAGTTCTCCCACCACCGCGGGCTGAAAACGGGCCCGACCGCGACCACCGATGGGCCCCCGGACCGTCTGCCACTTCGCTCCGACATTCATCGCTCGACTCCCACCAGACAAGAAACGATTCCCGGGCTCCCTGATCAAAGCCTAGAACGCTGTCGGTGGCTGGTTCCCGGAAAGACGAAATCCCCAAGCCCGCGGTACGCCCTGCTCCCACCGGCCCCGTCAAAGGAAACAATCGAGGTTTCAATGTATCTGGTCACGTCACGACGTAAAAACGCCAGGTCCAAGGGCAAACCCCCGGGCCCAGCGTTCTGGAATTGAACCGAACCTCAGCGGGCCAACGCCACCGGAACCACCGCCGGCTGGGGAAGCGGGTCAGGCAGCGACGCCGCCGCCACCGCCGACTCATGAGACGCTGACAGGACCCCATTGGCCACCGGCATCAAGAACAGCGACAAAGTGGCGCAAGTGCCAATGGCCAACGCAGTCGGCCAGGCCACCGGCCGAGTCGGAGCCGATGACACCGCGCCCGACACTTCCGAGGCCGGGCGGAACACCATCAAGACCACGATCCGCAGGTAGTAATACGCTCCCACCGCCGCGTTCAGCACGCCAACGATGGTGAGCCAGCGGAACAGCGGCGGCTGCCCCGGCCGATCCGCCGACAACGCCGCGAAGAAGATCCACAACTTGCCCAGAAACCCCGCCAGGGGAGGAATTCCCGCCAGGCTCAGCAGGCAAACAATCATCGCCACCGCCAACGCCGGCCGTGTCCAGATCAACCCCGCCAGGTCCTCCACAGTCTCGACCGGTTTCGCCGAGGTGGAATTCAACGCGATGATGATCCCAAACGCTCCCAACGTCATCAAAGCATAAGTTAGCAGGTAAAACAGCACTCCCTCACCACCCAGAAACCGAGAAGCCGACGGGTCGCCATCAGTGAACGCCGCCGTGACCCCAATCAGCAGATACCCCGCATGAGCAATCGACGAGTACGCTAGTAGCCGCTTCAAGTTGTCCTGAAGCAGCGCCACCGCATTCCCCAAAGTCATCGTCGCCGCCGCCAGGATCCAGCAAAGCAACGTCGCTTGGGGAGCCAACGAAGGAACCCCGCCAACCACCGCTGTCACCGCCCGAATCATGGCGACAAACCCAATCGCCTTGGGAATCCACGCCAGCAAGGCCGCCAAGATTGCGGGCGACCCCTCATAAACATCAGGCGCATAAAAGTGGAAAGGCACCGCCGCGACCCGGAATCCCAGCCCCGCAACCACGAACAGCACGCCAATCAGCCCAAACATTGGGTAGGCGACCGACCCGCGATGCAGCAGGTACGCCAACGCCTTGAGGTTCGTCACCCCCGTCAGGCCATAAAGGTAAGCCATCCCAAACAGCAGTAAGGCCGACGAGAAAATACTCAAGAAGAAATACTTCGTCGCGGCCTCTTGAGAAGAGGAACCCCGCCGACCCAGATACAGCAACACATAGGTCGGAATGCTCACCAACTCCAACCCTACGAACAAAAACACTAGCTCATTGGCCGTGGCAATCAGCATCGCCCCGGCATGAATCATCAAGATCGAGCCGAAATACTCAGGAGCCTTTCCATCATCGACCTGGTCATGAGCCAGGGCAACGAACACCAGCCCCATCAAGAGCAAAGCCAGCCGACAATACCCCGAAAACGCGTCGTTAAGTGCCACCGCCGAATATGGATCGGTGGTCGTCGTCCGCAAAAACACCAGAACCAGCAACGCCAGCACCAGCGAAACGGCCGAGGTAGCGGCCCATTGACGACGAGGCAGGCGAACAAACGCCCCCAACGTCATCATGACGGTCGCCACGGCGATCAAAAGCAATTCGGGCAGCAGCACCTTGAGAGTCTGCTGGGCCACGTCAAGGGCGGCGGGCACATTCATCGGTCGCGATCCTGGTCGGTAAGGGCGGCGGTGGTCGTCTCGGGGGCCGCCGGCAATCCCGAGTCCATCTTCTGGCGAGCCTGTTCCAAAACCGTCACGATCGGCCGAGCCGCCGGCCGAATCCGCTCAAAAATCGGCCGCGGATAGACGCCGATCAGCACGATCAACACCATCAAGGGGATCAAGCCCGCCTTCTCATGCCAGCCAACAGGACGGATGTCAGGAGCCGCATGATGGGCAGAACTCTCGGTCGCATGACCATGTTCCAGCCCATGACCGTCCTCGCCCGAGGGCTCATGCAACGGGCCAAACAGCACCCGCTGGAGCATCAGCATGAGGTAGTAAGCCCCCAGGATCATGCCGATCGCCGCCAAAATGCCCACGGTCCGATTCCGAGCGAACATCCCAGCCAAAATCGGAAACTCACCCACGAAGCCATTGAGCCCCGGCACCGCCGCTGACCCCAGCGCCGACAAGATCAGGAAGAACGCCAAAAGGGGCATCCGGCTCCAGAGCCCACCGAACTCGCCCATCTCTCGGGTGTGATACCGCTCATAAATCACTCCCACGCAGGCGAACAATGCCCCGGTGGTAATCCCGTGATTAATCATCTGCATGACCGCCCCATCAATGCCCGTGCCGTTCATCGCGAACAGCCCCAGGCCGATGAATCCCATGTGGCTGACCGAGCTATAGGCCACCAACTTCTTGACGTCGGTCTGGGCCAACGCCGTCAACGCCCCATAAATAATCCCGATCACGCACAACGTCGACAAAAGCCCAAAGCAGGCCTGGGCTCCCACCGGGGTCATCCCCAAATTGAACCGCAGGAACCCATACCCGCCGACCTTCAGCAAAACGCCGGCCAACAGCACCGAGCCCGCCGTCGGAGCCTGCACGTGAGCCAGCGGAAGCCACGTATGGAACGGGAACAGCGGCACCTTGACGGCGAACCCAGCAAACAGTAGTAAAAAGATCAATACCTGAGGACTCGTCCACGACGACGCATCCGACCAACCTGGCCACGGCAAAGTCGCCAGATTCCGCGTCAGCTCGGGGATCGAAAAAGTCAGCTTGTGAGCCGGGTCATACTGCTGCTGGACCACCACCAGGGCGATCGCCCCCAACAACGTCAAAAGGCTGCCGGCCAGAGTGTACAAGAAAAACGTAACGGACGCCCGCCGCCGCTCATCCCCGCCATAAAGGCCAATCAGGAAGAATAGCGGAATGAGAGTGAACTCGAAGAATACATAAAACATGATCACGTCAAGGCTGGCAAACAATCCCAGTAACCCCGCTTCCAGCATCAACAACAACGCATAATGCGCCGGGGCCCGCTCCTTGACGGACTCCCAGGACGAGAACGTCGCCGTGACCATCAACAACGTTGTAAGTACATAAAGAAACAGGCTTATCCCATCCAGGCCCAGCGCGAACCGAACTCCCGGTCCATCCCCCACGGCCAGCCAGCGAACGCCATAAGCCCCATCGGCCCCTTGCCCGGTGAACTGATATCCCGACCCGCCTGGCCGGAAGCTCATCGCGAAGACCAAGGCCAGCGCCAGGGTCAGTAGCACCGTGCCCAGCCCCACCTTCCTCGCGGTGGCGTAATCCCACCCCGGCCTCAAGAACAGCAACACCGCCCCGGCGAGGGGGAGGAGGGTCGTGATCACCAGCAAGGTCGGCATCGCGGACTCCCGGGTCCTTCACTTCACGTCACTTGGCTTCGCGGTCAGTTGCCAGGGATCAACGGCCACCAGGCCGCAACCCATTCCGCCCGCTCAACGCATCAGCAGCACGAACCAAAGTAGCAAGACCACCCCAGCCGCTGTGGATGCCGCATAAAACTGCACTAAGCCATTCTGGAGTGGAGACAGCGCCTCGCGACCCACGAATCTAGGGAACCACGCCACCAACCGAACCAGCCCGTCGATGAAGTAAGTATCCACGAACTTGCTGATCGTCGCCAGCAAACGGGTCGGTCCAACCACCACCAGGTCATAAAACTCATCCACCCCGAACTTCCGGTACGACGCCTCGTACAATGGTTTCAACGACGCCGCCAGTCTGCCAGGAAGTGGGCTGGGCCGCAGATACATGACCGCCGCCAACCCCAAACCCAGGACTCCGGCCAGTGTCCCCACCAATGCCGTCGTCATGTCGAAGCCATGCTCATGCTCGAAATGGCCCAACGTCGAGAATCCCGGAGTCAACTCCAGGTGGTGCTCGAACCAGTGAGTCGGACCAAACACCAAACCAACCAGCAAGGCACACGACGCCAAAATCACCAGCGAAATCCACATCACCGGCGGAGACTCATGGCCAAAATGGTCATCATGTCCGCCTTGTCCATGTCCATGTCCCAGATCCGGTTCATGACCATGAGACACCGATTCCGACGGGGCCGTTCCCATCGCCTTCTGATAGGCCGCCGCCTGGGTCGACTCCGGAGTTGCGATTCCCGAGGCCATCGCGGGAGCCATAGGTAGCGCCGCATCCCCATGAGACGCCACGGCACCATGACCATGACCCTCAACCGGCTCGGCCTCGGGATCATCCGGGCTAGGCAACTTCTCTGGCCCGAAGAACGTCAAGAAGAACGCCCGGCCGGTGTAAAACGCCGTCAGAAACGCCGTTAAGACCGCCACCCAGTAAATGACCAGGTAAGCCGTCGCCGCCGAATGCCCCAATGGACCCGCTGCCGCCTCTCCGGCCAACTTCAACGAGGTCAGGACTTCATCCTTGCTCCAGAATCCAGCCGTCGGAAAAATTCCCGAGAGAGCCAACCCACCCACCGCGAACGTCCAGCAAGTATAAGGCAAGCGATGCCGCAGCCCGCGGAACCGCCGCATGTCGATCACCCCACCCATGGCATGCATCACGCTACCCGAGGCCAGAAACAGCAACGCCTTGAAAAAAGCATGGGTGAACAGATGAAACATCCCAGCAATCACCGCGAACCGAGCCACATCCCCAACGCCCGCCCCCAAGGCCATGAACATGTAGCCTAATTGGCTAACTGTCGAATAAGCCATCACCCGTTTCAGGTCCGTCTGTGTCAACGCGATCAGTGCCGCTAGGAGTGCCGTGGCACACCCAACCGCCGAAACCAATAACTGCGCCTCGGGCACCTGGGTCATCAGCAAGCTCGACCGGGCCACCAGATAAACACCCGCCGTCACCATCGTCGCGGCATGAATCAGCGCCGAAACCGGGGTCGGACCTTCCATCGCATCCGGCAGCCACACATAAAGCGGAATCTGCGCCGACTTGGCCGTCGCCGCCCAGAACAGCAACAAAGCCAACGCCAGCTTCGTCCCATGAGGGATCGCCGCTAGATGTTCAACGTTCAATACATTATCATAACTAAGGTCGCCATTGGGAAAGGTCGTCCACATTAAGAATAAGGCGATGGCGAACCCAAAGTCACCAATGCGGTTCACCAGAAACGCCTTCTTGGCCGCCGCGGCCGCCGCTGGCTTGCTGTGCCAGAACCCCACCAGCAGATACGAGCAAACGCCCACACCCTCCCAGAAGGCGTAGGTGACAATGAAATGGCTCGACAGCACCAGGCCGGTCATTGCCGTGACAAACAGCCCAACCACCGCGAAAAACCGCGGATAACCTGGGTCGCCCGCCATGTACCCCACCGCGTAGATAGCCACCAGCGTGGCAACGAACGTCACCATCGCCAGCATCATCGTTGTCAGGCCATCAACGCGGAAGAGCAGGGGCACATGAAGCCCGCTCAGGTCGAGCCAGTCATAAACCAGCACCGTCCCCGGAGCCTTCGCGGCCCCCAGCAGCATCGCCGATACCAGGAACGCGGCGCCGATGCCCAGCACCACCGGCCAGTGGGCCCTCTGCCGCAACTGGGGGCCGAACACGGCCGCGACCACCGCCCCCAGCAAGGGCAGTAGCGGGACGAGCCAGGCGATCGAGATCAGGCCATTCACGGCGGCATTCCCTCAAGGCATCGCGGATCAGATCAGATCGTAAAATTATTAACAGCGAAGGATTCCGAGGCACGTGACCCGCAATCAATCCCGCCGTCGCTGCCAAACCAGGGTCGGATGGGACGGCTCGTGACCAGCCGGAACCATCTCGGGATAAGGCTCGGGCGGGGCCTCCAGTGGCTCGGCATCGGCGTCCGGCCGTTCCACGACCGCCGGCAGCCCCGGGTCCCGTAAATCCTGCCAAAGGCTGACGTCCAGCGACTCCCGGCGGTTGAACAGCACGAGAATCAAGGCCAGGGCGATCGCCGCCTCGCACGCCGCGACCGTCAAAATCACGATCACGAAAACCTGCCCACTCCAGTTTCCGTGATAACGCCCAAACCCCACCAACGTCAGCGCGACTCCCTGGAGCATCATTTCCACTGACAGGAACATGATGATCATATTCCGACGAGCCAGGAACCCCAGCATTCCCATCCCAAAAAGCAGGGCGCCAATCTGAAGGTAATTCTGCAAGATCTCGAACGGCATGGTTGGGTCGCTCACGTCGGTCGTTGGGTTGGGGCGATGGTCCGGATCAAGAGGTCGGAACAGTGACAGCGGCACGGCGGTCGCCCGGCCGAATCGGCGGCTTTGGCGTCGCTATGACCAGCGCCCCCACCAACGCCACGAACAGGAGAATCCCCGACACTTCCACGCTAATCAGGTGATCGGTGAACAAGGTCCCGCCCAGCCCCGCCACATGAGGAGTAGGTCGTCCGGCTGCCAAAACAGTCGGCTCGGGCAATAGCAACGTCGGCCGCAAGGCCCGGGCCTTCACCGATACCACCCCATCCGAGGGAATCGGCGGTTGGTCCTCAGGCCTTGGTCCGTTCGCCTGCCCGATCAGCAAGGCATACAACAAGGCCGCCATCAGGGCAAAACTCGTCGCCGTCGCCCCCAGTGGAGACCTCGCCGACCGGTCATACGTTGCCAGACCTGTCGATTGAGCCAGCATGATCACGAACAGGAACGTCACGATGATCGCACCGGCATAAACGATAATTGTCCCCGCCGCCAGAAACTGGGCCTCGGCCAGCAGGAACAACCCAGTTGACGCCAGAACAACGGTCGCGAACCAAAGGGCGCTATAGACGGGGTTGCGACTGACCACCGTCAACACCGCCCCTGCCACCGCCGCCAGGGCGAACGCGTAAAAGAACAATCCCGACAAAAACGGCCCAGGAGCCGTCCAGGACCGCAAGAGTACCGGCAATGCCAGCGCGAGCAAAATGGCTCCCGCCGAATGCACCCGCCTGGGCTTCGACTGCCCGTGACGATGCGGAAGGAGCAGGAACGTTCCGAACGCTCCCAGCAAGATGAACCAGCCGAGCAGGAAAATCTCGGTCGTCTCGACGGGCCGGGTCATACGGCGGGCCCCTCCGTCACGGTGGTCGGAATCTCAACACTGCGGGTGGCCGAATGCCGGCTGGGATCCGCCGCCGCGTTCGGATTATGCGTCTTCATCGGCTCGGCGTCCTTGGTCAGGTCGAACACCGAAAGCAGCTTGGCCTTGTCGAAGATCATCTGTTCGCGAGACAGCCCCGTCAGGTCATAAAACCCAGTCAGTTCAATGGCATCGACCGGACAGGCTTCCTCGCACATCCCGCAATAGATGCACCGAAGCTCGTCGATAACGAAGCTCTCGGGATACTTCTCCCGGTCATCCCAGGTGTCGGGAGCAGTCGCCCCCACAATGTCGATACAATGAGCCGGACAGGCCGTCGCGCACAGCATGCAAGCCACGCACTTGATCCGCCCATTCTCATCCTTGTTCAGCCGATGGACGCCCCGATAATTCGCCGAGGGAACATGCTGCTCCTCCGGATACTGGACGGTAATCGCCCCCTTACCGAAGGCCGCGGCCAGGGCATGACGCCCCGTCACCGCCAAACCCCCAAAGACCTGGGGCAGGAACGTCCGCTCCATCCAGTTGAGCTTCGGCGGATCCATGCGCTTCAAGCTCGGGTCATTGGGTTGCAAGGCCAGTTCTCCAGGGTATCCAGGACCCACAAAACGTAAGGGGTACAAACCGGAACGTCACGCCTCGATCAATACCAGTACGACCGCATCAACTGCACAACCCCAGCGGTGAACGCCAGGTTCAAAATCGCCAGCGGAATCATCGACTTCCACGCCAGATCCATCAACTGGTCATACCGAAACCTCGGCAAAGTCCAGCGGATGAACATGATGAACATAATCATCACCGCGACCTTGGTCGCCAGCGAGCCAAGCTTCACAAACGCCCAGATCCAGGCCCCGAGGCCGGTGTGCATGCCTTGGTCGTTAACGAACGGAATGTCCCACCCACCAAAGAACAGAATCGCCGTGATGAAACTAACCGTGATGACGTGCAGATATTCGCCCAGGAAAAACATCCCGAACTTCATCGCTGAATACTCGGTGTGGAACCCAGCAACAAGTTCCTGCTCCGACTCCGGCAGGTCGAACGGCAACCGGTTCGTCTCGGCGAACGCGCTGACCAAGAACAGCACGAACCCCAACGGCTGCACAAACACTCCCCAAGCTGGCAACAACTGATAACCCATCACGTAGATCCCGTGGTTGGTTTGCCAGTCGACAATCGTGTTGAGGTCCAGCGAACTGGCCAGCAAGACCATTCCCAGGATCGACATCCCCATCGGGATCTCATAGCTGATGATCTGCGCACTCGAACGCAACCCACCCAAAAATGCGTACTTGTTATTCGACGACCAGCCCGCCAGGATCACCCCGTACACCGCTAGGCTGCCAATCGCCAGCACATACAGGATGCCGATATCGATCCCCGGAGCAATCTGAAACTGAATGGGCCCGCCGACATACCCCGGCTCGTTCCAGAAAAAATTCAAGAGGCTGACCAGAGGCCCCGGCAGATAAACACCCGTTTCGCCCACCGCCCCAAACGGCACCACCGCGAATCCAATCGTTGCCATGATGATCGCGATGGCGGGTGCCAGGATATAGAGAGGTTTGACCACATACCCGGGGATCACATCCTCCTTGAGGATCATCTTCGCCCCGTCGGCCAGCGGCTGCATCAGGCCGAATGGCAAGCCAAACTCCCGCCCCACGCGATTCGGCCCCAGCCGATCCTGCGTGAACGCGGCGATCTTCCGCTCCACCAAAATCAGGTACGCGACGGTCCCCTGCGTGACCCCCACGACGATGCTGATCTTGATGATGGTCCCGATCAAATCCCACATGGGCGAAGCATCCCGATGGCCGAGGTCCCGATCATCTCGCGGAGCAAACGTGTCCAACCTCGAAGCAAGCCGATCCTACGAAATTCAAAGGAATACGGCAAAACTCAAGCATCCCGCCCCCCCTTGCCGGAAGGCTCTCCAGGACGATCCCCCTTGAGACCCCGAGGGAGCATCCAGGGGTCCTCATAACTGGCAAGAGGCGTCCCGTTGGCCTGAGCGTCCTGACCAAGCTTGACGCCATACTCCGGAAGGATCCCACCTCTCGCCAACGCAAAGGCCGGAATCGCGCCAGCAACCTCTTCGAGCACCGACCGGGAGGAGAATGGCCCCATCCCCGGCCGACTCCCCAGGATCGCCAGGAGATCCAGGTCCGGCAAGGTCCCATCTCTCGGCGGCAAGGTCGCCTCGGCGTATTGCAAACGCCCATCGGAGTTGACGTAGCACCCCGCCTTCTCGGCAAAGGTCGCTCCAGCCAGGACCACGTTGGCCGCTTGAGCCAGCGGCGTCGGCCAGACATCCTGAACGACCAGGAATTCAACCCCCGACCGCAGGGCGAGGGAGGCCGGTTCATCGAAGTCCGGCGCCAGCGCCCCGGAGGTCGCGAACAGGCCACGGAACAACCCTCGGCCCACCTGTCGGCCAATCTCCTCGAAGTCCAGCACTTCCCCCTGGAAATGCCTCAAAACCTCTTCTACCCCCCGACGGTTCGGCACCTTCTCGGCATGAATCGTGAACGGTCTCGGCACGACGAAGCTCGTATCCCCCGTCCGCCCCTTCGTCTGGTCCGGCGAGAACGTCTGATCCTGACCCCTCACCGGCACCGGCCCCATCGCCAGCACGTTCCCCGAGTTCAACCCTTTGAGGTATGAAGCCAGCAGGTACGCCTCCTCGACGGTCGAACTCGGCGAGAGGATGCCCGCGACCAATCCCCCACCCGCGGCGATCTTCCCCAACCCCTCGCGGGCCGCCGCGATCGCCTGATCCGCCGGAGCCGACCGCAGCCCATCCCGAGACCGAACATAGTGTGCCGCCAGCAAGGCCGGGTCATTGGCCGACTTGTAACTGGCTCGCCCCTCGTCGCAAATCCAGTAATCATTGACCTCGGGATTGAACCGCGCCCGCAACCTCCAGATCTGCCCCCGATTCTCCTCGGAGTACACGTTGCATCCGGTCGAGCAACCAGTGCAGATCGCCGAATGCTTCGACAAGAACCACGCCCGCTGCTTGTGCAAGAAATCCTTGTCCAGCAACGCCCCCACCGGGCAAAGGTCCACCACGTTCCCCGCCAGCGGATTCACCAGCGGATGCCCCGGGAAGGTGTCGATCTCCGCGTGACTTCCTCGCCGCATCACTTCCAGTTCGCCGGTCTGGGTAATCTCGCGGGTGAATCGGACGCAACGGGTGCACATGATGCACCGGTCCTGGTTCAGCTGGATCGCCTCGGAAACATCCTTCCTCGGGTTGACAGTCCGCTCCTCGACGAACCGGTGCGCCGCCTGCCCATACTCGTAGCTATAGTCCTGCAAGCCACACTGCCCCGCCTGATCGCACACCGGGCAATCCAGCGGGTGATTGATCAGAAGGTACTCCATGATCATCTTCTGATGATCGCGCACCTTGGCACTATCGGTGACGATGACCGTGTTATCCTTGGCCGGCGTCTGGCACCCCGGGACCATCTTGGGGACCATTTTGATCTCGCCGGTCTTGGCATCCCGCGAGCCGACCTCAACCTCGCACATCCGGCAGTTAGCCACTACCGAAAGCGCTGGGTGCCAGCAGTAGTAAGGAATATCCTCCCCGAAAAGCTGAGCCGCCTGGATGGCGTTGAGCTTTTGCCCTTCGGGGAGGGCGTGTTCCCGGCCGTTGATGATGATCGTCGCCATCGAAGCCCCTTGGGGGGAGAATGCACCGCCGAGGTTGAACGAAAACCCGCGGGAAATCCGCTTACGCGTGGGCCGTGGCCCGGGTGGACGAATCAGGCCCCGGCAACCCCACCGTCGGGTCGGGCAGCGAGGTCCCCATCAAATCCGCCTGCCGACCCGACGCGATCGCCTCCTGCAACGGCGTCACCAACGACCTGCGAGACTGATGAGAGTGGATATACGCCTCCAACTCCGGACGAAACTTCGCCATCACATTCTTGACCGGCCACGCCGCCCCGTCGGCCAGCCCACAAATCGTGGTCCCCGGAGTCAGGCCCATGTTCTCCGCCAAATGGGCCATCACATCCAGATCCTCGATCCGACCCCCGCCAGCCTTGATCCGCTTCAAGGTCTTGTAGAACCAGGTCGTCCCCTCCCGACAGGGAGTACACTGGCCGCAACTTTCATGGGCGAAGAACCGGCTGGTGTTATACAGGTAGTCGACCATGCTGGTCGAGTCATCCATCACCGTCAAGGCAGCCGTCCCCAGCCCCAGACACCCCGTCTTGCGGATGTCCTCGAAGTCCATCTTCGTATCAAGCTCCTCGGCCGACATCACCCCCATGCTAATCCCACCGGGAACCACCGCCTTCGCCTTCCGCCCCTTCCAGATCCCCCCGGCATGGCGCTCGATCAACTCCCTGGCCGTCACCCCCAGCGGTAGTTCCACGCAAACTTGCTTGTTCACATGCCCCGACACGCAATATAGCTTCGGCCCATAGCTCTTGGGAGTGCCAATCGACTTGAACCAATCCGCCCCACGCTCAACAATGTGAGGAACGCAACAAAGCGTCTCCACATTGTTAACCACCGTCGGCTTGCGAAACGCACCCTCGATCGCCGGAAACGGTGGCTTGATCCGCGGCCAGCCCCGCTTCCCCTCCAGACTCTCAATCAACCCCGTCTCTTCCCCGCAAATATACGCCCCAGCCCCCCGGTGACAGTACACTTCAAGGTCGAACCCAGTCCCATAAATATTCTTCCCCAAGTGGCCCGCCGCCCTCGCCTCGGCAATCGCCGCCTCCATGATCCGGAAGGCATGAATATACTCGAAACGCAAATAAACGTACGCTGTCGACGCCTTGGTGGCGAAGCACGAGATTAAAATCCCCTCCAGAAACTGGTGGGGGTCCTTCTCGATCAAGATCCGATTATTGAACGTCGCCGGCTCGCTCTCATCACCATTGACGCACATGAACGTCTGCTGACGATCCTTCGGTAGAAAGCTCCACTTCAACCCGCACGGAAACCCCGCGCCTCCTCGCCCACGTAACTCCGAATCCTTGACAACCTGAACAACTGCGTCGGGGTCCATCCCCAGGGCCTTCTTCGAAGCGCCATAACCCCCGCGTGACTCATACACCTTCAACGTGTGGCTGTCGGCGACATGCCAGTGACGGGTCAGCACGGGTTCAAAGTCAGCCACGGTCGCTCCCCTTCCTCAAGCCCTTTGGCGTCGATCGTCGGGCGGCGACGTGCTCGTCCACGACCGCCAAGGCCATCACTCCCAGAGAAGATCACCCTCAACGATCCAAACCACTCCCACCCGCCGGAGCAAATGCCGACGAGGGCGAGGCGGCCCCCGACACTGAGCTCGCCACCGGAGTCACCCCCAGTTCACGAATCATCGCATCCACCGCCCCCGGATTCAAAGGCCCAAAAATCCGCCCATCCTCCGAAAGCGCAGCCGGAGCGAAGTCGCAGATTCCCAGACACTCGGCGAACTCCACCGTCAGCTTGCCATCAGCGGTCGTCTCCCCTGACCGGACCCCCAACCGCTCGCAGGTCCGCTCCAGCATCTCCTCTCCACCCGTCAACATGCACGACAACGACCGGCAGACCCACAACCGCTTGTCGCCAATCGGTGCCTGGGCGAAAAACCCATAGAAGCTCATCGTGTCATGAACTTCCGCCGGGGTAATCTCCAAAATCTCGGCGATCTCGGCCATCGCTTTCAGCGGCACGCAACGAAAATGGTCCTGGACGATATGCAAGGCCGGCAAGGTGACGGCCCGCTTGTCCGGGTAACGGGGGAAAAACGCCCGGATCTTTTCCCGGATCGCGTCGGTCAACATCGTCGTGGCAACCTCAACAGCCATCTCACCCCCCGTCACATCTCTTCGCCGCGACCCATCCTCACACGCCACCACTCACCCTTAACGATCCAACTCCGCCGCGATGATGTTCAGGCTCCCCAGCACCGCCACGATGTCGGCCACAAGGTGATCCTGAATCATCATCGGAAACACTGCGAAATGGAGAAACGCCGGCGGCCTGGTCCGCGTCCGCCAACCGGTCTGGCTCCCATCGGTCACCAGGTAATACCCCAGCTCCCCATTGGGACTCTCCACCGCCGAGTAAATTTCCTCGACCGGGCTCGCCATCCCCCGGTTGGGCATGATCAACTCGAAGTGCTGAATCAAACCTTCCATGCTGTTGTAAGCCGTGGCCTTGTCCGGCAACGGAAACTTCTCCGAGATCGGCACATTGACCGGGCCGCCCGGCAAGGCCTTCAAACATTGCTCCAGCAGGCCAAGGCTCTGTTGCATCTCCTCCATGCGCACCTGGAATCGGGCATAGCAGTCCCCCTCGGTCGCATAGGGGACATCGAACTTCAGATCCGAGTAAACCAGGTAAGGTCGATCCTTCCGCAAATCCCAGGTCACCCCACTGGCCCGAGCAACCGGCCCGCTGCAAGCCGTCGCGATCGCGTCCGCCTTGCTCAACACGCCAATCCCCCGCATCCGATCGACGAAAATCCGGTTGCGAAACAGCAGTTTCCCCATGTCCGCCAAAGCCTTGTGGGCCGCCTCGATCACTCTCCGAATGCGAGCGATCACCTTGTCGTTGAAATCGTAAAGCACCCCGCCCACCCGAGTATATCCTGGATGGAACCGATATCCCGACATCTCCTCATACACGTCATAGATCAATTCTCGAACACTGAACCCATAAAGGAACGCCGTGAACGCCCCCAGGTCCAAGGCCGCCGCCCCAGCGCAAAGCAGGTGGTCGCTGATCCTCGACAACTCACCAATAATCACCCGGATGTACTGGCAACGCGGCGTCAACTCAATATCCAGCAGTTTCTCGACCGCCCCATGCCACGCCACCTCATTCATCGGTGGGCTGATGTAATTCTTCCGGTCGACGATCGTCACATACTGGTTGAAGTTCAGATGCTCGCCCAGCTTCTCGAACCCCGAATGCAAATACCCGATATCCGGCGTCGCCTTGACGATCCGTTCCCCATCCAACTCCAAAATCAGCCGCAAGGTCGTGTGAGTGGCCGGATGCTGGGGCCCAAAATTGAGCGTCCAGTTCGCCTTCGTCCGGTTCTTCTGGTCGAGTTCCGGGTCTTCAAGCAAGTTCGCCGGCATAAATCCCCCGCCAGTTCTCAACGCATTCCGCCACCGCCGCCACCACCACCGCGAACCCGACCCTACGACTGTTCCCGAGTCAACCTCGGGAAGTTATGACGCTCGCCCCGGCCCCGCAGCGGATAATCCTTCCGCAGCGGATAAGCGACAAACTCATCGGGCATCAAAATCCGCCTCAGATCGGGATGTCCCTCGAACTTGATGCCATACATATCAAACACCTCCCGCTCCATCCAATCCGCCCCCGGCCAAAGGTCGTACGCCGAGGGTAGCGTCGGGTCCGGGTCATCCACCCCCACCTTCACTACCAGCATCAAGTTCTGATCATAGTTTCGCAAGACGTAATGAACCTCGAACCGATGCTCGCGACCACCCGGATAACCCAGGTAATCCACGCCCCCCAACTCCGACAGAAACGCATATCCGCAACGTTCCTTCAACAACCGGAGCGCCTCGGCCAGCCGGTCAGCCGACACATGCACCCGGATGTTGTCGCGAAACGTCGACGTCCGAACCGCGGCCTCTCCCAGCGCCGAGGTCAGGGCGGCGATCATCGAGGCCATTGGGCCCGTGGCGAGATCCGTCGAGGTGAGGCTCATCGAGGTACCATCAAAGTCGTCGAATCTCAACCAGCCCACGCCCCCGGCGCGGGCCAATCCCTCAAGCTCCGCTCACTTCGTTTCATCCGGCCCCAGCAAGGAATCACCCCCCGGCGACCGATACCCAAACCGCTCCTCATCCCCCCGCTCTGGCGCCAGGGCAAATCCCGACGGCAAGGTCCGCTTCTCCACCATCATTTTCTCGCGCTCGCGAAGCTCCGGCAGCCCCACGTTCCCCGCGATCGTCCCACCCTTCTGAATCTTCGTCTGAAGGTCCATCACCGCCCGCAAGATCTGCTCGGGACGAGGAGGGCAACCGGGAATATACACATCCACCGGAATGAACCGATCCACTCCCTGAACCACCGCGTAAGTATCAAAAATCCCACCCGTCGACGCACAGGCCCCCATGCTGATGGTCCATTTCGGTTCCGGCATCTGCAGCCAGATCCGCTGAAGCACCGGCATCATCTTCATCGCCACCCGCCCCGCGACAATCAAAAGGTCGCACTGCCGAGGGCTGAACCGCATCACCTCCGCGCCGAACCGAGCCAGGTCGAACCGGCTCGCCCCCACCGCCATCAGCTCGATCCCGCAACACGCCGTGGCGAACGGCATCGGCCAGAGACTGTTCTTGCGGCACCAGCTGACCACCGCGTCAACGGTGGTCAAGATGGTGTTCTCGGGAACCTCCACCTGCCCCCGCGCCGGCTTCACCAACGGTGTGCTCGCCGGAGCGAATACCGAAGGAGTCGTCGAACCGGGGACCATCGGGTCGGAACCTACCGCCACGTGAACACCCCCTTCCGCCATGCATAAGCGTAGGCGGCCGCCAGCACGACGATGAACACCAGAATCTCACCGAAAACCAACCCACGGAACTCCGCCGGAATCCCCACTCCCGCGGCGAACGGCCGGGCAAACGCCTCGGCTACCCCCGCGTCCGCCCCCGGCAAGGCCCCACCCGGCTCGGTCAATCCCGCGATCGCCGGGCTCCCCGCGCTCCACTGAGCTACTGCCCAAGGGTACAGGTAGAGCAATTCCACGTCAAACAGCAAAAACAAAATCGCGACCAGATAGTAACGGACATCAAACCGCTGCCGGGCATCCCCAAACGGGTTCATCCCCGACTCATAGGGCATCTGCTTGACGCGAGTTTGCTTGTGAGGGCCCAGCACCGCGCTGGTGACTAGCATCCCCACGGCGGTCAAGATCGCCACCAAGATGAAAATGAAGATCGGTGTGAACTCGGTACCCATGACTCCACCGACCTCCTCACCGAAACAACCGTGATCCGATTCCAGCTTTGTGAAACTCTTCACAAACCTGGCTCAAAAAAAATCCCAACCCACTAAGGGGGGGGGATTGTCAAACGCCTGACAGTCCGATCATACGCGGGAACCGCCAGCCCGCAAGGGAGTCGCGTCCAGGGCAAATCCTCGTCGCGAATCACCCATTGGGCTCGGGCATTGTAATCGCTCAAGACCAGCCGTCAACGAGGTGCCGGCGTCGAAGTCGTCCCCGAAGCCCCCGCCGTATCCGAAGGTTGGCCCGACCGTCCCGCCGGAGTCGCCGCCCGGCTCGTTCGCCCCGTCGAGGGAGCCGTCGCTCGCGTTCCCCCAGCCGCCGCGTTCGCTCCGCCCCGAGCCGGAGCCGCCAGCGCCGAGGGCCGCCGCCGCCCCGCGTCACTCCGCGAAGATGCCTCCTCCCCCGTCGCCGTCCGCGTCGCCGAACCATTTGGCCGAGCCGCCAACCCCCGGCTCAACCGCCGATCCTCATCCCGATACATCCGCATCAGCCGGGCCCGTTCCGCCGGATTCTTCGCCTGCTGCGCCTCGCGATAATACCGATCGCGCAACGTCCGGTCCTGCTCCACCTTGCGTTCGGCCTTGGTTTGGACCTCCGTGGTCCCCCCATCCAGATCCGCGTCGACGCGATCCGCGAACGATCCCCCCGAAAACCGAGGAGCCGGAGTCGGAGGCAAGTTGAAATACCCCCCATTCCCCTGGTCGGCGGGGAACCCCGACGACCGATACTGCCCCGTGTAAGGCTGATAAGGCAGCATGTCATATTGGGCCGAGGCCGACCCCGTAACGGCCAGGGCCACGCCAAATCCCGAGACAACCCCCACGACTCGCCGGATCACGTCCATCTCGTCGCTCCTGTTCCGGAAAGCCACCTCGGCCAATACACTCTGTCCCAAACCCAATGGTTCCATCTTACGATGAAAACCAGCAAACGACAGACCACGCCTCATCAACTTCCGCCCCGTCTGCTCCGCGACCCGATCCCTCCAACCCCTTCGCGAACTAGATCACGCCAGCCCCACCCCTCGAATCAGAAATTTTCAGAAAAATCGGCGAAATCCCGCGCAAGTCCCCCCCATGGGTACGACTCTGTCAAACGGAGGGAACCAACGACAGTCACGAACCTCACCCAAGAAACGACCAACTCAGCCCAACCCCACGAAAAAACCCATCATGGCCACCACCCTCCGTCAACTGATCGCCCAGCACAGCCTGATCCTCAACGGCGAACCCAACCTGGGCCCCTTTGACGACCTCCCGCTCCCCGACGAGGAGCGCGCCGCCGTGCAAACTCGCGCCGATCAGTGGTGTTCCTCCCTCAAACCCAACAACACCGTCGAGATGTGGCTCCTCGAACAGGTCGCCCTCCAGTCGATTCGTCTAGAGCGTTGCCAGGTCGACGAGGCGGTCCAGCGCGACACTCTCGCCCGCCGAGCCATCGAAACCTGGGACAACGACCGCGCCCTCGAAGCCGAAAAACTCGCCAAAACCCTCCCCCTGACTCCGGCCGCCGTCGCCTCCCAGCTCCGCTCCACCCTCGCTGGCTCCGCCTGGCTCCTCAAACACTGGACCGAACTCCAAACCCAGCTGGAAACGCAAACCCCCTGGACTCCCTCGCAAACCACCCGAGCCCTCCACCTCCTCGGCCTGACCACCCAACACGCCGCGACCCTCAACCTCCCCGTTGGTGAGCTTCGAGCCCTGGTCCGTTCCGAGATCGCCCGCCTCCAGGCCCTCCACGACGGACCCCTCGCCGACCTCGACCACCGAGCCCGTTCCGCCGCCGCCCGCGGCCTCGGCCCCACCGTCGACGCCGCCCTCGCCCCCCTCCGTCGCCTCGAAACCGGCATCGCCCGCCGTCTCGAATGGCTCCTCAACCGCTTCGATTCCGGCCGTCGCCCCGCCAACCTCGCCCCCGGCTACCGACCCGGCCCCGACGGCCGCCTCCACTACGTCGACCGAAACGACCAACCCGCCTACATCCCCCCCAACGTCGACCCCGCCACCGTCCCTCCCATCAACGAACCCAGCAACGAACCCAAACCTAAACGACCCTCCCGCCGAGCCCTCGCCAACCCCCTCCCGCCCCTCTGGAACTTCCGCCCCGATTCGCAACCCAACGCCAGCCCCCACGCGCCGGCCCCACCCTCCCCCACGAAGTCCGTCCCGGACCGGCAACCCCACCCGTCGCCAATTCCCACCCATCCCCCTTCGCGACGATTTCCCACGCAACGACTGGTAACGCCCCCCGGGTGGGCTATGATGAGAGACCGAACCGCGAAATTCCCCTGAGACGCAGCCACGACGCCGGCCATCGCAACGTCGAGGCGCCCCCGGCACCCGGGAGACCGCGCGATGACCGCCGCAACAATGCTGCTGGCCGCGCTGCTGGCCCAGGCCGATCCCAACCCCACCGACAATCCCAACCCCGCCAGCGACCCACCCGTCGCTAGCCCTGGGGAGATCGTCGACCGCCTCGGCTCCCCCCGCTACGCCGATCGCGAACAGGCCACCGAAGACCTCCTCAACCTCGGAGCACCGGCCCTCGGCCCCTTGGCCAACGCCCGCCACCACCGAGACCCCGAGGTCCGCGCCCGAGCCGCCGCCCTCCTCGACCGCATCCAGGGCCAGCTCATGGTCCGGCCCACCCTCGTCCCCCTCGACTTCCGAGACCGGCCCCTCCTCGAAGTCGTCCACGAGATCAGCGAGCGTTCCGGAATCCGCATCGGCCTTCAGCCCGACAACAATGGCTTCTGGGCCAACGACCGCGTCACCCTCCAGTCCCCCGAACCCGTCCCCTTCTGGACCGCCCTCGACCGCCTCTGCGACCACTCCCAACTCATCCAGCAATCCAACTTCCGTGGCCACCAGCCCCAGGCCCAGTTCCCTTCCATCGAACTCGCCCGCGGCGACACCAATCACATTCCGCGATCCATCAGCGGACCGATCCGCATTGAGCTCTCGGCCCTGAACCTCAACCGTACCATCACCTTCCGCGACATCCCCCGCTTTGGCGCCCCTCGGAACCCCGCCCCGGTCCGCATCATCAACCCCCCGCCCGCCGGCGCTTCCAACGGCTACTTCAACGCCCAGTTCGTCATCATGGCCGAGCCCCGTCTCCTCATCGGCCAGGGAGCACCCATCCACTGGCTCGAAGCCCTCGACGACCAGGGTCGCTCCCTCATCCCCCCCGCCACCACCAACACCGCCACCCTCACCCACCGCGTGACCAACATGTCCCAGGGAGTCGGCCCCATCCCCCTCCTCCAGGTCCAGGGCCCTCTCAACGACGTCAACCCCCGCGCCGAACGTATCGCCACCCTCAAGGGCACCATCCCCATCGAGGTCGCCACCCGACGCCCCGACCCCCTCGTCGTCCCCCTGGTCGACGCTCCCGGCAAATCCTTCCGCTCCGACGCCGTCACCCTCACCATCCACGAACTCAAGCCCGACCCCAACGGACAGGGCACCCTCATCGACCTCACCATCCTGCCAACCCCTAGCACAACGCGGCCGTCCCCCGACACCGAACCCCTCACCATGGCACTCCTGCGAAACTCCCAGAATCAACTCGAAGCTCTCGACGCCCAGGGCCAAACCCTGATCCAATTCCCCCGACCAGCGCCCAACCAGGTCGAGGGGCGGCTCAACCTCATCATCCCCCCACCCCCAGCCAACCCCGGCCCCCCAACCCAGCTCCGCTATTACGACCTGACACGAGCCACCACCGAGGCCAGTTTCGAGTTCCACGACATCCCCATGCCCTGACTCATCGGCACGCCCCTTGCAACCCGAACCCACCCCAAGCCCGGCCCCGGCCCCGTCGGCGGAGTGAGCGCGAAATGACTCTCTCGACTCTGTTTCTGGCAAGCCTCCTGGCCAACACCCCACCCGCCGAGACCGCCACCAACGCTTTGGCCCTCGTCGACCGCCTCGGTTCCCCTCGCTACGCCGAGCGCGAACAGGCCGCCAACGACCTCGCCAACCTTGGCGCGCCGGCCATCGACCCCCTCCGCACCGCCCGCCACCACCGAGACCCCGAGGTCCGCGCCCGTGCCGCCGCTCTCCTCGACCGCATCCAGGGCCAGCTCATGGTCCAACCCACCCTAGTCCCCCTCGACTTCCGCGACCGCCCCCTCCTCGAAGTCGCCCAGGACTTCGGCCGACGCGCCCACGCCCCCCTCGTTCCGGCCAACGCCGAGCAAGATCCGCAACTCTGGCAGAACCTCGTCACTCTCCGATCCCCCGAGCCCGTCCCCTTCTGGACCGCCCTCGATCGTCTCTGCCAGGCCGGAAGCCTCCGCTGGACAGGGAACTTTGGGCCCTTCGGCGGGGCTGGCGACCTCGTCCTGATCCCTCGCCCCATCGACCACAACGCCCCCCCCACCTCCGACTCTGGGCCCTTCCGCGTCAAGCTCGTTCAGCTCCACTACGAACGCAACCGATCCTTCGACAACGCCGCCGACGCTCCGGCCGAGGAATTTCGCCTATCCCTCGAAGCCTGGGCCGAGCCCCGTCTCTTGATCTCCCAGTCCGGGCCACTCTCGCTGACCGAGGCCGCCGACGACCTCGGCCGCTCGCTCCTCAGCCCCGACGCCACGGCCCACCGCCTGGCCTTCGCCCCCGCCCCCGACAACCTGCCCGACCCCTCGGCCATCCCGTTCGACCCTCAGCCGCTCACCCGGGGCCGGATCACCCTAAGCGCCATCTTGAACTTCCCCCGCTCGCCGGCCCCCGCCACCCTCCGACGCTTCCGAGGCTCCCTCCCCGTCTCGGTCGCCACCCGCAAGCCCGACCCCCTGGTCATTCCCCTCGCCAGCGCCATCGGCAAATCCTTCGGCGTCGACGGCGAGATTCGCGTCGATGTCCGAGCCATCAAGCCGGGCTCCGACGCCACCGAACTGACCGTCATCGAACTGGTCGCCAGACCGGGCAAAGGCGCCTCCGCGACCCGTCCCGGTTTCGGCCCCGGCCCCGACCCCTCCTCGGCCCCACCCCTGTTCGCCGCCCTCGAACATCAAATCGAAGTCCTCGACGCCCGGGGCCGGCACGTTCCCTGGTCCCCAATGGAACTCGAGCCCGAACCCGATGGAGTACGTCTCAGCCTGGGCACCCTCCCCGACGACGATTCCGACGACCCGGCCACCCTCCGCATCCACGACCTTTCCCACGCCTCGGCGCATATCCCCTTTGACTTCCACGACATCCGCACACCCTGAGTGGGGGTCCGACGCATGACGGCCGCCACTCTCCTCGCCCTCGCCCTGCTGGCCCCCGCCGCCGAGCCCCCCCACCCGGCGGCCCCCTGGATCGACCGCCTCGGCTCCCCCCGCTACGCCGCCCGCGAAGAGGCCGTCGCCGCGCTCGTCGCCCTGGGAGATCCAGCCATCCCCGCGCTCGTCCAGGCCGCCAACGCCTCCGACGACCCCGAAATCCGCGCCCGCGCCGCCGCCGTCGTCGAGGCGATTCATCGTCAGCATCTCACCCGCCCCACTCTCCTGACGATCGACCTGGTGCAACGCCCGCTCGACGAAGCCGTCGCCACCCTCTCCACCCAGACTGGCCTCTCCGTCTCCCTCGACCCAGCTTTGCCCGCCGCCCTGCAACAACAACCCATCACTCTGCAAATTCTGCAACCCATCCCCTTCTGGCAAGCCCTCGACCGGCTCGCCACGACCGCCCACCTCCGACCGGTCGCCAATCCCTCGAACGCCCCCGCCGACCACGCGGCCATCCTCCTCACCGCCGGCCCGACCGACCACTCACCCCACACCTATTCCGGCCCATTCCGCATCCGCCTGGGCCGCTCCGCCCGCCAGAACCCCAATAACCCCGGCCGACTCCTGGAAGTCGCCGGAGAACCCGGCCACTGGCTCGCCCCGGCCGGCCCCCTGATCCTCGACCACACCTCCAATACCAATGACGACGAAGACGACGACCCCGCGCCCAACCCCGCGGCGGGAGTGTTCGCACCGGCTCCGCTTCCAGGGATGGTCGGCCTGATCGACGCCACGCCCAGCCCCCGTCCCGGCTCCGAATTAACCGCCCTGCGCTGGCCGCTGCCCCCCCCGCCCAAACGCCCGGCAACCCTCCCCGACCGAATCGCCGGCAAGGTCCCAGTCCTGGTCGCCATCCGCGCGCCCGAGCCCACCATCATCTCCCTAACCGACGCCACTGGGGCCAGTTTCCTCCTGGGCGACACCCTCGTTCAGATCGTCAGGAGCAACCCCGCGCCCAACAACGGCACCCTCCTGTCAATGCGTCTCCGTCGAGGAACCGTCACCCCCGACCCCTTCCTCCCAACAACCGAGCCCGGACCCGCCTCCGCCGCCGCTCGGTTCGAGGTCGTCGACGCCCAGGGTCAACCTTGCCAATGGAACGCCCAGGCCACCGGCCGTCGTAGGGGCGGCGACTTTCTCAACCTTCTCCTCATCCCCAGCCGCGACGGTCTACCCCCAGCCAAGCTCCGCATCCACCGATTGATCGAGACCGTCACCGAGGTCCCCTTCGACTTCGCCCCGGAAACCCCTCGATGAACCCTCGGGGGTCGACCCGCTCAAACGGTCAAAACCAGGTTATCCTTCTGAATGACCTCCGCGTAGGGCGAGGCCCCAAGCACCCGTCGAAGTTCCTCGGTCCGCAGACCCTTCACCTCCCGGGCATCGGCGGCCGAATAATTGGTCAAACCCCGAGCGAACTCCAGCCCTTCGGGGTCGCGCACTCCCACCACATCCCCCTTATCGAACTCACCGACGACCTCGACAACTCCAATGGCCAGCAAACTCTTGGTCCCAGTCTCCAAAGCCTTCCGCGCCCCCGGGTCAACCACCAGATGCCCCCTCGGCCTCGCGGTCAATCCAATCCACCGCTTGCGGGCCGCCTGGGTCGACCGCCTGGGCAAGAACAAGGTCCCCACCGGCTCGCCGGCCAAAATTCTCGTCAACGGCTCCGGTTTCGTCCCCGAGGCGACAATCACCGACCCCCCCGCCTGTGTCACCAAACCCGTCGCCTCCAGCTTGCTGCGCATCCCGCCGGTGCCCAGCGCGCTTCGGCTCAACCCGGCTAGGGCCAAAGTCTCCTCATCCAGGTTCGCGACCAAAGGAATCGGGTCGCCCGGAGAGCCCCCGGGGGCATGGGGGTCGGTCCGGTGCAAGCCGTCCACCACGCTCAGAATCACCAGCAAAGGCGCCTGGAGCAGGTTGGCGACCATCGCGGCCAGGCGGTCATTGTCGCCAAACTTGATCTCGTCGACGCTGATCGTGTCGTTCTCATTGATGATGGGAACGGCGTTCCAGTCGAACAGGGCTGTCAACGTGTTGCGGACGTTGAGGTATCGCGCCCGGCTGTCGAAATCCGAATGCGTCAGCAACACCTGGGCGGCATGGCGCCCGTGAGGTCGCAACCCCTCGTCATAGGCGCGAATCAAATACGCCTGACCAACCGCCGCCGCCGCCTGGAGTTGCGGCAGATTATCGGGCCGCCTCGGCAACCCCAGCCGGCCAATCCCAGCGCCCACGGCCCCGGAACTTACCAGCGCCACCCGCCGGCCGGTCGCCGCCACCGCGCTAATCTGTTCGGAAAGATGGGCGATGCGCAGGAGATCCAGCGTCCCGTCCGGTCCGGCCAGGGTGCTGGTGCCGACCTTGACGACCCACGTCCGGGCCGACAGGACCACGTCGTCGCGCACCAGGTCGCGGGGCATCGCGGGCTCTCCCTCGGCCAGGGCCACCCCCGAGGCGGCCCGGCCCACTCATGGTTGTCTCCGGATCGACCCGATACTATCATGGTTCTCACACACGGGCCTAGCCGAGACGAGCCGCGCGGCGTGCCTCATCCTGCTTCCTTCGGGCTCGCCGCCGACGCCGGGCCTCGACCCAGGGCGATCGCAATCTCATGGGCGAACTGAAGCACGAGTGCGGCGTGGCGGCTGTCTACCACGCCCCGGGCCAACCCGTTTCGCCCCTGGCCCCCTCGCGGTCCGACATCAACAGCGTCGCCCGCCTGGTCCCCCGGATGCTCCTGGACATGCAGAACCGCGGCCAGCTCGCCGCGGGCATGTCCAGCTACCGGCCCGACCGCCAGGCCCTCATCCAGACCCACAAGGAACTCGGCACCGTGGCCGAGGCGTTTCGCCTCAACCACAAGGCCAAGTTCGACTCAATCATGAACCGGCACGACGGACCCGCCGCCATCGGCCACGTCCGCTACGCCACCTGCGGAGGCGACGACCGCAGCCTCGCCCAGCCCTTCGAACGCGCCCACGGACGCAAGGCCCGCTGGTTCGCCCTGGCCTTCAACGGCCAACTCGCCAACTACCAGGAACTCAAGCAAGAGCTTCTTGACAAAGGGGATTACCACCTCAAGCGCGACACCGACACCGAAATCCTCATGCACGCCCTGAGTTACGAACTCGGCGCCGAGGACGGCCCCGAAACCGACTGGGCCGGCGTCTTCGGCCGGCTCGCCTCCCGGTTCGACGGGGCGTACAACGTCGCGGTCCTGACGGCCCGGGGAGAGCTGGTCATCGCCCGAGACCCCTGGGGAATTCGCCCCTTGTCAATCGCCGAGTCCGGCCCTCTCTTCGCCGCGGCCAGCGAGAGCGTCCCCCTGGCCAACCTCGGCTTCAAGGACATCCGCAGCCTCGAACCGGGAACCCTCATCGTTGCCGGGCCCGATGGAGTTCGAGAGGAGCGTTTCGCCGCCTCCTTGAAGTCGGCCCACTGCTTCTTCGAGTGGATCTACTTCGCCAACGTCGCCAGCACCCTCGACGACCGCTCAGTCTACCTCAGCAGGGCCGCGCTCGGGCGGGAACTCGCCCGCCTGGAGGACGTGCCGCTCGACGCCGAGACGATCGTCGTCCCGGTCCCCGACACCGCCAAGGCCGCCGCCGACGCAATGGCCTTCGCCCTGGGCGTCCCCTCGGTCGAAGGCTTGATGAGGAACCGCTACGTCGGCCGAACCTTCATCGAGGGCGGCGCCGACCGAGCCGCCAAGGCCCGCCTCAAGTACACGCCTTTGCCCGAGGTCCTGAAGGGCAAGCGCGTGCTGCTGGTGGAAGACAGCATCGTCCGCTCTACGACGATGAGGGCCCTGGTCCACGAGATCCGCGACCGCGGCGGAGCGAGGGAAATCCACTTGCGAGTCGCCTGCCCGCCAATCATCGCCCCCTGTTATTACGGCATCGACATGTCCAGCCGCAATGAGCTATTCGCCCCCAGATTCGCCGACCGCCCCGACGACGCCCCAGCCGGCGGCTTCAGCCCCGAGGCGTTCCAAGCCATGGCCCGGGAACTCGGAGCCGATAGCCTCCGCTACCTGCCGGTCGACGCCATCGCCCGAGCCATCGGCCTGTCCTCGGAACGCCTTTGCCGAGCCTGCGTCACGGGAGACTACCCTACGCCCACCGGTCAACACCTCTACCAGATCGACGCCGACGAATCCTTCCACGCCAACGGCGCCGGCGGAATTCGTGCCTACGAGCGTGTCCCTGGCGTTTGACCCGAGGGAGAGACTTCATCATGGCCACCCGTTCCATCCAGAAGCCTCCTCGGGCCATCAATTATCCCTCCTGCGACGGCAGACCCTTGGGCGAATCCGACGTCCACCTCGACGTGACCAATGACACCCGTCTCACCTTGGGACGTCGCTAGGCGGGCGACCCCAACGTCTACGTCTCGGGCAACATTCTGGTCTTCTACGTTCCCGGAGACCGCCGCAAGAACATCTCCCCCGACGCCCTCGTTTTCCTGGGCGTTCCCAAGCGCAAGAGGGACAACTACCTCGCGTGGCAAGAGGGAAAAGGGCCCGACCTCGTCATCGAGATGACCTCGCCGTCGACGCGCAAGGAGGATCTGACCAAGAAATTCGCCATCTATCGAGACATCCTCCGTGTCCCGGAATACTTCCTGTTCGACCCCAAGGACCAGTACCTCAAGCCCCGCCTCCAGGGGTTCCAACTGGTCGAAGGCCGGTCGGACCCGATCGCCCCGATCCTCGGCCGATTGCCCAGCCAGATTCTTGGACTTCATCTGGAAGGAGACCGTCGGGATTTACGCTTCCTCGACCCCGCCGCGGGCTTATGGCTCCCCAATAACGCGGAGATCGAAGCGACTGCCGAGCAAGCCGAGGCCGAGCGTCAACGCGCCCAACAGGCCGCGGCCGAGGTCGATCAGCTCCGTCGCGAGTTGGACGAGTTGCGGAGGCGTCTCGGCCCGTACGTCGCGAACACACAGTTCAGACGGGAGCCGAAGGAGGCGGGCTTTCCGGGGCCGGGACCTTGAGCGCCTCGACTTGCTCGGAATAGGCGGCGACGAGGTCTCGACGGGCCAGGAACCCGACCAGGCGAGTGGGGTCGTCGGAGGCGACCACCGGAATTTCGTCGGCGTTGAGTTCGGTCATGCGCTTCAAGGCCAGGTGCAGGTCGTCGCGAGGCCGCACCGACAGGACCGGCCGCGTGGCGAGGTCGGCGGCCACGACCAGTGGGCCGAAGTCCGAACCCAGAAGCGCCAGGCGAAGGTCACGCAGGTTGAAGATCCCGGTCAGCCGACCGTCGGCGTCGACCACGGGGAAAAGTTCCTCTCGGGAACGAGCTGCTCGCCGGACGACCTGGTCGAACGGGGCCGCCTCGGGAATCGTTTCCAGACCAGTCGAGCGAATCGGCAGGTCGCCAACCTTCAACCGCTCCAGCACGTCGACGACGAAATCCCCCTGGTGAGCGGGGCTGTCGATCGGGCTGGGCACCTGCTCCTCGTAGAGGGTCCAGCGGCGGGACAGGCCCAGGTGCAGGCCGACGACCAGCATCAACGGGACCAGCAGGCTATAGTTGCCGCTCATCTCGCAGACCATCAAGATCGAGGTCAACGGAGTCTTGGACACCCCGGCGAAGAACCCACCCATCCCCACCAGGGCATACGCCGCGGGGTTGACCGCGAAGCCCAGTTCCTTGAGCCCCTGCCCCACCGCGCCACCGAGCATCCCGCCGATGAAGACCGACGGACCGAACACCCCGCCGCTGCCTCCGGAACTGATCGTCAGGCCGGTCGCCACGATCTTCACCACCACCAGCGTCAGCAACGCCATCATCCCCAGGGCCGGCGCGCTGAATCCCGATCCTTCGGGCCTTCCCAGGAGTTCCGGAGGAAGGCCGATCGCCCCCCACTGCACCCATCCGTAACCCCCGGTCATCACCTCGGGGAATTTCAAGGCGATCAGGCCGACCAGCAGGCCGCCCAGCGCGGGTTTGAGGTGGCGGGGGATTGGCAGGGGGTGAAACACCCGGTCGCGAATGCCGTAAAACCCGCGGATGTACAGCCAGCCGACCACCGAGCACGCCAGGGCCAGCAGCGCGAACATCGGCAGTTCGCCGAAGCCGCGGAAGGCCAGGTCGGGGACCGCGAAGATTGGTTTGGGAGTGATGAACAGGGCGAATGTGGAATACGCCACGATCGAACTGGCCAGACAGGGCAGAAGGGCGGCGGCCTCGGTGGCGGTGGTCATATAAAGAACCTCGCCAGCGAACAGGGCCCCGCCCAACGGAGCGCGAAAGATCGCCCCGACGCCCCCGGCGGCCCCGGCCAGCATCAAAAGCCGCCGCTCGTTGGCCGTCAGCCGCAGCAAGGTCGCCAGGGCCGAGCCGAACCCCGCGCCGATCTGGGCGATGGGCCCCTCTTGACCCGCCGATCCACCGCTGCCGATGGTGATGACCGACGCCAACCCCTTGATCAAGGGAACTCGCGAGCGGATCTTCCCCGCCCCTCGATGGAACGCCTTGACCAGAGCGTCGGTGCCGTGCCCCTCGGCCTCGGGCGCGAAGCTGAAGACGAGAAGGCCCGAGAGCAAGCCGCCCACCGTCGGCACCAGCAGGACCATCCACCAGGGGCCAAACCGACCGAACAGGGCCGAGGGGCCGACGGGGGCGCCTTCGCCCGTGGGCGGCATCCGCAGGCCGACGAGTTGGCCCAGGACGTGGTGGATCATCCAGTCCAGCGGCAGCAGAAACGCCACGGCGCCCAGACCCGCGACCACGCCCACCAGTGGGCTGCAAAGGGCCACCCGCCCCGCGCCGGGAGTCGCCCAGCGAGTAACCAGATGGTTCAAGGCCCGGCCGATGCGGGCCCGGACACGCGAGGTCGTGTCAGCCATCGGCCGACCGCGATTCGGCCAGGTGGTAATGGGCTCGGTGAATGGGGCGTCCCTCGATTCGGTACTTCCGCTCAAAATTGGTCAGATAGTCGAGGTCGTGCTCGGGGGTGTGCGGCTCGGGCGTCGGCTGGGGATCGAACTCGGGGTGATTTGCCATCAGGGTTTGCATCACCCCGAAGTATTCCTCGACGTCAGTCGCGAAGTGGAAGTCGCCCTGGGGTTGCAGGGCTCGGGCGACATCGACCACGAACGGCTCGCAAAAAACCCGGCGCTTCCTGTGACGCGTTTTCCACCAGGGGTCGGGAAAGTAGATGTGGACGGCCGCGAGGCTGGACGGCAAGACGAACCGGGCGAGAAAGTCGCGGGCGTCGCCGGGGTACATGCGGGCGTTGGTCAACTCGCGCTTGGCCAGCCGTTTCGCGGCCTGGTAGGCGTACTTCCTGGCGATCTCGATCCCCAGGAAGTTGCGCGAGGGCCGGGCTGCGGCGGCGTTGGCGAGGAACAGGCCCTTGCCCGATCCGACCTCCAGATCCACCGGCGCGTCGTTGCCGAATACCTCGGGCCAGGCCAGAGGGGGCGCGACCCCTTCGAGTTCAAGGAGATAAGGCGCCGCGTCGATCATCCCGGGTCGCCGGCTCCCGAGAGGGGCACGCCAATGATCTGGCCGTGGTAGACCATGTTCGAGCCGACAAAGCCCTGGGTGTCAAAAATCGTCTGGCGACGGTGGACCCGTCGGGCCTTGGCGACGATCAAAAGGCGGTCACCGGGCCGGACCGGGCCCCGAAAGCGGACGTCTTCCATCCCTCCGAAGCCGAGGAAGCCGGCTTCGTTGAGTTCGATGTAGCGGCAGTAATAGCTGCACAATTGGGCGGCGGCCTCGCAGATCAGGACGCCGGGCATCAGGGGATAGTCGGGCATGTGGCCGCGAACCCAGAAGACGTCGGGGGAGACGTCCTGGTAACCAATGATGGTGTGGGTGTCGAGGTCGAGGCTGACGATGGCCGTCAGTTGCTCCATCTCGAAGCGCTGGAGGTTCTGCTTGCGGATGCCCTCCTGATCGGCCAGGACGTGCGTTGTGTCGATCGTGGAGGGGTCGACCAACGGGGCGGGGGGCATTGCGGGACGATCCTTTCGGGGCACGAATCGCGATCGAGGGGGGCAGTCGGGGCCCAAGGGCCGGGGGGTGTTCGGGTCGTCCGGCGACCCGTTATGATGCCGTCCCAGCAGCCCGCCGGCAAGGGGTCGCCCCCGCTTAACCCGCCCCTGCCCTGCCCGTCCGGGGAGTTCCCAACCTTGGCCGAGACCGCCGCCGCCCGCCGCCGCCGGCCCCTGGGGACCATGATCGCCTACGGCTTTGCTCGGGGCCATGTCGAGACCGACCTGGCCATTGCTCAACGGCTGGGAGCCACCTGCGTCGAGGCCCTGCCCGACTGGCGGACCCTGCCCGACCCGGCCACGCTGGCCAACCGCCTGGCCGACACCGGCATGACCCTGCATAGCGCTCACGGCTGTTGGGGCGGTCAGTCGATCGTCGCCCCCCGGGTTGACCTGGGCAGCCTCGACCCGGCGACCTGGAGTGCGAGCCTCGACGATTTGAAGCGCTGCCTCGACTGGCTCGGCGCGGCGGGGGGGACGGTTCTGGTGGTTCACCCGGGGGGACTTTCCGACCCGGCCGACGCCCCGGCTCGTCGAGACGCGCTGGGGCGGGGTCTGGTCGCCCTGGCCGATCATTTGAGCGGGACGAACCGGGTCGCCTGCGTCGAGAACATGCCCCCCGGCGTCCACCCCGGCAGCCGGATGGCCGATCTGGCCGGCTTGGTCGCCGAGATTGGCCGTCCCGAGATTGCCCTGGCGCTGGACACCGGCCACGCCCACATCGCCGCCGACGCCGCCGCGGAAACCCTGGCCGCCGGAACGCTCTTACGGACGACGCACGTCCACGACAATGACGGCCGCCACGATTCGCATCTCCCCCCGGGGCTGGGTTCGCTCGACTGGGTCGCCTGGCAGGACTCGCTGGAGGCGATTAGCTACGAGGGGCCGGTGATGCTGGAGTGCATCCGTCACCTACGCGACAAGCCCGAGAGCTTGACGGCGGGTTTGCTCGCACTGCTGGAGGACCTGACCCTTCCCCCGGAACTCAGGCGAGCCATCCGCCCTTGAAACCCGCGCGGCGAAGACCATCGACAACGTAGGGGCAGCGCTTCATCAGTTCCCACACCCGTCCCGAGCGGTAATTTTCGATCATCAGGGCCATGGGCCCCTGGTCGATGCCGAATCGGTAGGGAGAGGTCCAGCCGACGGTACCATCGCTGGCGACGTAGGTCCGATTGAAGCTTGAGCGGAAGCCGAAGTCGGGAGAATGGCCCCAGTGCATCGTGTCGAAATGCTGGATCGTGGGCAGGACGATTTCGGGCGCGAAGGGGAGCGAGGCGACGACGCACCAGGGGGCGATGGTCCCATCGTCGGGGCCGTAGGGGGCTCCTCTCGCGTAGTAGTCGTAAAAGGTGCGTTCGACTCCCCCGATCCTTCTGGTTTCCCAGCCGGGTCCGTCGCAGGCGGTGATTCCCCAGCAGTGACGACCGTACCCCTCGAACTCCAACGGGTTGTGGACGGCGTAACTCTGATGAAGGTAGGACGCTCGCCGACTATTTTGGAAATAGTCGAGGTCGTGCTCACGCATCGGGGCGTCGCGGATGTCGCGGAAGTCGATCCAGATATGCGAAAGCTGATGGGTGAAGAGGGGGCCGGAGTACAGGTGTTCGTACCCGTAAATCTCTTTCCACTGGTAGGTGGAGGTATAAGCCTCGTAAGCCTCGGGCGGAAGGGGATGCGTTGGAGAGCCCAGCGCCAGGATATACATGAGGACGGCTTCGTCGTAGCCGGTCCAGCGGTGAGGCAAGAAGGCTCCGCCGTCCTCGGGCTTCCAGCCGTGAGTCAGGGTGGGGCCTCCGTTGGCGGCCCACTTCCAGTCGACCCGGCGATACAGAGCGTCGGCGATCGAGCGGAGCTCGGTCTCGACGTACGAGTCGCGGTCGAAGTAGGCGGCGGCGGTCAGCATTCCTGCGACGAGGAAGGCGGTGTCGATGGTGGAGAGCTCGCACTCCCAGACTCGCCGGCCGGTCGTCATGTCGAGGAAGTGGTAGTAGAACCCTTTGTACCCGGAATCGTCGACGCTGGTGCCCTGGGAACTGTCACGGAAAAATCGGAGCGTTTGGAGAACGCGGCGGGCGATTTCCTCGCGGAGAAGAAGTCCCCACTCGGCGGCGAGAGGGGCGGTGGCGAGCTCCATGCCGACGGCGGCGATGCTGGAGGGGGCCCCGGAGGAGGATTTGTCGGCGACCAGGCCGTTCTCGCCGCTGGATTCTCGCCAGTAGTAGGCGACGGAGACCCCCTGGAGGGCGTCGAGCTGATCCTCGGAGTAATCCGCGGGAGCCCATCGGCCCCGGCCCGGCCCATCCATCCCGTTGTCTCCCCGCCCTCGGAGAACGTCCGCTCCAATCCCTTCATACCCCGTCTGGGTCCGGCCGGAAAGGGCGACTCGCGGGACCTTGTCCGGGTTTTCGTCGGGAGCGAAGCTCAGCGGGCCAGTGGCGAGTCGTCGTACTTCGCCAAAAGGTCCGAAGGACTTCGGTAAACGGCGACCGCGCCGGCGTCGAGAAGTTCCGGCTCCGTCCAGCCGCCGCAGGTCACTCCGAGGGTCGAGAGCCCGGCTTTCCGAGCGGCCTCGATGTCGTGCGGGGTGTCGCCGATGACCAGGACCGTCGAGGGGTCAGGATTGCCCAGCCGTTTCAGCGCCGCGTGGAAGATGTCGGGGTGGGGCTTGGATCGTTCGGCGTCGTCGGCGGAGGTCTCTTCATGGGTCAGGCCCTTAATCCCGGCGATCTTCTTGTACTTGACTACCTCATCCTTGTTGCCCGAGGAGGCCAGGGCAATCTTCTTGCCGTCATCAAGGATACGCTGAAACAACTCGGGAACGTCGCTAAATGGTTTGACACGATCGAGATAGCGTTCCTTGAAAAGCTTCGCTCGAAATTCGGTCAATTCCTCCTCGATCCGGTCCAGTTCTTCTCGGGGGACGTAGCGAGGCAAAAGTTGATCGCTGCCCTTGCCGATCTCGCGACGGGCGGCCTCATGGTCAACCGAGTAGCCGTAATGGGCGAGTGCGTCTTGCCAGGCCCGACCGTGGAGGGAGACCGAGTCGAGCAAGGTCCCGTCGATATCGAAGATGACAAACTGGATCAAAGGGGCCTCGGGTTGATGGGTGTCAGGGGGCGAAATTCCTGGGAAGCAAATCCACCCGACAGGGCGTTTTGAGGGTGAACGTGCTACCGAGGCCTGGAATGCTGTGAACGTCGAGCGTCCCGCCGAGCGAGGCGACTAGCCGACGGCAAAGGGCGAGCCCTAGCCCGGTCCCCTTGGCGCGAGAACGTTCGGGGTTATCCACCTGGGCGAAGTCCTGAAAAATCTCGTTCACGCGGTCCGCTGGGATGCCGGGGCCAGTATCGGCGACGATGAGGGTCACGCCGAACTCAGGATCGGCCGTCGCCCTCAGGGAGATGTGGCCGAACTCGGTGAATTTCACGGCGTTCGAAGCGAGGTTGGTGACGATGCGGACGAACTTCGCTCCATCGACGAAAAGCAGGGCGTCGATGGGTTCCACGATGGTTCGGAAGTCCAGGCCCTTACGTACGGCCTCGCGGCGAAGATCCTCGAGGGGCGAGCCGACCAGCGTGTCCAGGGCCACCGGCGCTGGCTGATTGGGCATGTTTCCCAGGTCCAGTCGAGCGATATCCACCAGATCATCAACGAGGTCCTGGAGCCAGGCCACGCTCTCGCGGAGCCCGGCGGTCAGCCCCTCCCAGTCCGCGGCGGTCGGGGCTCGATTCGCTCCGGCCGCTTCCATCAGGTTGCAGCAGAGAACCACCTCGTGTACCGGTGTGCGAAGGTGATGACCGATCGTGGACAGGAGCCAGACCCTCCGACGGACCTCGGCCACGGCCTCCTGCTCAAGCCGCTCGACCCGTTCCAGGGTGAGTTTCAAGGCCCTGCGTAACGAGCGCACTCGCTCTCGGCAGCCGCGCAGCCGTTCCACGCCTCGCGACCAGTGAGACTCGCACTGACGATGATCTCGATGCAAGACCCGCAAGCCCAGGCCGTCTCTCAGGGCCGTGGCCAGGATTTGGTGGTCCGTGGGCTTGACAATGAGGGTCGCATTCAATCGGCAAGCGACGCCGAGTGCTCGCGGGGAAAGCTCGGGGAGGTCGGCGACCAAGATGATGGGCACTTCATGAACGGAATGAAGTTCCTGGAGCAACCCATCCAGGTGGTCGACCTCCCAACCCGCATCGGCCAGGGCCAGATCGACGCAATTCTGGCGCAAGGCTTCCGCGAGATCAGCCGGGGAGTTGGCTTCGAAGCCGTCGGCGTCAGCTTCCTGAAGCAGGGCCTCCAACCTTCCCAACGTGCCGGCTTTCGCACCATGGATGAGTACTCTGGCACGCCTCATCATGACCGTCACCCCACCCAGGTCCGGACTACCGACGGACGTCGAGAAAGACGGTCCGGCGGAGGAAATCGCTCGGCCGAGCCCGGCGAGTGTTCGAGTCATGGAACCCCACGCATTTCGCGGGCCAAATCCGCGAAACGTCGTCCGGAGATTTTGCCAGATCGTTTCCACCAATGAAATTGATGGATTTCTCAAAGTGTCGAAACGTACCCAACTCGACGCAGGGTTGAGGGTTGTCACGGGGATGAAGTTCGATTCTCGGCGGAACAACCTGATCCACTCAAAGACAAACACAAGGGGGCGCCGTACTGGTTGATGCCATCGTGCATGACCGATGGTTCCAACGGCGACTCTCGGGCCGTCTTCCATTCCGTGCCGCTTTCACTCCATCGATTGACAACGCAAGGAAGGTTTGGTTTCGAGGCTCAACGGAGTGACGGACGCGGCCGAAACGCCGCAGGGTTCGTTATTCGCGCCGACCTTGCCATCCTCGATCGACGGTGTCGAGACAGTTCACGGGTGGCCGGGACGGTGGGATTCCCTCGTTGACGTCTCAGCTTGAAACCGATTCAAAGGGGTCTCGAATGGTGCGACAATTCCGGGTCGCCGCGCTCACCTTCGTGGGCCTGGCCTCTCTCCTTTCAACCGCCGCACGTGCTGACTACTCGCCGACGATCTCGGTGACGGAGACCCCCGAAGCGGGCGGCCTCACCCTGTTGAATTACACCCTCGGTACCTCCAGCGACAGTACTCTGCCGATTTCGGAGTTCGACCTCCAGGTTGGGCCAGGGGTGACTCTCTCGGGATTTTCCGCGCCCGTGGGGTTTGATGTGCTGTACACCCCGGGTGACACCAGCCTGACCTTCCAATCGTCCGATCCGTTGACCGACATCGGGCCGGGCAGTACGGGCGTCTTCGCGTTCCTGACGAACCTGGCTCCTGGACCGGGCGCGTACCTGATTCGCGGCTTCAGCGCCGATGGCGGCAGCTTCGATCAGACCACCCCGGGGCTGATCATCGTGTCGCCAGTTCCCGAGCCCTCGACCCTGGCGCTGGGCCTCATCGGAGGCGTGGCGGTGTGGGTTGGGGCGCGACGTCGCCGTCCCCAAGCGGGCTGACGTCCGCTGGCGAGATTCGAGGGGATTCCCTTTCGTCGTTCTCCTCTCGTGCCAGAGGGACCGCCGGTCTCCCCGGCGTTCCCGCGACTCCACGCGGCAGGATACGATTCTCTTCTCACACTTCAAGGATGCGACTTCATGGCCTGTTCCTTTGCGAAAGCGGCCCTGGCGCTGAGCGCCTCGCTCGCGGTATTGATCTCGACCACGGCCCGAGTGCAGGCTTCGGACCATGCCGATACCGCGGAGAATTTCAACAACATCGGCGCCGACCTGACCGACGTGTTCATCTTCCCCAGCATGACCAACGCCAACAACGTCGTGGTGGTGATGGACGTACACGGACTCATCCCGGCGGGGATGAGCAACGTCTCGTTCGACCCCCGCGTCCTCTACCAGATGAAGTTCGACACCAATGGCGACAATGTCGAGGACCTGGTCTTCCAGGCGCGAGTCGTCGGTAGCGGGGAAAACCAGCAAGTGCAGGTTTCCGGTCCGAGCAAGCCTCTGGTCACCGGGACCAAGACGCTGGCCAACCGTCGCCTGCCGGTCACCGGCACCATCAACACCACCTTTTATCCCACCGGCAACCCAGCGGACATGATGGTCTATGCCGGGCTTCGGGCCGACCCGTTCTTTTTCGACCTGAACCAGTTCTTCATGATTCTGCCGGATCGCAAATCGCCGCTGACGGGTAAGCAGGTCAATTTCGCCTCCATCATGGCCGCCAACACCCCGCAGAAGGCCGGCTTCACGTCACCGGGCACCAACTTCCTCGAAGACCTCAACGTCCTGTCGATCATCGTGGAGATGCCGCGGACCAAGCTGGCCAAGGCCGACGGGACGCTGGGCGTGGTGCGGCTCTGGGAGACCACCAGCCTGTTCAGTGGGGCGCCCAACTACAACTACGCGCAGCAGGATCGCCTGGCCCGCCCGGCGGTCAACGAGGCGCTGGCGACCGTGACCGCCAATCGCCACGAGACCAACAACAAGGATAATCCCACCGACGACGCTGGCCAGTTGAAGACCGACATCCTGGGGTTCATGAACTTCCCGGCCGGTCGCTCGATGGCCATCGCCAACGCGTTGGCATCGGTTTTGGTGCCTGACGTGATGCAGGCCGACCTGACGCAGGGTGGTCCCGCGGCTTATCTGGGCGTCGAGACCGGCGGCGCCACCGGGGGCAAATTTGGCGGTCGAGCGTTGACCGACGACGTCATCGATGCCGACCTGTCGGCGATTTTCGGATCGACTATTCCCGCCTTGAAGTTGGCTCCCGACGATGGCAAGGAGCTGGACGGCCGCAATGGTGGGCCGGTCTTCACGACCGACTACACCGGCCCTACCGATGCCTACCTGCGCGTCTTCCCGTACCTGGGCGAGCCTCACTGATCGCTCGATGCGTTCCGCCTGAATCCCACGACCAGTCTCGCCCCGCCCTGGCCCTCTGGCGGCGGGGCGGGACGGTCCTCTCCGCCCCGCCTTCCCCACCTCGCGACCGCACCCGGAGTGATTCATGACCGCCATCGGACGCCGGTATTTCGCCGTTCTGCTGGCCACCGCGGTTGGCCCGGTCGCCGGGCTGGACGTCGCGTCGGCCCAGGTCCCGTCGGTGACTCCGCCCGGAGTTCCGGGGGCGCCTCCGCTGGAGAACCCTCCGCTGCACGTTGAGCGGCCCGCGTATGACCCCACGGCCACCGGCAAAATCGTGGCGTTCTGGGAGCGCCGGGTGCAACGAAATCCCGGCGGTCCGCTCGATCAAAGAGAACTGGCCGCGGCCTACCTGGCCCGCCAGCGAGAGTCCGGCGACATCGCCGACGCCGTCCACGCCGAGAAGGCCGCCCGGAAGTCTTTGGAATTGCTCCCACGCGGCAATGTCGCGGCCCTGACTCGACTCACCCGGGCGTTGCTGACCCAACACCGCTTCCCCGAAGCGCTTGCCGAGGCCCGCAAAGGGGCCGCCATCGCCCCCGAATTCCACCGACTGGTCGCCGACATTGAGATCGAACTGGGTAACTACGACGCGGCGAAGGACGCCCTCCATGAGATTCCCCAGGAAGCCAATGACCTGAACGCCAAGATGCTCCAGGCCCGGCTGGACTCCATTCATGGGCATCCCGAGACCGCCTTGCAGTTGATGGAAGCCGCCCGAGACCTTGCCGACGAGAGTTATGACACGCCTCATGAGGCGGTCGCCTGGTATCACACGATGATTGGTCACACCCTGATCGACTCTGGTAAGCTCGAGGCAGGCGAGGGCTCGTGTCGCAAGGCCCTGGAAATCTTTCCCAAGGATTATCGGGCGCTGACGGGACTGGCCGAGGCCGCGACCTGGCGGCGGGATTGGCCCGCCGTGATCGACTTCGCCGAGAAATCGCTAGCCCTGGCACCCCAGAACCCCGAGGCCCTGGCGTTGCTCGGCGAAGCCCAGGCGGCCAAGGGAGACGCGTCCGCGTCAACCGCCACGTTCGCGAAATTGGAAGCCCTGGCCCACTCGTTCCCACGCATTTATGACCGTCACTGGGCTCTCTTCTGCGCCGATCACGACCGCAACCTGGATGAGGCCTTGAAACTCGTCCGTGACGACCTGGAACTTCGCAAGGACGTCCACGGCTACGACGCTCTGGCATGGGTCTGCTACAAAAAGGGACTTCAAGCGGAGGCCGAGGCGGCCATGACCACGGCGTTGGCTCAGAAGACCCAGGAAGCGCCCTTGTTCTTTCACGCCTCCAAGATCGCCCGCGCCGGCGGCGATACGGATCGCGCCGAGGCTCTCCTCGCTAGAGCCCGGGAGCTGAATCCTTATCTGGTGAAGGCCGCGGAAGTCGTGACCGGCCGCTGATCGGCAACCCGGAGCGGGTTGAGGCCATTCCCCGTTTGCATTCCGTTACATCGTAACGCGTTTCCCGATCCTCCCTGACTATCTATCCGATCCCTCGGGAGATTCGCCCTCTCATGACCGAGCCCGCTCCCCTGAAGACTCGCCGGTTCGGATTCACCCTGGTCGAGCTTCTGGTGGTCATCGCGATCGTCGGTGTGCTGATTGGTCTGTTGTTGCCGGCGGTGCAGAACGCTCGCGAGGCGGCGCGGCGGGCGCAATGTCTCAGCAATCTGCATCAGGTGGGTTTGGGAGTGCTCCAGTATTTCGATGATTGGAATGGGCAATTTTTCCTTCACCACCCCTTCCTGGCGGACGTTGACACGCAGGTCGCCTCGGCCGATTCGTTCGCCGAGATTTACTGGGAAGACAAGATCATGCCCTACGTCAACAAGGGCTTCGCCGACGAGTCGATCAGCAAACGGGGGGTCGCCATCGTCGAGGAGACCATCTACCGATGCCCCAGCGACATCTCGCCCCAGGGCCCTTTCGCTGACCCCGAGACGGGGCAGGTCAATGGGATCGGGAATCGGACGAGTTACCTGATGAACTCACTTTTGACGCACAAAACCCGGCGGTATGGGCGCTGGACGTTCGTCCGGTTCCAGCATGAGATTGGATTGTCGAACTTCGTCGCCTTCAACGAACGAAGCGCCGCGGGCATCCTCCAAATCAATGGGGGTGACCCTCGACAGGACGATTACGACATCTGGGTTGGAACCCCGACGCTGGACGTCTGGATCGACTGGAAGCGTCACGGCGACACCTCCAACGTGCTGTTTCTGGATGGCCATGCCCAGTCGAACCGTCGTTCCGACGCCTTGAATCAGATGTATCCCGGCGGCCAGATCCTGAACCAGGACGGGACGTACGCCTACTGAACGGCGGCCCGGAGAGCCCAAAAAGGGGGGGCTCGCCCGCTGGCTTATTCGGAACTGGTCACCTCGGCGCCGGCGACCGTCCCCAGGGCTCGCCAGAGAGGTCCGCGGATCGTGTCGCGGAAGAAGCGGGTGGAACCGTCGCCGAGCAAGGCGTGAACTCCGCCCGGGTGATAGCTTCGCGCATTGATCGCGGCGAAGGTGGGACCACCCTCTTCCTCGTTGCGGCCGTTGAGGTCCAGGTCCAGACCGAGATAGGCCGAGCGTCCGAGGATCTTCTTGTTGGGGACCCAGGCGGTGGTAAAGCCCCCGGCGTGGGCGTGGCCGTCGGACCATTCGGTGTGAAATTCGAACTGGTTCTGGGTCACGCACGTCCCGTTGTCGTATTCCGGGGCCGCCGCGTAGGGGTCGGCGTCGGGGGACGGGATGATATCGGGGTTACTGAGCGAGGGAAGGGTGATCTGTCGGCAGTTGGAGGCGGCGTTGCGGGCCTTGACCTCCGCGACGAGGAGAGTGTTGCTGGTCCCATCGAGAAAATCGGCCAGGCGGCGGCTGCGATTGGGGCCAAAGGCCTGACGGTTTTGCGGCCCGTTGAATCCTCCCCACACAAACCAGTCGCCGTTGCACACCCCGTAGTTGGTAACCCCCGCCAACCCATAGTCGTGAGTCGAAACCTCGGGACGGACTTCGCTCGGGCAAAGAAACGTGCCGACCGATGCGGCCACCAACGAAAGGTTCGCCGGATCTTCCTTGAAGACCGAGAAGTTGGAGGAGTTGAAGAGGGCCGATGCCTCCAGGTAAGGCAGGATACGCGCCTGGACGCTCCATCCCGAACTGGTGAAGACGGTGTTGCCCGTGCCCGTCAGCACCATCGACATCGGCAAGACCCCATTGCTGGACTCGTAATTCAGAACGGCGAGGCCAATCTCTTTCAGGTTGTTCAGGCATTTGGCGCGGCGAGCGGCCTCGCGGGCGGCCTGCACCGCCGGGAGCAGGAGTCCAATCAGGACTCCGATGATGAAAATCACGACGAGTAACTCGATGAGAGTGAACGCCCGGCGCGTGTGGATCATCGTCGATGTCCCGGGGGAGGGGAGGAATGACAACCCGCTCATTCGGTTCGTCATTCGCCCATTGTCCTACAAGCGTTAGAGGCCGGCAAGACTGGGGTCGCGACGGGGTGCGGGACAATCGGGTTGGGTTAGTGGTGGCGATTTTCGCAAGGAGAGGGGATTGGGGACCGATCAATAGGGTTGGTACGGCCGGGTCGGCCCGGGAGGAACCCGGGAGGGCTTCGGTCGCGAAAGTTGAGAATCGAGCGGGAGGAGCGGGTTGCCGGTCATTCCCGGGGCGGGGGTGACGGCGAAGCTCCGGAGGATAGGAGGTCCTCAATGAGTCGCCTGAATCGGATGGCCCTGGCCCTGGTCGGCCTGGTCCTGGTCGCGACGCCGGCCGCGAACGCCGGGCTGCCGCCGAACTGCCCGGCGAAGGCGGCCGCCACCCCGTGGAAGCCGAAGCTGGTGCCCCGGACCCCCGCGGCCGGCGCGACCATGTTGCAGCCGAGTCAGCCCGGAGTCGTTGAATACTCCCCGACGATCGACGCGGGGAGCCAGGGCGTGATGGACGAGAATCACGTTCCCCCGCCGCCGGGCATGAAGGCTGACGGCACCTGCGTTGCCTGCCAGGGCGGCACGCTGCCGGTCCCGGCCGGGACTTATGTCAGCTACCGGTCGGTCAACGGCGGACGGATGGTCGCCTCGAATACGAACATGCCGAACGGGTCGGTTCGCGGTCCGGTTGGCGGGGATCGCGCCCCGGCGCCCCCGACGATGGTCGCCTCAGGTGGCGAGGCCCCCGGCCACGCGGTGGCCGGCGGCGTCGAGGGCGGGCCGGCCGGCTACGCCACGAATGCCCCCATGACGGCCATGGGCGAGCCGGTTCCCGTCGGCGTGATGCGGACCGGGTTCCGCCCGCAAGCGGATCCGATGATGGCCGCGGCGACCACCGGTGAAGGCGCTCCGGGACATGCGGTCGCCGGTGGCATGCCAACGGCGGCGGCTCCCGAGGCGTTCGCCGGTCCCATGGCGCGATCCCGGATGCATTCGCGCACGATCCTCAAGCACTTCCTGGGAATGGACGAACTGGGTCGCCATGCCGAGGAACGCCAGGCCCAGGCCCGTGAGGCCCACGCGATGATGACCTACGGGTCGACGTCGGGGACCACCGACGTCCCGGTCTCGTCGGTCTACGGCCGCTGAGGTTCGAGAAAGTCGATCCAGGAACAAGCGGGCCCGCCCTTCTTCCGTTTTCGGGAGAGGTGCGGGCTCGTCTTCGTTGGGAATGGGCCGAAATGCCAGGAGTCTCCGTGGAGGATCATCACGCGTCAGAAGTCTCGCCAACAGTGACTTACGGGGAAAGATGCGCTATGAGAGGCAATCTTGGCGGTCTGGGGGAATGGCTTTAGAGGCTGGGGGCCGTTGGTCGATGAACCTTTTCGCCAGCGGATCGTTTCGCCACCCGGGGCAGGGATTGCCCGAAGACGGGTCGGTGGGGCGGTTCGGCCTGGGTCGGTGGGGCCGGGCGCAGGAGGGCGCGGCGTCTCCGAGCGGGTCCGTCGTTCCGAACCACTCCAGGAGGGGGACCAGGCGTTTCGTACAAGGGAGTGACCATGCGCTTCGGAATTCGGCGGACGGCTCTGAGGCTGGGATTGGCCTGTTTGGCGGTCATCGCCACGTTGGCCACGGCTTCGGCCAATGACATCGAAGATTTTTACCACCACCCGAGCATCCCCCGTGAGGTCCCGGCGATGGACCTGAACACGGGCCAGCCGTACTACGCGCCGCCGGTCCCTAATGGCCACTACGCCAAGGACGGTTTGGGCGCCTCGGCATTGGGCCATCTGTGCAGCCCCTTCGCCAAGGCCAAGGGCTTGCTCCATCACGGCAAGGCGTGCGGATCTTGCGGCGGCAAGGGCTGTGGCGCTTGCGGCGGCTCGGGACTTTGCGGCGACGGCGGCAAGGGTTGTGGCCTGTTCCACCACGGGGCCGGCGGCGGCGGCTGCGGCGGGGGCGATTCTTGTGGAGCGGGTGGCAAAAGCTGCGGCCTGTTTCATCACGGGGCCGTGGCTCAAGGCCCCTCCTTCGTGGGGTATGAGGGCGGCGGTCACGGAGGATGCGGCGGTGGTCATGCGGTGTCTGGCGGTCCGGTGATGGCCTCCTGCCAGTCTCCGGAGTTTGTCACCCCCTGCGGCACCTGCGGCGGGTCGGGCGTTTGCGGCGGTCAGGGCTGCGGCTCTTGCGGTGGCAAGGGTTGCCTGGGTGGGCTTTTCGCCAAGCATTGCGGCGGCCAGGGTTGCGGCGATCGGGGCTGCGGAAATTGCTTCGGTGGCAACTTTGACCCCTGCCGAGGCTGCGGCGGCAAGGGTTGTGGCCTGTGCAAGGGGATGGGGAAGAGGTGCCACGGCTGCGGCGGGCGGGGCTGCGGACTGTGCATGGGCCTCAAGGGCAAGCTGCTCGGCGGGCTTTATGGTCTGACCCACCCGCATGCTGGCGAGATTGAGTACTTCGTCGGAGCCGGCGGACCAGTGCCGATCACACCGGGCTATGTTCCCTATGTGGTCACCACGCGGTCGCCCCGCGATTTCTTCGCCTTCCCCCCCTTCAGCCCGGACGCCAACCCTTGATCGGCTCGTCCTGGTCTTGAAGCTTGCAAATCAGGTTTATCTCGCGGGCCGGGACGGGCATTGGCCCCGACCCGGCCCGTCTCCCCAGGGTCTGGCAAGGAGGATCGGACCGATGACCTCGCGAAAATGGTTTCGAGCGGCGCTGCTGGCCACGCTCGCGGCGTTGGTCTGGGGGCCGCCGGCCTTCTCGTCGGATGACGAGGCGGGTCCGAACCCGTTTCCTCATAACGGGAATGGCATGTTCTCCCGGAACGTGCCGATCCTCCCGCAACTGCCGCCCGACCGGAAACGCGACGTCTTCTACCAGAATCGCTGGTACGACGCCCACCGCCCCCCGAACCAGAAGCATATCGATAGCCTTTGCGACGGCGGTCTCTACGGTCGTCGGTGGCCGACTTCCTGCACGCAGAGCGTGGCTCCGTTCTTCCAGGGATCTCCGGGTTGCAGCACGATCGACGAGGGCTGCCGCCCGACGCCGCACATGGCCCTGCGGCGGCTCCAGAACTTCGTCCACCCCTTCAAGCCGGTGGGTATGTATTACGCGGGCGGCTCGTATGTGCCGATCTACGACCTCGACCCCGTCGTGCCCGGCCCCGGCCCCTTCCCCTGGTCGCACTTCCTCCAGCGCTGCACGGGCGGTTGACGCTCGACCAGCGTTAATCGGCAAGGGTGTCCTGGAGGCGGCGGACGATGGTCTCCAGAACCTTGACCCGAGCCCAGCGCTTGTCGTCGCCCTCGACCAAGACCCAGGGAGCCGAGCCGCCATCGGTGCGCTCGATCATCTCGCAGGCCGCGGCCTCATAGGCGGACCAGCGTTCCCGATTTCGCCAGTCCTCGGCCGTGAGCTTGTATTGTTTGTAAGGGGTGACCTGGCGGTCGACGAAGCGACGCAGTTGCTCGGCCGGGGTGATGGCGATCCAGAATTTCAAAACGATCGTTCCGGCCTCGGTCAGTTGGCGCTCGAATGCGTTGATCTCGTCGAAGGCCCGGCCCCACTGGTCGGGACGAGCGTACCCTTCGACCCGCTCGACCAGGATCCGGCCGTACCACGAGCGGTCGAAAATCGTTACGCGACCGGCGGGGGGGAGATGCCTCCAGAATCGCCAGAGGTAGGGCCGAGCGCGCTCCTCGTCGGTGGGGGCCGAGACCGAGATGACCTGGTAGTTGCGCGCGTCCATCGCGGCCGTGACCCGGCGGATCGCCCCCCCCTTGCCGGCCGCGTCGGGCCCCTCCAGGACCAGCACCAGCGATCGCGACTGCTTGCGAAGGCGGCGGCCCAGTCTCGCGAGTTCCCCCTGGGCCTGGAGTTTGCGCTGTTCGTACTCGGAACGATCCAATGAGAGCGTCAGGTCGAGGCGATTCAGTACATTCACGGGAGCCGGGACGGGATGATCCGGAAGGATTGGCCCGGAATCGCCCCGGGCGCGAATTTCCTCCAGGCGATCCCGCATGGCCGAGAGTAAATCCTTCGTCACGGCGAGGTTGCGGTGACGGCGGTCGGCCGAACCGATGACCTTCCAGGGAACCTCGGCGATGTTGGTGCGGCTCAGGACGTCCTCGGCCACCCGTCTCAGGGGTTTGTAGTGCTTGAAGAGCTTCCAGTCCTGCTTGAGGACTCGCCAACGCTGGCGGGGATCGGCGGAGAGTTCCTCTAGCCGGGCCTCCTCGGCCTCTCGGGAGAGGTGAAGCCAGAGCTTGACGACCAGCACGTCCTCGCGATGAAGCATCCGCTCGAACTCGACGATGCGTTCGACCTGGCGATCCAGTTCGGCGGCGGAAATGTCGCCCAGGGCTCGGTCGAGGATCGGATGGGCGTACCAGGCCCCGAAGAAGATGACCATGCGTCCTCGGGGGGGGAGGTCCCGCCAGAACCGCCACATCGGCGGTCGCCGTTGCTCCTCGTCGGTCGGGTCGGTCATGGCGTGAGTCTCGACCCCTCGGGCGTCGAGCCACTCCAGCAACAGGTCGACCGTTTCCGCCTTACCGGCCCCAACGACCCCAGCGACGATGACCACGACGGAAAGCTCGGCCTCGGCCAGTTCTCGCTGGGCTTCCAGCAACGCGGCGCGGACCTCGCTCGCCTCCTGCTCGTACCGTCCCTTGTCGACTTTGGGTTCCCGTTCGGCGTTCTCAAACATCATCGCGGACTGTCCCCAAGGCGCGGCCGGAGGGGGTGCCCGGTCGGCCCGGACCCTCACGCGAGGCCATTGTAGGGGAATCGGGCCGGGTTGTCGCCGGACCGATCCTCGCTCCCCGCGACGAGTTCCGGGCGGTCGGGTCTTGCCATCGTGGGGTCAGTGACCGGATGCTTTGGGGGCGATTGCTGGGAAGATGGGCCGGATTGGAAAACTTCATGGACCCCGGGCCGACTCGAGACGACGAACCGACCGAGAATGCCTCCCAGACGATGAATCTGTTTGGGGCGCAAACCGATGCGGGCACGGAGCAAGACTGGATCTCCGAGCCGCCGCCGCGGCTGGAGGAAACGCGTCCGCTGAGCGTCCCGCCCACGCCCGCTTCGACGGCGCCGACCGGCGAGACGACCGAGCCGGTGGAACTTCCTCAGCCGGTGCCGGGGTCCGAGTTTCTGGGTCGGTATCTGGTCGACCGGCGGCTGGGCGTGGGGGGGATGGGAACCGTCTGGCTGGTCCACCACCTGGCGCTGGATACGCCCAGGGCCTTGAAGTTGATCACCGCCAATGTGGCGACGAATCCGGAGATCCGGGCAAGGTTCCGCCGAGAGGGGCGGATCATGGCCAAGCTGTCGCACCCCCACGCCGTCGCCGTCCACGACGCCCGCTTCGCCAGTGACGGCGCCTTTATCGAGATGGAGTACATCCGGGGGCGAAGTCTCAACCAGCTCCAGACGCCCGGCAAGCCAATGCCCCCGGCCTGGATTGCTCGGGTCCTGGAACAGCTTTGCGACGTCCTCCAGGCGGCGCACGACCACGGCGTCGTTCACCGGGACCTCAAGCCGTCCAATCTGATGCTGCTGGATGACCGGGAGCCGGGCCGCGAGTTCCTCAAGGTCCTGGACTTCGGCATCGCCAAGATTCTGGGGGCAATGGACGGCGATCCCGAGGACGTTTCCACGCGCACCGGGGCGGGGCTCTTTACCCCTCAGTACGCCAGCCCCGAACAGATCCAGGGGATCGAGGTCGACACCCGGGGCGACCTTTATGCCGTTGGGGTGCTTCTGTACGAATTCCTGGCCGGGGCGCGGCCGTTTTCGGGGCACGTCCACGGGGTTCTTTACCACCACCTGCATACCGCGCCCCCCGCCCTTTTCGCGGTCCAATCCGGCCGTCCGACAATGCCACCGCGCCATCGAAGTCGCTGGTGATGCGATGCCTGGCCAGAGAGTCGCCCGACGCACCGACCCCAGACGGCTCTGCGAACTGATCCACGCGAATTTCGGAGGGTCGTCTGGGAGACTGGATCCTGTTGACCCTGGCATCGACGATTCAGCCGCTGGACGCCGACCCAGTCCGGATGCCTCGGGTCGACCACTCTCGGTCATCGGCCCGACACCGGGGCGTCGACCGAGCCCCTTCACCGACGCCCGAAACGATCCCTGAAAACCGCCGATCGAACGTCGCGATCGCGATCCCTTCGGTGTCGCCCGTTCGTGGGTTCCTCGCGGAACGCCGGCTGGCGACGCGTCTCGCGGTGGTGGTGATCGGGTCGTTCTGGCGAGTCGCCGAGCGCCTGGATTCGGGCTGGATCTTGATGAACCGCTGGACCGTTCGGGTCCAAAATTGCCGGGTTATCGCCAGGAGGGTCCCTCCACGGTGATTCGCGAGTTCGACGGAGTTCGCTTCCAGAAGATTCCCGGCGGTCGGTTCGTGACGGGACACGACCCGGACTTCGGCGACGGGCCCGGACCCCGCGATGCACTCCCGCCTCATGAGTTGAGCGTCGAGCCGTTTTATATCTCCAGGAGCACGAGGTCACCAACGGCGAGTTGACGCGATTCTTCGAGGCGACCCACGTCCCGACGGCCATTCGACCCGCCCGCTGGGCCCGGGGGATGGAGGAATTGCGGTCGCAAGGGTTCGACCCCAAGGGCTATCCGGCCTCGGGGATGTCTCACGAACTGGCCGAACAGTTCGCCGAATGGGTCGGTGGACGGCTGCCGACCGAGGCCGAATGGGAATACGCGGCGCGTTCCGGAGGTCGTCAACGGTCGTTCGTGTGGGGCGAACTCCCCTCGACCCGGACCCCGATTGGCCAACATTGATTCCGTCGGCGACCGACCCGAAAACGTCGCGCCTCCGGGAACCTTCGCCAAGGATCGGACCGAGCAAGGAATCACCGACCTGACCGGCAACGTCCGCGAGTGGTGCCTCGAAGGCTGGATGGAATCCCCCACGGCCACCATACCCCCCGCTCCGACCTCGTCTCCGGCGCCCGTTCCGTCCGGGCAACTGTCCGAGGGGGATCGTACCTGAGTTGGTCGGACGAGTCGTTCACCACCGGGCCGAGGATGCTACGTCCCGAGAGTCAGACGGCGAAGGATCTGGCCGAGGATGGGAACCGCCCGCGACCTGGGGTTCCGGGTCGCCCTCCCCGGACGACCCGGCGGCGGCTTCGGGTCAAGTTCTCAGGGAGGGGGCTGAGGCTCGGGCGAAGGAGGGTCAATTGCCGACGATGGGCGGGGCCACCGCCCGGGTGCGGGCGCCAAAGTAATAGTTGAACAGGGCCGAGGCTTCCAGGCTGAACGGCCGGGGGCCCGTCACCGGGGTCGTCAACGCCGTGGTCAGCAATGACTTCCGGCCGAAGAGGAAGTTCGTGCCGTAGGTCAGGTCGACCGTGTCGGCGGTCCCCACCACGTCCCGGACGTTGAAGACGTCTCGGTGGGTGAGCGGGATGTTGATGTGGGCCTCCAACGTCGGAGCAATCGCCGTCAGCCAGGCGCCCCGGGTGTTGTCCTGGTAGACGAAGTAGCCGATGCCGACGTCGGAGTACAATTCCAGGACGTCCCGCTGGTCGAACGGGACGCTGATGGACTCGAACCCCTGGAAATAGAGCCGGCCCGTCTTGTAGTAATAGCCGAGGAACGGCTGGATCTGGGTATTGCGGAAGGCGGTGCTAAACCGGGAGCCAGCGAAGTTGCCGGGACCGGTGGGGGTGTCGAGCGAGACGCCCAGGGTCCAGACGCTGCCGCTGCCCTGGCTGGCGAACGGGCCCCCCATCCCGCCGGCCCCGAGGCTCGGGCCGTTGGACAGGTTGCCGGTGCGGCGGATCACGTACTTGGCAAAGACGTTGAGGTCGCCGACCGCCGTGCTGGTGCCACCCAGCGAGGCGATCGGGCTGGTGGAGGAGAGGGTGTTGATGCTGTCACGCACACCGATCGAGGCATTGCCGTCGAGGAAGGTTTTCTCGAAGCCAAAAACGTAGCGGTAAACCTCAATTCCCCGGACGGGCGCTCCAAATCGGCCATTGACCGGCCCGTTCACATTGTCGAAGTAGTTGAACCCGAAGATGAGGCGGTCCTGAGGCAGCGGGCTCTGGTTTTCGCTGATCTTGAGGGCTCGGATGTAAGGGACGTTCGTCTTGGCCTTGGCGGCGAGTAATCCCAGGTAGGATTGGGGGGGAACGGGGATTGGAGGCGTGGGCGGGGTCGGCGGGTTCGCGACCGCGGCGATCCCGACGTTGAGGCGATCGCCCAGCATGACCAAAGCTCCCTCGGAGCCGCCGAGGCCGCCGCCGAGGCCCGAGGCCAAAGCCGCCTGACTGCCGAAGGGAGCCGCGACAGGAGTTCCCGGGGCTCCGCCGCCGGCGCCGGCGTCGGCCCCGGTGGGCAGGTCCGCGAACGAAGGGGGCGTGGCGGCGTTGGGGTTCGTGGTTTCGGGTCCGCTGGCCCCGGTCTGGCCATTGGCCACGCCGCCGGCCATCGCGCCGGGCGCTCCGGCGGGGACGCCATAAGGTCCGAGGTCCTGTGCGCTTCCGCCCACGCCGGGGGTCGCCCATTGGGGACTCGTCCTCGGCCCGTCGGCATGGGCTTCCCCCCCGCAACAGGCTATGCCGCCGATCACGGCAGCCCCGACCATCACCCCAAATCGCCTCCTCATGGCCGTCTCGCTCCTTCGCTTCTGGGCTCGCCGCCCAATCGTCCTCGACCGGGCGGCCGGCCGCACTCGCCTCGAAAGATCGGAGGCGGGGCAAGCTGGGGGGAAATTCTCACCGTCCGAGACGGGAGATCGCGTTTTTTCGGATTCACAGGACTTATCGGCATCAACGTCATGCTGATCCCTCGTTTTCTTTCCGATGACCCGATTGTCTTGGCGGCAACGAGGATGGGAGAATGATTTCCTCCCCCCGACCGGAACACCTGGGTTGGGGCGCTTTGGCCGCGAGCCCACCTTGATGCCCACACTCACCCCCGCGAAACTTTGCCTCGGGCTCGCCGCCGCCCTGTATGCGTCGCAAGCGATCCCGTCCGCATCGGGACAGGCGGAAGTTCGGGACCCGACCCGGCCGATCCTGGTCCTCAACCCCGGTGGCCACGGGGCCCCAGTCCAATCCCTGGCCTTCACTGGTAATGGCCAGGTGCTTCTCTCGGCGGGGATGGATAAGGTCGTCCAGGTCTGGGACCTGGTTCGCCCGCGAACCACCGCGAACCCCGGGCCCGCCTGGACGTTGCGTCCGCCGATCTGGCGAGGCCCGCGAGGGGTTATTTATGCCCTGGCCTTGAATCCCCGGGCGGAGGTTGGGGACCAGCGACTGCTGGCCGTCGCCGGGTATGGAGTTCAGAGCCAGAACGGCAATATCGCTCTTTACCGCTTCCCGGGTCGAGACCGTGGCGGAACGGGCGACCTGCTGGGTCAACTCCCCTGTGGCAACCGGGCCGACGCCGAGCCGTTGGGGCACTGGGATACCGTCAAGTCGCTTGCGTTCGACCCCTCGGGCCGGTTCCTGGCCTCGTCGGGATTCGACGGCACCGTCCGGCTCTGGGACGTTGGCCGCCGCGAAACGCTGGCGGTGCTCGATGGTCACGGACGGAAACCGATCCGAGGCATGGCGTTTAGCCCCGACGGAGCCCGTCTGGCCACCGGCGGCGGGGATGGCGTGGTCGTCCTTTGGGACGTGACCCCGGCGAGACTGCTCGCCCACGACCGCGCCCGTCGTGCCGAGGCCGACGTGGCTCGCCGAGTGGCGCTGGCCGCCGAGTTCAGCCGTCGATCGACCCTGAGACGGGCGGTCCCGAACCCCCGCGACGGCCGACCCGACGATCCGTTGGGGGTTGCGATCAACGCCCTGTCCTGGAGCGGTGATGGGCGGTTCGTGGTGATTGGTCGGGAAAATGGCCGGCTGATTCGGTACAACGCGGCGGACCTTGGCGGCGAGGCATGGTTGCCGACCGGGCCGACCCAGGGAGCCATCGAGGCGCTGGCGATCAGCCCGGACGGGTCGCGAATGGCCGTGAGCGTGATCGCCCGGCGGATCGGCGTCCGGTCCGAGCGGCCGTCGGGGGCCTGCGATGTCGAGGTTCGCCGGCTTCCGGACGGGGCGATCGTCGCGCCGGCCCTTCCCCGCGTGGCGAACCTGGTCCAGGCGCTGGCGTTCAGTCCGGATGGTCGGCGGCTGGCGTATGCCGGGGGAGACGATCAGGCCGTGCTCGTGAAGGACCTGGCGCCGGGAGCCGGGGTCGCGACGGAATATGCCGGCGCGGGGGGAAGCGTCTGGTCGGTCGGATTTTCCGCGGATGGCCGCTCGGTGGCGTGGTCGCGTCGTCGACCGGATCAGCCAGGTGCCCAGGCCGAGTATCTGGGATTCGACCTGAGCGGTCGGCGGTTCGCCAGCATCCCGGCCGGAGATGTGCGGCTGGCTTCGGCGAAGCTGGGAGGGATGGAGATCCGACCCACGGGGGTGGGTTCGCTTGAGATTGTCGAGGCGGGTTTTCCCTCCCGGCCGATCGTCCTGGCGGCGACCGATGGGCGTTGGTGGGATTTTGGGTTCGTTCCGCCGACGCCCGAGCATCTCTCGCCGGCCGTGGCGGTGGCGACCGAGGGGGGCGTGGCGATTTATGCGCGAACGGCGGACGGTCGAGCGTTCGCGAGGGTCCGGTTCCTGGCCGGTCATTCGGGGCCGGTGTATTCCCTGGCCGTTTCGCCCGATGGCCGCTGGCTGGCGACGGGTTCGGCCGACCAGACGATTCGCCTTTGGCCGCTGGCCGGGAGGGACGCCCTCGCGAGGTTTGGCGCGACCTTCGCTCGCGGTGACGAAGGCCGGGTGACGGCGACGAAGGTTGACGCTCACGGGTTCGCCGAGGCGATGGGGCTGGAAGTTGGCGATGTCCTGGAAAAATTCTTCGTGGCCGGCGTCACGAAACCGCCCGGGGAAGCCGTCGGCGAGCCCGATGCCGCCCCGCCGGAGGCCCGCCTCGAATTCGTGGTCCGTCGCGGGGATCGGGTGATCGATCTTGGCACCACCAAACGCGATTCCCCGGCGTTGACCCTGTTCCCGGGGAAGGATCGCGAGTGGGTCTTGTGGATGCCTCAGGGGTATTACGACACGTCGATCGCGGGGGACCGACGGTTCCTGGGCTGGCATCGTAATGCGTCGAAGGCGGCCGGGGGCATCGACCTGGACGCCCCGCCGGATTACTTCCCGCTGGATCGGTTCGAGGCGGAGTTCCGTCGCCCGGCGGTGCTGGACTCGCTTCTCTCCACGGCCGACCCCGCCACGGCGTTGGCCCTGGTGCCGGTCCCGCTGCGAGACGCACCGGCCGTGGCGCAGGCCGATGCGCCGCCGAAGGTGGAGTGGGTGGCGCCGGTCCTTCCCGCCTCTCGACGGCTGGTCGTCAACCTGCCCGAACTGGCGTTGAGGACCCGGGAACTGGCGGCGGGCCGGCACCTGCTCGGAGCGGTGCGGTTTCTGGTCGACGGCGAGGTCCGGGCCACGGTCACGCCGAAAGCCGCCGCGGCCGACATTCCGGTGGTTCTGGCCCTGACGCCGGGCCCTCACCACGTCAGCATCGTGGCGACCGACGAGGATGGCCGAGAACGACCCCGGACCGTGCCCGTGGAATTTGTCCCGCCCGCCGACCCGACCCCGAAGCCCCCCCTTGTGATGTCGCCGACCCGGTCGCCCCGGCTCGTCATCCTTTCCCTGGGAGCGGAGCAATTCCCGGCGGCCGCGGGCGTTTCCTCCATCCCCTTCGCCGCCAACGACGCCCGAGACGTGGCGACGTTCCTGGCGGACTCGCGGACCCAGACGTTCGGGGATGGAGTCGACTCCCGGGTGATGATTGGTTTCACCGCATCCCAGGCCCGGGAGGCGTTGGATCACCTGGAGGCCGAGCGACTTGCCCATCGTTGGGGAATTGGGGACACGTTGATCGTGCTGGTCGAATCCCATGTCCTCCTGGTGGATCGGAAGAGCCTGGTTGTCCCCGCCGACTCCTCCTCGGGGCGATGGTCGGCCGATGCGCTGAATGGCTCGGAGTGGGCGGCTCACCTGGGAGAGATCGCCAGCTATGGGACGAGAGTCGTGGTCCTGATCGACGGAGTTCACGAAAATCTTCATCCGCCGGAAGGCTGGGAGAGCCGGGTCGACTTTTGGGCCCGCGAGTTGTATCGACGCAACGTCGTGGCGTTTGTCGCCTCGATCCAAGGTCCCAGCCGTCGCCTGGCCTCCCGTTCCCACGGCGCGTTCGCCGAGGCGATTCTCGGGGCGCTGGACGCCCGCAATCGTCTGCGGCTGGATCGCTCGAAGGGGGGCACGATGGACCTGGAGACGTTCCGCGACGCAGTGGAGTCGGGCGTCCAGCGACTGACCGGTCTTCAACAGTTCGCCAGGGGCTACGTCCCGGCAACCTTGCCGCCCACGGTCCGGATTTTCGATCCGCCAGCCCCTCCGCCGACGCTCACGGCTCGACCCTGATGTCGGTCAAGGAGGTCGTCCTCGGGCCAATTCTTCCCCAATGGCCCGCAAGCCAACCGCAGGCCAGCAACTGAAGCGGGTGATAGATCAGGATCGGCAGGAGGATCACGCCCAGCCGGGCATCTCCGGCGAAGAGCAATTGGGCCATTGGCACCCCCGAGGCCAGGGTTTTCTTCGAGCCGCAGAAGACGGCCGCGGCGCGATCGCCGGAAGGAAATCGCAGGGCTTCGCAGGTGAGCCAGGTTCCCGCCAGGACGAGGCCGAAGAGCAGCGCCGACCCGCCCGCCGCCAGACTCAGGATTCGCGACCCCTGGCCCGACCACACCCCTCGCTCGACCGAGTCGCAAAACGAGGTGTAAACCAGCAGCAGGATGGTCAGGCGGTCCGCCACACCGATCCCGCGTTTGTGCCGTCCCGCCCAGGCCCCTAGCCACGGCCTTACCAGTTGGCCGACCACTAGCGGCAGGACCAGCCATTTCAGAAGGTCGACGATCACGGCCCCCACGGGCAGGCTGCCGCTTCGTCCCGTGTCGCCGACCCACCATCCGACCCATAGGGGCGTCAGCACGATGCCCAGGAGGCTCGACGCGGTGGCGTTGAACACCGCCGCGGCCACATTGCCGCGGGCCGCCGCCGTCATGGCCACCGATGACGAGACCGTCGAGGGCAAGGCGCACAGGTAGAAAAACCCCAGCGCCAGGTCGTCCGGCAAGAGCCACCCCCGGGTCGCCCGCAAAAGCCCGATGCCGAGCAGTGGAAAGGCCACGAAAGTTGTGAGTTGCACCACCAGATGCACCGGCCATCGCAGGGCTCCGGCCCGAAGCGCGGGGAAGGATAACGAGAGCCCGTGCAGCAAGAAAATCAGGGCGATTCCCGCCTTGGTCAAAATCTCGGGATGGAGGCTCCCGCCCGAGGCCCCCGGAACCGGCGCCACCCAGGCCAGGGCCACCGCCGCGACCATTCCGCGGAGGAACCAATCCGGCCGTCGTCGCCGACCGTTCATGACTGCTGGGGCCCGATCCAGCGGGGCTGCCCCCGCGGCGCGGGTCCGTCCAGCAGTTGTTCCACCAGCGACTCGGGGTCGTCCCCGAGCCGCAACGCGGAGATGTGCTCTGGCCGTAAAAATCCCTCGCGGCGGGCTCGGTCGAGCAGGTCATGGACGGGCTGGAAATACCCCGCCACGTCCAGCAGGCCGATGGGCTTGGCGTGAAGCCCCAGGGCCGCCCAGGTGAGGACCTCGAAGAATTCCTCGAACGTCCCGATGCCCCCGGGGAGGACCAGAACCGCCGACGATCGGGCCGCCATCAGGGCCTTGCGGGCGTGCATGTCCGGGACGATGACCAGTTCGGTCACTCCCTGATGGGCAATCTCCCTGGCCGAGAGGGCTTCGGGGATGACCCCCAGCACCGTGCCACCGGCGGCCATCGCGGCGTCGGCGACCGCGCCCATCAAGCCGACCCGGCCTCCTCCGAAGACGAGACCCGCTCCCCGTTTCGCCAGGGCTCTGCCTACCGTTCGCGCCGCCTCGACGTACTCGGGACGGGCGCCTGGGGAGGATCCGCAGAAGACGCAGACCGACCGGCTCCCATCCATGCGTTTCCGGCCTCCGAGGAGTGGCTCGACGGCGTGACAACCCCCCGTCTGGGCCGCTATCATGGGCCCCGACGCCTGCCCCTCGCAAGACCTTCGACCCGATGGAGCCCCTGCCCTTGGCCGCCGACACGTTCCGGACCATCGCCCGCGTCGGTGACATTCCCGAAGGCCAGGGCCGCCCGTTCGACGTGGACGGCATCCCCCTGGCCCTGTTCCTCGACGGCGGCCAGTACTTCGCCATCGACGACTGCTGTCCGCATCAGGGCGTCCCGCTGTCCGACGGCATCGTCTTCGAGAAATCCGTCACCTGCACCTGGCACGGCTGGCGGTTCGACCTGGAGACCGGCCAGCACATGCAGGGGTCACGCTGCCGGGTCGCCACCTATCCGGTCCGCGTGCAGGGGGAAGAGATCCAGGTCGCTATCGACGAGTGACGTAAGCGGACGAGTTCTGGGCGTGGGGGTTGGCCCCGGCCACTTCCCTCGGGACGGCGGCCGTGTCATCCTGATCGACTCCTTTCCTGAACCCCGGGCGACTCCCCCTCCCCGTCGCTCACAACCCCTCCTTGTCGGGACGCCCACCGTGAAAGCCGCCTACATTGACGCGACCGGCGGACCTCCGGAGTCCATTCGCGTCGGCGATCTGCCCGACCCGAGGCTCGCCCCAGGCCAGGTGCTGGTCAAGGTTGGGGCCACGGCGTTGAACCCGATCGACCTGTACTTGCGCAGCGGCTTCATCCCGATGGTCACGGCCTTCCCCTACGTCATTGGCTGCGACCTGGCGGGAACGGTCACCGACATCGGGCCGGGCGCCACGCGATTCCGTGTTGGCGAACGCGTGTGGGGCTCGAACCAGGGGATGATGGGACGGCAGGGGACTACCTCGGAGTTCGTCGCCGTCGATGAGGACTGGCTGTACCCGACACCCGACCGCCTGACCGACCCCGAGGCCGCCGCGCTCGCGTTGACGGGGATCACCGCCCACCTCGGCCTGTTTCATTGGGGAAAGCTCCAGGGAGGCGAATTCGCCTATGTCTCCGGGGGCGCCGGTGGGGTGGGTTCGATGGTTGTGCAGATGGCCAGGGCCGTTGACGCCCGCATCGCCACCACGGCGGGACGTCCCGAGAGCCGCAAGTTGGCCGAATCCCTGGGCGCTGACCTCGTCCTGGATTATCACGACGATGATTTAACAGCCCCGTTGCGGGAATTTGCCCCGGAGGGATTGGACCTTTGGTATGAAACGCAACGGGAGCCCGACCTGGAAACCGCCATTCCGTTGTTGCGCCGGCGGGGCCGGATGATCGTCATGGCGGGACGGGCGGCGAAGCCCACGCTTCCACTCGGCAGTTTCTATCCCCGGGATTGCTCGCTGCTGGGCTTCGCGATGTTCAACGCCTCGGCCGAGGAGCAGCGATTGGCCGCCGACGACATCCGCCATTGGGTCGAGGACGGAGTGCTGCGGCCCATCATCGGTCGATCGTTTCCGCTTGACCAGGCCGCCGAGGCTCAGCGGTTGCTGGAGGACAATACCCTGAATGGCGCGGGGACTTTGGTTGGCAAGGTGGTCATCACCCTGGATTGATTCGGCCGGCGGGGTTCTGGCTCAGAACGAACCCAGGTAGGACTGGCTCGCATAAACCAGGGAGGTGACGATCCCCAAGGTCCCGAGGACACGACTTCCCGAGTTTTGGGTCTTCGACCGTGCGTTTGTCACGAGCCACCCTCCGTTTCTGACCAATGACAGAGGATGTCACGCCCTGGCGATTGTCATCACGGACTGGACGACTCTCTGAGCCCTGGCCCGTCGATCTTCCCGGAGTGGTGGGCTCTGACCACAATCGAGGTCATGGACAACACTCGCTACCAGTGGAGCCTTGGCGCGTTGCTGGTATTGGTGGCCTGCGTGGCTTTGAATCTCTGGCTGTTTCGTCTAGGGGCGTTGGCGGGGCTCTTTGGCCTGAATTTGACGAGGCATGTCGCGGTCGCGTATCTCTGCCGGATCGCCGGGGTCAATCGAGACGAGCCGGAGGTTCCGCCGCGTCACCGGCCTGGTCCTCATCGGCCGGCCGAGGCTTGCGAGGGTTAGACCTCGTGACGTTGCCTTCGGGAGACACGTTGCTCCTGGATGTCATCATTGCAGGGACGACTTGGTGGACGCGGGCAACGACCCGACCCACGGTCATTGCGAGTCGGTCTTCCGCACGTATGATCGCATCATCGGGGTCGAGGTCGGCCCTGGCGACCGCCGGATGACTCATGGCCCATGTTCACACCCCGACGTAACCCGCGGCTCCGCCTGACTCGCTTCGCGACGATCTGGGCGAGTGTTGGCGACGACCCACCTCGGACGCTCGACGCGCGGACGCTCGATCTGAGCGCGGAGGGAGCGGGACTGCTGACCTCGATGCCGCTGCCCGAGGGGGTGTCGGTCGTTTTGACGATCGAGGACCGTCCGCGCGGGTTGTTGCGTCGTCGTCAGTGGGCCGGGCGAGTGGTACATGCCCGGGGAGTGCGACGGGGAGCGCACGTTGGCATCGCCTTCGCCGAGAACGAAGGACCCTCCGAGCGGTTCCACCTGCCGACCGCGGCCGCGGCCGAGCGGATCGTCCGACGAGACCCGGCGTGGGGCGAGGCTCGGCCACCCGAGAAGACGACGGCTCCCGAGGCGTTGCGGGTTCGGACCGGTCCGGCCCAGGTGGCCCTGGCCGTGGCAACCCTGGGTCTGCTGGTGGATCAGGGGATCAAGTCGTTGAGGGCCGCCCCCGCCCTGCGACCCTCGGCGGCGATGGTCAAGAACTTCGGGGCTCTCGGCGGGTTCAGCCTGGGCGACCGCCTCAATCATCAGGCCCTGGCTCTGGTGGGTCTGCTCCTGGCGGGAATCGGCCTTCGCCTGGGCCTGGCCGGTCGCCGACGCCCCAGTCCGGCCGAGGTCGTGGGGTGGGGCTGCCTGCTGGCGGGTCTGTTCGGCAACACGGTGGATCGCCTGGCCCTGGGATATGTGCGCGACGTCCTGCGCTCGGACTACCTGCCCCGTTGGGTGTTCAACCCCGCGGATGCCCTGGCCCTGGCGGGGGCCACGGCCCTGCTCGTTTCCTGGCTCGTCCCCCGTCGTTCCCGAGTCGTTTCCGCCCCAACCCCGGCCCTGTCCAGCCTTCCGGTCGCCCAGCTCGACCGCTAGGTTTCCGAGACGAGCTTGGTTCCAGGATTGGCGATCGTCCGCCTCCCCGCCCATTTCGCCCCGGGGCGGAGGAGCCCTTCCGACTGGAGAGAACGTCCCTCTCGACTTGCGCTTCAAGGTTGGCGAGGACGCGAAGGCGGAGGCGTGCGGGCAGGGCGTCTCTTGTTCCTTACGGGGGAGAGTGATAAGACTGAGGTCTCGGTGCGGGCCGCTGTCTGGAACGGCGGGCCGTCCGTCGCCGCGTTTCTCTGCCCCGGTTGGCCTCGCCTTCTCCTGGCTTGACCTGCTCCGACGGAGTGGGATGGGCCACTCGCCTTCGCATCCCCCCCAGCCTCGCGGTCCGTCCCGATGCCCCTGCCCCCGCCCCCGCCTCCGCCCGCTCGCTTGGGAGTTGCCCTCATGGCCGCCAGCCGGATTCCCTGGGGGCCGCCTCGGTGGGCGATGGTCCTGGCTTTGGCGTCAATCGCGGTTCGTCCGGCGTTGGGGGGAGGCGATGGGGCTCCTGGTTATCGGCCCTCGGCTTATGCGATCGTGGGGGCTCGGGTCATCGCGGCGCCGGGGGTCTTGCATGCCCCCGGGAGCGTGGTCGTCCGGCTGGGCGTGATCGAGGCGGTGGGTCCCTCGGATAAGGTCGAGGTCCCCTTCGATGCCGAGGTTGTCGACGGCAAGGGGCTCGTGGTCTATCCCGGGTTCCTGGACCTTTACACCTCGTTGGGAATCCCGGGTGGGGCGGCGCGCTCGCAAACGGGACCGGGGCGGGTGGCGGCGGTCAGCGATTATCCCTTGCCCCGGACTCCGACCGATAATCGGCTGGGCCTGACCCCGGAATTCGCCGTGGCGAACGTGCTGGACTTTCCCGAGGCGATGGCCCAGGAGCGTCGGGCGTTGGGCTTCACCGACCTGCTGACGGCTCCGGGGGGCGCGATCGCCACGGGGCAGAGTGCCCTGGTGAGCCTGAGCGGTCAGCCTCGTCGCGAGGCCGTGGTGAAGTCGCCGGTGGCCCTTCATATCAACCTTCAGCCACCCGGTGATGGGTCAGGCGATTCCGACCCTCCCCATGATCCGGATCATGCTCCGCCGGGCCTTCGCGAACGGACAAGGCGGGGGCCAGGGGCGTATCCGATGTCGCTGATGGGCGCGGTGGCCCATTTGCGTCAGGCGATGCTGGATGCGAATTTCGACCGCGACCGACGGGCGTTCTTTGAAAAGAATGGGGGGCCACGGCCTCCGTTCGACCCGGCGTTGCAGGTGCTCCAGGGGGCCCAGTCCCGGGAGATCCCCGTTTGGTATGAAGCGAATACCCGGGATGAGATTCATCGGGCGTTGGACCTGGCGGAGGCGTTTGGAACGACGGCGGTCATCGTGGGCGGGCGGGAAGCCTGGAAGGTGACGGAACGTCTCAAGGCCGGTGGAATTCCGGTCGTGCTGCGGGTCGACTTCCCGGAAGAGCCGAAGGTTCCGGACGAGGCGGAGTACCAGAAGCGGGCCCCGGAGGCTCGCGAGGCCCCGCTGCGGGTCCTGGCGGACCGTCGGGCCCGTTGGGAGGAACGGGTGGCGACGGCCAAGATGCTGGCGGCGGCGGGAGTGCGATTCGCCTTCGCCACCGATGGGTTGGATCGGCCCGAGATGTTTCATGCCCAGGTGCGCAGGGCGATCGCGGGAGGGTTGCCTCGCGAGGCGGCCGTCGAGGCCTTGACGAAGGGGGCCGCGGAGATTGCCGGGTTGGCGAACCGGCTGGGGACGTTGGAACCGGGGAAGCTGGGGCATCTGGTGGCCTTGACGGCCCCTTATGGCGAGGAGTCGGCGAAGGTCCGCTACGTTCTGGCCGACGGGATGAAGTTCGAGGTGGAGAAGGCCGAGCCTTCCAAGCCCGAAGCGGCGAAGGCGGCCGAAGCGGCGAAGGCGGCCGAGCCGACGAGGGGGCAGGCCGGCGAGGTCGAGAGGCAGAAGGAGGCCGCGGCCAGGACCACGGCGCCTCCCCGGAACGAGGAGGACCAGCCTCCCAAGACCCCGTTCATCGACATCGCGACCGAGTTCGAAGGAGATCGGTCCCCGGCGTTGGTGACTGGCGGGAACTGCTTCATCAAGGATGCCACGGTTTTGACGGTGGCGCATGGGACCATTCCCAAAGGGTCGATCCTGGTCAGGGGAGGGAAGATCGAGGCGGTGGGGCCCGACCTGCCTGCCCCTCCGGCGGGGATGGCGGTGATCGACGGCGAAGGTTTGGTGGTGATGCCCGGGGTGATCGACTCGCATTCGCACATGGCGATCCAGGGTGGCGTGAACGAGACGAGTCAGTCGATCGTCCCCGAGGTCCGGGTGGCGGATGTTGTCAGCGGGGACGACCCAGCGCTCTACCGGGCGCTGGGCGGAGGCGTGACGGTGGCGAGGCTGCTGCATGGCTCGGCCGACACGATTGGCGGCCAGGACGTTGTCATCAAGCTTCGCCGCGGATTGCCGGGGCGGGACCTGGTCCTCAACGATCCGGCGGCGCCCAGGGGGGTGAAGTTCGCGCTGGGCGAGAACGTGACCCGGCGGCCGGGACGGTTCCCCAATACCCGGATGGGGGTTGAGTCGACGATTGAGCGGGCGTTCGAGGAAGCCAAGGCGTATCGGGCGGAGTGGCAGGCGTTCGATGTGGCCAAGGGCAAGGGCGTGGCGATGCCGACGCCCCGTCGAGACTTGCGGCTGGATGCCCTGGCGGGGGTGCTGGATGGGTCGTTGAAGGTGCATTGCCACTGCTACCGGCTGGACGAAATTTTAATGCTGTTGCGGGTCGCCGACCGTCACGGGGTGCAGGTGAGATCGCTCCAGCACGCGCTCGATGGCTACAAGGTGGCCGCCGAGATTGCCCAGCATGGGGCGGCGGTCTCGACGTTTTCGGACTGGTGGGCGTACAAGGTCGAGGCTTACGACGCGATCCCATTCAACGCCGCGTTGCTGACCGAGGCGGGGGTGTCGGTCAGCATCAAGAGCGATGATGAGGAGTTGATCCGCCACCTGCCGATGGAAGCGGCCAAGATGGTGAAATATGGAGGCGTCAGCGAGGAAACGGCCCTGGAGATGATCACGAGGAACCCGGCTCGTCAGCTTGGGCTCGACCATCGGCTCGGGACCATCGAGGTGGGCAAGGATGCCGACCTGGCGATCTTCAACGGACATCCGTTCAACGCGTTCGCTCGCTGCGAGTGGACCCTGGTTGATGGCGAAGTTCGGTTTCAAAGGCGTCCGTCGGAACCGAAAGCACGCGTCTCGGCGACCCTGCCGAAAACGGGGCCGTTACCGGGGCCAACCGAGCGGGTGGTCGCGGGATGGGCCAGCACGGCGGAGGATTCTGGCGGAAAGTACGCCATCGTGGGAGCGACGATCCACCCGGTCAGCGGTCCGGCGATCGTGGATGGGGTCCTCGTCATCGCCGAAGGGAAAATCGCGGCGGTGGGGGGCCCGGGAACGCCGGTCCCCCGAGGATCTCGGTCGATCGACGCCCGGGGGCTCGATGCCTGGCCGGGGCTGATGGACGCGGGTTCGGTGCTGGGGCTGTTCGAGGTGGGAAGTCTGCCAGAAACGCAGGATTTCGCCGACTCGGCCCAGTATCAGCCGGAGTTGCGCGCGTCCTCGGCGCTTCATCCCGATAGTGAACTGATCCCGGTGACCCGAGCCAATGGGGTTTTGACGGCTTACGCCCAACCCTCGGGCGGTCGAATCGCCGGTCAGGGGTGCGTCATCGGGCTGGACGGTTGGGTGCCCACGCAGATGGTGATCGCCGATACCGCGGCGCTGAACGTGAACATCCCAACCTACCATCCGCCGAATCTCGACGCCCCACGAGGACGACCCGACGACGACCCCAACGCCAAGCGCAAGGAGCGGCTGGAGGGGATCAAGGAGCAGTTCCGGCTGGCCCTGGAATATGACAAGGTGGCCAGGGGAGCCCGAGAGCACAAGGACGCGACCGTCGCCGTCGACCCCAGGATGGCGGCCCTGGGCCCCTATGCCCGCGGCGAACGGCCGGTGCTGTTCCATGCCGACCATCGCGTGGAGATTTTGGACGCGTTGGGGTTGATCGAGGAATTGAAGCTCAAGGGGGTGATCACCGGCGGACTCGATGCCTGGAAGGTCGTCGAACGGCTCAAAACGGCGAAGGTCCCGGTGATCGTGGGGGGGACGTTGCGGTTGCCGGGTGACCTGGCGGATCCGTATGACGCTCCGTTCGCGAACCCGGCGAGGTTGTTCGAGGCGGGGGTGCCGTTCGCGATCAAGTCGTCCGGGGGTGGACCCGACCAGGCGACGGCCGGTCGGAATCTCCCGTATGAGGCGGCGATGGCCGTGGCGTTTGGCCTGCCCGAAGCCGAGGCGTTGCGGGCGGTAACGCTGCGGCCGGCGGAGATCCTGGGAGTGTCGGATCGGCTCGGCTCGTTGGAGGTCGGGAAGCGAGCCGACGTGGTGCTGACGGCGGGCCACATCCTGCAACCGACCACGGAAGTCAAAGGACTCATTCTGGACGGCCGGCCGATCGCCCCGGAGAGCCGCCAGACGCGGCTGTATGCCAAGTACCGCGGGCGGCTTGCGGAGATTCGGCGGGGGTCGGCCCCGCTGGGAGTGGAACTGGCGCCGAGGCCCTCAGCGCCGTCGTTGCCCGCGGCCTCGGGTCCCATTGGGCCGGCGAGCCGCTGACTTGGAACCGGGTTGGTCAGGCGAGGCGGGCGCGACGGGAGGGGAAGGAACTTCGGCGGCGGCCGGCGCCGAGACGGTTCCTCAGCCTTCGGGAGATGCGCTCGGAGAGGTCCGGGAAGAGGAGGCCGGCGAACAGGGCCGAGGAGCCGCCCACGCCGGCCAGGACCGGCATCAGACGGGGCTCGGTCTCGGAATCCTCGCGGCTAGGGTCGTTGGGATCGGCTTCGGAGACCAGGTTGACGAGGGTTCGCCCGTCGCCTTCGTGACGGGTTTCGTCGTCGGTCCTCGCGGTGGCCGTCTGGCGAGGGAGGCCCACGCTGCCGGGGTCGAGGCCGCCCAGTTGGCGCCCGGGTCTCGTGGTTCCCTCGCCATCGAACCAGTCGATCGGGCAAGCCAGAAGGGACAGCCCGTGGGCGGGACGTTCGATCGGGGCGTTCCAGGAGACAGGGGCAACGCCACCAGTTCGGGTCGCGGCGTCGGCCAGCAGGGGGACCTCGCCATTAAACCCGGAGGCGATGGCGTCGGGAGTGTCGAGGTCGACCGGCGGGGGGCGGTGGGGCTCGCCGGGGACCGGGGCCACGAGATGGGCGGGTCCCGAGGAGGCTGAGGCGGCGGCGGGTGGGGACGGGTTGAGGTCGCGGCTCGGTTCCAGCGGGATTTCGTAGCTGGGGTCGTCGGGGTCGGTCGAGGAGAGGTTCGGCAGGGTCGATGGCAGGGTCCCAGGTCCTTGCAACGAGGTGGAGAGGGAGGGGACAGCGTTGACGATCGCCGTATTTTCGCCCGCGGCGGGCAAGGGAGATGCCTGAGGAGTCATGTCAAGGAACCAACCGCCAGTGCCATCGGGACTTGGGTCCGGCTGGACGCTGCTGGCCCCGGGCGCCGAGTGGGGGTTGTCGGGGTCGAAGCGGAGGTTGAAATTGGCGTCGATCTCGTAGGAATGAATCGCGTCGGCCAGGCCGGTCGGAGGGATGTCGACGCTGACCAGGCCCGGTTGGGAACCGGCGTCGCCGTGAGGGATGCCGACAATGGTGATGAGATTCGTACCCCGAGTCACCGAGGACGAAGCCAGCGGTCCGCTCGTCAGCAGATTTCCGTCGCCCGTGTAGATGGCCACATTGGCAATGAAGTCAGCGGTTTTGGCCCGGGAGAACAGGCCAAACTGGAAAGTGTCGGCCTCACCGACCGAGACCTTGTACTTGTGAGGGCCCTCGCCGGGGATCAAGGCGTCATCGTAGTCGACTTCCAGGGTCGAGGGCTGGGGGGGGTCGGCCGGCGGAGAGGCGTCGCGGTCGACCGGCTGGAGGAGGGGAGTGGAGTGAGCCGGGAACGGGTGGGCGAGATCGGCGCCGGCGGCCAGCAGGAAGCGCGCTTCGACGGGCTCCAGCCGGGGCGTGGCTTGGCGGCGAGGCCGGCCCCGGGGGAGGTATTGCTCGGAGGTGGGGCGGTTCGTCGGGGTGTACATCCTTGGCACCGTAGCGAACCCGTCACCCCGCCGACGGTCCATCCGGCGGGGGGACCCGACGGTGGCGAGATGGTAGCTAATCGAGGAGTCGTAATCCGGAGAGATTCGCCGTCAACGATTTCGCGGGTTGGGGACCTCAAACGGGTTAGGACGGCTCACGGCGGGCCGCGAAACTCCAACCCACCAGGCCCGTGACGGCGCCCAGGACAAACGTCAAGACCCCAACCACCGCCCGGGTGTGGGCCACGGCTTGGGGATCGGCCACCGAACGTGCCAGGGCGACGAGGCCGTGGCCATGAGGGACCGCGAACAGTCCCAACGCTGCCAGAAGGAACCCGACCGCGGCAAGTTTGAGGGGCTGGGGGGTCCGGTCGGGACGGCCCGCCTGTTGACCGACGTCGCTTCGAGCGTAGCCATAGCTGCTATAAACTGCCAGGCCGAGCATCAGCCAGCCAGCGAACCGCCACCAGGACTCCGGCGGCAGAAACATCATCAGGCCCAGGCAAGAGGCCATCCCCAGCATTGGCAGGACGAATGGGCCAAAGGGGACACGGAACGGGCGGTGACGGGACGGGTCGCGCAGACGGAGGATCGGGATGCTGGCGCTGACCAGTACGAAGGCGAACAGGGTGCCGATATTGGTCAGGTCAACGATCTCATCCACGTTGGCGACCGAGGCGATCAGACCGACCACCGTCCCCGTCAATATTGTGGGAATGTAGGGGGTTTTGAAGCGGGGATGGAGTTTGGCGAAGGCGGGGGGGAGGAGGCCATCCCGGGCCATGCTGAAGAAAATGCGAGGCTGCCCCATGAGGAAGACCAGCAGGACGGCGGTCTGGGCCACGACCGAGCCGGCGCCGACGATGACCCGGGATGCGTAGGCAAGGGAGCCCCGGAAACCCTGGGAGTCGCCCGCGACGTGCCGGAGGGCGGCGGTGAGGGGCTCGGCGCGGTCGGCCTTGGAGAACTCGACGAATTCGGGGTAAGGGACCATGCCCGTGAAGACGGCGGCGATGGCGGCGTAGAAAATCGCGCAGATTGCCAGCGAGGCGAGGATGCCGATGGGGAGCGAGCGGCCGGGGTCGCGGGTCTCCTCGGCGACGGTGGAGACGGCGTCGAAGCCGATGAACGCGTAAAACACAATGGCGGCGCCAGAGAGCGTTCCTCGCCAACCATTGGGTTGGAACGGGTGCCAGTTGTGAGCCATCGTGCTCGGGCCGACCAGATAGATGGCCGCGGCGACGAAGAAGACCAGAACCAGAATTTTGAAAAGGACCATCGCCGAATTGATTCGCGCCGATTCCTTGATGCCCCAGACCAGCAGCGCGGTGATCGCCAGGGTGATGGCCAGGGCCGGGAGGTTCAGAATCAAAGGGTGGCCCAGGATCGTCGGGGCCGAACCGAAGTCGTGGGCGTAGGCGGCCGGGTTCGTCTCCAGCAGCTTGCCGGCGGTGCGGAAGTCGGAAGCCAGCCAGGCGGGGATGTGGACGCCAAGGTCGCCCAGCAAGGCCCGGAAGTAGCCCGACCAGCTGATGGCCGTGGCGGTGTTGCTGATGCCGTATTCAATAATCAGGTCCCAGCCGATGATCCAGGCGACCAGCTCTCCCAGGGTGGCGTAGGCGTAGGTATAGGCCGAGCCGGACGCCGGGACCATCGCGGCGAGTTCGGCGTAACAAAGGGCCGTGAACGCACAGGCCGCGGCGGTGATCAGAAACGAAAGGACCAACGACGGGCCAGCGCCGGGGCGGACGTCGGATTCCCCCGCGGTGGCGGTGCCGATGGCCGTGTAGATGCCCGTGCCGATGATCGCGCCGATGCCCAGGAGGGTCACGCTGAGCGGGCCCAGCGAGCGTTTCAGGCTCGTGCCGTCGCCCGAGGCCGCTTCGAGGATCGCGTCGAGACTTTTGGTGGAGAAGATGCCGCGGAGCAAGTCGAAAAGCCTCCGGCTATTGCGCCGTCGCGCCGAGGCTCGGAGTGTGTCAGGGTGGTCCGGCTCTGGCAACGGCTGGGCGGCGAAAGGACGCTACAGGCCCAGGTCGATCAAGAGATGGTCGAGGTGAGCCTCGATGATCTGGGGCGGTGTGGTGATAGGTGGATCGGTCGAGGCCGTAAGGGTCGGGGATGTCGTGGCCGTCGGGGTCGAGCAGGCGGATGCGGCCGGAAAGCTCGGGCAGTTCGTCGAGGAGAGCGTCGTGGTGGTCGAGGGTCATGGTCAGGATGTGATCGGCCTGGGAGAGCAACTCGGGGGTGGCGGGGCGGCTGGCGTGAGCTTCGAGGGAACCGCCTCGGTCGCGGACGGTCTCGACGGCAAAGGCGGCGGCTCGCTGGCCCCGGCCCGCGGCGAGGCCGGCGGAGCGGATGACGTAGCCCTGGGATTCGAGGGCGTCGCTGTCGCAGCCGAGGCGTTGGGCGAGTTTCGCCTTGCAGAGAGCTTCGGCCATCGGACTTCGGCAGGTGTTGCCGGTGCAGATGAAGACGACCTGCGTGCCGGCGTGGCGGACGAGGCTGGGGTAATCCACAGCGCCCGGGGCCACGATCGACCAGGTGTCGCCGTCGATGCGGACCACGGTCGGCAACGCCTCGGGGCCGGTGGCCGGGTCGTCGAGCACGAGGTCAACCCCTTGCTCAATGAGGGTGGGGGTCGCGGCCAGGAGGACCGGGCCGGGTGTGAGGTGGAGGACTTCCCGAAGGAGTGGGTCGGCGGGGATTCGGAGGGCGAGGTGGTCGTTTCGGGTGACCAGGGTGAGGGCCTCGGTCGGCAGGCGACGGGCGAGAGGCGAGATCACCGGTTGGGGGATCAGCAACGTGACGGGGCCAGGCCAGACCCGAGCGGCCAGGCGACGGGCCAGCGGAGATAGGTGGGGAACCCAGTCGCAAGTCTCATCGGCGGACTTCAGGACCAGGGGAATGGGTGGACGAGCATCGTCTCCGCCCAGGGCGAGCCGTTGAAGGCGGCCGAGGGCTTCGAGATGGAGCGCCGAGGCGGCGAGGGCGGGGCCGGCCTCGGTGGGGAGGCTGACAAGTCCCCCCTGGGCGAGACAGGCGACGACCCGGTGAATGACGTCGCGAGGGTCGTCGTCGAGGGCCAGGTCGATCCGCTCGGGAGGTGGATGGGAGTCGGTGAATTGGCTCATCGCGGACGCCCGGCGGGGCGAGGCGCTCTCGGGCTCGCCCCCGCGCGAGATCCGACCCCCGGACGACGTTCCGGCGGGCCCGGCGGGGGCCTCTCAGTTTAGAGAAGGGCTCCCGCGGGGTCAACCGGACGGAGTCGGGTCCCGGTCAGAAGAGGAGGGTCAGGCCCTGGATTTCCTGAATCCGACTGTAGATGGCGCGGACCTGGTCGGCGGTCTGGACGGTGATGTCCAGGGTGACGCAGACATGACGGCCCGCCTGGGTGCGACGGACCGAGTAGTCGAGGTCGCTGGGGGCGGGCAGCTCTTCCTGAACGGCGGCGACCACCCTGCCGGTGAAATCGCCGTCGGTGGCGCCGATGGCCTTGATCTGGTAGGTCCCGGGGAACGGGTGGGTCGATTCGAGGAGGTCGAGCGAGGGGCGGTTGTCCATGGGTGAAACTCCGGCGGGGCGAGGAGGGGCGGGTTGCCTCCCCCTTGTCTAAGAAGTATACGAACGGGAACCGGGTTCGGGTCAAATCGGTTCGGCCGGGTTGGAAAACCCTGGGTGGTTGATCCGGGATGGGTGGGCGATTAGGTTCGGGCCGATCGAGAATCCTGGACGGTCGGCCCTGGCGACGGAGGAACGGAAAATGGGAGCCGAAGCCCGATTGGCGGAGTTGCGACTGGTCTTGCCACCCACGCCCAAAGCGGTGGCCAACTATCTCCCGGCGGTCCGTCATGGGGACCTCGTTTACCTGTCGGGACATGGGCCACTGCGTGAAGACGGGTCATTGATGGTGGGAAAGGTGGGAATGGACCTGGACCTGGAGGGGGGACGGCTGGCGGCTCGGCAAGTGGGGCTGGCGATGCTGGCGACCTTGCGGGCCAACCTGGGCTCATTGGATTCGGTGGTCCGACTGGTCAAGGCCCTGGGCCTGGTCAACGCCACGGGGGAGTTCGTCGATCACCCGAAGGTCGTCAACGGGTTCTCCGACCTGATGGTCGAGGTCTTTGGCGAGGCGGGTCGCGGGGCTCGGAGCGCGGTCGGGGCGGTGTCGCTGCCATTGAATATGGCCGTGGAGGTCGAGGCGATCTTTCAGGTCGAGGGCGGCGGTTGAAGTCTGGTGGAGAATTCCGTCGGTCCACCAGGAACAACCCGTCGGGGCGGGAGTCGCTGGGAGCAGACGATTTCGTCGTTCCAACGGAAACCGATACGAGAGCGAAAGTTGGGGAGCGTCCTCGGGGGTAGGGAGAGCGAATTCCGAGGCGTTGGTACGGTGGCTGCACTAGGGTTTCCCTCGCTGCCTACCGATGGCCGCGAGTGTCCTGGCGAGGTGCCAGGGGTCGCGGGGTCGGCTGTCACCCGGCTCCGTTGTCGGGGACGGGCGAGGGGAGGGTTGCCTCGATGATCGGGAAACTACGGACGATGCTGCTGGCCGGCTGCCTCGGGGCGGGCCTGGGAATGGGCGGAGCCTCCGAGGCGAAAGCCCAGTTCGTCGCCGTCACGCCGGGCTTCGGCCTGAGCATCGGCAACACGTATGGGGCGTATGGCTACCCCGGGGTTGGCTACCCCGGTTATGGATATGGGGCCCAACCCTACGGCTATGGCTATGGCAACGGCTATGGTCGGCCGTTCTATGGGCCGCGCCCGGGGGGATACTATCGCGGCTATGGCTATGGTGGGTATCGGCCAGGGTATGGGGGTCACCATGGCGGGTACAACCACGGGCCGTACCGCCGCTGGTGAACGGGGATCATCGGCGGGGCCGCGGCTTGGTTTCGGCCCCGCCGACTCGTTTGGTCCGAGGGTTCAGGGAGCCTTCGCCTCGAAGCGACGGACTTCGGGGTGCATGGTGAAGAAGTGCGAGCCGGTGGGGTCGTCGACGAGGATACCACTGGAGACATTGGCGTCGAGGATGGGGTTTCCGGCGAATTTTTCCCAGTGGGTAAGGTCGGTCGACCGAGCGATGCAGGTCGTCCAGTCGGCCCAGGGGCGTTTGGCGTTGGCGTGGTAAAAGGCATAATAAACGCCGTCACGCTTGACGACCTGGTTGACAGCCACGGCCTCGCGGTCGTATTCGGCCGGGCCCCGGGGGAGGACGGGGTCGTCGGACGCATTGGTCCAGGTTTTCAGGTCGGTGGAGCGGGCGAGCCAAACGCCCTGGTCGCCTCGTTCGTAGAGAAGGAACCAGGTCCCGCCCTCGACCCAGGCCGTCGGGGTGCCGAAGGGACCGGGGGGGATGGGTTCCCCCTTGGTGGTGCGAATGTCGAGGCTCCCTTCGTCTCGCCAGTGGACGCCATCGGGGGAGGTCAGGCGATGGGCCTGGTCGCGTTCCCCCTCGGCGAACATCTGGAAGCCGCCCTGGTGGGGGACGACGCACATGTCCTCGACCCAGGAGCCGGCGAAGATCGGATTGGATGGGTCCCGAGTCCAGGTGACGCCGTCGGGAGAGGTGGCGTGGCCCAGGAGCCGGAGCTTCGATCGGGCGTCGTTGTAGCCGGTGTACCAGAGGTGGAAGCGGCCGTCGTGAAAGAGGATCCAGCCTCGCTCACGGATCTTTCGGTCCCAGGAGTCGTCGCCTCCTCCACGGAAGATGGGTTCGGTGGGGTCGGGGGCCCATTTCAACAACGAGGCGGGGAAGTCGCCGGTGGGGGCCTGGCCGACGAGGGCCAGCAGGAGGAGCAGGTTCGTCATGAGACGGTCGCCTCGGGAGAGCGAACGAGTTGGGAGCGGGGCGGATCGGGCGAGACGACTTGCGTCGACCCGCCCGGTTGCGATAAGGTACGAAGGTCCCATCCTGGGGCGGTAGCTCAATTGGGAGAGCGCAGCGTTCGCAATGCTGAGGTTGAGGGTTCGATCCCCTTCCGCTCCACTTGAAATCTTTCGGGAGATGCCTCGCCCCGATCCCTCAATGCCGCGACCCATCCTCGAAGTCGACGCCGGTATGGTATGCGAGTCCTGGCTCAGCGGGGACCCATCCAGGGCTTGGGATAGGGCAAGCGTCTGGAAGTGCTCCAGTCGTCGGTATAGGGCGTTCTGGCGAAGGGTGAACTGGAATACATGATCCCTTCGTGGAGCGCTGGCGTGAAGCCGGGGGATTGGACCTGGTAACGGGGAGCCGGCGTCGCGTATCGGTAATTGGGCGTCACGGCGGGGGAAGAACGGCCGTAGGACGCACGACGCATGGGAGCCTGAGCCGGGGCGGTCCGGGGAGCCTCGGCGAGCGCGAAGGCCAAGATCGCGGAACTGATGGCGAGCCAACTCCGGGATTGGGATCGTGTGAGGTTCATGGCGCGTCTCCCGTTGGCGGATGTGAATTGGTCTGATGGTATTGTAGATCGGCGTCGCGCGTTGGCAAACGAGGGAGAGCGGATGGTTGTTCGCTGGCGGGGTGCTGGCGCATGCACGCGCTGATTGTCCCGTTCGGTAGTCATGGAGACGTCCACCCGTTACTGGGGCTGGGGACGGCGCTGCGGGCGCGGGGGCATCGGGTCACGTTTATCGTCAGCGAGTACTTCGGGCCCTTGGTCCGGGGACTTGGGTTCGCGATGGTCCCGTTGGGCGAGGATGCTCGGCTCCGGGATGTCTTGAATGACCCGGATCTTTGGCATCCGCGCCGCAGTTTAAAAGTCGTGGCGAAGGTCGCGGTGGAGGGGGCGGGGCTGGTTTTTGATCACATCCGGACGCTTCACGAGCCGGGCGAGACGGTCTTGGTGGGGGGGAGTCTGGCGTTTGGGGTGCGGTTGGCCCAGGAGGCGCTGGGGATTCCGGCGGCGTCGGTGCATCTCCAGCCGGCATTCTTGCATAGCGATGTGGAGCCGCCTCGTTATGGGGGACTGGACACGACGGGTTGGTCCCCTTGGTTGAAGCGCTGGGTGTTTCGGGCGGTGTTCGCGGGGGTGGTTGATCCTCAGTTTGTTCCAGGGTTGAATGCCCTTCGGGCTCGGATCGGGTTGCCGAGGTTGCGAGGGGTGTATCGAGTGTGGGCCCATTCTCCGCAATTGGTTTTAGGGTTCTTTCCAGGCTGGTATGGGCCTCCCCAGCCGGACTGGCCGTCGGCGGTGCGTCTGGTGGGGTTTCCGCTGTTCGACGAGCGGGAGGCGACACCGATGCCGGCGGAACTGGTGGAGTTCCTGGACGCGGGAGATCCGCCGATCGCGTTCACGCCAGGATCGGCCAACCTTCATGCCGGGCCATTCTTCGAGGCGGCGGCGGAGGCTTGCCGGAAGCTGGAGAGGCGGGGCCTGCTGCTGACGAGGTTCGCCGATCAGGTGCCGAAGGAGTTACCCGAGGGGGTGATTCATGTCCCTTATGCGCCGTTTGGACTGCTTCTGCCGAGGGTCGCGGCGTTGGCGCATCACGGGGGGATTGGGACGGCGGCCCAGGCGATGGCGGCGGGAGTTCCGCAACTGGTGATGCCTTTGGCTCATGACCAGTTCGACAACGCGGCGAGGCTGGGGCGACTTGGCGTGGGGCGGACGTTGTTGCCGTCGCGGTTTCGGGCGCCGTTGGTGGCGGGAGTGCTGCGAGAGTTGCTGGACTCGCCCTTGGTCGGGAATCGATGCAAAGGCGTGGCGGGACGGTTCTCGGGTGGGAATCGGCCGTTACAGCGGGCCTGCGAGTTGCTGGAGGGGCTGGCGATGGCCCCTGCACCACTGCCTCTGCTGGGTCCACTCGCCGCGTCGTGATCGTCACGGTCGGGAGCGAACGACTTCGCGGGGCTTCCTCGCCCTCGGCCTATTTGCCCGAGCGATGACGCTTGACGGCGTATCCGTAGGAGATTGGCCATTCGGGCTCGGCGTTGAGGGCCTGCTCGGCCTTGATCGCCCAGTAGGGTTCCCGGAGCATTTCGCGGCCGATCAGGACAAGGTCCGCGCAGCCGGAGGTGACGATCTCGTTGGCCTGCTCGGGCTCGGTGATCATTCCGACGGCGCCGGTGGCGATTCCGGCTCGTCGGCGAATTTCGGCGGCGAAGGGGACCTGGTAATTGCGCCCGATTGGGATCTTGGCGTGGGGGACCAGAGCGCCACTGGAGGCGTCGATCAGGTCGACGCCCTGGTCCTTCAGCCGTCGGGCGAGTTCCACGGATTGGTCGAGGTCCCAACCTCCCTCGGCCCAGTCGGTGGCCGAGATGCGGACGAACAGGGGACAATCCTCGGGCATCAACGACCGGAGTTCCTGGGCGACTCGCAGGAGGAGCCTCATGCGATTCTCGAGACTTCCGCCGTACTCATCGTCTCGGCGGTTGCTGAGGGGGGAAAGGAACTCGTGGAGTAGATAGCCGTGGGCGGCGTGGATCTCCAGGACGCGAAAGCCGGCGTCGAGGGCTCGGCGGGCGGCGTCGTTGAAGGCGCGGACGACGGTTTCGAGGCCGTCGGCGTCGAGGGCCTGGGGGATCGGGTGGCCTTCGTCGAAGGGGATCGGGCTGGGCGCCAGGACCGTCCAGCCGCCGGCTTCGGGAGTCATGAGCGGGGCGCCTCCCTGGAAAGGGGGAGCGCAACTGGCCTTGCGGCCGGCATGGGCAAGCTGAATGCCGGGGACGGCTCCCATGCGCTCGACGAAGCGGGCGATTCGGGCCAGGGGCTCGGTGTGGGCGTCGGTCCAGATTCCCATGTCACCCGGAGTGATGCGACCCTCGGCGGTGACGGCGGTGGCCTCGACCATCACCAGGCCCGCGCCTCCGGCGGCTCGACTTCCGAGGTGGACGAGGTGCCAGTCGTCGGCCATGCCATTCTCGGCCACGTACTGACACATGGGGGAGACGGCGATGCGGTTGCGGAAGGTGGTGCCGCGAAGGGTCAAAGGGCTCAGGAGGTCGGCGTCGGTGACATTGCGGTCGTGGTCGGCGTGGGCCGCGCAGCCGTGGGCCGCCTGCTGGATGGCGGCCGTCGCCGCGTCTCGATCGCTCGTCGCACTCATCGGCGTCTCCTGATGGCGTTCGGCGATTCAGGCCGTGGTCGCATTATAGCGTTGGGGTGACGCAGGCAAGGGCGCGTGGACGGGTCGTTGTCGGCGGGGGCGGGTCGCCTAGAATGGTGCCAGGAGAACGCCCAGGTTGTGGGATCGATGAGGATGCCCTTGGACTTCGAGGACGAGGATCGGCCGATGCCGGGGGCCGTCGTGGCCCGGCGGACGACGTTGGGATTGCTGGCGCTGCTGCTGGCGGGGATCGCGGCGTATTCGGCGTTGCGACCCGACCCGTTGCCGTTGCCTCCAGGGCTGGAGCGCAACCCGCAACTGGTACGAGGCCGGGTGATCTTCCTGGAGCGTTGCGTCACCTGCCATGGCACCGAAGGCAAGGGAGATGGGGCGACGGCGAGGTTTTTGACGGGGCCGCCTCCGGGGAATCTGGCCGATGCCGAGTGGAAGCATGGCGACGGGCCCGAACAGGTGGAGCGAGTGGTGGACCAGGGGGTCGTGGGGACCGCGATGCCGTCGTGGGGCTCGGCGCTGGGGCCGTCGGGGGTGCGCGATGTCTCGGCGTTTGTTTATTACCTGGCGGGTCGGCCCGTTCCGACGGCCTTGCGGGTGAAGTGATTGTCGGCGGGTCAGGTGACAATGGCGTCGGCCTCGATCTCGACGAGGGCGGCGGCGTCGATGAGGCGGGAGACCTCGACCAGGGTCGTCGCGGGGCGGATGGTGGCGAAGACCTCGCCGTGGGCGGCGGCCAGTTCTTGCCAGCGGGTGATGTCGGTCAGGTAAGCGCGGGTGCGGAAGATGTGCTCGGGCCTGCCGCCGAGGGCCTCGACGGCGGCCAGGATAATGGCCAGGGCCCGTCGCGATTGGGCCTCGACTCCTTCAGGAAACGTGCCGTCGGCGGCGATGCCGACCGTTCCCGTCACGGCGATCGTGTCGCCGACCCGGACGGCTCGGGAGTAGCCCATGACCGGCTCCCACTTTGAGCCGCTGGAGACCGACTTACGCCGGTGGTCGCCGGAGAGGGTCAGAGAGATGTCGTCGGCCATCGTCGGGGGTCTCGTGGGGGATGAGGGAGGCGGGTTGATCCGGCGAGAGCGGCCCTCTACCATGTGGGCCGTGGTCGCGCCCCGGCGAGTTCACCGCCGATTTCCCCCGCGATCAAGTCCCGACCGCCGCCAAGCCCCGTTTCCGAGAGATCCGCATGGCCGAGTTCCAGACCAAAATCGAAGACCTGAAGATCGGCGAAGGCGCCGAGGCCGTCGCGGGTGACACGGTGTCGGTCCACTACACCGGCACCCTGGTCGATGGCACGAAGTTCGATAGCTCGAAGGATCGCGGTCAGCCGTTCTCATTCGGCCTGGGACAGGGTCGGGTCATCCGCGGCTGGGACATGGGCGTCGCCGGGATGAAGGTGGGCGGGGTCCGTCAGTTGACCATTCCGCCGGAGGAAGGTTATGGGGCTCGGGGCGCTGGCGCCGCCATTCCGCCCAATGCCACGTTGCTCTTTGATGTGGAGTTGCTGGACGTCAAAAAAGGTCGATGAACGCGGTGAACGGGTCATTGGGTTGTCGTCACGATTCTGATTGGCAAGGCAACGGTTAATCTAGGCGACTTGGGGCCCCAGGGGGAACCTGGGGCCTCGTCGCTTGATTCGCGTGCCATACTTCCAGGACACCGAGCTGTCTGAGGCGGGAGAAGCGCCTCATGGGGGGATCGGGCGTCGAGGGGATTGCGACTTCCTGGGGCTACCCGTCGCATGGGGGCTCGGGGGGCAAATCTCCGCGGCCCCCGCCTCGCACCTGGGATCGCGGATCATGACGTCGCACTACCTGAGCCTTGTCACGTTGTTGTGTTGTCTCGTGCCGTTCACCCCGTTGGGTGAGGCAAGGGCTGATGGACCGTCTGGCGGCATTGGCGTGCTGGGCGATAGCTATTCCGACGAATACCAGTTCTACGCGCCGGATCGGTGTGTCGCGAGGAACTTCGTCGAAATCCTGGCGGCGACCCGGGCCTTGGATTTCGGGCCGTTTAGCGAGGCTGATCGGGGAGTTCCCCGAGGTCGCGGATATGCCTTTAACTGGGCGCAGAGTGGGGCCACCTCCGATGACCTGCTCGCGACCGGGCAGCATACCGGGGTGGCTTCGCAGGTGGCGGCGGGACAGGTTGAGTTCGTTTGGATTTTCGTGGGGGGGAATGACTTCCTGAGAGCCCTGAATGCCCAGGACCCCGAGGAGGAGTTGCGCAAGGCGCCGGGGCGAATCCTGCGTAACCTGCGGGAGGCGATTGGCACGGTGCTGGGAGCGAGTCCGGGAGTCAAGGTGGTGGTGGCGACGTTGCCCGATGTGGTCAACCTACCCGAGGTCAATGGGCGGATTCGCGAAGGGCGGTTGGCTCGGTCGCGGGCGTTGACGGCCACGATGGCGATCAACCAGTTCAATGCGGACTTGCGGAGGTATATCGCGGGGCAGCCGCGGCTGGCCCTGATGGACCTGGATTTCGCGTCGAGGGTTGGCTCGTTACTGGGCCGGCGGGGAATCCCGGTGGCGGGGCATTCGCTGGTCCGCGATCGGGGGGGGGATGATCTGGATAGCTTTTTCCTGGCAGATGGGCGTCATCCCGGCTTGCTGGCCCAGGGGCTTTTGGCGAGGGCGTTCGTGAACACCTTGAATACGAATTTTTCGGCGGGAATCCGGCCGTTGACCGATGCCGAACTGATCCGGTTCGCCGCGACGGTGGAGCGGCCGGCACGGGAAACGGGGTTGCTGGCCGAGACGGGGAGAATGCCCTCGGACAGTTCGACGAGTGGGGCGGGGGGATCGGGCGCGGCGGCTCGGTGAGAGATGGGATGGAGTGGTCGGCCTGGGTAGAATGGAAGAAGTTCGGACAAACGGTGTTCGTCGGTTGGGATCAAAGGCGAGCGGTAACTTATGGGCGAGGCGAACGCGGATCTCGAGAAGGCCCCGGCTGAGATTCTGGAGACGTTTCCTAACCAGTTTCCGGGTCGGGAGTACGAGATCGAGATCGAATGCCCGGAGTTCACGGCGGTCTGTCCCAAGACGGGTCAGCCCGATTTCGGTACGATCCTGATCCATTACGTCCCCGCGGCCACCTGCGTCGAGTTGAAGAGCTTGAAGCTGTATCTTCAGGCGTATCGAAATCGAGGGATTTTCTACGAGCACTCGATTAACGTCATTCTGGACGACCTGGTCGCGGCCTGCCGACCCCGGCGGATGACGGTGGTGGGCCGATTCACGCCTCGAGGGGGGATTTCGTCGCGAATCACGGTGAAATATGAGGTGGGTTCGGGACGCGATTGAGCGAGAAGGCGGGGCGGGGCGCGGTGGGGACTCTCGACAAGGAGGTGGCAGGATGGCCGATCCCAAAATCCTGACCCTGACCACCGACTTCGGTCCGGATGGTCCGTACGTCGCCGCGCTGAAAGGCGTGGTGCTGGGCCGGGTGCCGACGGCCCTTTTGGTGGACGTCAGCCATGCCATCGCTCCGCAAGACGTGCTTTCGGGGGCGTTCGTGCTCGGCGGCGTGGTGGATGCGTTCCCCGGTGGGACGGTCCATCTGGCGGTGATCGACCCGGGGGTTGGGACCGAGCGAAAACTGATCGCCGCGGAGGTTGCCGGCCAGTGGTTCGTGCTGCCGGACAATGGACTCATCAGCGGGGTCGTGAAGGGCCGGGCGGTGGGGCAAGTGCTCGAGATTTCCAACCCGGCGTTGCGCAGGCGAACGGTCTCCCCGACATTCCACGGCCGGGACATCCTGGCCCCGGCGGCGGCCCACCTGCTGGCCAATGGCGACCCCGCGGAGTTGGGGCCGCCGCTGTCGAGCTTCGTGAGGCTGGCGAATTTCGCGTTTCGGGAGGAGCCGCGTGGTTTGATGGGAGAGGTGATCTTTCGGGACCACTTCGGGAACCTCGTCACCAACGTGCCGGCAGGGCGGCTGGCGGATGCCGCATTGGGAGGTTGGATCGTGGAGGTGGCCGGTGAGCGAATCACCGGCTTGACCACGACCTATGGGGACCGAACGCCGGGCAGCCTCGTGGCGTTGGTTGGGAGTTCGGGCTGGGTCGAGGTGGCCGTGGTCAATGGCGACGCGGGGCGCTACCTCTCGGCGGGGCCGGGGACGACGGTCTGGTTCCGTCGCGCTGAGTGAGGCGTTGGTCCGGTGAGTTGGCGATCAGGACGAATCTTCGCAATGCCCTCGACACGGCCGAGTCTGGAAACCCTTAAAAGGTGGGATCGCGACCACCTTTGGCATCCGTTCACGGCCCAGGCCGATTGGGCGGCGGCCGATGCGCTGGTCATCGAGCGGGGAGATGGGGTCTACCTTCATGATGCGCAGGGGCGTCGGTATCTCGACGGGGTCGGTTCGTTATGGTGTAACGTCCACGGCCATCGTCACCCGTCGCTGGACGCGGCGATTCGGGAACAGTTGGATCTCGTGGCGCATTCGACCCTGCTGGGAGTGACGCATCCCCCGGGAATCGAGCTGGCGAGGCGATTGGTGGAACGGGCGCCTTCGGGCCTTTCCCGGGTGTTCTTCTCGGATGATGGGGCGACGGCCGTGGAAGTCGCCCTCAAGATGGCGTTTCAATACTGGAGGCAGAAGGAGCGGCCCGAGCCGGCTCGGACCCGATTCGTGGCCCTGACCGGGGCGTATCATGGCGACACGATTGGCGATGCCAGCCTCGGCGGGGTTGACCGGTTCCGCGACCTTTTTGGCCCGTTGTTGTTTGAACCACTGCGGGCCCCCTGCCCTGACGTTTATCGTCACCAAGGGCCAGGGAGTTGCCTGGAAGCGGCTTTGAACGGGCTGGAGCGGTTGTTGATCGACCATCCCGGCGAAGTGGCCGCGGTGGTGGTGGAACCGTTGGTCCAGGGAGCGGCCGGCATCGTGGTCCATCCCGAAGGGTATTTGCGAGGGGTTCGCGAGTTGACCCGGGCTCATGACACCTTGCTGATCGCCGACGAGGTGGCCGTGGGATTTGGTCGAACGGGGGCGCTGTTCGCCTGTGATCGCGAGGGGGTTTCGCCCGATTTCCTCTGCCTGGCCAAAGGGTTGACCGGCGGGTATTTGCCGCTGGCCGCGACGATGACGACGGAGGAGGTCTATTCGGCATTCTTCGCCACGGCCGCGGATGGGAAGACCTTTTATCATGGCCACACCTATTGCGGGAACCCGTTGGGAGCAGCCGTCGCGCTGGCGAATCTGCGGGTTTTCGACGAGGAGCGGACCCTGGAGGGGCTGCCTCCCAAGGTCGAGCGGCTGCGAGAGAAACTGGCGGCGATCCGCGAACTTCCCCTGGTTGGTGATGTGCGTCAGTGCGGTTTGATTGGGGGGATCGAACTGGTCGCGGACAAGTCGTCCCAAACCTCATTCCCCTGGGCCGAGCAGGTGGGGGCGCGCGTTTGCCGGTGGGCTCGGTCCCGGGGACTGCTGATCCGGCCGTTAGGGGATGTGCTGGTGGTCATGCCGCCTCTGGCCATCAGCGTTGAGCAAATTGACGAGATGCTGGAGGTGATGGCCGACGGCATCCGGGCGGTCGCCGCGGAGCTTGGCACGGGATGTTGACGGGTTTGCCGGGACTGTTCGTGACGGGGACGGATACGGGGGTCGGCAAGACGTTCGTGGCCTCGGCGATCGCTCGCGCGTTGGTGAGAGAGGGGCACCGGGTCGGTGCGCTGAAGCCGGTGGCGACCGGGGCGCGTCGCGATGGGGAAAGCTGGCGATGCGAGGATGCCGAGGAACTCAGGAATGCCATCGGGGGTGGCGACATCCCCCTGGAATGGATCACCCCCCGACTCTTCGAGGAGCCATTGGCCCCGACAGTCGCGGCCCGACGGATGGGGTCGCCATTGTTGCGTGAGGAGTTAGTCTCGGCGGTGGCGGGAGTGTTGCGAATCTGGGAGAATCGGGCGGAAGTTGTTGTGGTGGAGGGGGTTGGGGGTTGGTTTTGTCCGCTGGCGGAGCGCCTGAGCGTGGCGGACCTGGCTGTCTTGCTGGATTATCCGGTGGTGGTGGTGGGGCGTCGAGGGCTAGGGACGATCAACCATACCTTGTTGACCGTCGAGGCCGTGCGGGTGCGAGGCTTGCGGTGTGTGGGCGTACTGCTAAATGGGTCGTCGCCAACGAGGGACCCGTTGGCTGAAACGACCAATCGGGAGGAACTGACTCGCTGGTTGGGGACGACAGCGGTGCTGGCGGAGTTGGGGTATGGGGAGGATCCCTCGGGGCCGATGGAACGGCTCGGCTGGGGCGATCGGGCGTTGCCCTCGAGAGGCGGCGCGGTCTCGATATTCAAGGGTTGACGCGGGTTGGGGCCAGGTAAGCGGCGACCCAGGATTCCCAGTCCTCGAGCGAGTCGGCATCGAGGGCGTTGTCGGCAAACTTGGCCCGATCGGCGGCTCGGAGGAATGCGCGGAGGCGAGGGGCCTGGGGATCGTTGGTGATGGCAGGGTGGGCGGCGATCTCCTCGGTGGTCAGGGAGGTCCAGTTTGGGCCAAGGTTTCCCGAGAGAGCCAGGCGGACGTCCACGGACAGTTTGGCGAGCCGTTGACGGGGGTCTTGAGGACCTTGAGGAGAGGTAGGGGACGCTTGACGCGCGCGGCTGACGATCCGTTGGCGGCGGAGAGCGAAGAGGAGTAACCCCATCGCCAAAACTCCAACTGTCCACGCGATCGCGGTCGGTCGAATGGGGGGTGCCGGGGTGGGCCAGGGGACCGGGTCGGGGTTGGCCCTGGGGAAGCGGCGCGGTTCGATCGGCGTGAGATTGGGCCCGGGAGCGGGGTTGAGTGGCGGCTTCAACGGGCTGTCCGGGAGCGGGGCCGGTTGCGGAAGAATCGGATCAAAGGGGTGAGGGGGTCGTCTTCGGTCGAGAGGTCGCATCCGGCGATGCCGGTGGCGGCGCACCAGGAACGGAAGGCGGTCCGGCGAGCCTCGGCGGCTTCGGCGTGGGCGGTGCGCACGTGTCGGGAATCGGAGTCGACGAGTCGTTTCGCGCCGGTTTCGGCGTCTTCCAGAGTGAGCAGGCCGGCGGCGGGAAGGGTTTCCTCGCGGGGGTCGACCAGTCGGAGGGCGAAGACCTGGTGACGCCTTGCGACCCGGCTCCAGGGGATTTCGGGCAATGGGGTAAGGAAGTCGCTCAGGACAACGATGAGGGAGCGACGGGCGGTGCGGCCGAGGTGCGGCATGGCGGCGGCAAGGTCGGTGGCCGGGGAGGCGATGGGCGTGGCGACCAGCGCCCGGAGCAGGGTGGCGAGGTGCCGAGGGGTGCCGGCGGGTGGAATTTCGGCCTCGATGCGATCGCTGACCAGGAGGAGCCCAACGCGGTCGCCGCCGTGAAGGGCCGCCGCGGCGAGGAGGGCCGCAGCCTGCGCGGCTAGGTCCGCCTTGGAACGCCCCTCGGGTCCGAAACGAAGGCTGGCGGAAACGTCGACGATCAGGCGGACGACCTGGGCGCGTTCCTCGGCGAAGTGGCGGACGTAGGGTCGCCCCTGGCGGGCGGTCGCGTTCCAGTCGAGATGGCGGACGTCGTCGCCAGGCTCGTAGGGGCGCAACTCACGGAAGGCCAGGCCCGTGCCGGGACGGGCACCCAGGTAGGCGCCGGCCAGGTCGTTGGCGGGGCGGGCGCGGAACCGGAGACGGCGGACCCTTCGGACGATCGCCGAGGCGTCGATCGGCGCGGGGCCCTGGTCGGGTTCGGGGTGGGAGGGACGGAATGGCCAGGGCATGGGTCGTCAGACGTCCAGGTGAAGCGCGAGAGGAGAATCGGCGGCCACCTCGGCGTTGGGTCGGGTGGCGGGCTGGAACGTCCAGGTGAGGGAAACGTCCCAATGTCGGGTCTGGTCGGCGGTCACGACCCAGCGGGGGATCACCGCGGAGGATTGGTAGACCGACTCAAAGCCGCCCTCGCTCTGACTGACGGTCTCAATGGGGAAGCACCAGAGGGCGGCGGGTCGGGACCACCGGAGGCCGATTGCAAGGTCGAGCCATTCGTCGTTGAGGGTCAGCCCCGTTCCCATTGGGAGGTCGAGCGCCGTGGACAAGGGGCCAAGTTTGTGGCCGTTGGCATCGGTGTAATAGCGGTCCGGAGCGTGGCCGGCCATCGCGGCGTGGTTCAGTTCGACGGCGAGGAGGAGAGGAACGCCTTCGGGGAGGTCGTCCCACTCGTAGAGAACGTCCAGGGAGGGGGAGCCGGCGACCAGGCGGACCGTCTTGCGGACGCGGACCCCGTGGCCGTCGGCGAGGCCAGGACGTTCCATGACAATCTCAACGATTTCGGCCGAGCGACGAACCCGGGAAAGATAGGCTCCATTGACGAAATCGCCACGTTCGACGTCGCGGCCGGCGATGAGGTCGGCCAGGGTGGTGTCGTCGGCGAAGACGTGGTCGATCAGCGCCTTGCGAGGGTGGCGGTCGTAGATCAGGAGTCGGTCAAGCCCTTCCTGCTTGAGGATCACCTTGTCCTGGATGGCGGGCCCGGGGAGGTTTTCGGTGGAGTGGCCGGCGGCTGCGGCGGCGATCGCGCCGTGATAGGCCTCGGGACGGCGGTCGAGGGTGGCCAGGACGTTGGTCAGGGCGTGGCGGATGTCCAGTTCGTAGAGATGGCCTCCGGTGGCGGGGCGGAGGAAGGCGATGAGGCGGTCGTTTTCGAGGCGGACCTCCTGGCGGGCGTCGAGGTTGAAATCGTTCACTTCCAGCGAGACTCGCGGGCCGGTGAGGCCCTGGGCCTCGTCAAGGGCGTTGTCGGCGAGGATGAGGTGGCGATAGATGGCGTTGCGAAGGTGAGGCAGGTAAAGGCCTCCGAACGCCCCGTGCCAGTAGGGACAGTTGCATTGAGCCCGATAGAGATCCTGACGGGCAACGTCCAGATAGTCGGGGTCAGCGTCCGGGAGAGCGGATAAGCGTTCCAGACGCTCGGAGACGAGCAGCATTCGAGCGTACATCTCGTCGGATTCGGCGTACTTGGACTTGAAGTTACGCCATGAGCCCCCGGCATGAGCGAATGGCTTCAGGGCGAGCGCCTCGGGAGAGCGATCGGCCAGGCGGGCGGCGGCTTCGTAGGCGAGTAGTCGCGGGGCGGGGAGAGCCCATTCCGTCATTTCTCGGTAGGAAGAATCCGGAAGATAGACTTTGCCCAGGGGAAGCGTGGTGTCGAGCGTCTGGGAGAAGGTGGTGGGGTGAAGCCAGATGTGGTTGCCGACGATCATGTCGCAGAAGCGGCGGAGCCAGCCGTTGTGGTAGACGTGGTCGTGAGTGTCGGGCCAGGCCCCGAACTTCTCGCCATCGTCGGCGAAGACCACGGTGGCTCCAGGGTGGTCACGGGCCACCTCGCGGAGAAATTCGTAGGATTCGTGAGGTTCGCGGAAGGGGATGTTATAGCGGAGTCGTTCGCAGTTGGGGAAAACCTTGAGTAGACGGCCCTCGTCCTCGGTGAGGTAGTAGCCAAACAGTTGCCCGTCATCGAGCCCGGCGCGGCGGAAATGGAAGTCGTCCAGAACGGTGTATTCGACTCCGGCCGAGGCCAGGGTCGAGGCGAGTTGCGGCTCCCAGACCCGCTCGGGAACCCAGATCCCCCGAGGGGGCTGCCCGAAGGTGGCGGCGACGTGGTCGGAGAAGTCGCGGATCTGGCCGATGGCGTCGCGGCGGGGGAGCATTGTCAAGATCGGCTCGAAGAAGCCGCCGCCGAGGATCTCGACGCGGCCGGCCTCGACCAGCGCGCGAACTCTCTGGATGTATTCGGGTCGGCGTTCGACCAACCACTCCAGCAGCGGGCCAGAGGTGTGCAGGACGAAGGGGATTTGGGGGTAACTTTCGAGGACTTCCAGAAAGGGGAGGTAGCTGTCTCGATAGGCGGCCTCGAAGACGCCATCGAAGTTGCCGACCGGCTGGTGATCGTGCAAGGCCAGGATCAGGCGGACGCCGGTCATGAGCGAGGAGTCCTTCCGTCACGGGATGGCGATCCGTGGGTTTCCGCCCGCGGAGCCAGGGACGATTATGCGTCAGGGCGGTCCGGTCTCCAAGCCGGATCAGTCCGAGAGCGAGCGGTTGTAAGCCACCGCGATGGACGCTTCCCCTGGACGTTCTCCGACGGGGTGAGCCCTTGGGAAGCGTGGGTTGACAGGAACGGGGGTCGGACCTAAAACGCCGGTCCCTCGGCGCGGCCGTCCGCGTCGCTGCGCGCCTTTGGCCGGCCCGGAAGGGTCGGTGGTCGGACCAAGGATGGGACGATGGCCACTCTTGAGGATCCGACGTCGGTCGATTCGCCGGCCTGGCGGCGGTTTCGTCGGCTGCTGGTTGGACTGATCATCTGCCGGGGGCTGGTCTACCTCTGCATCCTGCCGCCCTTTGAGGCCTGGGACGAATATCAGCACGTTGGCTATGTCGAGCATTTGCGGCAGACGGGGCGGACGCCGATCCTCAACGAGACGGCCTATCCCACGAAACTGCTCTCGAAGGTAATCGCGTTTCCTCAGTGCCATTATGCTCTCGAGCAGATTGGACACCTTGGGGCGGTGGGTTACGCCGATTACTGGGGGCGGGGTGGCCGGGAGCGGTTCCAGCCGATTCCTCGACGGATAGGCTGGGTTCCGGGACCCGTCCCTTTGTACCAGGCCCAGCATGGGCCGTTGGCTTATCGGCTGGCATTACCGTTTTATGTCGGGCTGGGAGGCGCGGCGGAGTTACGGCGGTCGGTGGGGGGATTGCGGCTGCTCAACGTCCTGCTCACGGGGGCCTCGGCCTGGGTGGCGATCGGGGCGATCGGCCGGCTGATGCGGTCACGGCGGGATGCCGCGCTGGTGGGCCTGTTGATCGCCTTGCATCCCTTGTTCCTCCTGAATGGGGCGAGAGTGGCCAATGACGCTCTCGGCGTCTTCCTGGCGACGTTGACGATCGCCTCGGCGCTGGAGTTACCGGGGCGTCGCCCCCTGCTGAGTGGCTTGGGTGTCGGGTTGCTGGCGGGGCTGGCGATCGCGGCGAAGACGGTGCATTTTGGGATTTTGCCCTTTCTGGGAATCTGCTGGCTGCTGTTGGTGGTGGGTCGCCGCGAGATTCCCAGGGGGCGGTCGGTGCTGGTCGGGCTGGCGATGGCCGTCGGTTGTGGCTTGGTGATCGGGCCAGACCTGCGGTGGAACCTTCAGCATTATGGGATGCCGACGATCATGCAGGAGGCGCTGGTCAATCGCCGCAATGGAAAGACTGGGCGGGATTTGCTGACGACGGCCCTGGGGATGAACTGGCGATCGCAGTTGCTCAACCTTTGGCTGCGGTGGAGCATGTTGGCCGGTGGTTGGAGTTTTCTGGATACGTCGTATCGGTGGGTGTGGCGGTATCGGCACCTGGTGGTCTTGAGCCTGATCGGTTGGGGATGGCTGGTGAGGCCGAGTTCCCGACGGCGGCCGTCGCCGTTTCGGTCGGGGCGAACGCCTTGGGCCATCGTGGCGCTGGGGATGGGCTATACGGTGGCTCTGGCGGGCCACATGGTGCAGTCGACGCTGGCGTGGGGGACGTCGTCGACGAACTCGTGGTATGCGTGCGCGACGACCCCCTGGTATCTGGCATTGATCGTGGGGGGAGCCTTGTGCTGGCCAGTGGGAAGGCTCCGGTTCGCGGCGCCGATCGCCCTGGCGGTGACGTTCGCGAGCGCCGAGGGAATCTTGATCTGGGGAGCGATGATCCCGACCTATGGGGGGGGGGTTGGCACCTGGGAAGCCTTGCGGCGGATCGCCACCTTGCAGCCCTCCGCGTTGGGAACGGCCACCCTGGTCGTCGCGGAGGTTGGGACGCTGATCCTCTTCGCGAGAGGCCTGGTCGGGTGGTGGGCTTGGCCAGAAGTCGAACCGCCTCGGGGAATCACGGCTTCGATGGGCTGGCGAACGGATTTGGCCCAAGACTTCCAGCGACCGGGTGGAGACGTTGCCACGGTGCCTGACCAAGCCGATGCCAGAGCCGTTTGACGTGACGAGGAATTGAGGAATAAGCCACACGCACACCTTCACCAAAACTGCCCACTTTTCGGGGGAATTGGCAGAACCGGACAAACCGGGACTTCGTTCCGTTCCGGTTTAAGCGCTCGAATCGAATCATCCGATATTCGTCCGATAAGGAAACCCGCTCTTGGCCGTTGGCCAGTTCGGGATTTGTCGGCGGGGAGGGTGTTTCGATGGTCGATCGACCGCGGAAGTCTGGGCGGTTGGCCCTCCTGGGGCTTGCCTCGGGCCTGGCATTGCTGGGCCCGACATTGGCCATCGGTCAAGATGTGCCAGCCGAAGCGACGGCGCGGCGGGACGCATTGATCATTCCGGAGGTCCCCCCCTCTCCGGAGTTGTTCAACCCCGCGTCGCAGCCGATCGACCTGACGACGGTGTTACGGCTGGCCGGCGTGGAAAATCCCGAATTGAATCGGATTCGCCAGACGGCCGTCGAGGCCCAGGCGTTGCGTCAGTTGGCCGCGGCGCAATTCCTGCCGTCGCTGAACGCGGGCTTCAATTACGACAACCACACGGGTGCCCTCCAGCAGTCCAACGGCAATATCTTGTCGGTGAATCGGGCGGCGCTTTACGTGGGAGCTGGGTCGAACGCCGTGGCGGCGGGGACGGTGAACATCCCCGGCATCGTCTTGCAGGGGAATACCGCCGAGGTCATCTACACCTACCTGGCGTCGAAGCAGTTGGTTCGCCAGCGACAGGCCGACGTGATCGCCGTGAGAAATCAGGTGTTTCTGGCGGCGGCGGTCGGGTACTCGGACTTGACCCGGGCCGAGGGGCGACTGGCGGTGGCCCGTCAGGTGGCCGGCGAGGCCCGCAAGGTGGCCAACCTCACGGCCAATTACGCCAAGTCGCAGGAGGGCCGGCCGTCCGACGCGAACCGCGCGGCCAGTAATTTGGCCGATCGCGAGGCCGAGTTCGAGCAAGCTCAGGGGGACGTCATTGTGGCGTCGGCCCGCTTGGCGAGGGTGTTGAACCTCGATCCGTCGATCAAGTTCCATGCGACCGACGCCTTCGTGGTGCCGATGCCGATCGTGCCGGACCCAACGCCGCTCTGCGAGTTGATTGCCCTGGGGTTATTGCGGAGGCCGGAACTGGAGGCGCAACGGGCGGCGGTACGAGGGGCCTTGTTGACGCTGGAGGGAACACGGGCCTTGCCGTTCTCGCCGTCGTTGCTGATTGGGTTTAGCGGGGGCGGCTTCGGCGGCGGGAGCAACCTGGTCAGCCCGACCTTCGGCGGGTTCGGCGGCCGGAGTGATTTCGACGCGGTGGCCTACTGGACGTTGAGAAACCTGGGGATCGGCAACGTCGCCCTGATCCGTGCGGCGAATGCCCGGCTCCAGGTTCAGCGGTTCGAGCAGGTTGAGGTTCTCAATCGGGTGCGAGCGGAGGTGGCCGAGGCGTATGCCCGGTCTCATGCCCGGTTCGCCCAGGTGGCCACCAATGAGCAGGCGATCCGGGCGGGCTTGAACGCCTTTGACGAGGATTTTCGACGCATCCTGGCCCGAGGCGGTCGGGACGTCTTGCCAATCGAGCTTCTGAACAGCTTCGACCTGCTAGCAAGGGCTCGGTACTCGTACCTCAACGCGATCGTGGATTACAACAATGCGCAATTTCAACTGTTCGTGGCGTTGGGGCAGCCCCCCGCGGCCTCGCTGTCGAGGCCGGCGCCAATCGATGGGATCGCGCCGACGAATTTGCCGACCCCCTCCGGTCCGTCGACGACGCCCCTCCCCGCTCCTGGTCCAGGGCCAGGGCCGTTCACGCCGCCCCCTGAGGCGGGAGCGTCGGGTGGTGTGGCGGCGGCTCCGGCCCCTGTCCCCGCCCCTGCTCGGGTGGCCCGGGCCGTCGCGGCGAGAGTGTCTCGTTGAACCTCGATCCGTTTTGGGGGGGACGTAGGTGATGAGACGGAACGAATGGGCCAAGGGCCGGCGGTCGCGATGCGGCCCCGTCGGACTGCGGATGGTCGCGGCCTCGCTCGCCGGACTGGCCGGCTGCATGACGGTTCGGCCAGAGCACGGACGATCAGGCGACATCACCGCCCCGACGATCGCTACGGTCGGCAAGGCCACGGCCCCCCCCGCCTTGGCCGAAGCGACCGACCCCTCGGTGAGGCGGACCGCGGCGCAGTTGGAAATTCCCGAGGTCGGTGAGACCCCGGCCGACTCGCCCAGACCGCCCGCGAACCCTGCGGACCCCACCGGGCCGACCTTGCCGAACCTGGCCCCTCCGCCAGTGGGCAATCAGTCCGACGTGCCCGGCTCCGCGCCAAGTGTGATTCCGGAGGGCGCGTCCTACCCGATCGACCTTTCGACGGCGCTGAGGCTGGCCGAGGTCCAAAACCCGGCGATCGCGGCGACCCGCGCTGAGGTCCTGGAAGCCCTGGCGGCCCAGACCCAGGCACGCGTTCTGCTGCTGCCTTCGCTGAACGCGGGCGGCAACTATCACGGCCATACGGGAAACCTCCAACGCTCCTCGGGCCGCATTCTGAATCTCTCGGAACAGAGCCTCTACCTGGGTGCGGGTGCGCGAACCTTGGCGGCGGAGTCGGTGGGCATCCCAGGCATTAACATCAACACTCCGCTGACCGAAGCCTTGCTGGAACCCCTGGTGGCCCGGCAGGTGGTGGCGGGTTCGCAGTTCCAGGTGAGGGCGACGGCGAATGCGACTTTGCTGGAGGTGGCCGACCGCTACCTGACTTTGATTGGGGCCGAGTCGATTCTCGGTTTTCAGCGGCTTTCGGAATCGCAAGCGGCCGACGTGGTGCGGATCACCGATGACTTCGCGAGAACCGGCGAGGGCCGTATCTCGGACGCCGAGCGCGCCAAGGCCGATCGGTTGTTGCGTCGCGCCGAGGTCGAGGCGGCCGAGGCCGAGGTCGCGGTCAGCTCGGCGAGGTTGGCCGAAGTGGTTAACCTGGATGCCGGAGTCCGTTTGAAGACCCTGGGGATGCCCTTGGAACCGATCGAGTTGATTGATGCCCGGAGGCCGAACGAAGAGTTGTTGTCGGTGGCGCTGGCTCGGCGGCCGGAAATGGGAGTGCGGTCGGCGGCCATCAACGCGGCGGAGGTGCGGAAGCGCGAGGAAGTGGTCCGCCCCCTGCTCCCGACGCTTTGGCTGGGGTTCAGCGGCGGCGGGTTTGGCGGGGGAAGCAACCTGAGCCCCCCGCTGCTCGGGCGGTTCACGGGCCGGAGCGATTTCGACGTGCGGGCGACGTGGACGGTCCTGAACTTCGGAGCCGGGAATCTTTCGCTTATCAAGAGGCGACAGGCGCAGGTGGGGGAGGCGGTCGCCGAGCGGTCGCGAACGATCAACCTGATCCGCGAACAGGTGACCTCGGCGAAGGCCGACGCCCTGAGCCGTCGGGGCCCCATCGACCTGGCGAGGCGGTCCATCCAGTCGGCCGAACTGGGTTACAAGGAGGACCTGTCGAGGACCAAGGAGGCCAGGGGGCGGCCGATCGAGGTTCTGAACAATCTCCGGCTGCTCGCGGTCGCCCGAGTGAATCTGGTGAAAGCCACCATCGAGTTCAACCAGGCCCAGTTCCGATTATTCGTCGCGCTGGGATCTCCGCCACCGGTCGGTTCGTCGCCCGGCCCTGTCGGACCACCGCCGGTGGGAACTCCCCTGAATGAGCCGATCGTCTCCTGCGCCGGTCCTTGCGAATGACCGGAGTGTCAAGGGATCAGCGGACGACCTTGACGATCGGGAAAGCCTTGATGCGACGCTGGTTGTATGGGTCGATCACCAAAAATTCGGTGTTCGTGAAGGTCTGACCGGTACTCAGATCGACGGGGAAGGAGAAATTGCCGTCGGCGTTGGTGGGCAAGACCGGCCCGGTAAACGTGAAGTTACCCAGGCCGGTATCGGCGAAGACCAAGGCGCCGGGCGTCGTGTGGCCGGCAACCACGACATAACGGCGCTGAGTGATCCCCCCGGAGTTGGAGAATCCGTCGGGAGGAATCTGGGCCGGGGCGGCGAGGGCGAGATTGACGGTGATTCCGTGTTTGAACGTCAAAGGGGAGAGGTTGCGTTCCAGGAGGATGCCGTCATCCTGGGCGACGTGTCCGTTGCGGTTGGAATCGGCGTCGGCGTTGTAGTTGGACTGCCCATAGCCGGAGAGGTACGCCTTACCGTAATCGACGAGGTCATCGATGGTGACGCGGCCGTCGCCATTGCCATCGCCTGGGAGGTAGGCCTCCACCTGGGCCGTGCCGGAACTACCGCCGAGGCCCGCGACCTTAACCGTGACAGACCCGGGTGTTGAAGCCGTGAATAGCGTCAATGCCTCGCCTCGGGTGCCTTGCTTGAACGGACGGTTGCCCGTCATGGGGAGGCGATGGCCGTCGGCGGTGGCCACGCTGAGGATTTTGGGCTGGAGGCCGGTGGCGGGATCGGGCTGGACAATCAGGCCGAAGACGGTGCTGGTTTTGCCAGTGGCGAAGGCAGTGGCCGGCAGGGTCACGGTCGCAATCGCCGAAGCATTTCCCGAGGGGAGGGCTACGGGCGCCTGGGACAGTACGCTGGAGAGGGCCAGCCGCTCCTCCAAGGGAAACAGACTGGCCGGTCGGAACGCCCGTTGGCGAGGCATCGGTAATCCTCCGTGATCGGACCAGGCCGGCGAGATCGGGACCATCGGCGGGGGGGCGGTGGGAAGTCTGCCCCACGAACCCCCGTTTGTCCAATGGCCCTGGCGGTTCGGTCGCGATCGTGGCGGATTAGTGGGCCCCGGCGGTTTGCTTCAGCGGTGTGGTCTTGACCGCCTTGTAGGGGACGGAGATGACCGAAACGCCGTCGGAAAGAGCGCCGTTGTAGGCGGCGACGACCTCGTCCTCCAGGTTCAGGCCCTTGAAGACCTCGACCATGTCGCCGTTGTCGTTGCCGATCTCGATGGCAACGCGATGGGCTTTGTTGTCCTTCACGACGTAGACGTTCCACATGCGGTCGCCATCCCCCTTCTCGATCAGACTGGTGGAGGGGATGTTCATGCCGGCGGAGGTGGGGGCGACGATGATCTTGGCATCGCCGTACATCCCATCGTGGAGGATGTGCTTCTCATTCTCCAGGTCGATTTCGATGTGCATCAAGCGGCTGTTGGGATCTTCGCTATCGGCCATCCGGGAGATGACCCCGTGGAAATCCTGGCCGGGCAGGCTGTCGATGTGGACGTCAGCCTTGTTGCCGTCGGCGGCGAAGGGGACGTAGCGGTCGGGCAACTGGACGATCACGCGCATCTTGTCGGTTCGGGCGACGGTGAGAACGGGCGACTCGCCGCCGTCCTGAGCGGCGCGGATGAAGGAGCCTCGGAAGAAGTTGCGGCGGGTGACGACTCCGTCATAAGGAGAGGCGATCTTGCTGAAGTTGACCAGGACGTTGGCGGCGTCGAGGTCGGCCTGGGCGACGAGGACGGCGGCCTGGGCCTCTTTCAGGTCGGCCTCGGCCTCGGCGATCTTGGCCTTGGCGGCCTCGGCGGAAGCCTTGGCGGTAATGACGGCGGCCTTGGAGGCCTCGTCCTCGGCCTTGGCGGCGGCGGATTGCTCCTGGGCTTCCTCGACCAGCTTGTATTCGACGGAGCCCCGGTTGGCCAGGTCGGTCAACCGGCGGAGCGCGGCGTCCCGGTAGTTGACGTGGGCGACCGAGCGGGCGACCTCGGCCTGGGCCTGGTGGATGTGGGCCTGTGCCGCCTGATAGTTGGCGTTGGCGGTGTTGATCATCGCCCGAGACTGTTCGACATTGGAGTTGGACTGGGCGAGCTTGGCCTGCATCTGCTCGACCCGCTTCTCCTGGGTCGGAATGTCGAGCTGGGCCAGGATTTGCCCACGCTTCACGACCGAACCGTAATCGACGTCCTGAACCTTTAGATAGCCCGAGACCTGAGCGTAGAGGTCGGCGTACTCAAAGGACTGGACCGAGGCGACCTGGTTGACGACGCGCTCGATGCCGCCCTTGCGAGGTTTGGCAATCTCGACACGGGTGGTGGTGGCTTCGGCTTGTTCGGATTGAGCCGTCGTCGATGGCTCATTGGCGGCCGCGGTGGTCGTTGTGGCGGCGTGACCCCGACCCGGCCCAGCCAGGAAGTAGTAGGCAACTCCCCCGGTGACCGCCAAGACCGCGACCAGGCCCAGGGGCTTCCACAACGATCGACGGTGGGGCGGCGGTGGCGGAGGCAACGAGCCCTTCGGCGGGGGCGGGGCCGGCAGGGTTTGCTGATCCATCGGGAAGGTCCTCCGCGGGTCGGGAAGGCAGGCAATCAGGCCGGGCCGGGGGGGGACGACGAGAAACGCCGCGGAAGCCCATGACTGATCTTATCTTGCCGAGACGGGGCGGGTCAATTTGCCTCTTGACTTGAGTTGAGGCGCGGCTCCCTTGCCAGGGGTCGCCAGGGGTCTGATAATGGGCGGTCGACGCCGATCGGGCTGCCGCCCGGCCAGACTGCCGTTTCCCCCCCCCGCCGCCCGCGTCGCCCTCGCCCTCCCGAAACCCTCATCCGCGACCAGGGACGCGAGCCCATGAATGGTTTGATCCGAGCCTCCCTCAAGAATCCCTACGCCGTCACGGTCATGGCGCTGACCCTGGTGGTCCTGGGCAGCCTGGCTTTGATTAGCATTCCGGTTGACATTCTGCCGGTCTTCAAGAGTCCGGCGGTGCAAACCCTGACGTTCTACGGCGGCATGCCGGCCATCGGCATTGAAAACGACATCACCAACCGCATGGAGCGGAACGTCGGCCAGGCGGCCGGGACGGCCCGGACCGAGTCGCGGTCGATCGTCGGCGCCAGCGTGGTGCGCAGCTTCTTCCAGGCGGACGCCGACCCCAACGGGGCGTTAACGCAAATCACCTCTCTGGCCTACTCGGTGCTGGCAACCATGCCGCCGGGGACCTTGCCGCCGGTCGTCCTGCCGTACGACCCGACGAGCTCAACTCCCGTGTGCCTGGTGGCCCTGGACAGCGACAGCGATGGGCCGAAGGGAAAAGGGTGGGGCGAATCGATCCTTTACGACGTGGCGCGGTATGAAGTCCGCAACATGATCATGGGCATTCCCGGCGCGACGGCGCCGGTGGTCTACGGCGGCAAGGTCCGGGCGGTGATGGTTTATCTCGACCGGATCAAGCTCCAGGCGCGGGGTCTTTCCCCCCTGGATGTAATGAAGGCCCTCGACGATTACAACATCTTCCTGCCGACCGGCGACGCCAAGATCGGCGAGACCGATTACGCACTCGATAGTAACTCGATGTACACCTTCGTGCAAAGGATGGCCGACATCCCCCTGCACACCGAGCATGGCAACGCCACGTTCGTCAAGGACGTCGCCACGCCGGAAGACGCCGCGTTCATCCAGACCAACGTGGTGCGGGTCAACGGCCGTCGAGAGGTGTATGTGCCGGTGTATCGCCAGATGGGGGCAAGCACCCTGGCGGTCGTGAAAACCCTTGAGGGACTGCTTTCCAGCATGGAAGCTCGGCTGAGCCACAATGGCATCAAGCTGAAGAAAGTGATGGACCAGTCGGTGTATGTCCGGGCGTCCATTTCCAGTTTGGTGCAGGAAGGGGTACTTGGCGCGGTCCTGTGCTCGTTGGTGATCCTGCTGTTCCTGGGCGAGTGGCGGATGACGATCATCGCCATCATGACGTTGCCGCTATCGGTGCTAGCGGGCTTGACGTGTTTGTACTTCGCCGGGCAGACGATCAACGTGATGACGTTGGCGGGGATGTCGCTGGCGATCGGGCCGATGGTCGATAGCGCCATCATCTGTCTGGAGAACACCCACCGGCACCTTGGCATGGGAGCCAAGCCCGCGGAGGCCGCTTACCTCGGGGCGAGCGAGGTGGCGATGCCCGAGTTGATCTCGACGATTTGTACCTTCCTGGTGCTCGCCCCGCTGGCCCTGATGCCAGGCATGGGAGTCTTTCTGTTCCGCCCGATGACCTATGCCGTGGCGTTCTGCATGATCGCCGCCTATATCCTGTCCCGAACCCTAGTCCCCGCCTGCGCCGCGAGCTGGCTGAAACCCCATGGGGGGACCCACGGCGAGGCCAATGGTCATGGCGAGCCTCACGAAACTCTTGCCGAAAGCCAAGGGCCCACCACCTTCCAGATCGAAGGGAACGGCCACGACACGCCTCGCCGGGGAAATTTCGTCTCCAGGACGTTCGCCAAGTGGGAAGGGCTGATCGAGAAGGGGATTCGCGGGTACACGCGCTTGCTGGAATACTGCCTTACCTATCGGATCATCACCATTCTGGCCGGTTATGCCCTCCTGGCGTTCGCCATCGTGGTCATCGGCCCCTTGCTGAGACGGGACTTCTTCCCCGAGGTTGATGCTGGTTCGTTCGAGATGTATGTGCGGTGCCCCAGCGGCACACGGATCGAGGTGACCGAGCGGCGGGTCGCGGCGGTCGAGGAGGCGATCCGCAAAACGATCCCCAAGCACGACCTGCAACTCATTGTCGCCCAACTCGGTGTGACGCCCGACTGGTCCGCCGCGTACACCCCCAATGCGGGGCCGATGGACGCGGTGATGGGGATTCAGCTTGAAGGGGAGCGCGAGGCCTCGGCCCAGGAGTATGTGTCTAAGCTGCGAGCCCTACTGAACTCCGATAAGGCGTTTTCCGACCTGGAGTTTGCTTTCGACGCTGGCGGGCTGATGCACAACGCCTTGAACGAAGGGAAGTCGACTCCCCTGAATGTTCGTGTCACCGGCAAGAAGCAAGCTCAGTCATATGCAATCGCCACGAAGATCAAGGCCAAGGTGACGCGGATTGCCGGGGTGGTCGACGCCCGGATTATCCAGCGGCTGAACTATCCCGAATTCATGATCAACGTCGACCGAGCCAAGGCCGCGGACCTGGGATTGAACCAGGACGAAGTCATGAAGACGGTCGTTTCGGCGTTCAACTCCTCGATCCAGTTCAACAAGAAGAATTTCTGGATCGACCCGGTCACTCACAACCAGTATTTCGTCGGTGTGCAATATCGCGAGAACGACATCAAGAGTCTGGAAACCTTGCTGGATGTGCCGATCACCAGCCCGGTCCAGAAAAAACCGATCCCTTTGCGAAACATGGTCACCATCGAGCGAACGACCGTGCCCTCGGAGGTTGCCCACTACAACATCCAGCCGACGATCGAGCTGACCATGGGTGTCGAGGGACGAGACCTGGGTCACGTTGCCGCCGACATCGAGAAGATCCTCGGCGACTTCGGCAAGCCGACCACCGACCCGTCTGGCTCATTCTGGGCGCCCTATGATCCGGCGGCGAAGGACAAGGGCAAGACACTGAAGGGGACCAAGATTGTCATGAGCGGGGAGTATTCCCGCATGCAGGACACCTTCCGCAACTTGGCGATCGGCCTGGTGCTGGCGGTGTTGCTGATGTACTTCCTGATGGTGGGCTTGGATAAATCGTTCGTGGTCCCGCTCACGGTGTTGAGCGTGGTGCCGATCAGCCTGGGGGGCGTCTTGCCGATGCTCTACCTGACGGGATCGGCGTTGAACGTCCAGTCGCTGCTGGGGATCATCTTCATCGTGGGGATCAAGGTCGCCAACACGGTGTTGATGACCGACTATGCCCAGGAGTTACGGCGTCACGAAGGGCTCTCCCCGATCGACGCGATCCGCAAGGCGGCGGCGTTGCGGGTGCGTCCGATCACGATGACGGCATTGGCGGCATTCTTCGCCATGATCCCGGCGGCGATGGCCATCGAGCGCGGCAGCGAGGCCAACGCCCCGCTGGCCCGGGCGATCCTCGGCGGCCTGATGGCGGGCGAGCCGGCCACGCTGTTCGTCCTGCCGGCGATGTACTCGTTGATCGTCCGCGACCACCGGGATCCCAACCATCCCGAACCGGAGGACGAGCATCACGGCCACGAAGCACCGATCGACCCGCACCCCGACGCCGGTTGGGTGTGATTGCGTCGTCGTGACCGGCCCAATCGCGGCCCGCGGGATCTTGGAAGATCCGGCGGGTCGCGGTCGTTTTCGGACGTTCTTGCCTCGGCTGGATCTTTCCCAAGCTCGCCCGTTCGCTTAGGGTTGTGGAGGTCCGGATGGGGTCTCCGGGCTCATTTCGCGTTTTGGTGAGGATCGTGTTCCATGACTCAGCCGATGCGGATCGCGATCTCCGGCGCCGGGGGAAATATCGGGTACGCCCTGGCCTTCCGCATCGCGGCGGGCGGTTTGTTCGGCACCGATCAGCCGATTTCGTTACGCCTGCTGGAGACGACCCACGGCCGGCACCTGGCCGACGCAATGGCCCTGGAATTGAAGGACTGCGCTTACCCATTGCTCCACGAGGTGCGGGTTGATTCCGACCCTTTGCACTCGTTTGAAGGGTGCGACTGGATCATCATGCTGGGGGGCGTCGCGCCCCGGGGCGAAGGCTCGCCGCGAGAGGCCTTGCTCAGGGCCAATGGACCGATTTTCGCCACCCACGGCAGCGCGATCAACCAGGTGGCGCGGTCGGCCCGAATGCTTGTCGTGGCGACTCCCAGCAACACCAATTGCCTGATCGCCAAGGCCCACGCGCCCTATGTCCCCGACGATCACTGGTTCACCTTGATGCAGCTCGACCGGCTGCGGGCCACGGCGATGATCGCCGAGGAGGCCGGGGTGCCGACGACCGATGTGACCCACGTCGCGGCGTGGGGCAACCATAGCGAATCCGTCTACATCGACGTGCGAAACGCCCGCATCGGCGGACGGCCGGCGCTGGAAGTCTTGCCCGAGTCCTGGCCGCGAGAGGTTTTGGAGCCGGCCATCTCCGGGCGAACCTCACAAATCCTCCAGATGCGGGGCGGGTCGCCCGCGGGATCGGCCGTGCAGGCGATCTTGACGTCGATCTGGGGAGCGAACAAGCCCACACTCCCCGGCCGGATCTTCAATGCGGGGGTCGTTTCCGATGGCAGTTACGGTGTCCCCGCGGGCCTGATTTTTGGCTTCCCGGTGCGGTCGGAGGATGGCGAGTCGTGGTCCATCGTGCCGGGGCTCTACCACGACGAATACTCCCTGAGCCGACTGGCGGCCAACGTCGCCGAGCTGGAACACGAGGCGGCGCTGGTGACGGACTTGCTGGAGGAGATCCCTTGAACCCCGATCTCCACGTAAGAGCCCCCCGCCATGATTGACCCTGCGTCTCCGGAATTCGTCTCTTCCAGTTCCAAACTCGCGAGACGTCGCTCCTCGGTGCGGGACCTGGTAGGGCCGACCCTGCTGGGGCTCCTGGGGACCCCGATCCTCGTCGTTGGGCTGGGATCGGTGTTACTGTCAGGGCACCCGACGATGAACTCCGGCCAGGGGGTCGGCCTGCTGCTCACGGCGGCCGGGTTGATGACGGCTCCCCTGGGTGCGATCTACTGGTTACTCATTGTAATGCGCAGAGGCCGACGCCTCGATGCCGGCCTCTCCGTGGGGCCGATGATGCCGGCGGCGGTTTACCTGGCGGCAATCCTGGCGATCATCGGCACCGTGGCGGTGGTGGCGCCGCGGCCGTGACCGGGCCGCTCCCCCGGACATCCGCGCCCAGGACCACGCGGATGGCCTCGGCATTGACGGGGCGGATCACGCCTCGCTCGGTGATGAGACCGGCGATGAGTTTGGCCGGAGTGACGTCGAAGGCGGGGTTGTAAACGGCCACGCCTTCGGGGGCGGTCGGACCGCCGAAGCCGTGGGTGACCTCTCGGGGGTCTCGCTGTTCGATGGGAATGGCGGACCCGTCGGCAAGTGAAAGGTCGAACGTGCTGGAGGGGGCCGCGACGTAGAATGGGATGCCGTGCGCGTGGGCTAGCAGAGCGACGCCATAGGTGCCGATCTTGTTGGCGACGTCGCCATTGGCCGCGATCCGGTCGGCCCCGACCACGACGCTTTGGACCTTCCCCTCCTTCATGACCTGGGCGGCCATGCTGTCGCAAATCAAGGTCACGGGGACGCCTCTCCGCTGCAATTCCCAGGCGGTGAGGCGCGACCCCTGAAGCAACGGGCGAGTCTCGTCCGCGAAGACGACGATGGATTTCCCCTGCTCGTGAGCGGCGAAGATCACGGCCAGGGCCGTGCCGTAGTCGGCCGTCGCCAGGCCGCCGGCGTTGCAGTGGGTTAGAACCCCCTGCCCCGTGCCGATCAGCTCGGCGCCAAAGCGTCCGATCGCCCGGCACATCGCCTTGTCCTCGTCGACGATGGCCCGCGCTTCGGCCAGCAGCCGGTCGAGGAGTGCCGGTCCTTCGAGATCGCCCGACGCCTCGACCACGCGGTCCATTCGGTCGAGGGCCCAGAACAGGTTGACCGCCGTCGGGCGACTGGTCCGGAGGTGGGCCGAGGCTCGCTTCGCGGCGTCTCGGACCGCGTCGGGGTCGGTGAGACCCGCTTCGCGAGCTCCCAGGACGACCCCGAAAGCCGCGGCGATCCCAATGGCCGGGGCACCCCGGACCCGTAACGACTTGATCGCCTCCCAGGTCGCGGGAACGTCGGGGAGGTCAATGCGCAAGAACTCGGCTGGAAGGCGAGTCTGGTCGATCAGCCGCGGCGAGCCGGTCGCCGCGTCACCGACCCAGCCGACGGTCTCCAGCGGGCCGTCGGGGAGGGCGGGCGGCGGGGTCATTCCTCTTCCTCTTCGGACTCCTCGGACTCCTCGGGATCGACCCACGAGTAGAGTTCGGAATAGACCTCCCAGAGGCTCTTGAGGGCGTGCTTCACATCGCCACCCTTCAAGGGTCCGTGATCGCCCGAGTAGCCGGCGATCCTCGAGGCGATCTGGAGCAGTTCCAGATTCTGCTGCCGCATCTCCAGGAAGATTTGGCTTTGGGTGTCGAGTTCGAGTTCTTCCTCGTCGTGCTCGTGGTCGTGGTCGTGATCCTGGTCGTTTTCCAATTCGGACATGGGCGGTGAACTCCTGGCTAGCGAGCGTCTGGGTCAGCGACGTTCGGGGGGATCAAGGAATGCGGGAGGCGGCCGACCTCACCGCGTCCCAGGGAAAGAAGGGAAGGCCGAACGTTTCGGCGACCGCCCGGTTGGTGACACGTCCTCGGTCGATATTGATCCCCTCGGCGATCCCCGGCAGGGCCGAGGCAATCTCTCGCCAGCCCTTGCGGGCCATCAACAGCAGGTAGGGGAGCGTCACGTTGCACAGGGCATAAGTGCTGGTGCGGCCCACGGCGCCGGGCATGTTGGCGACGCAGTAATGGACCACGCCGTCGACCAAATACGTCGGAGAGCGATGGGTCGTGGGACGGCTGGTCTCAACGCAGCCGCCCTGGTCGATGGCCACGTCGACGATCACGGCCCCCGGCTTCATGCGGGCCAGGTCCTCACGGCGGACAAGCCTCGGCGCCAGGGCCCCCGGAATCAGCACGGCGCCGACGACGAGGTCGGCTCGCTCGATCGACTCCAGGATGGTGTGGCGGTCGGAATACAGGGTGGTGACGTTGGCCGGCATGACGTCGTCGAGGTAGCGGAGCCGGTCGAGATTCACGTCCAGAATGCGGACACTGGCCCCCAGCCCCGCGGCGACCTTGGCGGCGTTGGCCCCCACCACGCCTCCTCCGAGGATGGCGACCTCCGCCGGCGCAACACCCGGGACCCCAGCCAGCAAAATCCCCCGCCCCTCCTGAGGGCGTTCCAGGAACTTGGCCCCTTCCTGGATGCTCATCCGCCCGGCGACCTCGCTCATCGGCGTCAGGAGCGGAAGGGCGCCTCTCGGATCGCGGATCGTTTCGTAGGCGATCGCCGTGATGCCACTGTCCATCACGGCGCGGGTCAGTCCTTCGTCAGCGGCGAAGTGGTAGTAGGTAAAGACCACCTGGCCCGACCGCATCCGGGGGAATTCGGCCGCCTGCGGTTCCTTGACCTTGATGATGAGGTCGGCCCTCGCCCAAACGTCGTCCACGCCGACGATCTCGGCCCCTGCCGCTTGATAGAGGGCGTCAGCGATGCCGCTGCCGACTCCGGCTCCGGCCTCAACCAAGACGCGATGGCCCGAAGTCGTCAATTCTTCAGCGCCGACCGGAAGCAAGGCGACCCGATACTCGTCGGATTTCACCTCGCGGGGGACGCCGACGATCATGGACGAAACTCCAAGGTTCGGGAACAACTCCCGAAGGGGCCGGTACGCCGCCCATTCGACCAGACGGCGCCGGCATTATCAAGGCAACTCGCCTTGGTCCATAACGGACCCGGTACGGCATTGTCTCAGCCGTCTCATGCCTCGCGGGTCACGGCGCCTTGACCCCCAAGACCTTTTCCAGGAACCCCCACTGATCGGCGTATTCCTCGATCACCTTCGAGGTTGGCTTGCCAGCCCCGTGGCCGGCCTTCGTTTCGATGCGGATCAATACTGGCTCAGGCCCACCCTGGGCGGCCTGGAGGGCCGCGGCGAACTTGAAGCTGTGGGCCGGAACGACGCGGTCGTCGTGGTCGGCCGTGGTGATCATCGTGGCGGGGTAGTGCGTGCCCAGTTTGAGGTTGTGCAGCGGAGAATAGGCGTGCAATGCGGTGAACTGCTCGGCGTCGTCGGAAGAGCCGAAGTCGTCGACCCAGGCGTGGCCGATCGTGAATTTGTGGAAGCGGAGCATGTCGAGCACGCCGACTCCCGGCAAGGCCGCTCCGAAAAGATCCGGACGTTGCGTCAGGCACGCCCCCACGAGCAATCCGCCGTTGGATCGGCCGCCGATGGCCAGTCTGGGGGTCGAGGTGATCTTCTCGGCGATCAGCCACTCCGCCGCGGCCACGAAATCATCGAAGACGTTCTGTTTGCGAAGTTTGGTCCCGGCCTGGTGCCACTCTTCGCCGTACTCTCCGCCGCCTCGCAGGTTCGCCACGGCGAAGACGCCGCCCCGTTCCATCCAGACGAGGTTGGCCGGGCTAAACGCTGGGGTGATCGGGATGTTGAACCCGCCATACCCATAGAGGTAGGTCGGGTGGGAGCCATCGCGTTTCAGCCCCTTCCTCGAACTGAGAAAGATCGGGATCCGTGTGCCGTCCTTGCTCGGATAGAACGCCTGGGTTGTCTCGAAGTCGGCCGGGTCGAAGTCGACCTTGGGACGTCGGAAAACGCTGCTCTGGCCCGAGTCGACATCGTAGCGATAAATCGTGGTGGGAGCGGTGAAGCTGGTGAAGGAGTAGAAGGTTTCGCGATGGGCCCGCTTCCCGACGAATCCCGAGGCGGTCCCCAGCCCCGGCAGAGCGACCTCGCCGAGCGGCTTCCCGCCGAGGTCAAACAGCTTGACCTGAGAATGGGCATCCTTGAGGTACGTCGCGAAGAAGCGGTCGCCAACCAGGCTGACCGACTGAAGCGTTTCCTCGACCTGGGGCACCAGTTCCTTCCAGTCCTTCGGTTCGGGTGAACGGGTATCGACGGCGACGACCCGGCCCCGGGGAGCGTCGCGGTTGGTCTTGAAGTAGAAGACCGGTCCGTCGTTGCCCAGGAAGGCATATTCCGCTTCGAAGCCCTCGATCAGGGTGATCGCCTGGGCGTCAGGATGGTTCAGCCCCTTGTACAGAACGCGGTACTTGGCGTCCGTGCCTTTGCTGATGGTGAGGATCAAGTAATCGCCGGCCTCGGTGATTTCGCCGTGGGTCTGCCATTCCTTATGCTCGGGGGCCTCGAAAATCAGGACATCTTCGCCCTGCGAGGTTCCCAGCCGGTGGTAATAAAGCTTCTGAAAGTAGTTGGATTCCTCAAGAGCGGCGCCGGCTTTGGGCTCGGGGTATCGACCGTAATAGAAGCCCTGGCCATCCTTGGTCCAGGAGGCCGAGGAGAACTTGATCCACTTCAGGACGTCGTCGCGGTCTCGGCCGGAGTCGATCTCCCGAACCTTCCACTCATTCCAGTCCGAGCCCGCCGCGGCGAGTCCGTAGGCCATGAGTTTGCCATCGTCGCTCACCGCCGTCCCAGCCAGGGCCGTTGTGCCGTCGGGTGACAGGGTGTTGGGGTCGATGAGGATTCTCGGCTCGCCATCGAGCGAGGGCGTGGTGTAAAGAACCGCCTGGTTCTGGAGTCCACTGTTGCGACCGAAGAAATAATGGTCCCCTTCCCGATGGGGGACGCCGAACTTCTCGTAATCCCAGAGCTTCGTCAGGCGTGCCTTGATCTCCGCCCGCGCGTGGGTGCTGTCAAGAAACCCAAAGGTCACCTTGTTCTCAGCCTCAACCCACGCCCGCGTCTCGGGAGAATCAGGGTCTTCCAGCCAGCGATACGGATCGGCGACCTTGTGGCCGTGATAGTCGTCAACCACGTCGCTCTTGCGGGCCTCGGGATAGGCGAACGGGCGGTTGGGTTCCTCGGCGGGGGTGGGACTGGGGAAAAGAGTCATGAAGAGGGCTCCGGCCAGGAAGGCTCGCGTTCGGGGTCCCATCATTGGCTCGCGTCCTCGTACCTTCAAGTTCGGTCGGCGAAGCGTTCTCCGAGAGAGACGACGAGTTTACGGAATTTGCCGCGGGGACCGCCACCCCACGACACGAGTAGGGAAAACGGATCGTATGGACACATACCATTGCGTTTTGGCGATACCAGATCCGGACGAGGGCCAGAACGAGACAGTGCGATTTTTTTTT
>CBDAVP010000022.1:0-171258 GCA_965201075.1 Isosphaeraceae bacterium | reverse complement strand
CCCAGGGCCTCGGCGACCTCGGCCGGCAGCGGGAGGCCCTCGCCATACCTGACGTTGACGACGTCCGGGACGTCCTCGACCGACACGCCCCGCACGGCGGCGATCAACTGTCGCTGCGCGAGCCGCTTGCGCCGGGCCGTGGCCGCCTCCTCGGGCCCGATCGCCTCCAGGTCGGCGTAGGGGGTGGCCAGGCCCAGGGACCGGAGGGCCTCGTCCCTGGCCTGCCGCCTGAGGCGGTCGAAGGTCGCCGGGTGGCGGCCCCTGATCCGCTCGATGGCCGCGTCGATGCGGGCGGCGATCCGCCCCTCCCGGTGCTGCTTCTCGGCGACGCTCAGGGACATGGGGACCTCCTCGAGGTGGGGTGGGATCGACACGGGGGAGTCCGCCCGAACCCGCGGGGCGGGTGGGCCCGGGGTCAGACGGCGACGTCCCCGAGCCGCAGCTCGCGGAGCTGGGCCAGGGTGCTGGCCAGCAGGCGGGACCGCTTCCGCTCGCGACGCAACGCGGCGACGAGGTGGGAGGCCCGCCCCCGGGCCTCCGACAGCGAGGCGTGCAGGGCGACGGCCTCCTGGATCAGGCCCGGGGGCTCCTCGTTGACGGCGAGGTCGATGGCGACGGCCCGGGCCCGCGGGGCTTGGGTCGCCCCCTGGGGGACCGGGTGGGCCCCCTCGGCCCGCGACGAGGTGGGGGCGTCCCCGGCCGTGGGGGCCGGCGGCAAGGAGGTCGACTCCAGGCGGATCGCCCCGGGGTCCGGCGGGATCGCCCCCTCGGCCCCCAGCGGCTGCCAGGCGTAGGCCAGGTCCCCGGCCCGGCCCCCCACCGGGTCGGTCGGGGCCCCCCAGGAGCAGCTCGAGGACGCCCAGCCGCAACGCCCGCCCCAGGAGCGTCCGGTCGATGGCCACGCGCACCGGCGGCCCTTCGTATCGCGAGCGGGCCAGGACCACCTCGGTGGGGTGGGCGTCCCCCACGCCCCGGGCCCGCACCGCGACCACGCCGTTGAGGTCCAGGGTCGCCGGGGCGTGGGGGGCGTCGCCGCCGGGCAGGCGATCCAGGCACGAGGCCAGGATCGCGGCGTCGGCGGGGTCCATCCGCAGCCTCGTGGCCGCGGCGCGGGGGTCGGGCAGGATGTCGTCGACCCGGGGGAAGCGGGCCCCGGCCTCCAGGGCCAGCCACAGGGTCCAGGGGCCGACCTCGAGCACGACGTGGGTGGCGGTGCGGCCGACCCGGGCGGGCCGGTCGCGGGGCAGGACGCGGGCCGCCAGCAGCGGCACCGGGCGGACCAGGGCGGCGTCGGACCAGGGCCAGGGGGCCCCGCCACGCAGGAGGACCTGGCGGCCGTCGGTGGCCGCGACGTCGGCGGCGGGCCCGCGCAGGGCCAGGCACTCCAAGTTGTAACGGGCCGAGCCCTCGCCCGCGACGCCCGCCGCCTCGGCCAGGGCGTCCAGCACGGAGGCCGGGACCGGCGTGAACCGCTCGGGGAGGCCGGGGAACTCCCCCGCCCCGGCAGGCGCGGCGTACTCGCGGGAGCGGGGGAGGCCGCGGTCGTGCCAGCGGGCGACGGTGCGGCCGGGGGCCGGCGGGCTCCAGGGCGATCGGCGAGTCGTCCCGGCCCTCGAGGTCGGCCAGGGCCTCCAGGGGCAGGGCGACGGTCCCCGGGGCCTGGGCCGCGTCGGCGATTTGGCAGGCCAGGGCCATGCCCGAGGTGATGTGGCAGCGGGCCCGGATGCCGGACTCGGCGTCGGCGACCAGGACCAGGGGCGGCGCGGCGCCGCGGGGCGAGCAGCCCAGGGCGTGGCGGCGGAAGGCGGCCCGCAGGGTGCGGGCCTGGCGGCGGGTCAGGGTGAGCATCGGCGAGGGTCCTCCGGGTCGGGATCGGGGATGCGGGCCGGGGGTCGGCGGGGCGGCGACGCGGACGCCGAGGGGCCGCGGCCCCCCGGGGGGGCCATCGGCCCCTGAAACAAGATCGATGGGGTAAGGCCTTACCCCCTAATCACCGTCGGGGCCGACGACTCTCGCGGGTCCACGCCGCCCGGCCGGGCGGCCGTGGGCGGGCTCAGACCGCGGCCCGGACGGCGGCGAAGACCTCCTCGTCGCGGCAGTCGAAGGCCAGGCCGCAGCGGCGGCACGCGGCGAAGTCTAGGCGGTCGGGGTGGCGTGGGCCCGGCAGGGGCCGCGGCGGACCCGCAGCGGGGGCAGGCGGCGTACAGGGCCAGGTCCTCGGGCTCCAGGGCGGCACGCCGGCCCGCGGGGCCGAAGCCGCGGGCCTGGACGGTGCGGGCGGACTCGCCGGTGGCGCAGGCCACGGCGTCCTCGAGCTGCGACTGGGTCATGGCATGGGCTCCGGGGGGAGGGGGGCCCCGCCCGACGCCGGCCGGGGACCTCCCCCGGCCGGCGTCGGGCGGGCGGGGGACAGGGATGCCTCCGGCGATCGATGCCGGGGGGCGATGCTCAGGCGTCGGGGCCGGGCCAGCGGGCCCCCAGCCAGGCCAGCTCGGCGGCCAGGGCCTCGCCCCGACGGGCGAAGGGGCCCAGGACGGGGCCCGCGACGGGGGACAGGTCGGCCGTCCAGCGGCCGTCGGCGGTCGGCTCGACACGGCCGGCCCTCTGGATTCGCGGGGGGCCCAGGGCGGCCAGGTCGATCGCCTCGGAGTAGAGCGCCCGCACCGTGCCGTCGGGGGCGACGTGGGAGGTCCATCAGGCCACCCCCGGCGCGGCGGCCTGCCGGAGGATGCGCCGCCGGGGCCGCTCCACGAGCATCCCGTCCCAGGGCCTCGCGGACCCGGAGGAGGTCCGCCGCCACCGAGGCCCGCAGCGGCCCGCCGCCTCGCAGGTCCCGCGGCGCGACCCGCCGACCGCCCGCCGGGCCCGCTCCACCAGGTCGTCCAGCTCGGGGCTCGAGCGGACGTTCAGGGCCCGGAACCGCCCGAAGAACTCGGACAGGTTCTCCACGGCGGTGTCGCGGAAGGTCCTGGGCTCGCCCCCGTCGGCCGGGACTTCGAGTCGCCCGCACAGGTGCCCCACCAGCCGGGCGAACTCCTCGGCGAACGCCCGCTCGGCCAGCTCGACGGCCTCCTCGAACCGGGCGGCCACCCGCGCCCGCTCGGCCTCGTAGAGGCCCGGGGACAGCCGCAGGAGGTAGGCCGGCGGCTCGACGTTGGGGAAGTCCCAGGCCACGCCGAAGAGGCCCAGGAGGGACCCGGGGTAGTCCCCGGGGTCGAACAGCGTGCCCAGCCGCTCGGCGGCGGAACGCCTCAGCTCGCCGAAGCGGGCGTCGAGGTGGTCCACCGCGTCGGCCAGTTCGGCACGGTGGTCGGCCATCCGGCCGTCGAAGGCCTCGACGTGGTCGTGGGGGATCAGCCGCACCCCCGGCTCGGGGAACGGCAGGGTGGCGAAGCGGAAGTCGGCGTCGGCCTTGCCGCGGATCGCGGTGACGGCGCGGAAGGCGGGGTGGCGGGTGTCGAGGATCTTCTTGCCGGCCGAGAGCGCGGCCCCCTCGGCGTCGAAGGCCTCGGCGGCGCGGGCCCGCTGGCCGGGGGTCAGGGTGCGTCGGGTGCCCATCCAGGTCCAGGCGACGCGGACCGCGGCCATGGTTGCGCGCAGGCGGCGGGCGGGGTCGGCCGGGGCTCCGGTCGGGTCGGGGCCCCGGGGCCGGGTCGGGGCGTCGAGGCGGTCGAGCAGGGTGGTCATCGGGCCTCCAGTCAAGGAGTGGGCGAGGGGATCGCGGTGGGGGTTCGCCGGGGATGGGTCGCGTGACCCACCTCCGCAATGGGGTCACGCAGTTCGTCGGGGCGGCCGGTCAGTTGGCCGAGGCGTCGCGGCGGACCCTGCGGCCGGGGGGACCCGGGGCGTCGGTGGCGCGGGTGTAGAGGCCGGGACGGTCGGCCGACAGGCAGCGGCCCGCGGCCCAGGACCGGAGCCGCTCGACCGCCTCCCCGGCGGTCACCGCCACCGGCACGATGTTGGCGGCGGCTTCCGCCAGCGGCAGGCCCAGCAGGGCCGACAGCCGGCAGCAGGCCCGGATCTCGGCGCCGGTCCAGTCGCGGTACGCCGGCCGGGGCTGGGCCGGGTCCAGGCCGAAGCGGGTCGCGTACAGCCGCCAGACCTCCTCCCGCGCCGTGGCCGGGGGCAGGTCCAGGAAGAACGTCGCGTCGAACCGCTCGGCGCGGGAGAACTCCGGCGGCAGCCTCGCGACGTCATTGCTTGTGCAGACGACGAAGGCGTCGCTGTCGTGGTCGTTGAGCCAGGTCAGCAGGGTCCCCAGCAGCCGGGCCCCCACCCCCGAGTCGCCCGCCCCGCCGCCGGTGCCGGCCAGGGCCTTCTCGACCTCGTCGACCATGACGACGCACGGGGCCATCGCGTCGACCATTGCCAGGGCCCGACGGACGTTGGCCTCGCTCTGGCCCACCAGCGAGCCCAGCAGGGCCCCGACGTCCAGCACCAGGGTTGGCCGCCGGGCCTCGGCCCCGAGGGCCTTCGCGAAGGCGCTCTTGCCCGAGCCCGGCGGCCCCAGCAGCAGCACGCCGCGGGCCCGGGCCCCCGCCGGCCGCCCCGGCCGCAGGGCCCGGCCGCAGAAGGCCTTCAGGGCCCCCAGGCCGCCCAGGTCGGCGAAGGCCTCGCCGCCGCGGTGCAGGGTCAGCAGGCCCGAGGCCCGCAGGGCCTGGCCCTTCAGCTCCCACAGGACGTCGGGGGCCAGGCGGCCGTGGCGCACCAGGGCCAGGCCGAAGGCGTTCTCCGCCTCCACGCGGGTCAGCCCGCCGGCCGCGTCCAGGACGGCCCCCAGGGCCTCGCCCTCGGGCAGCTCGCCGGGCTCGGTGGCGACACCGCGGGCGATCGCCCCGAGCTGCTCGCGGCCGGGCAGCTCGTGGTCGACGACGACGAACAGCCGCTCCAGCTCGGGGGGCAGCTGGACCACCGGGGCGAGGATGACGACGAAGGTGCGGTCGCGGCGGCCGGCGGACAGGCGGGTGTCCACGGCCTGGACGACCTCGGGGGAGCCCAGCAGGCGGTGGAAGTTGCGCAGGACCAGCAGGGCGGTGCCCTCGGGGGTGGCCAGGGCGGCCAGGGCCCGCAGCGCCGCCAGGGGGTCGGCGGCGCCGGGGAGGGTGCCGGGGGAGTCGGCCGGCAGGCCGGCGACGGCCAGGCCGCGGTCGAGGTCCCAGGTCGCCAGGGTCCAGGCCTGGTCGCGGCACAGGGCGGCGATCTCGGCCAGGGCGTCGTCGTGCTCGGCGGAGTGGACGTAGAGGCCGCTGAAGGCGGCGCGGACCAGCTCGGACAGGCGCTCGGCGAGCGTCATGGGCGGGCTCCGGGTGTCATGGGGTGGTCGACCGGGGGGAGGACGGCTCAGGCGGGCCCGCGGGCATCGTCCGCGAGCAGGTCGCGCAGGCGGTCCGCGGTGGTCAGGCTCAGGAAGGCGGCCCAGTCGGGGCGGGGCCCGGGCTCCCGGGCGAGCAGGGCCTCGACCTGTCGCGGGCCGAGGCCCTCGGCGGCCAGCCGCCGCCGGGCGACGGCAGCCACGGCTTCGACCGGTGGAATGGGCGGGACGCCCCGGGCGTGGGCGACAGCCTCCAGGGCGTGGCTTGCGGCGGCGCGATAGGCGCGGTTGACGGGGCCGGCCTCGGCGGGGTCGATGCGGCCGGGGTACTCGTGGTCCATGCCGGGGCCGAACTCGGCGCGGATCGCCCGGGCGAGCCCGGCGACCAGGCCGAGCCCCACCGGGCGTGGGCGGCGGGCGTCCATCGGGGTCCTCCGTGCGGGCCGGGGCCGGGGGTCACCGCGACTCCCGCAGCTCCTGGCCGGCGGGCTGGGGTTGGTGGAACTCGGCGGTCAGGGCCTCGGCCGTCGCCGCGCCCAGGGCCCGCTCGACGAACCGGCTCGCCTCGCGGCAGGCGGGCCCGGCGAAGCCGCGGGTCTCGACCATCGCCTCGCCGGCGGGGGAGACGGTGATCTCGATGACCTTCATGGGGCCCCCCCGACGGTGACGGTCAGCCGGACGGAGCCGTCGGGCAGGGCGACCTCGGCGACGGCGTGGCCCCGGCGGCGAGCTTCCAGCGTGGCCTTCTCCAGGGCGTAGGCCTGGAGGAAGCGGCCCAGCTCCTCGGGGCGGCCCCAGGCGCCGCCGTAGTTGTCGTAGCGGATTTGGCCACCGTCGGCGTCGATGACCACGGGGTACAGCCAGCCGGGCAGGCGGACCAGCAGGCCGGTGGCCTGCCCCTCGAAGAGCGTGGCGGTGCCGCGGTCCGGCTCGGGCAGGTGGAGTCGGCGGCAGGCCGCGGCGACCGCCAGCGGGTCGCGGGCCTCGGTGCGGATCGTGACGATGTGGGACACCCTTAGGTCCTGTGGGGTGAGGGCGGGTGGCGTGGGATCGCCGGCCGGCCCCCGCAAGAGGGCCCGCGGCGACACAGGGGGCGTCAGCCAATCTTGGCCTATTTCGGCCCACTTTTTAGCACCCACCCCGGTCCTGAACCGAGATCCAGATCAGGGCGTGGCCCCCACGCCGCGTCGCGATCGGGTCTCCGACCGCTCGGACGCCCTGCGGTGGATGTGGATGCGGACGGGCCTTCGGGCGGATCTCTGCGATCACGCCGGGCCGGCGTCATCTCAGCGTCCTGGAGCGAGTGGGTCCCGCGAACTGCGGGCCTCCGTGACGGCGAGGGAGTTGGTCGGAGAGTCGCGGGGGTAGGGATGGGCGCCGACCGGTCGTGCGTCACGGCCAGCGGGAGACGAGTCAGCCCGGAGAGTGCGGCCGGCGACGGTCGGTTCAGGGCGAGACCTCACCGAGCCTCCACGCGAAGGACCCTTCGTACAACCGTTCCCGACCCTCCCCGAGGTCGGACACGACCGGTCGGACAGAACGGGTCCTGCCACCTCGCTACGATCCTTGGCGTGGCCTCGGGCCTTGTTGGCCAGGAGCCGGGAGGGCCCGCCATTTTCGCCGTCGTGCCCTTGGCATGCTGTGAACAAGCGGATACTTTGGGTGCCACCACCGATGGACACGATCGCGGGTGCCATCATGTTTCGCGATGAGATCGGCTTGCGACGGCAGTGGGCTCTGCTCAGGCGGCTCTCGACGCCGTCGGCCGGATTGACCCTTCGCGAGCTGGCCGGCGAGTTCGCCGTGGCCGAGCGGACGATCCGACGCGACCTGGAGACCTTCCGCTCGGTCGGCTTCCCAATCCGCGAAGATGTCGGCGAGTTCGGCCGTAGGGCGTGGCGGTTGGCGACCGCCCGCGAGCTGCCGCCGCTGAACTTCAGCTACGACGAAGCGGTCGCCCTGCACCTCGGCGGCCGGCTGCTCGGCCCGCTCGCCGGCATGCCGTTCGAGCAGGCCGCCGACGAGGCCTTCCGCAAGGTCCGGTCCACGCTCGGGCCATTGGCGTTGGAGTACCTGGGGCGATTCGACGCCTTCTTCCACGTCGTTGGCACCGGGTCGCGCGACGACCGCCGCCGGCCGGAGTGCGTCGACGCCCTGCTCCAGGCCGTCGAGGAGTCGCGGTCGATCCGGCTCGTCTATCGCTCGGAGGCCTCGCCCGCGGCGACCCCGCGAGAGGTCCACCCGCGGGGCCTGGTCGAGCACCGCGGGGCCCTGTACCTCGTGGCCCTCGACCCCGCGACCGGCCGGGTCAAGCACTACAAGGTCGGACGGGTCGAGTCGGCCGAGCTCGGCCCTCCGGCGCCCTCGGCGGCGGGCGACTTCGACCTGGCGGCTCACATGGTCGAGTCGTTCGGCGTCTACCGCGGCAACGCAGGGCCGGTCGTCGTCCGAGTCCGCTTTTGTCCCGAAGTGGTCCGCTACGTCCGCGAGGCGACCCACCACGCCCGCCGAGGGCTGGCCGACGACCGCGACGGCGGGGTCGTGGCCGAGTACCTCGTCTCGGGGACCGAGGAGATCAAGCGTTGGATCCTGGGGTTCGGCGTCAAGGCGGTCGTGCTCGAACCGGACTCGCTGCGTCGCGAGATCCTGGCCGAATTGCGGGCCGCGGCCGAAGCCTACGACGCTCCAGGCCCAATCCTCGACCTTGGAGAACTAATTACTGATTTTCAACCCTATGTCCATGCAAAGAGGGACTAGGGACAGGTCACGCAACGCCCGTAGGCGTCATCGTCGGGGATCAGGTCTGGGGCCAACGCCACCAATCACCGGATATTGCTGCTCAACGCCCTAAGGCGTCATCGCCTCTAGAGATCGGATTGATAGTAACCCGTTCCCGGAAATTTATGAAGCTGATTTGTCCAGGTCCACTCCGGGAATGTCGTACTATGTGGTGGGGACTACCGGGTATTGCATTAACGAAAAATATGGGGGAGATGTCGGACATGAGGGTTGACTGGTCAGCAACCTCCCCATTCCTGATCGAACTGGAGCGATCGTTCAACGTCATCCTCAATCGGTATGGAGGAAGCAGGTCCATTTCATTAGGCGATGTTTGGCCCTCCCTGCAAAAGCACTATCCAGAGGGGGCATAGTTGAGGTGAATTGCCCGAAGTTCCGGCGATTTCTGGAGTGGCGCGTGATGGAACTCCTCCGCAGCGACCGGCGGCAGGCGAGACGATTCGGGCTCCCCCGCGATTTCAACGTAGACGAACCTGCTTCGGGTGTCCCCGATCCGTCGGACCGACTGATCCTGGCCGAGCAAGTCGCCCGGCTGAGGAGTTGGCTGGATGGACTCCCCGAGGCCGATCGGGATCTGGTCCTGGCTCGGTTCGAGAAACGTTCGACTAAGCCCTCCGAGATGGCCCGCCAACTAGGTGTTTCTTCAAGGACGATCAAGCGGCGTGGTCATGCGGCTTGGGGCCGATTCCTGAGATTGCACGGCCAGGAAGAGCGGGGGGGAGGCGACCTGTGATCATCGACCTGGCCTTCGTGATCAAGGGGAATTCCATCCCTATCGACTACGGCTATGCCTTGTTCGGCGCGATCAGCCGGGTCGTGCCGGCGATCCACGGCGATCGCCGAATCGGGATCCACCCCATTCGCGGGATGCATCTTGAGCCTCGCCGATTGACGCTGGTGGAGGGGTCGCGGCTCCGTCTTCGGCTACCCTCGGAGGAAGTGACGACGTACCTGGCCTTGGCCGGCGTGACGCTCGACCTCGACGGGTCGAAGCTCGCCGTGGGCATCCCTCGCGTCGAAGGGCTTCGCCCGGCCCCGGCCCTGCTAGCCCGGCTGGTGACGATCGGCCAGACGATGGACCCCGGTCCGTTCTTGGCGACGGCCCGCCGCCAACTGTCGGACCTCGGGGTCTCGGCGTCGCCCGAGTTCCTGGCCGACGCCCACCCCGACCGCGAGGGCCGGCCGGTCCGGCGGGTCGTCCGGATCAAGGGGCGGCGGGTGGTCGGCTACCCGCTGCTGATCCCCGGCCTGACCGCCGAGGAGTCGCTCGTCGTCCAGGAACAGGGCATCGGCTCACGACGCCGGATGGGCTGCGGCGTGTTTGTTCCCCTCTCTCGGAGTCGTCCTCATGAGTGAGAGCCAGGCGCCGCCCGCCGAGCCGATGGCCAAGCCGAATCGGACGCTGGTCGAGCACACCGACGATGTGGTCGAAGCGTTCGTCGCCCTGTTCGGCTCGCCGGGCCGGCCGACCGAACTGACCTCGCAATGGCTCCGCTTCTTCCGACTGGCCGCGGGAGACCGTGACGAATTCCTGCGGACGGTCTTGCTGGCCTGCTTCGTCCACGATTGGGGCAAGGCGAACCTGGGTTTCGCGGCGATGCTGTTCCGGGCGGGCCAGCAGGCCGTCCGCCACGAGGTCATCTCGTCCCTGCTCCTGGACCGCCCCGAGGTCGCGTCATGGCTCCGCGATGTCCGAGGTGTCGACCAGGAGGTCGTCCTGGGTGCGGTCGCGGGGCACCACCTCAAGGCCGCCGAGCCGGGGGGCGGTGGCGATGATGCGCCGTTCGGGGCCGCCCAACCGGGCACGGTCGAGATCCGCTTCGACTTGACGTGGAACCATCCCGCGATCCGCGGACACCTTGAGGCCCTCGCCGGCGAGTTCGGCCTCGGGCCGCCGCCGATGGGGCCGATCCCCGATCGCTGGGCGACCGGCAAAGTCGGGACGGGAGTGGTCGACTACGCGAAGGGGCGCAAGAGGGTTTGCGAGCGGCTCGACGACCTGTTCGAGGAAGTCAACGGGGAGCCGGCCGGCCGACGGGCCCGATTGCTCCGCGCGGTCCGCTCGGCCCTGATCGCCGCCGACTCGGCCGGCTCGGGGCTGTTCCGGACGCACGCCGAGGTCCGCCAGGGGGGCGAGGTCCGCGAGCACATCCGCGGCTGGCTGGGCCGGGCCTTCGACCCGGCGAGCCGGATGGACGCCTCGGCGATCGAGCAGGCGGTCATCGGGCCCCGGTTGGACGAGCAGGCCGGCAAGGGGCGGCCGATCGTGTGGAACGAGTTCCAGGAAGCCTGCGCCGACCCGACCCGGGTGCCGGCCCGTGCCTTGCTGATCGCGCCTTGCGGCAGCGGCAAGACGCTGGGGGCCTGGCGTTGGGTCGCGGCCCGCGCCGCCGAACGGCCGATCGCCCGGGCCATCTTCCTCTACCCGACCCGGGGCACGGCGACCGAAGGCTTCCGCGACTACGTCGGCCACGCGGGGCCGAAGCTGGCCGCACTGGTCCACGGCACGGCCGACCTCGACCTCGACTGGTTGCAGCCCGACGTCAGCCTCGAAGCCAAGGTCGCCGAAGCCCGGCTGTTCTCGCTCCGACAGTGGCCGAAGCGGGTCTTCTCGGCGACGGTCGACCAGTTCCTGGCGTTCCTCGAGCACGACTACGGCTCGACCTGCCTGCTGCCGCTGCTGGCCGACTCGGCGCTCGTGCTGGACGAGGTCCACAGCTACGACCGGGGGATGTTTACCGCCCTGATGGCCTTCCTGGAACACTTCGACCTGCCCGTCCTGGCCATGACGGCCACCATGATCGACCGCCGCAAGGTCGACCTACGCCGCTATCTGAGAATCGTCGAGGGCCTCGGCTTCGGAGACGACGCCTCGCGGCTCCGCCGGATCGCCGATCACCGCCGGTACGCCGTTACGGTGGTCAATGGTTCGGAAGCGGCCCGCAGCCGGGCCGAGGCGGCGCTCCGGGCGGGGAAGCGGGTGCTCTGGGTCGTCAACACGGTCGACCGAGCCCAGGTAGTCGCCCGTTCGTTCGCGGCCACCGGCCCGACCGGCGATGCCTTGGAGACGCCCGAGGGCGTCCCGATCCACAGCTACCACAGCCGGTTCAAGCTCGCCGACCGCCGGGATCGCCACGAAGCGATCGTCGATGCGTTCCGCGCCGGCCGGGGCGGAGGCTTCGGGGTCCTGGGCGTCACGACGCAGGTCTGCGAGATGTCGCTCGACCTGGACTGCGACCTGCTGATCACCGAGTCGGCGCCGATCACGGCCCTGATCCAGCGCCTGGGGCGTTGCTGCCGGGACCAGGCCGCCCACGAAACCGGGCGTTTCGGCGAGGTCCTGATCTATCGCCCGGAATCGCCGCATCCCTACGACAAGGATGACCTGGTGGGCCTGGATGCCTTCTTGGCCGCGATCGACGGACGGACCGTCTCTCAGGCCAAGCTGGAACAACTCCTGGAGGACGCGGGCGGGGCGGGGTTCCAGGCGAAGCCGACCGCCTTCATCAACGATGGCCCCTGGGCCTGCCAGGGGCGGAATCACTTCCGCGACGCCGAGGAGCGGACCTGCTCGGCGATCATGCCATGCGACGAGCAGGAATATTGTCACCGCACCCGCCGCGAATCGCAGGCGAAGTGGCTCGCCCAGGAACTCGTCGTCCCCATCGGCAAGGGGGACGCGGACAAGTCGAACAGGCCGCCCTGGATGCCCTCATGGCTCTCGTTCGCCGAGGCCTGTCGCCATGAGTATTCGCCGCTCCTGGGTTACCACCCGCAGGCCGGCGGCGGACATCGCATCGCCTGAACCCCCACCGGACGCATCACCGTGGCCAAGAAAGCTGCCCAGCCCAAGTTCGTGCCGCCCGAGGAAATCGAAGTCACCTACGACCTCGACCGGCTGCCCTCCGCCCAGCACAAGGCGGGGTTGGCCGGGCTGGTCCTCTTGATTGAGGACATGGCCGAACGGCGTGACAAGGGACTTTTGGCCTCCCGTCGGCCGATCCCCGAAGTTACCCCCCGTACGCCGACGAGCGTGGCGGTCCGCTTCACCGCCGAATCGATCCAACACCTCTTCGATGACCTTTATGACGCCAAACCGGTCGAGATTCGGAGCAAGACGAAGTGGGCTGGCACGCCCGAGAAGCGCATCGAGCCCAACCCCGATCCCAAGCCCGACGAGCCGAAGCAGTGGTTCATCTACGACGCGGTCCAGCCGTCGGGCCACTTCCTGGCCAATTACACCGACGGCGACAAGGGCCACTGGCACAAGCTCTGGCGCGACATGCTCTATGCGGTCCCTCGCAACAAGCCGACCACGCGGCTGGCCTACAAGACACGCGCCGAGGATCATCCGGTCAAGGAGGGGAGTGATACCTGGAAATCGCTCATCAACAACGAGAAGGCGAAATCTCGCGGGGTAATGGCGACCGCGGAGTTGGCCGGCTCGCTGATGCTGGCGGTGCAGGCCGTCACGGCGGAGGCGGTGCCGTTCCTGGATCGTTCCGAAGACCAACTCCTCCTGCACTTCTGGGTCCTGACGGCCAGGGTCTTCGTCCCCCAGGTCATCGACGAGGACGGAAAGGGTGAGTTCGTCGGTTACACCCTGGCCATCCCCGAGGTCGCCGACCTGGGCCGGTTCAACCAAGCTTACAAGAGGTTGTTGCTGAACCTCGGCACCGAGGCGACTGGCTATCGACCGCGCGGTGCGGTCATCGCGCTGCCCGAGCAGGGGCCGCTCGAACTCCTGGACAACCTCGACCGCTTGGTGACGGAGCAGACGCTGGAATCACGCCCGGCGCGCTACCTGGCCGGGGTCGAGTTCTTCCACATGGTCGTCGCCGGCAACAACGTCAAACTCCGTTCACACGGCCGAATCCCGGTCGTCGAGGAACTCGTCGGAGGTTACCGAGACTTACGCAATGCCTACCGAAACCCGGTCCTCTTGCGGGGTCTCCTGCTCGCCCTCCTTCGGGACAAACCCTGGTTCGCGGAACTGAAAGGGGCCATGCAAGAGCGCGAGTGGTCGTTCTTCGTGCATTGCTCTCAGGAACGTCGGCGGACGCCGGCCGCGATGGTCGGCTTCGCGTGGGAGGTCGCAAATCGGTTCTATCAACAATTCGAGAGGATCCGGCAACCGATGACCGAGAACGCAGACTCGCCCGAAGCCGTCGACTCGATCGTCTACGACCTGGTCGGCATGTACGTACGGGAGCGAACTTGCGCCCGATCGGGCGTCAAGCCCGATGACCGCGACTGGCTCGACAAGACGAGCCCCGAGGAGCGACGCGACATCTGTTCGAAGCTATTCCTGGAGATCCGATCGCGTCATGGCGACGAGTTCGTGAGCTACTTCAGCGACACGCTCGGCTCGGTGGCCCAGCGGCTGGGCCGCAATCGCTACTTGCTCGTGGTCCGCGCCCTGATGACCCTTCATCCCGCCCATGACGGCCCGGACCGTCCCCGGACCCGCGACGACGTCAAGATGCTCACGATGCTCGCACTGTCCGGGCAATCGCGGAGCATCCGGTTCAAGGACAACCGCCCCTCTACCCCCGCCACGGAGATCGCCGAATGAACTTGTTCGCCACCGTGCTGACCCACCCCGCCCCGACGGCCAACTACCGGGGGGAGAGCGAACTGAACCGGACGGTGATCCAGAAGATCGCCGACGGCCGGCACGAGTATCCGATCGTCTCGCCCGAGTCGATGCGCAATGCCCTCCGCGAGATCCTGGCGGCCCAGGGCCTGCCCTCGAACCGGAGCCGATTGCAGCCGGTCGCGGGCGAGGGGGACGAGAAGCAGCAGCTCGCCGTCCGATACAAGGACCTCCCCGACCCCGAGCGCTACGTCGACGACTTCCTGTTCGGATACCTCCTCGCCGTCAAGGGGGACGAACTCAAGCGCCTCGGCAAGGAACGCGGCAAGGACTTCCCGCTGAAGCGTGACAGCGTCTTCCGGATGAACCTGGCCAAGGGGCTGGAGCCGTACCGCCACGTCACGGTCTTCACCCAATCGCCGAAATTCGCCAAGGACAATGCCTGGAAGGTCGGCGGCGGCGAGACCGGCTCGGCCCTCCTGCACCGCGAGACCGCCGACACGGCATTCCAATACCCCTTCGCGCTCAACGGCCGCGACTTCGCCGGCAAGGCCGACTGGTGCCGAGCTTTGGTGGCCGCGCTGGGCGACCTGGCGGGCGTGGCCGGCAACCATGCCCGGAGCCTTTATTTCATGGCCCCAGCCAGCGTCGTCGTCCGCCTCACGCCCCGCCTGGCGCCGGGGTTCGAGCAGTACCACTTCACGGTCAGCCGCGACCCGGCGACCAACGACCGCGTCTTCGGCTCCAAGCTGATTGCCCGCCTGATGGCCGACGACGGCATCCTGCCGCATGGGGAGTTTCTCATCGGCGGCGAGATCGTCGAGACGCTCACGCCCGACCAGCGGGCCCGGCTGGCCGACGCCGGTGTGGTGCTCGACGCCGACCCGGCCCGGCTCCTCGACCGCGCCGCCGACCTCCTCCTCGCATCCTGAGGGGAGGCACGGCCATGCGACAGCAGATGATCTACTTGGCGATTGAGGCCCCGTTCGCCGCGTGCCGGCCGATGATCGCCGGCTGGCACCGACCGACGGCCGGCTTCCTGACCCACTCGGCGGCCTACGGCCTGATCCTGAACGTCGCGGGGGTCGAGTCCCGCCTGGGCGAGCACGAGGCCGGCCACCCGGGCACCGTGCCCGCCTCGGCGACCCGGCCCGGCCTGCCGAGGTTCGAACTGGCCCTCGGGGTACCCGAAGCGGCCGGCCTCCCGCGCGTCGGCTCGGTGTTCCAGCAACTCCACGTCTACTCGGTAGGCAAGGATAACGCCGGGATCAGGCCCGAGTTCGCCCAGGGGCGGAAGAACAACATCACCCCCGTCCGCCGCGAATTCCTGGTCGACCTCCGGGTGGTCGCCGCGATCCGGGCCGACGACGAGCTCATCGAGGCGATCCGGCGCGGCCTACTCGGCGAGCGGAACGACCGACGGTACGGCCTGCCGTTTCTGGGCGACAACAACTTTTCACCCGACCGGATCGAGGAAATCGTGCCGACCGCCGTCCGTTGGTTCTGTCTGGTCGGCGCCGACCGCGGCGGGGGTCCGCAGGCCGGCACGACCCGGCTGACGGCCTTCGTCGATCGCCTCACGCCCGTCGGCACGCGATCGGCCCTGTTCGCCCCGGTCGATCCGGCCTCGGCGTCCCCCACCGAGTCCGCCCTCGTACCGGTCGGCGACCCGCTCGCCTTCGACGAGTGGTCCCGGCAGCAACGCAGCCCCTGACGCATCCCAGTCCTGAACCGGAAAACCACGATGCCCCCCATCCTCGCGACCGGAGGGGCGGAGTCGAGCGCGTTCGGCCCGCCGCTCCGGATCATGTCCCTGCACGCCCTGGCCTACTGTCACCGGCTCTTCTATCTGGAGGTAGTCGAGGAAATCCGCCTGGCCGACGAGCGGGTCTACGCCGGCCGCGAGTTGCACGCCTCGCTCGACGCCGCCGACGAGGACGGCGAGCGGACCCAACTGGAGCTGGCCGACCCGGCGCTCGGCCTGGTCGGCAAGGTCGACGCCATCCGCCTGCGCGACGGCGAGCTGATCCCCTACGAGCACAAGCGAGGCAAGGCCCGGCGCGACGGCAAGGTCGCCACGGCCTGGCCATCCGACCGCCTCCAGGTCGTCGCCTATGCCGCCCTGATCGAGTCCAGCACGGGCAGGACCATCCCCGAGGCCCGCGTCCGCTACCACGCCGACCGCGTCACCGTCCGGGTCCCGATCGACGCCGAGGCCCGGGCCGAGCTGGCCGAGGCCGTGGTCACGGCCCGGCGGCTCCGCGACTCGACCGAGCGCCCGCCGGTCGCCAGCAACGAGCGCCTCTGCGTCCGCTGCTCGCTGGCCCCGGCCTGCCTGCCCGAAGAAGCCCGCCGCGCCGAGGACCCCGCCCGCGAGCCGACCCGCCTGTTCCCGCCCGACCGCGACGGCGCAACCCTTCACGTCGTCACCCCGGGCGCCCGGGTTGGACGCTCCGGCGAGACGCTCATCATCACGCCCCCCGACGGCGAGCCCCCCGGCAAGCACGCCATCCGCGAAATTGACGCCCTGGTCCTGCATGGCCAGGCCCAGGCCACCACCCAGGCCCTGGCCCTGTGCGCCGACCGCGAAATTCCCGTCCACTGGGTCACGACCTCGGGCCACCACACCGCCAGTCTCACCGCCACCGCCGGTCAGGTCCAACGACGCCTACGTCAGTACCGAGCCCTGGCCGACGAAGCCACTTGCCTGCGGCTGGCCAGGGCCCTGGCCCGCGCCAAGGTCGAGGGGCAGCACCGCTACCTCCTGCGCGGCTCCCGCGGCGACGCGGCCGCTCGCGACGCGATGCTCGGCGACCTCGTCCCCCTCCGCTCGGCGCTGGCCCAGATGGAAGCCGCACCCGACCGCGACTCTCTCCGAGGCCTGGAGGGCTCGGCCGCCGTCAGCTATTTTCGCGGCCTCGCCAAGCATCTCTCCCCAACGGTCCCCGACAGCCTTCGCTATTCGACCCGGACCCGACGCCCGCCGTTGGATCGCTTCAACGCCCTGCTGGGTTTCGGCTATGGCCTGATCCACACTGCCGTGATGCGGTCGATCCTGGCCGCGGGGCTGGAGCCGGCGCTGGGATTTTTCCACACCCCTCGCAGCGCCGCCTATCCGCTGGCCCTCGACCTGATGGAACTCTTCCGAGTCCCCCTCTGGGACATGGTTCAGGTCGCCTCGCTCAACCGTGGCCAGTGGGACCCCGAGGCCGACTTCGTCGCGACCAAGGCCAAGGTCTGGCTGTCCGACGCCGGCCGCAAGAAGGCCATCGGGCTGTTCGAGACCAGACTCGACGAGTCGTGGAAGCATCCGGTGTTGAACTACTCTCTGTCTTACGCCCGAGCCATCGAGCTGGAGGCGCGGCTCCTGGAGAAGGAATGGAGCGGAGAGCCGGGGCTTTTCGGCCGAATGCGCCTGCGTTGAGCTGGGGGAGGCCGCGATGAACGACGCGAAGTGGTGGCTGGTCTGCTACGACGTCCACGACCCCAGCCGATTGCGTCGCTGTGCCGGGGTCTTGGAAGGCACGGGGCAGCGGATGCAGCACTCGGTCTTCCGCTGCTGGATGACGCCGGCGCAGATGCACCGACTGCGTTGGGAACTGACGCAGGTTCTGGAGCCCGAGGACGAAGTCCTTTTGATCCCGCTTTGCCCCCGGTGCGTGGCCGGCATGGAGACAACCCACTCAGCACGGTCCGAACCCAACTGGCCCGATGCCCCCGAGGGCTTCCGGATAGTCTGAGCCACCGCCCTACGCTTCAAGTATCCGCGGGCGTTGCCCTGTCCAGCCGGGATCGTGGTCGATAACATGTCTACGAAGCCCAACTTACGGCTCATTGGCAAGCCGGACGATGCGTGAATGATCGTTAGGTATTGCGTGCTAGACGATTACGACTCAGTCACGAATCTAGGAGGACTTTCCCTGGAAGACGCGTATGAAAATACAGACCGGTGCTTGAAAACCAGAGTTGCAATCTGTTCCGAGTTCACAGGTTAGAACCGGGCGGTGCCAAAGACGATGACGCCCGCGGGCGTTGAGCAGTAGCTCTTGCCCGAGGGCAGGCCGCCGACCACGAGTGCCAAAGACGATGACGCCCGCGGGCGTTGAGCAGACTTGAAGGCCCCACCCCAAAACATCGAGGCCGAGCGTGCCAAAGACGATGACGCCCGCGGGCGTTGAGCAGCAACTGAGCAACCAGCGACGGCCGGCGTCGGGCTGTGCCAAAGACGATGACGCCCGCGGGCGTTGAGCAGTCGGAGAGTCGGGCAAGGATCTCGCCGGCCGCCATCGTGCCAAAGACGATGACGCCCGCGGGCGTTGAGCAGTTCGAGTACGGCGTCGACGCGGTCGCCGACGCCCTGGTGCCAAAGACGATGACGCCCGCGGGCGTTGAGCAGGCGTAAGCCGCCCGGTACTTCTCCGAATCCGGCCGCGTGCCAAAGACGATGACGACCGCGGGCGTTGAGCAGCAGCTGCCGGTTGTCGGGGTACAGGGCACTGGGCAAGTGCCAAAGACGATGACGCCCGCGGGCGTTGAGCAGGAGGGGGATATTGCGGTGTTGAAGGCGCAGGTGGCGTGCCAAAGACGATGACGCCCGCGGGCGTTGAGCAGAAGGGTAGCTATCACAAGACGGGCGACCAGGACAAGGTGCCAAAGACGATGACGCCCGCGGGCGTTGAGCAGTCCCAGGCCTTGCCGTTGTGGATCGCGTCCGAATGGTGCCAAAGACGATGACGCCCGCGGGCGTTGAGCAGCGAACGGCTCGACCAGTTGCAGCGTGCGGTCTTCGGTGCCAAAGACGATGACGCCCGCGGGCGTTGAGCAGCCGAAGCTCTGAACCTTCGGGAATCCGTCCGTCAGTGCCAAAGACGATGACGCCCGCGGGCGTTGAGCAGCCGACACCTCCCGATCCAGAGTCTCGGGGGCCAACCTGTGCCAAAGACGATGACGCCCGCGGGCGTTGAGCAGCTCAGCGGCTACATCGTCTGCTACATCCGGGGCGCGAGTGCCAAAGACGATGACGCCCGCGGGCGTTGAGCAGAGAAGGAATTGCAAGAATTCATCGCCCGCGTCCTGGTGCCAAAGACGATGACGCCCGCGGGCGTTGAGCAGAGAGTCGGTTTCGGAAGCTCGAAGCCGACACGGAGTGCCAAAGACGATGACGCCCGCGGGCGTTGAGCAGTTGGGGTCACGGCTTTCGCTGTTACCCGACCCGTTGTGCCAAAGACGATGACGCCCGCGGGCGTTGAGCAGCGCCAGAGGAAGTCGTTCACTTCCGCGACACTCCCGTGCCAAAGACGATGACGCCCGCGGGCGTTGAGCAGTTTGAGTACGGTGTCGACGCGGTCGCTGACGCCCTGGGTGCCAAAGACGATGACGCCCGCGGGCGTTGAGCAGCCCTTCGGCGAAGTCTCGATGGCCGAGGACAATCTGTGCCAAAGACGATGACGCCCGCGGGCGTTGAGCAGCAGTAGAGGGACCACCAACTCCGGTCCGCCTCGCGTGCCAAAGACGATGACGCCCGCGGGCGTTGAGCAGCGGACCATCACCGCCAGCACCGCGACGACTTCCGGGTGCCAAAGACGATGACGCCCGCGGGCGTTGAGCGTCGAGAAGAACGTCGGCTTTTCCGTCGAGGTTCGTGTGCCAAAGACGATGACGCCCGCGGGCGTTGAGCAGATGATCGCCCTGGGATCGCCGACGAGGCATCGGCCGTGCCAAAGACGATGACGCCCGCGGGCGTTGAGCAGATACCTTGATGGCCGAGTCGGCTGGCAAGGCGAAGGTGCCAAAGACGATGACGCCCGCGGGCGTTGAGCAGGCCACATGGCTCGCTCGCCGAACGGGTAACTCGCGTGCCAAAGACGATGACGCCCGCGGGCGTTGAGCAGATTACCGACCCTTAATTATTGGTTCATCGGCGGGGTGTGCCAAAGACGATGACGCCCGCGGGCGTTGAGCAGGTATATTTTTAAGCCATTGCATTGCTCCACGAAGTGGTGCCAAAGACGATGACGCCCGCGGGCGTTGAGCAGTCTCCCAGCGGGCCCGCTCCGCCTCAGCTTCCGCGGTGCCAAAGACGATGACGCCCGCGGGCGTTGACGCCCGCGGGCGTTGAGCAGAACAGAATGCAGGGCGACATTGCGTCAATGGCGGCGTGCCAAAGACGATGACGCCCGCGGGCGTTGAGCAGAGGAGAAGATCGAGGAGTGGGGTCAGGATCACTATGTGCCAAAGACGATGACGCCCGCGGGCGTTGAGCAGCTCCTCGGTCGGGTCCACGGTCACCAGCCGCTGGCGTGCCAAAGACGATGACGCCCGCGGGCGTTGAGCAGAAATACCTACGGCAGTCCACCGCCTCCGCCGTCGTGTGCCAAAGACGATGACGCCCGCGGGCGTTGAGCAGGTCAGAGATCGCCCAGCAGCCCGGCCAGGGCTGGGTGCCAAAGACGATGACGCCCGCAGGCGTTGAGCAGTCGCCGTTGAAGGTCCAGCTCGGGCGCTTGCCGTCGTGCCAAAGACGATGACGCCCGCGGGCGTTGAGCAGCAGCTGCCTTTGTCGGCGACGACGCCCCGGCCCTGGTGCCAAAGACGATGACGCCCGCGGGCGTTGAGCAGATCGTCGGCGGCGAAAGCGTCCAGGGCAACCACGGGGGTGCCAAAGACGATGACGCCCGCGGGCGTTGAGCAGCCCGTACCTCCTGTTGGTGCTGATCTACCTTCCGCTTGTGCCAAAGACGATGACGCCCGCGGGCGTTGAGCAGCCGAAGGCCAGTCCGCCATCGAGAAACAGGACCGTGTGCCAAAGACGATGACGCCCGCGGGCGTTGAGCAGCCGACCGCCGACGGTGAACTCTCAGAACTCTTGCGGGTGCCAAAGACGATGACGCCCGCGGGCGTGGAGCAGCACAGCGGGACCAGGATGAGGCCGCTGGCCATCAGGGTGCCAAAGACGATGACGCCCGCGGGCGTTGAGCAGACGACGCCTGGCTCGCCCCGACCCGCAACCCGGGTGCCAAAGACGATGACGCCCGCGGGCGTTGAGCAGACGAAGCGGACGCCTTCGCGGCCTCCCGGCTCCTCGTGCCAAAGACGATGACGCCCGCGGGCGTTGAGCAGTACCACATGCCGACCATGCGGCGGATCGGCGCGACGTGCCAAAGACGATGACGCCCGCGGGCGTTGAGCAGAGTGGATACCGAGTCACACGGCGTCGATGTACCAGTGCCAAAGACAATGACGCCCGCGGGCGTTGAGCAGACGACCGCAACCACCCTGCCCACAAGCACGAATCCGTGCCAAAGACGATGACGCCCGCGGGCGTTGAGCAGTTGTGCTGGCCGACGTTGGCCCACTGGCCGGAGGTGTGCCAAAGACGATGACGCCCGCGGGCGTTGAGCAGACCTTGCCGTAGAACGCGGCGGCAATCGCGGCGATCGTGCCAAAGACGATGACGCCCGCGGGCGTTGAGCAGGCACGCAGACCCCGGGCGCCGAAGTCCTCCGGCACGTGCCAAAGACGATGACGCCCGCGGGCGTTGAGCAGTTGTTCGGTTGAAAGCCGAGTCGCCTAGCCATTAGGTGCCAAAGACGATGACGCCCGCGGGCGTTGAGCAGACGACAACCGGCACCACGGCTGGGTCGACGGGAGCGTGCCAAAGACGATGACGCCCGCGGGCGTTGAGCAGACGTCGTCGAGTTCTTCACGGAGGAGTCCAATGCTGTGCCAAAGACGATGACGCCCGCGGGCGTTGAGCAGTTCACGCCGAAGATGGACGTCTGCATCTTGCCGGCGTGCCAAAGACGATGACGCCCGCGGGCGTTGAGCAGCGGATACGTCCGTCCCGCTTGCGGACCGAGCCGGTCGTGCCAAAGACGATGACGCCCGCGGGCGTTGAGCAGAGTTTGCAGGCGTTTCGTTCGCTCATCAACCAGAGTGCCAAAGACGATGACGCCCGCGGGCGTTGAGCAGATGCGCCAGGCGATCCTGGGGCAAAACCTCTCCAGGTGCCAAAGACGATGACGCCCGCGGGCGTTGAGCAGTGCTCTGCGGCGTGGTGAAATCTCAGGGTCTCAAGTGCCAAAGACGATGACGCCCGCGGGCGTTGAGCAGACGCTGGTCCGGTTGCCATCGGCGTCAAGCGTGATGTGCCAAAGACGATGACGCCCGCGGGCGTTGAGCAGGATATAGTTGGTCAAGTGTTTGCAAATCCAGTGGTGTGCCAAAGACGATGACGCCCGCGGGCGTTGAGCAGCTTAACGTGCGTTCCAATGACGACCTAGACGTACTGTGCCAAAGACGATGACGCCCGCGGGCGTTGAGCAGCAACTCATTGACGCTTCCTCTGCAATCGTTACCGTGTGCCAAAGACGATGACGCCCGCGGGCGTTGAGCAGGCTTACCGTCCGAATTTCGTGCTCGCAAAGTATTTGTGCCAAAGACGATGACGCCCGCGGGCGTTGAGCAGCCCAACCTAGTGAACCTGACGGCTGATCCTTTTGTGTGCCAAAGACGATGACGCCCGCGGGCGTTGAGCAGCACTCGGTCATCGACGCCTTGAAGTGGTTCGTCCAGTGCCAAAGACGATGACGCCCGCGGGCGTTGAGCAGACGGTGACGGTATCACCAATCGCGGCGGCGGCCGGGTGCCAAAGACGATGACGCCCGCGGGCGTTGAGCAGATCGCGTCGGGGCAAATCGCGACCTCCGATCGTCCCGTGCCAAAGACGATGACGCCCGCGGGCGTTGAGCAGTTGAACGTATGGCCCTTCCATCGCTCCGTCTCCTTGTGCCAAAGACGATGACGCCCGCGGGCGTTGAGCAGTCGAAAGGGTGGTTCAATGAAGGTGTGGGAAAGAGGTGCCAAAGACGATGACGCCCGCGGGCGTTGAGCAGACCTATGCCGTTGCCGAGCTACGACCCGACCAACGGTGCCAAAGACGATGACGCCCGCGGGCGTTGAGCAGACGATGCCCTCGCGATCCTGATCCGCCCCCACCCCGTGCCAAAGACGATGACGCCCGCGGGCGTTGAGCAGTTGGCGTCCGTGCGGCTATTGACGCCGCCCTGGATGTGCCAAAGACGATGACGCCCGCGGGCGTTGAGCAGAGGACTATGACCGGGCCAAGCATCTGATTCCCTGGGTGCCAAAGACGATGACGCCCGCGGGCGTTGAGCAGATGGTGTTCGTATTGACGGACAACTGAATCCCGAGGGTGCCAAAGACGATGACGCCCGCGGGCGTTGAGCAGAGGTGTCCACCGGTTTCGCGGATGCCGGCACGCCTGTGCCAAAGACGATGACGCCCGCGGGCGTTGAGCAGCCGACGCGGCCCCACTTCTCGGCGACGGCGACGGTGTGCCAAAGACGATGACGCCCGCGGGCGTTGAGCAGTTGGACTCACCAAGCCTTGGCCCCACGACAACGACGTGCCAAAGACGATGACGCCCGCGGGCGTTGAGCAGATCCAAATCATGCCGGTGATGGGCGTCGTTGGCCCCGTGCCAAAGACGATGACGCCCGCGGGCGTTGAGCAGAATACACCCTCCGCGAAGCGATCACGATGGGCCAGTGCCAAAGACGATGACGCCCGCGGGCGTTGAGCAGAATCACTGTCGTGAATGTGTGCTGGGCTGGGTTTACGTGCCAAAGACGATGACGCCCGCGGGCGTTGAGCAGAGCGCAGTCCCGGCCCACGACCTCCGCGACTTTGGGTGCCAAAGACGATGACGCCCGCGGGCGTTGAGCAGGTCGAGCAACTGCGGGCCGTTCATCGAGACCGCAACGTGCCAAAGACGATGACGCCCGCGGGCGTTGAGCAGATTTACCGGCCCCGGAAAAGCCGGACCGAGCTCCGAGGTGCCAAAGACGATGACGCCCGCGGGCGTTGAGCAGCGGAATGTGTGGCTACGAAACCCAATTCGGCTGCAGTGCCAAAGCCGATGACGCCCGCGGGCGTTGAGCAGGTTGCTTTGTTCGTTGACCAGAAATTCAACGCCCATGTGCCAAAGACGATGACGCCCGCGGGCGTTGAGCAGATGACGAAGCCGTCGTTGTCGTGCTGGACGATCTGGGTGCCAAAGATGATGACGCCCGCGGGCGTTGAGCAGATGCCCTTTCGTGCCAACTCCTCTGGATTCAAGGTGTGCCAGAGACGATGACGCCCGCGGGCGTTGAGCAGCATAACAGAATCATGGAGAACTGGTTGACAAGTTAGTCGTGCCAAAGACGATGACGCCCGCGAGCGTTGAGCAGCATTGCAGTATCTCAGCGGTCAAGCCGTCGCAGCGGTGCCAAAGACGATGACGCCCTCGGGCGTTGAGCAGTCCAGTGCCTGGGCGTCCAGGTCGCCGAGGGGCCCGGTGGACCAGACGATGACGCCCTCGGGCGTTGAGCAGCTCTCGCCTGGCTCAAGGCCAACCTCCCCGCAATGTGGACCAGACGATGACGCCCTCGGGCGTTGAGCAGTCGCTCCTGGTCACGCTCATGCCCCGCATCACGCGTGGACCAGACGATGACGCCCTCGGGCGTTGAGCAGTTGCCGCCCCACTGGGCGGACAGCCCCTGGCCCTGGTGGACCAGACGATGACGCCCTCGGGCGTTGAGCAGTTTTGTCGCCCAGGCGGCCAGGGCCGGGGCGTGCTGGTGGACCAGACGATGACGCCCTCGGGCGTTGAGCAGCGGGTCGCCTTCGACACACGGAAGGCCCAGGCCAAGTGGACCAGACGATGACGCCCTCGGGCGTTGAGCAGCCCTCATCGCCGCGTTGGGGGTGGCGGCCCGCATGCTGTGGACCAGACGATGACGCCCTCGGGCGTTGAGCAGTTGCGGGTGCCAGTGCTTCGGTCAGAATCGCCCCGGTGGACCAGACGATGACGCCCTCGGGCGTTGAGCAGAGCCTGCCGGCGGTCGCGTCGTCGACGTGCCGGCTGTGGACCAGACGATGACGCCCTCGGGCGTTGAGCAGTCGGCGATGATGCTCGACTATCGCGCGGCCATCAAGTGGACCAGACGATGACGCCCTCGGGCGTTGAGCAGAGGCCCATGATCGCGTGCGAAATCGTGTCGACGTCGCGTGGACCAGACGATGACGCCCTCGGGCGTTGAGCAGAGCTTCGACGCGATGGGGATCGGCCGCCAGCTGGGTGGACCAGACGATGACGCCCTCGGGCGTTGAGCAGACGCCGCCCGCGGGGGCGAATCCCTCCCCGCCACGTGGACCAGACGATGACGCCCTCGGGCGTTGAGCAGACCGATTACGACGACCCGATGGCCGCGGCAATGACGTGGACCAGACGATGACGCCCTCGGGCGTTGAGCAGAGAGGTTCTTGATGTTGACGGGGGCCGGCGGTCAGGGTGGACCAGACGATGACGCCCTCGGGCGTTGAGCAGGAGAAGTCGACCGAGCGGTAGGCGGGATAGCCGTTGCGTGGACCAGACGATGACGCCCTCGGGCGTTGAGCAGGTGCTCGCGGTGGAGGCATATCCGCCGAAGCTGACGTGGACCAGACGATGACGCCCTCGGGCGTTGAGCAGCCGACGATGCGACGGCTGGGTGCGGCCTGGTCGATGAGTGGACCAGACGATGACGCCCTCGGGCGTTGAGCAGTCCTTCGACGACGAGCCGTCGGCCGTCGCGTGGCTGTGGACCAGACGATGACGCCCTCGGGCGTTGAGCAGAAATCCGTGTTCAGCACGGGGCTCCCCGTCGTGGGGTGTGGACCAGACGATGACGCCCTCGGGCGTTGAGCAGTCGGCCTGGATCGGCCCAGGGAGGCCGAGCAGCTTCGTGGACCAGACGATGACGCCCTCGGGCGTTGAGCAGCAGTATGGGTATGGGACGAACGCCAATCGGTCGGTGCGTGGACCAGACGATGACGCCCTCGGGCGTTGAGCAGACGACGACGATCGCCGAACGCGTTGCCCGAGGCGTGGACCAGACGATGACGCCCTCGGGCGTTGAGCAGCTCAAGGTTCTTGCAAGGCGTTCGGAGGCCCAGGTCGTGGACCAGACGATGACGCCCTCGGGCGTTGAGCAGGCCGAAGCCGCGGCTCCGCCGGACCCCGTGGAGGCGGTGGACCAGACGATGACGCCCTCCGGCGTTGAGCAGGGGTCGAGCTGGGTCGGCAGGGACTCAGGCACCGGTCGTGGACCAGACGATGACGCCCTCGGGCGTTGAGCAGTAGCCGCCGGGGGCCACGACCACGATTTCGTCGGCGTGGACCAGACGATGACGCCCTCGGGCGTTGAGCAGACGACGCCCCGAGGGAGTCCAGCGACCGACTGGCCTTGTGGACCAGACGATGACGCCCTCGGGCGTTGAGCAGAAATTCCGCCGGGGGTTGAACCGTTGCCGGTCGGCCGGTGGACCAGACGATGACGCCCTCGGGCGTTGAGCAGCTGTAGACCTTGTCGAAGAGGGCGACCGACATGCGTGGACCAGACGATGACGCCCTCGGGCGTTGAGCAGGCCGGACCTTACGATGCGCCGTCACTCACGATCGGATGTCCATCGTCCCCTGGCCTGGGTGGCGCTCGCGCAGGCCCCGGCGGCGCCGACGTGCACGGTTGTCGGCCCCGGCGGCGAGTCGGTGGTCGGGGCCGAGCCGATCCCGGTCGGCCTGCCGAGTTCCGACCCGCGGGGCGGGGCCGGCGTCAAGACGGTCGAATGCGGGCACTTCTCGCGCGACCGTCCGGTTACCCCGGCGATCCCCCGCCACCCGCAGCGTGGTCGCCAGTCCCATCTCCTCGATCGCCCGTCTTATCGTAGCGAGTGTCACCGATCTTCGGGTGCCTCAATAGTGCCTCCATGCGGCCCAAGACGTTGCCAGAGAGATGCCCGTTAATGCCACTTGGCAACTTGCCGCAATGCCCGGCCTGTCCGCGGCTTGCTGCCGTAAACTCCTCGATGTAGCAGACTTGCAAAGTGGGGCACGAATAGATTCAGGTCCTAGTGGGCTTAACGGCTCGTGGAGGTTCAAGTCCTCTCTTCGGCACTATGCGAGAAGGACTTACGTCCATGAGGCGTAAGTCCTTTTTTCATGCGCTCCCCGGAAATGGGAGCAAATTGGGAGTAGTATTGCGTTCGCGTTGGGTTCTCGTTGCGATGGACCGGGAGGTCTCGCGATGGGCTGGGTCGAGCAACGCGGCAAGAAATTCCGCCTGTCCTTCCGCTACGGCGGCAAGATGTTCCGGCATTCCCTGGGAGTAGAGACCCAGAAGGAGGCCGACGAGAGCCTCTCGCTGGTCGAGCGGAACCTCCGGCTCATGGAGGAAGGCATCCTCGACCTGCCCCGCGGTGCCGACCTGTCCCTGTTCCTGCTCTCCGGCGGCAAGCTGACGGCTAAGCCCGAGATCGTCGACGTCGTGACCCTCAGCGGGCTCGTCGAACTCTACATGGGAGCGCACGCGGGAGCGCAGGAAAACAACACGATCTACACCGCACGCATCCATGCGGCCCACCTGAAGAAGACGCTCGGGGACGAATTCGCCGTCCAGAACCTGACCACCTCCGACCTGCAGGCCCACGTCGAGCGGCGGTCCAAGGCGAAGGGCCGGGGCGGCAAGCCGCTCAGCCCCACGACGATCAAGAAGGAGATCGCCAGCTTCTCCGGCATTTGGTCCTGGGCGGTCCGGATGGGCCACGTCACCGGGGCCTTCCCGAACAAGGGCCTGATTTACCCCAAGACGTCCGAAAAGCCTCCCTTCCAGACAAGGGCCGAGATCGAAGAGCAGCTGAAGCGGGGCGGCCTGGCCGACGACGAGAAGCGGGAACTCTGGAACAGCCTGTTCCTCACCCTGCCCGAGGTGGCGGAATTCCTCGGCTACGTCCGGGAGAACGCCCGCCACGACTGGCTCTACCCAATGTTCTGCTTCGCGGCCCACACCGGGGCCAGGCGGTCCGAAATCCTGCGGTCTCGCATCTCGGACTTCGACTTCCAGGCGAAGAGCGTGCTGATCCGCGAGAAGAAGCGGGTCAAGGGCCGCCGCACGACGCGGAGGGTGCCCCTCTCCGGCTTCCTGGCCTCGGTGATGCGGGGCCGGTTCGACGCCCATCCCGGCGGGATCTACGCGATCAGCCAGCCGCTCAAGGTCTTTCGCAGTAAGAAGACCCGTGCGGACTTCATGCCCGTCACCGTCGACGAGAGTAATCACCACTTCAATGCGACGATCGCCGGCGGCAGGTGGGAGGTCATCCCCGGCTGGCACTGCTTCCGGCACTCATTCGCCTCGAACTGTGCCGCCCGGGGCGTCGACCAGCGACTGATCAACGCCTGGCTCGGTCATCAAACCGAGGACATGGCACGGCGTTACGCCCACCTGATCCCGAACGTGGCGAAGACGGCGTTGGATTCGGTGTTCGAGTAGGTGGACGTGGAGGCGGTCGGGGTGGCCAGATGGGGCACAGCGATCCCGTCGATAGTCTCGGCCATGTGCCGGACGCCCCAGTAAATGGCCTTCCTGTGGGAGCGGACGAAGCGGAAGAGGAAGGGCTGGGCCCGAAGAGCCAAGAACACAAGAGGAATAAGATGCCTGAATTATGCTTTCGCGCCCTGCTTTATCCCAAGCAGGTTCATCGCTGGAACAACGGGGTTTACAACAGCTATCACCCCGCTACTCACCCGGAATGGCAGGCAATTTGGAATCAGAAGGAGGCGGCTCATCCCGGTGCAGAACACGATGCGGCTGGTTTTTCGCTCGCTTTTTCGAAGGGAAGATATTCGGAACAGGCTGTCTCAAATTACCTGCATTTGATGCGAACGAAGGGCAATGCGAATTGGACGCAGGATGAAATTGACTCGGCAACGGAGTTGGCAGGTGTCAGCGCGTTCAATGGACCAGAAGGCCCCGCTCGAGCCTATCGCTACGCAGTTACATCCGGCCACCCAGAACACCTCGCGAAAATTGTCCCGTTTATGGGGGATGTCATCTGTGAGCTGCCCGAGGATGGAGGCGTGATCGTCAACAATGTCATGCCGGTCGCACCTGTCATGACAGCCACCGAGTTTCGCGAGCATCATGGCGTGCCCCAGTATGTCGCGGCCGCTCCTGATGCAGGCGAACAGCAGGAGGGCCATCCGGCGGCAGGCGATTTCATCGACGAACTCGAATTCGAAGATGAACCCATGACCGATATCAGGGCCGGAGGTGCTACGGAGCGCGAGCCCGATTAGTCTCTGATTAAGCACTCGGCTCCGGCAGGCCGAGCCATTCACCGCTCCATGGCGGGCGTGAAAGTGTTGGGGACTACGCCATTCGGCAGGTACAGCGGGTGCCGGGGTTGGCCGTGCTTGGTCACCCCAAGGGCAAGCGGCTGCACGCCGAACGCCTGAAGCCAGCCGAGGACGATTTGATCTTGCCCCATTTGCGCACCGTGAACGCCCCAGCCGCAGACGACCGGGCCCTCGCCTCCGTCCGCCAGGGTCCTCTCGAACCATTCCCTGTTTTCCGGCCCAACCGGCTCCTCCGCCCGTTTCAGGTCGGCGGGGTCAGTCGCCCGGAAGGCAAACAGGTTGAGGACGGCCAGCCTGCCGCAGCCCCACTGGCGGGCGAAGCCGTTGCATCGGCGGATGGTCGGGTCGTCCTTCGTGGCGTCGGCCTTAGATGGGTTCAGCATGATGAACGTGGCCGTCCGCAGGCCGGGGCCGACCTGGCGGGTCAGCAGGTAGCGGTAGCGGCCGCAGGCGGAGATGACGGCGTTCTGTTCGAGGGGGAGAGTCAGAGACGCCGTCAACCGGGGCTACTCATCGTACTTCAGCAGGAATTTCGGGTTGATCGCCTTGAAGCTGAGGCGGCCCCCGATGACGTCGTCATATTCCTCCGTAAGCGGCCGTAGCACCACCCCCTCCCTCTGGACCTTCGGGTTGAGGGCGCTCGTCCCTTCCGAGAACGCCACGAGCTCATCGACGGTGTGTTCGAGCGCCAGCGACCCGAGCTGGGGCACCGATTCAAGCTCCATTTCGGCCAGCAGTGACAGGGATTCAGCGTGATCCAGGAGCTTGTAGGTATCGACGTTCAGGACGCTGAAGACCCGGAGCGTGACCGCCGGAAGCGCGTACTTGTTCTTCTGGATGCCCGGCCCGATGACCTCGGCCTGAATCGCTAGGTCGTGGCCGAGCCGCTCCCGCGCGGCCCGCAGCTTCTCTTCCAGACGCATGCACCTGGCGACCCGGATCAGCACGTTCGATTCGTCGGCCTCGTCCATCCAGAGGTTTCGGCTGCAGATGCCGAACTCGCCCTGGCGGATAAAGGCCGTGAACGACGTACCGTCGAGCTTCTCGGTGACGTAAAATAACTTCCCGCGATTCTTCTCCAGCACGGCCTCAAGAATCTGAACCCGGGTCTCGTCGGTCTTCGGCAGGAAGCCGGGGAACAACCCCTTCACCTTCCCGCCCATGCCGACCGGGAGCGGCGGTTCCCACTTCACGACCCCGAGCAGGTCGGTGACGTCCGCCCCCTCCTCGGTCGGGGCGTCTGGCGGCAGGATCGAGAGCGAGAAGCAGATGCCCTGGGACACCTGGCCGCGCAGCCTGACCGTCTTGATCCGGAACCCGGCCGTGAGGGTTTCGGCGCCGGTGGCGTCCATCTGGGCCGGCTTGAAGCTGCTGGCGCGGAGGAACTCGAACTCCGACCGTTCCGGCAGGAGCGAGTCGATCTCGCAGTAGACGAGCTTGTCGCCGGGCTGGTGTTCGCCCTTCTTCACGACGACCCACCAGCCGAGGACGCGGATCTTCTCGATCGCGTCAGCGTTGGGTATCGGCTCGACGGCGTTGACCGACTGGATGCTGGCTAGTTTGCGCATGGGCGCCTCCCTTCTTTCGTTTTCTGCTCGACACGCTCATCGTGTCGCGGGTTCATCTTGGACCGGGACAGGATCATCTCCCCCGCCCCTTCGCCTGCTCCGGCTCCCGGAAGGGTGGCTGGAGTTCGCAGACCGGAATCTCGACGTAGCCCGACCGGATGGTCTTGCCCGTGGGGGTGACGACGCCGGCAGTGATGAGGGCGCTGAGCATGCCCTCGTTCTCGCCATAATCCTTGATGGCCACCTGATTGGGCTCCAGCTTCACGCCCGGCAGGTTCACCGTGGCCGTGGCGACCGGGCCTTCCTCGTCGACAAGGCTCAAGGCGACGCGGCCGTTACCGTACTGGCGTTTCTGGACGGTGCAGTCGAAGTCACGGAACCGGACGCGGGTCATGCGGGCTCGCTTCCCGCGCCCGTGCCGAAGACGCCGCTCCCGGAGGATGGCTCCTCTTCCCCCGCTTGCGCAAACAACCCTCGCGGCTCAATGGTCGAGGAGCCTTGCATGAGCTCGCGATCAATGTCGTCCCATAGGCGTTTCCAGATGTCCTGCGCCGCCACCTCGAAGAAGCCGAGCTTGCCCGCCATCGGCACGAACGGCAGAGGCTCCGCGTCCGCCAGACAAAAGCCGACCGGTACGAAGAACCAGGGCGACGAGCTCGACGTTATTACGTCGTGCAAGGTGGCTTTTCCAACAAATCCCCCTCGCTCGAACTGAACGGGCAATGGAAGGTCGATCTCCGGAAAATTGTCACGGACCCAGGCGTAGCCCGCCTTATCGAAGCCCTTGCTTGCATGGATCAGTAACTCGCCGCGGAACTTCGTGTTCCATGTCCGGTTCTCGATCGCCTTAAACCCGTTGACGATGAGCCATGCCCAGGGTTGCCGGACGCTAAGGGCCTTCATGCAACCCGCCCCTTCAACGCGGCACGCGCGTCATTCAGTTCCTGCATGGCGGCTGCGGAACCCGCGTTGTCCGGATGGGCGATCTTGGCTTTCTGGCGGTAAGCCGCGTCGATCTCCTCGGTGGTCGCGCCAGGGCCCACCCCAAGGATCACGCGAGGATCTTTCGGGGCCGGAAGGGCGACGAAGCCGGTGAAGGCCTGCTCGACCATCGAGCCGCTCCCCCACCGCTCGATCCCGCGAAGGGCGCCGATCGTCATGGCGATGGCGTAGATGTTGTCCTGGACCCGATCCCAACGGTCGCAGGCGAAGCACATGGCTTGCTTCTTATAGGTGAAGTAGACCGCCACGCCCTTGTCCGCAGGCGGGGACTGATTCGAATAGGGAAGTCCATTCAGCCGGAGCTTGATGTTCGTTGAGAGGACTGGCGTGCCGGCACCGAGGCGACGGACCTCGCAAAACAGCTCCTTGGTAGCCGCGTCGACGGTCCGGGTGCCGAAGCGGGATCGTTCGGGGTATGGAGTGCGGGGACGGCCGTGAGGCCATTTCAGCGGGAATGCTTCGGTCATAGTGCCTCTCTTCCTGATGGTAATAAAATCTCCCGTACCCGCGGCTCCAGGGCTGGCATCATCGTCCGCCTACCCAACCGACATCGCCTATTGACCTTCAGATGGCTAACTTCCGGTCGAGGAAGGGTAGTTTCGACCCCGCCCACAGCGATCGGATCAACTTCGGATCGGATCGGACCGAGGCCAGGTTCGCAAGCACCACCCGCTCCAGATCCTTCACGTCCTTGGGCACGAAGTTGGCCATCCGCCCGTGCTTCAGGTGTGACCACAGCATCTCCACCGGGTTGAGGTCCGGGGCGTAGCCGGGCAGCCGCTCCAAGCTCAGGCGGGGGTACTGCCCCAGCAACGCCCGGATCGCCGGCCCCTTGTGATTGCTCCCCCCGTCCCAGATCACGATCACCTTGCCTCGCAGGTGTCGCAGCAAGTCCCGCAGGAACGACACCACCGCCGGGGCGTCGATGTAGTTGCGGGCGTCGGTCTTCCAGTACAGCCCGACCCGACGCCGGCCCGGCGTGACGCTGATGGCGGCGATCGTCAAGACCTTGTCCCGGTGCCGACCGAAGCCCGTCAATACCGGCGTGCGGCCCTTGAGGGCCCAGGTGCGGCGGACCACCGGGTTGAGGAAAAAGCCGCTCTCGTCGATCAGGACGACATGCCCCCCATCTTCCGAGGTTTTTTTTGGATCCGGGGCCAATCCTCCTCGACCCAGCGACGGATCGCCGGCTCGTCCCGCTCCACCGCCCGGACCTCGGGCTTCTGGGGGGAATAGTTGCGTCGGGAGAGCCACTGCGACAGGTAGTTGGCGTTGAAGCGGACGCCGAACTTCTTGTCGATCACCTCGGCCAGGCGTCGGGTGGTCCACAGGTCGGTCTTGTAGCCGAAGGCCAGGGGGCTCTTGGCCAGCCAGGACAGGACGGCCTTCTCCCGGCGGGGGCTGAGCTTGGGGGCCGAGCCGGGATGGGGGTTGGCCCTCAGTCCCTGGTCACCCGCCTTGCGGTGGGCGGCGACCCATCCGCAGACGGCCCGGACGGAAACGCCGAGGAAGGCGGCGACATCCTTTTGGGTCCAACCCTGGGCGACCCGCTGCACGGCAAGGCGTCGCCTGGCTTCGAGTTCAGTCGATGTTCCGGTGGGTCTCATCCCCCGAATGTAAGCAGGATGGGAGCTTCGAGACAAGAAGTTGGCAGGCTGAGGGTCAATAGGTAGAGGGTTCAAGCCATGACCAACGATTCGCTGAACGGTTAGCCGGAATCTCGGAAAACCCCCATTCGTGTCGCGGAAATCCCAGCCGGCAAGCCCCTGTCATTCGACCGCCAACATGATGACGCGCCGGCTGGGAGTTTCAAAGGCAGACACAGCTTTACGTGTCGCCGATCATCGCGAGGGAACGATCACCAATTTTCCCTTGGGCAAGCCCGTTGTTTCGAGTTCGACGAGGGCCGAGATCGCCTCGGATAGCTGCACCACACGGCCGATCGTCGGGCTGAGTTTGCCCTGCTCGGCCGCTTTGATGATGCCCGCCATCGATTCCGGCGTCGGATAGCCGAACACCAGGTGGTGCCGCGACGAGAGCAGGCAGCCGACCATCTTGGAGGGCGTGGGGACGATGTGCAGCGACACGCCACCGGGATTGAGCATGGAGCCGCACTGCCCCAGTGACAATGCGCCCGCCGCGTCGAACACCACGTCGAAGCGATGCCGATAGGGAGCGACGTCGAAGCCACGATAGTCGGCGACCTCTCCGACGCCCAACGCGGTCGCTTCCTCACGCCCGGACCCGCCGCAACTGCCGGCGACGTCGGCGCCGATCATGCGAGCGATTTGCACCGCCGAGCGTCCCACGCCGCCCAGGCAGCCGGTGATGAAAACCGACTGGCCGGCCCTCAGCTTCGCCTTCGCCACCAGCCCGTTCCAGGCCGTCAAGCTCACGATGGGCAAGGCGGCCGCTTGCTCGAACGAGAGGGAGGCCGGCTTGATCGCGACGTTCTTTTCGTCCGCGACGACGGATTCGGCGAACGCGCCCGCCTGACGGATCACCGTCATGCCGAGGACCTCGTCGCCCACCTTGAGCCGCTCCACGCCAGGCCCGACGGCCTCGACCACCCCGGCGAAATCATGCCCCAGGCCGCGCGGAAACCGGAACCCGGCCAGCATCTTCATCTCGCCCCGGCGAATCTTCCAATCCATCGGGTTGGCCGCCGCCGCCCTGACTCGGACGCGGACCTGACCACGCCCAGGCTCGGGGGTCGCAACCTCCTCCAACCGCAGTTCCTCCAGCCCGCCGTATCGATGGTATTGAATTCGATTCATGGAGAATTCCTTGGCCATGTCCCGAGGGATCAACTACGTTATGTCACAGACTGACCATACGGCAAAAAGTCAGAGACTGACAATAGGAAATTTTGTCCATGCCTCGGAACGGCGAAGAGGTGCACCGCCGCCTCCAGCAAGCGGCCATGGAGTTGTTCCGCGATCGCGGCTATGACCAGACCACGGCGGCCGAGATCGCCGCGCTGGCCGGGGTGACGGAGCGCACGTTCTTCCGGCATTTCGCGGACAAGCGCGAGATCGTGTACGATGGATCGGACGCCCTGCGCGCGGCGTTCGTCGAGAAAATTCGCCAGGCGCCCGACGTCGCGAGTCCGCTCCGGGTCGTCACCGGGGTTCTGGTCGGGTTCGACTGGGAAAGCCTGGGATCGCGCGACTTCCAGCGCCAACGACACGCGGTGATCGCCGCCAGTCCCGAACTGCTCGAGCGCGACCTGATCAAGCACCGCACCCTTGCGTCCGAGTTCTCCGAAGTCCTCCGGCAACGCGGAGTTGAAGTCGATGTCGCCGAGCTCGCCGCCCGCATCGGCGTTCAAATCTTCACCATCTCCTATGAACATTGGATCTCGGCAGATGACAAAGCGGATCTGGCGACGATTAGCGAACGGGTGATGTCGCTCCTCGCGACGATCGTGCCCACCGCCGCCGTGCGCCCGTCTTCCCGTTAAGTGACTGTCCCATAAGGTGGACCTAGGGCGTCGGGCGACGTAGAAATGGGATGAGAACGCACCACTACCCCAGCGACGTCACCGACGAGCAATAGGCCCTGATCGAGCCCCACATCCCCGCCTACCCCAGCGGCCGGCCCCGCAAGACCAGCGCGCGGGACGTCCTCGACGCCATCCTCTATATCCTCCGCACCGGGATGCCAGTGGCGCTACCTGCCCGGCGACTTCCCGCTCAAGAGCACCGCCTGGCGTTACTTCGACGAGTGGCGCCGCCGAAGTTCGTCAGGATTGACCGGTCTTTCCCTTTTCAGGGAACACGCACCACCATTTCGATCTCGACCAAAATGTCCGGCGAATAGAGCGCCTGGACGCCGATTGTCGTGATGCTGGGCATCCCGTCCCCCTTCAGTTCATCAAGCGCGACCTGGGCCTGCTGGAACTTTTCCGTGGTCGCATCGACGACATAGAGGCGCAGCATCACGATGTCTTGCCCGGACGCCCCAAGTTCCTCGAGTGCCGCGGCGAGGTTGGCAGCCGCAATCTTGGCTTGGCCAGCGACGTCTTTTGGTGCCTCTCCACCGCTGGGTAGCCAGGCGACCTGGCCGGACAGGAAAGCAAGGCGGCCCGGTTCCGCGACACTGATCTGCGAATAACCACCCGATGCCATATCCCAGATTGTTGGCGGGTTGTGGCGGCTCACCGACGCTGACGCACCAGACGGAATTCGCGCGACGACCTTGATCTCGAAATCGAAGCCGGCGAGCCAGTTGACACCAAGCGCTGTCCAGTTTGGGTAGGGAGCACTTTTGAATATTTCGCTCTTCACGGCCATGATGGTGCCGAGCTGCTTCTCGGGGTCGGTATGGAACGAAGTGACATCGACGATGTCATCGAACCCGCACCCTGCGGCGAGCAAGGTGGCCTCCAGGTTGGAGAAGGCCAAGCGCACCTGAGCCTCGAACTCGGGTTCGGCGGATCCATCGGGGCGGCTACCGACCTGACCGGATACGAACAAAAGATCGTCCGATCGCACCGCGGCGGAATAACCATGTTGCTCGTAAAGAGCATGTCGATTGGCGGGGAATACTGCTTCGCGCTGGGCCATATCATCGTCCTTTTCATGGAAGGGCGAACGTGGCTAACCGCATCGCTGGACATTCCAGCGAAACCGGGGCGTTCACATACGGTTCGTATATAAAACATGGGGGCCTGCCGCCTGTCAACTCCAAATACGAGGCGTATACGAACAGGAGATTGTCTTGGTTACCAAGAGCCGGGCGGAAACCATGGCCGAAAACCGCATCAAGCTGATCGGAGCAGCGCGAAAGGCGTTCGCGGCAACGGGATTCGCCGATGCATCGATGGACGCACTCACTGCGCAAGTCGGCCTCACTCGTGGCGCCCTTTACCATGGCTTCGGCGACAAGAGGGGATTGTTGGCTGCCGTCGTCGCCCAAGTCGATGGCGAGATGGCCGCACGTGCACGGCAGGCGAGCGCAACGGCGGCCACCCCATGGGGAAGGCTAATGGCCGAGGGCGAAGCGTACATCGGGATGGCGCTGGACCCGGAGATCCGACGGATCGTCTTGTTGGACGGGCCTGCTTTCCTGGGCGACCCTTCGACGTGGCCCAGCCAGAATGCCTGCCTGAGCGTCACGAAGCAGGCGGTCGCCGATTTGATCGCAGGGGGTGTCATGAAGGCAGTCGATATCGAGGCCGCAGCACGCCTTCTGAGCGGTACGGCGTTCAATGCCGCCCTATGGATTGCCGCCAGCGACGAGCCGCATATCGTCCTGCCGAAGGCAATCGAGGCGTTCCGGCTCATGGCCGGGGGATTTCTGGCGGGTCGAGGCTGACCCGCATCAGGCCGTGTCACTGCCCTGCCGCCTCCGAGGTGGTAACGGTAACTTCAGGAGAAGTCGCAGCTGTGAGCAGCGCCGATGGTCCATCGCCTGAAGCCCTCGAAGGTGGACCCCGAGTTCCGTTATCCAAGGCCGGTGGCAACCTGACGGCCCTTCTGAGACAGTCACTTACTCCATCCCCACCTCAATCCACGTCGGCGCGTGATCGCTCGTTTTCTCCATCGCCCTGATGTCCCGATCGACCCCTGCCGCCTTCAGACGCGGTGCCATCTCAGGGCTCAGGAGCAGGTGATCGATGCGGAGGCCGGCGTTGCGGGTGAATGCTCCCCTCATGTAATCGAAGAAGGTGTAAATCACTTCGTCTGGGTGCAGGTGCCGCAGGGCGTCCGTCCAACCCTGGGCGATTAGCTGGCGGTACGCATCCCGGGTCTCGGGCAGGAACAGGGCGTCGTCCACCCACCGCTCGGGCTTGTAGGCGTCCAGCTCGGTAGGGATGACGTTATAGTCGCCCGCAAGGATGACGGGGCCTCCCGCCTCGAGCAACCCCGCAGCGTGGGTGTGGAGCCGCTCGAACCACCTGAGCTTGTAGTCGAACTTCGGCCCTGGGGCGGGGTTGCCGTTTGGCAGATAGAGGCAGCCGATGGTGATTCCGCCCACCATGGCCTCGATGTAGCGGCTGTGGGTGTCGTCCGGGTCGCCGGCAAGGCCGCGCCGCGTCTCCTCGGGCTTCTCGCCCCGGGCGAGAATGGCGACGCCGTTCCACGCCTTCTGGCCGTGCCAGACCGCCTCGTAGCCCGCCTCACGGATGGCGTCGACTGGGAACTTCTCGTCGGCCGTCTTAAGCTCTTGCAGGCAGGCGACATCGGGCTTGGACGTGGAGAGCCAATGGAGCAGTACCGGCATGCGGGCGTTGATGCTGTTGACGTTGTAGGTGGCGATTTTCATAGGGGGGGGATTCTACCGCAAACGGGGCGACGAGGCACGGCCCCGCGGCTCGCGCAAGCGGTTTCCCGTCAGGTCGGATTCCGCAGCCATTCCCGCAACTGGTTCGGCGTCTCCAGCACGATCCTCCGCTCCTCCATCGCCGCGTGCCGCTCTGTGTCGGAATAGCCGGTCGGCATTTTGGTTCTGACCGACAACACCCTGGAATTTCTGGGTGTCTTCGGCTGTCCCGACATGACCGAGCGGGCGAGCACCCCGACGATCCCGGCGACGGCCCCGTAAGTGGCCCGCTGGTGATGGTGGTCTAGGGTGTTCAGGATCAACTCCCGGCACTCGCCCCGGATACGCTTCCAGGTCGTCGTGCCCCTCTCCTCCTTGGCTCCCTTGGGTAGCCCGTCGAGCAGAAAAGTCACGGCCTTCAAGGCTACCGTGGCGTCTCGCTTGTGCTTGAGCCGGTCGGCCACCTCCTGGCTAGCGCGAAGCTGCTGCTCGAACGTCGTCCCCGCCAGGCTGACGGCTTGTTCGAGTTCCTGCGACGTGAGCTCCGGCTCGCTCGCCAGCATAGGGTCGGTTGGCAGGTCGCGGTCCAAGTCTGGCTCCTGATCCTGTGCGGGTGGCTTAGGAGCGGGCGGCTCAATCGGCTTCCGCCTGGCCTCCCCAGGCTTCCTCTTCCCGATTTTGAAGCTGACGACGCCCAGGTTGACGTTCATCTCGTGCAGATCGAGCTCTGCCAGCCACTTTGCAAGCCGATTCGGCATGGGCCACCCACTCGGAACCAATGGCGATTACCCGGTTTACACCCAGTCCGGGCTACCTGGTCGGCGGGTCTTGAGCCATCTAGCAGTCACCTAGGACGTCTCCCTTCGGGCCGGGCTCTGCGCGGGTCCCGTCGCTGGTGCGACCGCTACGCGCCGCTCCGATCCCTGACGCGGGAAACCTGACCGGGCTGTCAACGCTCGCTCCGTCAAGGTCGTGGCGTGCCAGCTTCATCCGCTTCGCTACTTGCAGCCGTCACTGCTCCCTCAAGGCCGGGTACGGCTGACTTCCGCTCCAAATTCTATGGGGGGAGTCATCGCCCCGTTTGCCAAACGAATTGCCGCTCGAAGCGACAATCGCAGGCAAACAGGCACTCTTCCAGGAGCTTCCCGATGGTCAGCCAGATCCTCACCCGCGACGACCTCCGTTCCGCTTGCCCCTCCATCTTCGCCCGGCAGCCCTTCCACGCGATGAGCCCCCGCTACAAGTTCGTCGGCACCGATGGTGTCCTCGACATCATGGACGGCCTCGGCTTCAAGCCCGTTCAGGCCGTGCAGAGCAAGACCCGCCTCGAGGAGAAGCTGGGCTACACGCGGCACTTCATCCGGCTCCGCCACCTCGACCACCCGGTCAACCCGAAGGGCGAGGAGGTTCCCGAGATCGTTTTGGAGAACAGCCACGACGGAACCGCCGCCTACCGACTCCACGCGGGAGAGACCCGGCATCGCGACTCTTATCCTCGCCGCCTGCAGATCGAACGGCGGCGAGGCTCGGGAACCCGGGGCTGGAAACGGGTGCGTCCGAGGGTGAGAATGGCCAAGGAATCGCCTCGAACCATGGCCAGGGGAGATGACATCATGCGAGCGCGAACTTCTTGGAGATCCGCTGCGATCCTCGCCGCCGGTGCCCTTCTGGGGTGGCTGACGGCCACTGACAACCTTCCCAAGCGTCTTTACGCCCAGGACAAACCGGCGACTGGCGGGTCGCCGATGCTGCCGGTCCCGGACGCGCCGTTCGGAGGCGTCATCGGACGCAAGGCGAACGAATCCAAGTCGGACTTCCCCAAGGACGTGACGGCGCCCAAGGGTGCGCCGAACGTGCTGCTCATCATGACCGACGACACCGGCTTCGCTGCGGCCAGCACGTTCGGCGGCCCGATTCCCACACCGAACTTCGACCGCGTGGCCAATCGCGGCCTCAAGTACAATTATTTTCACACCACGGCCCTGTGCTCGCCCACCCGGGCCGCTTTGCTGACCGGCCGCAACCACCATACCTGCGGCATGGCCAACATCACGGAGTTCGCTACGGGGTATCCAGGGTACACCTCGATCATCCCCAAGAGCGTCGGCACCGTCGGGAGCATCCTCGTCAACAACGGCTACAACACGGCGTGGTTCGGGAAGCACCACCTTGTGCCGGAGTGGATGCAAGGCCCCGGCGGGCCCTTCGACCAGTGGGCCGGCGGGCTGGGCTTCGACTACTTCTACGGGTTCCTCGGCGGCGACTCGGACCAGTGGCACCCGGCGTTGTTCGAGAACAACACGCCGGTCTTGCCGCCGTTCGGGGACCCGAGCTACATCCTGATCCGCGACCTGGCCGATCGCTCCATCAACTGGATACGCACGCAGCACGCGGCCGCCCCCGACAAGCCCTTCTTCCTCTACTTCGCCCCCGGCAACAGCCACGCCCCGCACCATGCGCCGAAGGACTGGATCGCCAAGTTCAAGGGGCAATTCGACCAGGGCTGGGACAAGGTCCGCGAGGAGTCGCTGGCACGGCAGAAGAAGCTCGGCATCGTCCCGGAGAACACGGTGCTGACGCCGCGACCTAAGGAAATCCCCGCCTGGGTTTCGTTGAACGCCGAGCAGAAGAAAGTCTATGCCCGGATGATGGAGGTCTACGCCGCCACTGTGGCGCAGAGCGATCACGAGATCGGCCGCATCCTCGATTCACTGGAGGCCTCCGGGCAGCTCGACAACACGCTCGTCGTCTACCTCGAGGGGGACAACGGCGCCAGCGCCGAAGGCACGATGCAGGGGACGACCAACGAAATTTCCGCCCAGTTCGCCCCGGAGTCGATGGACTACCTGGTGACGATGATCGACGAACTGGGCAGCGACAAGACGTATAACCACTACCCGATTGGCTGGGCCCACGCGATGGACAGCCCGTTCCAGTGGACCAAGCAGGTCGCGTCGCACCTGGGCGGTACACGCAACGGGATGGCCCTCAGCTGGCCGAATCGCATCAAGGCCGGGGGTGAGATGCGGACCCAGTTCCATCACGTCATCGACATCGTGCCGACGATCCTGGAGGCCGCCAACATCCAGGCCCCGCGGCTGCTCAACGGCATCCCGCAGAAGCCGATGGAAGGCGTCAGCATGGTCTACACGTTCGATGACGCGAAGGCCCCGACGCGGCACACGACCCAGTATTTCGAGATGACGGCCAACCGGGCGATCTATCACGACGGCTGGATGGCCAGCACGACGCCGCTCAGGAAGCCATGGGAGACCCTCGGCGCGGCCCCCGACCCCGACGACTACCCGTGGGAGCTTTACAACCTCGGCCAGGACTTCAGCCAGTCCAGGGACGTGGCGAAGGAGAACCCCAAGAAGCTCCTCGATCTGCAGTCCCGCTTCCTGATCGAGGCGGTCAAGTACAACGTGCTGCCCATCGACTCCAGCTTCGGCGACCGCATGGACCCGGCGATCCGCCCCAACCTCCTGCGAGGCAAGACGGAGTTCACCTATTACCCGGGGATGATCCGCATCCCGGAAGCGAACTCTCCCGACGTGCACAACAAGTCGTTCCGCGTCGCCGCCGAAGTTGAGATTCCGGAGAAGGGTGCAGACGGAGTGCTTGCGACACAGGGCGGGCGGTTCGGCGGCTGGAGCCTGCTCGTCCTGGACGGCAAGCCGATGTTCGTGTACGCCGTCACGAACCAGGACGGGGACAAGTACCCGAAGCAGCGGAAGGACAAGACCCGCATCGCCGGGGCCAACAGGCTCGCGCCGGGCAAGCACACCATTGCCCTTGATTTCGTCTATGACGGCGGCGGACTTGGTAAAGGCGGCAAAGGGACGCTCACCGTCGATGGAAAAACCGTGGGTGAGAGCCGAATCGAGAAGACCAATCCCCTCGGCAAGTTCACCCTCGATGAGAGCTTCGACGTCGGGATGGATACCGGATCGCCGGTCATCGACGAGTACGACGCCAGGATGCCGTTCAAGTTCACCGGCACGCTCCAGAAGCTCGAGATCAAGCTCGGAGAAAACAAGCTCACTTCCGAGGAGCGGGACAAGGTTCAGCGGCTCCGGCGAGAGCGAGCTTTGGCGAACCAGTGAGTGCCACACGTCAATTCTGATGCCTCGGTAAATCAACGCGGGCGGAACCCCTGGGATGACCAGGGGTTTTTTTGTTGGGCGATCCCTCCGGGCCGGGCTGTCGTGAACGGAGCCGCGAAGCCGCGTCTCCGCCCTTGCGGGCTTCCATCCCTATCGCGGACATTCGGACGCTGCGCGCCTTCCATTCAGGAGGGTGATCGGGGGTTCCTTCGAGCGAAACTGCGGGGTTCGGGGGCAAGAAACCTTGTTTGTATTTGCACATTATATCACTTCCGTATGCAAATGAACCGCGCTAGGGCCAGCCATCAACAGCAAGGAGGCTAGAGCCATGAAAAAGACGACAGACATACCACATACAAACCGAACGAGGTTCCCACCCAGATCGAGCGGCGGCTGTATATCGGTTATGGTATTGGAAAATACAATGCAGGCCGTATTGCCGTTGACGACAGCAACTACCATTCTGAACCAGGCTCTGAAAACTCGGACTTCGCGGTGATTCCCCTTAAAGAGTTGAATCTAAAACTCGACCTGCCCAAGATGAAAATCGATGTGAAGTCGCGAATGATAGAGGTGCTTGAAGCACAAAAGAAAAAAGTCTTGGCGGAGTCGCACCGAGAGGTGATGCGGATCGACGACGAAATTCAAAAGTTACTGAGAATCGAATACAAACCGGGGAGCAAATAGCATGACCCCGGCGCAAATCATCGCCCTCGGTGAGGCCCGTTACGGCAAGCCGTGGCTGGAGAAGATGGCGCACGCCATCGGCTACAGCACCTCGCAACTCTATCGCGTGGTGTACGACGGATCGCCCGTTACCCGCCGCATGACGCGGGAGCTGGAAAAATTGTCGAAACGCAAACCCAAGGAAGGAAGCTGAAAATGACCCCCAAACCCATCATCAAAGACCAAATCTTCGAGCAACAACACATCGTACTCGACGACGCCAGCTACGAAGGCTGAAGTGGACCCCAAAGTCTAGACCACTGAACCCGATTTCCTAGTTATGGTCCCGACCTCCCTCGGCTCATCTTGAGCCCCTCCCGGCCTCCTGGTAGACCTCGGCGGGCGCCCGATACTTCAGGCTCTGATGAGGCCTCTCGTGGTTGTAGAACCGGAACCAGTTCGTCAGACCCGACACCAACTCCGCCACGCTCCGGTAGTCCTTCAGATAAACCTCCTCGTATTTCAGAGACCTCCAAAGTCGCTCCACGAACACGTTGTCCAACGCCCTCCCCCGGCCGTCCATGCTCACCAAGACCCCAGCCGTCTCCAGCCGACCCGTGAACGATCTCGCCGTATACTGCACCCCCTGATCGGTGTTGAAGATCTCCGGCGTTCCTCCCCTCAAGGCCTCTTCCAAAGACTCCTGGCAGAACCTCCCGTCCAGGCTATTGGAGAGGTGCCAGGATAGGACGTACCGGCTGTACCAGTCGATCACGGCCGTCAAGTACATGAACCCCTGATGCATCGGGATGTACGTGATATCCGAGGACCAGACCTGATCCCGACGCTCGATCTTCACTCCTCTGAGCAGGTAGGGATAGACCTTGTGATCCGGGTTCGCCACCGTCGTTCGAGGGCCGGGATGGATCGCCTCCAGGCCCATCAAGGCCATCAGGCGTTTGACTCGCTTACGGTTGACCTCCTCCCCCTCACCGCCCAGCACGATCGCCATCCGACGACTGCCGAAGAAGGGTGTCTTGAGATATTGCTCGTCGATCCGCTTCATCAGTCGCAGGTTCTCGATCGTCTCCGTCGCCGGCTCGTGATAGTAGCTCGCCCGGTTAAGGCCCAGCAATTCGCATTGCCGACGGATACTCAGTCGAGGATGTTTTGGTTCAATCAAGACCCGCTTGGCCTCGACCTCACGAGGCAGATTTTTTTTTCACCCAGGCCAACTCCATCTGGAGCCGCCCGAGTTGCTCGTAGAGTTCAGCCTGGATCTTCTCGGGATCGGGCTGTCGGGCCGCTGATCCGTTCTGGAAGAGGGTCTCCAAGCCATCGAGGAGTTGCTTCTTCCACTGGCTGATCTGGACCGGGTGGACCTGAAACTGCTTGGCCAACTCGGCGATGGTCTTGGCCTGCTTGGCGGCCTCCAGAGCGACCTGGGCCTTGAAGGCTGGCGAGTGTTTCTTGCGGATTCGAGCCATGCGTCGCCCTCGGTTTGAACCTCGTCAAGTATAACTTGCCGGATGGTCCAATTTCCGGTGTCCACTATAGCCTACGACTTCATCATCCGCATCAACTCTCCCCGAATCACCGAGTTCCGGCCCGGCGAAGACCTGACAAAGCTCTACAAGAAGCGCCAGCGCCTCGGGCGGGCGCCACTTTGCAACTATCAGATCGTCGACCTGAGCAAGACGATCAAGGCCCATCTCCGGCAGGCCGATGCCGAAGGCGAAGGCGGCGTCCGTTTCCACTGGCGGCGCGGGCACTTCAAGTTGCTCTCGGGTCCACGTTACAAGGAGCCCGGACTGCACTGGTGGACCCCGCACACGGCGGGGAGGAAGGTCTACGGCGAGATCGAGAAGGATTACGTCGCGTCACCGCCCCGCCCACCGAAAACCCCTGTACCCGATGCGACGAGACGAAGCCACTGGATGACTTCCACGCCTGCGCCTCGGCCAAGGACGGCAAAGCCCGCTGGTGCAAGCTGTGTTTCATCCGGCACCGAAAGGCGTTGAGCGCGGTGGACCAGGCCCAGATTTAGCCTGGAAGGCCGAACGCGAAGCGGTGATCGAGGGCCGGAGGCGGGCGAAGGAGGCCAGGCGGGAGCTGGTTCAGAGGCTGAAGGGGCGGCTGTGACCGACGATCTTCTCAAGAAAGGCGATATGGATGAATTATCAATTTCCGCTCTTAATACGATGCTCAACAAGGAAATTGGAAAACATCGGAGATTACAAGAAAGCCAAGCCGAGGGTAAGTCGCGACTCAGCACAGTCACCCAAAACATCGGTAACCTGAAATACCGGATTGGCCAGGCCTCCGCTGGCCAAATCCCCGTTCAGATTACCGACCACGCGATAGTCCGCTATCTGGAAAGGGTCTGCGGGATCGACTTCGACGTGGTGCGCATTACCTTGGACTCGCCGGAGATTCGGGAATCCGTCCAGCGATGCCCAAGCGGCCGGCATACGATCAACGGGGTTACCTTCGTCACACAGGACAAAGCCCTCGTGACGGTCATCTACGACGGCGAACCGCGAGAAGACGCTCCCAGATCCGATCTGGGTAGTCACCTGTGACCGCCGCGCGCATCGTCTCCGAGCCCGAGTTCCGCGCCCGCCAGCCCCGCGTCTGACCAACACACTCAAGCTCCCCCGCCCGAGAGCCGATAAAACGGCTGTGCTAAGCCCGCGCCCCGCGACAAAAAATTATGCTGTCCGGTGGTTCGCCCATCCGACATTGCAGCCGCCGCGAGCGGCAGGCTAGGCACCCAAAAGCTGAAGGCCGGGTAGGGAAACCTGCCCGGCTTTCGGCGTTTCTGGGGTTCGGCTCGCGTCTATCACAGAGGCTCTCGCCAGGGCTTGCGTGTCGACATACTCCCGAATGTTCGTCACCTTGCCGCCTCGAACGGTGATGGCGAATACCCAATGGTCCTCGAACGTCCTGTTCGTGGCCTTGATTCTCCCCGTAGCGAAGCCGACGACAAGAACCCAGTCGCCCTGCGCCACGAATTCGCGTGGTTCTGTTGAGGTCTCCACCGTTTCGGAAACCTTCTGAAGCAAGCTCGCCAATCCCGCATGCCCGCGGTACGTGCCGGCCAGCGGCCAGTCCTGACCCGGGATGATCCATTCGAGGTCTTCGGCCACCAGCGCCAGCAGGCCCTCCTTGTCACCGCGGCCGATCGCGGCGAAGAAGTCCTTCACGGTCTGGACATTCTGCTCGGTACTCATAGGAATCTCTCCATTTCCCCAGGATCGGATCGCGCCGCGGGCTTCATATTTCGAATGGAGTGACCGGCCGGGCGGGGCACGTCAGAGTTGGGCCAGGCCGCCGTCGACGGCGACTTCGCTTGCGGTCATGAAGCTGCTGTCCGACGACGCGAGAAAGGCAGCCACGGCCCCGATCTCCGCAGGATCGGCCATGCGCTGGAGCGGCGTCATAGAGGCGTAGACCTTCTGACCCTCCTCGCCCAGCGCTGCCTTCGCGAGTTCGGTCGCCGTCGCCCCTGGCGACAGCACGTTGACCCGGATACCGGTGCCCTTCAGGTCCTCCGCCCAGGTCCGCGCGAGGTTGCGCACCGCCGCCTTGCTCGCGCTGTAGGCGCTCATTCCCGGGGCGCCCGTGGTGCCGGCACTCGATCCGGTGAGGATGATCGAACCGCCCTCGCCCATCAGCGGCAGCGCCTTCTGGACCGTGAAGATCGTCCCCTTCACGTTGGTGTCGAAGGTTTCGTCGATGTGCTCGGCGGTGATCTTGCCGAGCGCAAGCTGGCTTCCCGCCCCGGCATTGGCGAAGACGATGTCGAGGGTCCCGCGCTCAGCCTTCACCGCCGCGTAGAGTCGGTCGAGGTCGGCCTCATCGGAGACCGAGCCCTTCACCGCCCTGGCGTTGGGCCCGAGGTCGGCCACGGCGGCGTCGAGCGCCTCCTGCCGGCGGCCGAAGATGAAGACGAAGGCGCCCTCCTCGATGAAACGCTTCGCCGCGGCGTGGCCGATGCCGGTAGCGCCTCCCGTGATGACCGCAACCTTGCCTTCGAGCTTACCCATGATTTCTCGACTCCCGTCGTGTCGGACGGCGGCCCAGTACCCATCGGCAGGAGGGCGTCGTAAAATACGGATCACCGGTCCGAAACTTGTATCGCGGCATCCGGACCACTGATCCGAATATACGGACCACTGGTCCATTTGGCAAGACGCCCCATGCGAGCCGACGCCAGGAAGAATTACGACCGCCTCCTCGCAGTCGCGCGTGACGTCATCACCGAGAATGGCTCTGATGCGTCCATGCGCGAAATCGCCCGCCGGGCCGGCGTCGGGTTCACCACGCTGCTTCGCCATTTCCCCACGCGAGAAGGCTTGTTCGAAGCGTTGCTCCGTACGGATTTGGACGCCTTGACGCAGAAAGCAGGGGAGCTGGAAACGTCGAATCCGCCTGACGAAGCCCTCATGTCCTGGTTTCGCGAAATGGTGGCTTTCGTCCAAGGCTATGGCGGCGTTGTCGCCTTGATGGCGAACGCACACGAAGACCCTGACTCCCCTCTTTACGCGACATGCGCGGCGGTGCACTCAGCGGGCGCGCGACTACTGCTACGCGCTCAGACCGAGGGAACGGCGCGAGCCGACATGGACGGGGGCGACCTATTCGCCCTGGTCTCGGCGCTCGGCTGGCTTGTCGGCCAACCCTCGTTCGCGCCACGGGCGGACCATCTCTCTCACCTGATTACGAGCGCCATCCTGACAAAACCAAGGGCTACTGCACCATGAAAACCCTCCTCTCCATCGCCCTCCTGGCCCTCGCGGCCACGGCTCACGCCCAGACCGATGCTGACCGCGAGAAGCCCCTGGGCGAAGACACGGTGAAAGTGTCCGAGCACGTCTGGCAGATCGTCGGCTGGCCGAACGTCGGCTTCGTCGTGGGGAAAGACGCGACGCTGGTCGTCGACACCGGCCTCGGGCCTCGCAACGGCGCCACGGTCGCGAAGGTGGCGAAGCGGCTCGCGCCCACCAACAAGCTCTACCTGACCACGACGCACTTCCATCCTGTACTTTTCGCGAGTTAATTCATTAGGGGAACGCCTGATCCTCCACGACATCGTTCAGTCTTCGGTCCATTCCGGCTTGGGCCGTAGCAGCTTGACCGAGGCGGCGAAGTCGACCCGGATCGTCCCACCATAAGTCACGTCGAGACGGAGTTGGTCCTGGGGGTCGATCTACGAGGCAGAAGACCTTCGCCGTGAGCGGCTCCCCGACGACGGGCGTGTCCGAATCGGGGATCGGTTGGTCCCAGCTCCACTCGTAGCAGTGGACGAAGCCCGTCTGGCCACCGGATACGCCCCAGCATGCGTATAGCGCCACATGTGTGACGTTCAGCGTCACGATATCGCCGATGGCGACTCCCATCCCACGGATCCTGCGGTCCGAGGGGCGATGAGCCGTTGCGTAGACGGGGGCCGGCCCGACCGGGACGATGGCGGTTACCACACCAGCCAGAGACCCCGAGCGGAGCCGGCCCCCGATGCCATCCTCGCACCCGACCGCCGCCCCGTGCCAGTGGTTCTCCTGGCTCGCCTCGGCCCTCGACTGTCGCTCCGCCCCGAGGCTGGCCCTCCTCTTCCTCGGGGCCGTCCTCGCCCGCGGCCGGCGCACCGTCACCTCCTGGATCCGGGCGGCCGGGCTCAGCGACCAGTTCCGCCCCTGCTATACCACCGTGGCGGCCGCCGGCAAGCGGACCGATCGCATCGCCCGACGCCTGCTGACCGAGGTGGTCCGGCCGCTGCTCAAGGGGGCGACGCGGCTGACCCTCGCCCTGGACCGACACCCCGACCCGCAGTACGGGCCGCACGTCCAGGGGGCCGGCATCCACCACAACCCGGCCCCCGGCCCGGCCGGCTCGCCCTAGGTCTACGGCCACGTCTTCGTCGTCCTCGGGCTGCTCGTCACCCACGAGGCGTGGGGCACGATCGCCCTGCCGCTGCTGGCGCGGCTCTATGTCCGCAAGAAAGACCTGGCGGGCATCGCCCCGAAGCACCGGCCGGAATTCCGGACCAAGCTGGGAGCTGGCCGTCGAGATGCTGCGGTGGGCCAAGCCCTGGCTGGGCCTGGTCAAGGTGCCGGTCTGGGTGGTGGCCGACGGGGCCTATGCCAAGAAGGAAGTCCTCAAGCCGGCCAAGGCGCTGGGGATGACTGTGGTCAGCCGGCTTCGCAAGGATGCGGCGCTGCGGACACTGCCCGGGCCCAAGCCGCCGGGGCGGCGCGGCGCGGCCCCGACCTACGGCCCGGGAGTGATCGACCTGGCCAAGCGGGCCGGCCAGCGGCGGGGCTGGTCCTCCGAGACGTTCGACCTGTACGGGGAGGCAGCGGTCAAGCGGTACAAGACCTTCGTGGCGACCTGGCGGCCGGCCGGCGGGGCGATCCGGGTGGTGCTGGTAGACGAGCCGACCGGCTGGCGGGCGTACTTCTGCACCGACGTGTCGGCCTCGGTCGCCGAGATCCTGAGGACGGTGGCCGATCGCTTCTCGCTGGAGATCGCCTTCCGGGACTGCAAGGAGATCGTGGGGGCGGGTCAGCAGCAGGTGCGATTCGTGTGGGCGAACATCGGGTCGTTCCACGTCTGCCTGTGGACCTTCACGCTGACCGAGGCGTGGGCCTGGGGCCGCAAGTCGGAGGAACTGATGGACCGGTCGGCCTCGCCTTGGGACAGCCAGACTCGCCGTCCGAGCCACGCCGACAAGCGGAGGGCGTGGCGTCGGGCGCTGCTGGGCGAGGAAATCCGTGCGGTTCTACGCCCCGGGGTGAGCGAGGCGGAGATTCAGGCCGTGGCCGATCGGCTACTCAGCCTGGCCGCGTGACATACATTGTCTCCCGGAAAGTGCAGAGGAATACCAACCGGCACGCCCTTCCCTACAATGATAGGGCGGCGTGCCGGCTCTCCTTACTCCCCAGCGACGACATGATCCCCCATGGACCTCAGCTTCTTCCACGCGCCGTTAAGCCCCACCCAATGGGCCCTCTTGCTGGGCGCACTGGCGGTGGCCCTGGGCTTCGAGTGTGTCAACGGCTTCCACGACACCGCCAACGCCGTCGCCACGGTCATCTACACCAAGGCCCTCACGCCCCGACGGGCGGTGGTCTGGTCGGGCATTTGCAACTTCGTGGGAGTCCACCTGGGCGGCACGGCCGTCGCCTTCAGCATCGTCCACCTCCTGCCAGTGGATTTGCTGGTCAGGATCGGCTCGGCCACGGGGCATGGCCATGCTCCTGGCGATCCTCCTCGCGGCGATCCGCCTGGAACCTCGGCACCTGGTACCTCGGCCTGCCCGCCTCCAGTTCTCACACCCTCATCGGCGCGATTTTGGGAGTGGGCCTGGCCAACTCGGCGGTCTCCGGGGCGGGGCTGGGCTCGGGGGTCAACTGGAACAAGGCGGGCGAGGTCGGCCTGTCCGCTGCTGATCTCTCCGTTGATCGGCTTCGTCTGCGCCGGCGGCCTTCTGCTGGCCATTCGCCGGTTCCCCTGGGGCAAGGACCTCGACCAACCCCCCAAAGACGACGGTCCCCCGCCATTCTGGACCCGAGCCACGCTCATCACCACCTGCACCGGAGTCAGCCTCGCCCACGGCTCTAACGACGGCCAGAAGGGGATCGGCCTCATCATGCTGATTCTCATCGGAGCCCTGCCGGCCAGGTACGCGCTCGACCCCGACGTCGGATCGGGCAAGACCCGCGCCGCGATCGCCGCGGCCCGCGAGGTCGAAACGCTCCTGGACCGTCACAAACCCACGCGCCCCTCGGCCAAGAACCCTCACGAGGTTCTCACCCAGGAGCTATCCAACCTGCAAGAGACTCTCGACAACGCCGACCGTCCCTCGCACCTCTCGTCCAACGACCGCTGGCAGGTCCGTGACGACGTCCTGCGCGTCGAGGGAACGCTTGCCCGCCTGGAGGACGGCCACCTCACCCCAACCCTGGGTCTTTCCCCGGCCGAAACCAAGCAGGTGAAGCACTGTCGGGAAACGCTGAGGGCCCTGACCGACTACGCCCCCAACTGGGTCACGGTGGCGGTGGCCCTGGCGCTGGGCACCGGCACGATGATCGGCTGGAAGCGGGTGGTGACGACCGTCGGCGAAAAGATTGGCAAGGCCCACATGACCTACGCCCAGGGCGCCTCGGCCGAGATCATCGCCATGCTGACCATCGGCCTGGCCGACCTGGGGGGACTGCCGGTCAGCACCACCCACGTCGTCTCCTCGGGGGTCGCCGGAACGATGGCCGCCAGCGGAGCGGGGGTCCAGGGCAAAACCATCCGAAACATCGCCCTGGCCTGGGTCCTGACCGTCCCCGTCTCAATGGCCCTCTCCGGAGGCTTCTTCCTCGCCAGCCTCCAACTCATCGGCGAGTGAATACTTGCCATGGGCTGAAGGCTGGAAGGGACTTTTCGTCAGCCCGTCCACCACCCCTCCGGCCCTCCGACACAGGCGGACGGAGGACGTTCGCAGCGCTGCGCGCTCTGTTGACCGAATTGTCTTGTCATTGTACGATTCTCAGAGTGAGCATGCCCGAGATTCAGAAAATCGGGCAAGCGTTCTTGTGGAGGGTTGTCGATGGCGACTGAGGCGGGGACGGACAGCGGCCGGCGGTTGGCCCGGTCCGAGTCAAGCCGGGTCGGCAAGCGAGGGTCGGTCGTCATCCCGGCTGGCCTGCGCCGTCGTTTTGGAATCGAAGAAGGCTCGATGGTCATCGCCGAGGCCCACGAGGGGGGCGTGCTGATTCGCCCGGCCAAGGTGGTCCTCGTCGAAATCTATTCCGACGAGCGGAAGGCCGAGTTCCTCCTCTCCAACGCTGTTGAGGCCGCTGGCTATGCTGCGGCGGCTGATGAAGTCCGAAGCGTGGGTCTTGATCCCGGCACCATCCCTCACCACAAGCCGCGTGGCGTTTAATAGTTACTCGATGGCTCACTTCAAGAGATCTCGCATCGCCTCTGCTCCAGGCTGATTCCGCTTCAGCGAGGGGTTTTCGACGATCGACGCGTGGAAGCGATCCGTATCAGGGCCGCGCTCGAAGCCGACACCGGCGCGCCCGTTGTTGAGACTGTTTGCCTGCTCCTCGGTCAGCGCAAGGTCTATCTGATAGAGTCGCTGTTCGGACCGTTTCCCCACGACGCGACCGCAAATTGTGACCGACAATGGACCGGCCAAGAATACGGGTTTATTGGAGTTTTTACCAAGTACAAAATGATGATCGGTGACGATGCCTTGTACGCCGACAAACAGCCCCCCGCCAGCGACTAACCGTCCGTCCATGGAATAACCCCAAAACGCGTATGTAGTTTGCATCGAATTTTGACTTACCCGAGCATACAAGGCCTCGACGACTTTGCCGGTTCCGATGTGCAATACATCAAAGTACGGGTAAAAACCTTCGGGAGTTCTTCGTGGCGATCGAAAGCTAATGCCACGAAGGTTGGTCTGGTCATTTTGACCTTTGGTCTGCGGACAAGCGTGAAGAAAACTGTCGAGCCCGCGGCGATTATTGAAATGCCGGAGAAGAAAGACACAGTTGAGTTTATGGTCGTCAGCCAATTGCTCATTATCGCTCCAATTGCGTATTGTCGACGCCTGGAACCTCCGCAGGGCGGTTAATTCAGTCAGTCATTCGGTGGCAAACTGAGATTATTCGCTGGGCAGTTAGACCCGGACTCAAGGTTCGACACTCCATGTCACTCCCAGGGATCGCGCAACGCCTCGGCCGCCGTCGGATACACATCAATCAGCATCGGCAGCCGCATCTGCTCCAGCACGCGATACAACCCCGGCGGCACGTCGCTGAGCCGCATCGTCCCCCCCAGCCGGCTGAGCCTTTGATAATGGGCCAGCAAGACCCCCACCGCGCGACTCGACATGTACCGCACCCGCCCCAGGCTGATGACCATCCTCCGGGGCAAATCGGGTCGTTCCAGCAGTGTCGCCAGTTCGTAACGGACCGGCCCCACCTCGGGCTCGTCGTTCAGGTCGGCCGCCAGCACCGTCACCAGCAGCGCCCCGCCGACGACCTCGATGGCCAGATCCTTGATTGGCGCCGGAGTCGCCGGACCCGCGGGACGGAGCGGCTCGACCGGTGGGACCAGACCGAACTGCGGCAATTCGACCAACAAGGTGCTCTGCGCCCCGACCTCCTCGGTCGGCTCCGGCGTGGACGGCGCTTCCACCGGCGCCGCCGTCCCACCGAACAGCCACGATTCCCCCGTATCCCCACCCGTCTCCGGCTCCAGCACGATTTCCCGATCCCCCAGCCCCACCGCGAACAGCAACGGGCCAATCTGGAGCCGATCGCCGTGACTGATCTCCGCCTCCTCGCCTCGCAGCAAGCGGCCGTTGAGGACCGTCCCGTTCTTGGCCCCCAGGTCGCGCACCACCACCCGGCCCCCCCGCTGCTCCAGCACCGTGTGCAATCGGCTGATCGCCGGGCTGTTGGGCCGCAGGTGGCACGACGGGTCGCGGCCGATCACGAACTTTGCCCGATTCACCTCGATCGCCTTGCCCCTCGCCTTGCCCAGCAACGCCACCAGGCGTAACTTCGGCCTCGACGGACTTGCCCCACTCCCCGCCCGCGGAGAGGGGGACGACGACAAGTCCCAGGACCCTTCCAGGGCATCGGCCTCGTCGTCAACCACCTCGAACTGGCCATCCAGGTTCATCAGGCTGAGCGCCCGGGCCAGCGACGGACTGAGCCGGCACAGCTTCAACCGACCATCGGCCATCGCGCAACGGTCGCGCACCTCGACCAGCATTCCCATCGCCTGGATCGACAGGTTGTCCACCACCTCCAGGTTCAGCACGATCCGCCCGCGACCCGCGTCGATCAAGCGATCCAGTTCATGGGCAATCCGCCGGACCGCCTCATCCTCGACGATCGCCTCCTCCAGCGGCCGGACCACGGCCACTCCGTCATGGTCGGCGATCCGCAACCCCGTCCGCAGGTCGCCGGTGTCCTGATGCCCGGTCATCTTCGCCAGCAGTTGCCGGGCGGAAAGCGTCGCGGGCGACTCGAAGTTGGAGTCCATCGGGTTGCGGCTGACCGTCCGGGGCACCAACCGCTCGGAGTCGCCCCGCCCCCCCGACCGACTCCCGCCTCGCCCCTCGCCTCCCACAGTCCCAACCTGAACGACGAACGTCATCGGCCCGACCCGCAGCCGGTCGCCGTCGCGAGCCTCCTGCTTGCGCACCGACTGGTCGTTGACGAACGTCCCGTGGATCGAGTTCAAATCCTCCACCACCACCTTGCCGCCCCCATTACGGATTCGGCAATGCTGATGGCCCACCCGGTCATGGTCGACCCGGAAATGGCAAGAGATGTCCCGGCCAATCACGAAATCCCCCTCGCCAATGGGGATCGTTCGGTCGGGGCGCCCACCAGACTGGACCAGTAGTTTGACGTCCATCAGTCGCTCGCTCCTCCCGGGGGGGCCTCGACGTCGAGGGCGCTGGCAAGGTGCGGTCGCGGGGCGAAGCGTCCCCATCACCTCTCGGCACGATCGGGGCGGGCGTCGGGCGCCCGAGGCGGGAAGTTTCGCGGTTGAGGAAGGAAGAGCCCCCGCGGATCCAACTCGATGCTATCCCGCCCCACACCCTTGACGCAAGAGGGTGTGCATCGGAGCCACGCGAGCACTCACCCCAGCCAAACCCTTCAAACCCCCCCCGAAGCCGCCGCCGCATGGGCCGAAACCCCGGCGAAGTCGGGCAAATCCCCCGCGTGCTTCGCCTCATGCCTCCAGAGAATCCGGTCCCTGGCCACCAGCACCAACCCGGGCAACACGCGAGGGTCGCCCACCGGCCGACCGCCCCCATGCCCCTTTAACGTCGCCCGCACCCCGCAGGCGATCACCGACGGCCCGAACAACCGCGCCCAACTCGCCCGCTTCAGGCCGAACGCCCGGAACAGCCGCTCGGCCGGGTCGGCCACGGCGCGAGCCTCGGGGGCATACTGCTCAAAAAATTCGTCCCCCTGCGTTACGTCCCCCAGATGCACGTAAAGCAGGGGGGGGAACGTCGAATCTCGGGAAACCGCCCGGGTCAAACCGGCGATCCATTCCCGGGTGAACGGGCAGCCGTGGTGCCTCAGGAACACCAGTAAGGTCGGCTCTGAATCCCACTGGTCGCGTAGGGTCCCCGGCCGCAGGTGTCGCCCTTCCACGGGACCATCGGTCGCCTCGGCGGGCAGCGGTTGACTCATGGTCCACGGGCTCCGGCGGGCGGATCGACTCACAACCTCACGGCAGCATTGTGGCCGCGGCCGGGTCAATCATCCAGGTCACGCGTCCCGCCGCCGCCCTGAGCAATGACGCCGGGCACGACGCCGTCAACGGCCCGGTCAACGCCCTCGCCACCGGCTCGGCCTTGGCCGACCCGAACGCTAGGACCAGAATCGCCCTCGCCGCCAAAATCGTCCGCACCCCCACCGTCAACCCGTCGGGCACGCGATCCACCCCTCCGAACACCCCCGCGTAAAGCTCTCTCGTCGACATCGCCAGGCGGATCGGCCGGCTCGGCAACGCCAACGCCTCCTCGGCCACCAGGTCCCCGGGCTCGTTGAACCCAATATGGCCGTTGCGGCCAACGCCGAGCAATTGCAGGTCGATCCCCCCATCGGCCGCGATCCAGCGGTCGAATTGCGCCGCATGTTCGGCGACCGCATGGGGTGGGACGGTCCCGTCGAACACATGAGCCCGATTCGCCGCCAGGTCGACCCGCCCGAACAGATGCTCGTGCATGAACGCCCGATAGCCCCGAGGGTCCAGCGGCCCGATCGGGTAATACTCGTCGAGGTTATAAGTCGTCACCCCGGCGAACGACAGATCCCCGGCCTCATGACGGGCCACCAGCTCCCGATACAAGGCGATCGGCGTCTCCCCGGTGGCCAACCCCAGAACCGCCCGGCCTCCACCGAGGCCGCCCTGGCGGATGACTCCGGCCACCCGCTCGGCCGCCGCAAACGATGCCGCCTCGGCATCTTCAAAAACCAGAACCTCCGCCCCGGCCAGACTCCGCGTCACGGGCGTCATCGGTCGCCATTATCCCTTTCAAGAGATCGAACCCGGCCAATCACAACGCCGCCACGACCTCCCCGGTCGCGGGGGTCACCGGCCGGCCGCCTCTGAGTCGGTACAGTGCCACCTGGATCGGGTCGGAGTGCGGACGGGTGGGGGAGGGGGGCTCGGGGCGTTCGATCTGGAACAGTTCGACCCCCACGAACCGATCCTCGCCCCCCTTCGACCGACCCGCCGACAGGCTATGACCGCCAGCCCACTCGCGAGTCAAGGCCGCATACGCCCGGCCCAGGTGCGAGCAGAACTCGGTGTAATCCGTCAGCAAAACCTGGGAGGCATGGCAATGGATGGCCCAGTCCTTGGTCCGCTCGGCCTCGGCGTCATAGGGGAAGAACGCATCCGGGCGGGCCAGGGGGCCCCAAGGCGTCCAACCCGTCAGCACCACCGCGTCCGACAGCCCCGAACCCAGCAGGCCGATCGCCGCCAGCGCACGGGTCATCCGGTGGGCGGCGTGAGCGTCGGTGGCTGGCGGGATGATCACCGCCCCAGGCCGACGGTCGGCGAACCACGAAACCACCTTCTCCACATCCGCCGCCGAGGGGCGATATCCCGGGTTTCGATACGCTTCCAGGTCCCAGCAAACCGCCTCGGCCCCCAAAACCTCGCATTCGAGGCGGAACTCCCGCTCCCGGACCGAAACCTTCTTCCGGTCGTTCAACCAGGGGGCGTCAACGTGACGCTCGCCAGCGAAGACCAGCACCTCAACGACCGGCAAGCCCCGGCGGATGGCGAACTCGTGGAGCAATCCCGCCGCCGAGATCGCCCCATCGTCGGCATGGGGGCAAAGCATCACCAGCGGACGGCCCGGAGAGACCACGTCTCGAAGCGCGACCCGTACGTCGCATAACTGTCCGTGGTTGGCCGACGCCCCATCGGCCACCAGGCCCAGCATTTCCTCATAAGCGGGAAGCAAGGCTTGCGAAATCGTGGACGGGGGCGAAACCGAGGCCGGCTCCAACGTCTCGCCATTCATCGGGTTTGGGGCTCCGGCGGCGTTGTCGGTACGGAAAGCCCAGCGACGGCGAGTCGGCCCAATCGGCCCGCTAGACCGCCTCAACTAGCATACCCGACAGCCGTCCACGGGTCGCCCCCCCGAACCCCTCCGCGACGGCGATGGCGGACGTCCCAGCGCGGGTTGGCGTCGCAGTCGTTGCCGAACTCCGTTCCGACATGAAGGTTAAGCCGTTCGAGAAGTTCTTGGGAATTTTGCCGGCGCCCGCCCCGGCCGGCTCAGAGGTTCGGCTCCTCGAACAGCCGGGCTCGGAACCGGGCCCACTCGTTGGCCTTCGCCGTCGCCTCGGGGTTGCGCCGGAGGTACTCCGACACCCGCCGATCCAGCAGGTCGAACCGCTCGGCCAGCACTCTCACCGCGGCCAGCGCCAGCGCCTCGGCCGCCTGGGGAAACTCTTGACGCAATCGCTCATGGGCCGGGTGGTCCAGAGTCAGCAGCCAGACCGGCGTCTGGGCCTGGACCCTGACGATCGGCGGCGAGTCTCGAAAAAACGACGTCTCGCCGAAGACCGAGGGGGCAATCAGAGTCGCGACGGTCTCCACTGGCCCCTCGGGATAAGTCCGCACGACCGTCGCGGTTCCCTCGATCAGGAACGAGACGTGGTCGTTGGCCTGCCCCTGCTCCAGCAAGGTCGCTCCGGCCGGCTCCCGGCGCTCGGCCAGCACCTCCAGGACGGCCCGCCGAGACTCATCATCGACCTGGGCCAACAGCGGGGCCGACAGGAACCGTTCAGCGGCGGCAGGCGTGACCATCCTCGGAAACCTCCACGGACCCGGGCCTTGACCAACCCTCGGCCAGCACGCTTCCCACGACGGCCGGGCCCCCATCGAGCGACACCCCTCGCCCCCGATTGTGCCGCCCCTCGCCCCTCGGCGACACCCCGGGCTCGCCCGCCCCGGCGATTTTTCTCGGGACCGACACCCCCACCGGCCGATGCAGTAGACAGAGCCGGGACAGGATCGGCTGGCGTCGCCCCGTTCGCGACGCCCTCGGCAGGGCGGAAGGAGTCGCCATGAAGGGTTCGCGCGGCCATTGGGCCTTGGTGTTGGCCTGCGGTCTCGTCGGCTGCGCTGGGGCCGACCGACGGATGGCCTCCATGCCCCCGGGACTGCTCGCCCCGGCCAACCCCGTCCCCGCAGCCTCGCGAGGCGGCCTCTTCGCCGCCCGACAGGTCCCGCCTCGCCCGGTCATGACCTCCGTCAGCCCGACGGTCGCCAGCTTCTTCCCCGGCCTGGCCCCGCGGACCACCGCCCCGCCGACCGCGAACGCTCCCCGGCCGAACCTGGGAGTCGGCTCCCGCTTCGCCTCCACCCCGCCCCCCGCGATCGCAACCGCCCCCGGATCCGATCTCGGCCAACCCGAGCCCAACGGCCGCCGGTCCTCCTGGCTCGCCTTCCGCCCGGCCTTTACCTCCAGAACCTCGGCCCAACCCGGGCCGTCCCCGTCGCCCGGGCCAGCCGACACCAACGATCCCGACCCGGAACCCCTCCTACCCGTGGCCCTCAACGTCGAGGTCCGCCCGATCCCCAACGACAGCCCCGCCACCCGCCTGGTTTCTCACGAGACGCTCCTGCCGATGCCGCCGCCAGCACCGCCCGCCGAGACCCCGCCACCCCCCCCGGCCAGCGACGCCCCCCCGCCGCTCGCCGAGGCCCCCCCGGCAGCCCCCAAGCCGCCCACCCTCACGACCACCCCGGCCCACGACACCGCCAATCCCGGCCCAACCCGCCCGGCCGTCGCCCTGGGTTCCGACGCCCCGCCAATTCCCGGGGGCTTCGGGGCCATGCAACTGTTCCCCAACTCTTACTACGAACGGGCCCCCGCTCCCGTCTCCGTCGCCACGCCCTCCCCCGCCCAGCGAGCGTGGCGACCCTGGGGCGAACGGTCGCGGTTAGTCCGTGGCCAGCGCGCCGAGGTCCCGCAAGGCGGGTAACTCCGAGAAGTCCAACCCCCGGCCGATCGCCTCCACGAATCGCCTCAAGGTCAATTCCAAATGTTCAGCGACCGCCGGGTGGGCCGCCGCCACGTCCTCCTGGTCCCAGCGGTCCTCCGGCTTGCGGTAAAGCTCCACGCTCCTCGGCGGGTCGTCCGGGTCCGGCTCGACCGGCAAGATCAGGTGCCAGTCGGGCGTTCGGATCGCATACTCCTCGGTGTCCATCCCCAGGCACGCATAATCGCGGATCTTCGCCACCTCTCCCCGGGCCAGCGGCAGCAGGTCCCGCCCGTGAGCCCCCGCAACGGCCGGCAACCCCAACGCCGCCAGAGCCGTCGGCAGCAGGTCCACCGCCTGCACCAGGGCTGGCTCCCGGCTGCCCCCCGCCTCGCCGCCAGGCAACCGCAAGATCAATGGCGTGTGGATCAGCTCCTCATACAACCAGGGCCGCAACCGCCTCACGAATCCATGCTCCCCCAGCGGCTCTCCCTGGTCCGAGGTGAACACCAGCAGTGAATCGCCCAAGCGTCCAGATTGCTTAAGGTGAGCGAATAACTCACCAAGCTGAGCGTCCAGGAACGTCACGGCGCTCGCATACGTCCGGCGGAGTCGCAGAAGCTCGACTTCATCCAGAACGTCGCCCACCGACCCGCCCGGGACGTCAATAAGGGTGACGACCTCCTCCAGGGTCTCCGGCACCTCGGTCTCATCCTCCACCAGATCCCCTTCCTCGTCCGCTTCGAACTCGTCGGGGTCCTCGGTGGCGTACTGGTCGCGAAAGGGGGACGGCGGGTCCCACGGCCCATGAGGGGCGAACAGGTCGACCCAAAGCAGGAACGGAGCTTCGGGACGCGCCCCCAGCCGGTCGACCCACGCCATCGCCTCGCGCACCACCCTCGCCGTGGTCGTCCCCTCGGCCCGGTCGGCCCCCAGGGCGTTCCGGTTGCGCAAGTACTGTTCCCAACGGGCTTTCCAGAGTTTATGCTCGGGATCATCCGCCAGTGGCAGCCGCAACCTCGGCTCGTCCTCGACCCGAACCCGCCCCCCTCGGGCGTCCCCCTCGGGTATCCACGGGTCATACCCCGCCCCTCGCACCCAGAGCACCTCGTCGAACCCCCGCCCGAACCCCTGACCCGCTTCCCTCAGCATCGGCACGTCCGAAATCAGGGCGGTCCGAACGCCTTGATTCCAGAGCAGGTCCGGCAAGATCGGCTCGTCGGCCCTCAGCGGGGTCCAGCCCTGTTCCGGGTCGGGGAACCCATAGCGCCCCGTCCACCAACTCCGCCTGGTGGGCAAGGTCGTCAGGTTCTCGGGGAAATGGTTGTCGAAGACCACCCCTTCCGCCGCCAGGCGATCCAGGTGCGGCGTCTCGATCCAGCCATTCCCATAAGCCCCCAGGAATCCCAGGTGCAACCCGTTGCAAGCGATGACGATGACGTTCATGACGCCGATTGTACCGCCCCCAACTCCGCCCACCACACCCGCTCATACGGATCGCGAAATCGGAAGACTGGGGAATCCAGCGGGTTCGGGAAACTTCCGAAGATGAGGCGGCGTGATGATAAATACCCCGTTAATGAAAACTTCATAAAGCTCTAATCTATTCCAAACCGCTCGCAACCATAATCTTGCCTGCCGGAACGACCAGGTCAGGGGATGCGCATTAAGAGATATGCGCACCTGAAAACCTGTATGGATTTCAAGGATGAGGCACCGCCATGCCGGCGGCCGGCGGGTTCCGTGTTCGGTTCGCGTCGAAACCAATGCCGACGCGAGCGTCGGGTTCCCCACCCAGGAGTGCAGTGCCCATGTTCGGACGCCCGAGCCTCTCCCTCGTCCGCAGGCCGAACGCCCCCCGGCGGCGCCGCCAGGCCCTCCAGAACCTTGAAGTTCTGGAATCCCGCGTCGTCCTCTCGACTGTCGCGATCAACTCCGCCAACACCTACATGATCCAGCAGAGCGGGATCTCCAACGCGTTCCCGAAGTTCGTCGACCTCGAAGGCAACGCCACGGGCCCCACCACTGACCCGACGAAGTTCGCCGAATACGACATCGCCGACTTCAACTTCAGTGGCCTGGTCGGCAACGCCCAGAGCATCACCGGTGGAACCCTGACCCTGACCGAGGGTGACACCTCCTTCAGCAAGAGCGGCCCCTTCGACATCTACGTCGTCGCCGACCAGACGGCGCTGACCCGGGGCAGCACCACCACCCTGAAGGCCTCGCCAACCACCAATACCGCCATCGCCTCGACCGACTTCACGAACCGCCAGCTGCTGGGCGTGTTCAACTTCCCCGATACCAGCGGGACCTCCAGCACCCCGGTGGCCGACACCTTCACCTTCACCCTGAGCCCCTCCTCGGCGGCCGCCCAACTATTGCTGGCCCAGGCCAACAGCGGCACCCACAACGTCCGCCTGGCCTTCACTCCCGACAACGCGGCCACCTCCCCCTCGCCGGGCAACCTGACGGCCGCCACCTGGTACGGCTCGGGCGCCACCGGCACCAGCGGGCAGAACCCGCCCAATCTGGCCCTGACGGTCAACGGCAACAACACCCCGCCGCTGTCGGTCAGTTCGATCACCGGTACGGCCACCGGGTTCACCGCCCAGTTCACCTCGGCGATTGATCCCGCTTCGGTCATCCTCTACAACACCGCCGCGACCACCGCCTCCCGCCCCGTCGACGTCACCCTGACCGACTCCTCCGGCGATGTCATCCCCGGCTCGGCGGTCGTCAGCACCAACGGCCAGACCCTCACTTTCGTCGCCACCCAGGGCGTCCTGCCCAATGACACCTACACCGTGTCGCTGACCTCGGGCTCCAAGGGCATCCGAGGCACCAACGGCCAGCTCGCCGGCAACGGAACGACCCCCGGCACCAACTACTCGGGCACCTTCACCGAGAACGTCACCGCCCCGGTCGTATTCCTGCCCAGCTTCGCCACTGGACCCAACCAGAGCGTCAACCTCGTCGGGCCCACCACATTCACCACCCGCGACAACCTCCCGGTGGTGATCTCCAACGGCGCCGGCGTCACCGGCGTCACCGCCACCATCACCTACGACCCGACCCTGCTAACCATCACTGGAGCCGTCGCCGGCGCCAACGCCCCGGCCGGCACCACCGTCTCGGTCAAGACCCAGACCCTGGCCACCAACGTCGCCACCGCGACGATTACCTACGTCAGCCCCACGCCCCTGGCCGCCGGTCAGGATGAGTTCCTCCAGCTCCAGGCCCAGGTCCCCTTCAACGCGACCTACCAGGCCGCCCAGGCCCTGACCGTCAGCGCCGTCCAGACCACCACCCAGACCTCCGGCAGCCACACCGGCACCACCACCGCCAGTTCCACGCAAACCACCCTGATCAAGACGACGGGTCCGGGCGCCCACCAGTACATTGACATCGAAGGCAACAGCACCGGCAACTTCGCCGAGTACTCCATCGCCGATTTCAACCTCGCCGGCCAGCTCGGCAACGTCACGTCCCTCACCAGCGCGGTCCTTAGCCTCACCGAGTCCAACGCCGCCTTCTCCGCCCCGGGCACCTACGACGTCTACATCACCCAGCAGACCTCCGCCGCCCTGACCGGCGTCTCCTACGACCCCAGCACCGCCAGCGGCGTCGCCAGCACCAACTTCGCCGACAAGGTCCTGGTCGGCTCCTTCGCGTTCACCCAGTCCGGCGCGGGCGGCAACGGCACCGTCGACCAGATCACCTTCAACGGCGCCGGGCTAACGGCCCTCCGCAACAGCATCAATAACAACGGCGGCGCCGTTCGGCTCCTGCTGACCCCCGACAACGCCACCTCGCCCAGCGTCGCGGCCACCTACGCCGGCCAGACCGCGGGCACCTTCGCCCCGCCGTCGCTGGCGATCACCGGCACCTCCGGCGCCTCCTCGACGACCCAGGCTGGCACCGGCAGCCAGGCGTTCGAGGAAGTCGCCTACGTCGGCGACACCGACGCCGACCAGTTCTACTCCGCCAACGACGCCGCCACGATCCGCCGCCTCGCCGTCGGCCTCGACTCCGGTTTCACCGCCTACCCGACCACCGACCCCACCCTGATCGCCGATGTCGACGGCGACACCACCATCTCGGCCAACGACGCCGCCCTGGTCCGTCAAGCGGCCGCCGGACTGACCGGACCCTCGGTCCCCACCATCCCCAACCCCGCCGCCCAGGTCGTCGCCTCCAACAGCTCGATCATCCAGTCGGGCGGACCCCGAGCCGCGGGCACCGGCACCGCCAACAACAACACCACCTTCTTCAACATCGAAGGCAACGGCAACGGCGCCAACGCCGACTACGCCATCGCCGACTTCAACTTCACCGGCACCGCCGCCCAGGGCAGCACCCCCAGCTCCTTGCAGTTCACCCTCACCCAGGACAACGCCAGCTTCACCACCGGCGGCACCTTCGACGTCTACGTCACTGGCAACACCACCGTCGACATCAACAACGATGGCGGCTCGCCCCTGTTTTACGACTCCACCACCGCCACCGGGATCGCCGCCGGCCAGTTCACCGACCGCGTCCTGATCGGCGCCTTCACCTTCACCCAGGGCGTCTCGGGGCAGACCGACTTCTTCACCGCGACGAACCTCAGTCAGCAGGCTCAGGACCTCCTGACCAGCGACCTGGCCTCGGGCACGGTCCGCCTCCTGTTCACCCCCGACAACACCAACACCCCGGGCGTCGCCGCCACCTACGCTGGCGCTACCCCGCCGGCCGGATTCGCCGCCCCGTCCCTCCAGATCAACACCTGAGCCAACCCCCCCCCCCCGCCGGCCCCGGCGATCCCGGGGCCGGCGCTTCTCCAGAATCCCACGGCCCAACCGTGGGTCGTCCCGGGACCTCCCGGCAACGGGGTGGACCCGGCTCATCACGCCCGACCCCAGAGCAAAACCCTCGTCCCCTCACCATCGCCACGGAGAGCCTTGACCCATGACCTTCGCGAAGTCTTGCCTGAAAATGGCCGCACTAGCCGCCCTCCTGATCGCCTCGTCCCGGACCTCCCGGGCCGATTTCCTCCAGGTCGTCGTCACCGGCGTGAACAACGCCAACCCCGTGGCCCTCAAGGCCGGTGACTCGATCTTCGTGGACCTGGTCTTTCACAACACCACGGCCGCCGCCGAGAACCTGACCTCGTATCAGGACACCATCCTCTACAATAGCTCCGTCTTCAGCGTCTCCAACATCCAGAATGGCGCCGGCACCGCCGCCTACGGCCCCCCCACCTTCAACAACACCGTACCGGGCAAGGTTGGCTTCGTTTCCAACGCCAACCCGCTGCCCCCCGGCGACATGGTGGTTGTCCCCGCCGGCGGGGACAGCGGCTCCATTGAGCGCTTCACCCTGACGGTCCTCCAGGCCGCCACCCCGGGCCCCTACGTCCTCAACCTGGTCTCCACCAACGCCGCCAACGGCAACCCCGCCGGCCCCGGCGGACCCACCCAGACCCTTGTCTTCTTCAATGGCGCCCCGGCCCGCGAGAACGGCGCCCAGCTCGGCCTCACCAACGGCACCGACGTCCACGATGCCACCGTCATCGTCGGCGCGGCCGTGCCCGAGCCCGCCTCGGTCGCACTGCTGGGCCTGGGCCTGGTCGGTGTCGTCGGCGGCCGTCGGGTCCTCCGTCGCCGCGCTTTCTGACAAACCGCTTTCCAGAATTCCGCCTGGAAACTCCGCGTCCCGGGGCAAATCGCCTCGGGACGCTTTCCCCTTTGAATCTCCCCGCCCGTTCCCGCCTGTCATCAGGAGGACTTCAGGATGGTCCCACGCCGCCGAACTCTCCCAACCCCGCGGTCCGGTTTCACTCTGATCGAGTTGCTGGTCGTCATCGCCATCATCGGCATCCTCATCGGCCTACTGCTGCCCGCCGTCCAGGCCGCCCGAGAGGCCGCACGACGCGCCCAGTGCGTCAATAACCTGAAACAGATCGGCATCGCCCTTCATAATTACCATAGCGCCGCCAACGCTTTCCCACCCGGCCGGATGACCCCGGACATTTACCTCAACGGCTACTTCGGCACCACTGGCACCCAGACCAATTACACCAACTACACCATCCTCGAAACCTACGCCAAGGGCGGATGGTCCGGCGACATCTCGGTCCACTGCCACATCCTCAACTCCCTGGAACAGGTGCCCGCCTACAACGCAATGAACTTCGCCCGGGCCAACGTCGCCCGGATCACCACCGGGGCCGGCGGCCCACGACCCACGATCTTCGCGCCCAATTACACCGCCTACGCCCTGGCGATGAGCACCTTCCTCTGCCCCTCCGACTCCAACACCTCCGACCAGGGCATCAGCGAAAACAACTACCGCTACAACTTCGGCGGATCGACGGTCTCCGCCGGCGCCCAGAGCACCAGCGCCCAGACCAGCGCCCCCACCATCCGCGACAACGGCGCCTTCACCATCGGGCCCGCCCTCACCTCGGCCCAGATCAGTGATGGACTCTCCAACACCGTCTTCTTCTCCGAACGCAGCAAGGGCTCCGGCAAGTTCGACGGCGCCGCCGCCAGCGCCAACCTGATTACCATCAACGACATGATCGAGACCGACCGAGGCGCCTACGCCGGCTACGCCTCCGCCGTTCCCCCCGCCGACGACGCCCTGAACTACTGCCGAATGGCCAACCAGAACGTCGCCGCCAACATCGCCTTCGTCTTCGGCAAGCACGGCCGCTACACCCCCGAACTCAACGACGGCGGCGCCGACTATTCCAACGGCTGGCCCTTCGCCTGGTACATGGCGACCCTCTACAACCACGCCGCCCCGCCGAACTGGAACAACATCGACTGCGGCATTGGCTACAACCTCACCGACACCCCTGGCGAGAACGCCATCGTTTCGGCCCGAAGCCACCACCCTGGCGGCGTCAACGCCCTCTTCGGTGACGGCTCGGTCAGATTCCTCAAGGACTCCATCGCCCTGTCCGTCTGGAGGGGCATCGGCTCCCGAAACGGCGGCGAGGTTGTCAGCGCCGACGCCTATTGACGATCGAACGCCCCGCCCCCCCCCCCCGATCCCAATCGTTCCCATTCCTCCCCGCCTCCCAACCACCCAGGACCGGATCTCCGCACCATGAGCCTCGCGACCACGCCACAACCGCGCCTGCCCCTCGGCGTGATTCTCATTGCCGCACTCCTGCTGATCGCTCCAGGGCTCTCGCCGGTTCAGGCCCAGGATCTTCGCGTCGTGACCTGGAACACGGCCAACGACGTCAACGGCACCACCGATTTTTCGCCCCGTTCCGGAGCCTCTGACATCCTCCAGGCCATCGGCGCCGAAAACGTCGCCGGAATCGCCCGGCCCATCGATGTCCTGGCCCTCCAGGAATCGGTCTACCACACCGGCTCGACACCCAACCCCACGGCCCAGGGCTTTGCCAACCTGCTGAACGCCCTCTACGGCACGTCGGCCAACCCCACCCCCTACGCGGTCGCCCCCCTCAACGGCGCTACCGACGGCAACAACATCGGCAACGGTCCTCAAAGCCTTGTCTACAATACCAACACCCTCTCCCTGGTCTTCGAGCGGGGCATCGGCAACCCCAGCGGCAGCACCTTCCCCCGCCAGATCCTCGAATACGAGTTCCAGCCCGTCGGGGCTCCCGCGTCCGATAGCTTCTACCTCTTCAGCGACCACTTCAAGTCGGGCACCGGCACCACCAACCTCAACAATCGGGGCCGCGAAGGAACCCTTCTCGCCTCCACGGCCAACGCCCTGCCGGCCAACTCCTCCATCATCTACGCGGGCGACTACAACGCCACCAGCAATGCCAACGACCCCGGCTACAAGGCCGTCATCACCCCCGGCTCGCACAACAACCAGGGCATCGACCCCCTGGCCGGCAACTTCACCAGCCTGAACACCCAGACCGAGTCGCCCACCACCACGGCCAAGTTCACCAACCAATCCACCGTCGGCATGCGTTTTCGCGACGACCTCCTGCTGAACTCCCCCGCGATCGCCGACGGCACGGGCCCCCTGAGCTACGTCAACGGTTCGCTCCTGGCCTTCGGCAACACCGGCACCCACCGCAACGGCGCCTCGATCACCACCGGAAGCGCCGCGGCCCTGGCCGCCGAGCTTCCCGGCTACACCGTCGCCCAGGCCTCCGCCTTGCTCACCGACCTGACCCAGGTCTCCGACCATCTGCCGGTCGTCGCCGACTACCACCTCAACGCCGTCCCCGAACCCTCCTCAATCGCCCTGGCTGGCCTGGGAGCCATCCTCGGCCTGGCCCTCAACCGTCGCCGTCGCGATTGGTCGGTCCCCAATTCAGAAACTCCTCGCGCTGTGGAGTGATGATCCGTCCAGGCTTGAGAAAGCACTCATCCTCGCGAGCGCCGACCCTCGAGGCGCTCGCGGGCTCGACTCCAGGGTTGGGCCCATTCCAGCCGAGGCTAGCTCAACCTCGCCCCGCGCCCACCGCCAGAGCCCGCCGATAGACCTCAAGATAGCGCTCGACGTTGCGGTCCATCCCGAAGAACTCTTCCGCCACCGGCCTCGTCGCCGAAGCCAGCCTTGCGGCGAGCCCCTCATCCTGCAAAACCTCGACGATTCCCGCGGCCAGCGATCCCGCATCCACGGCCGTCAGCCGCCCGGCCCCGGTCTCCCCCAAAATGCGGACATAATCGCCAAAGTCGGTCGCCACGATCGGCCGCCCCGCCGCCAGGTACACCGCGATCTTGCTCTGCACCGAGTAATTCTCCCGGCAGGCCAGCCGGGGATGCACCAGCACGTCGGCCCTCCGGGTCAGGGCCACCACCTGCTCGGGCGTCCGACCCGTCAGCACGATCAACCGACCGCCATCCTCGCCAAGCCGCCGACGATACGCCTCCCCCGCCTCGGCCGGCCCGCCCACCAGGACGCAGCGAGACCCGGGCACCTCGGCGAACACTCTCGGCAGCGCCTCCACCAAGATCGGCACCCCCTGGTTGGGGTGAACGATGCTCCCCACATACATGATGACCTTCTCATCCGGGCCGACCCCGGGAATCTCCGCCGGAGAGCCCGGCTGGTCATACTCGGCCAGGTCGATCCCCGGGTAGATCACGCTCACCCGCTCGGCCGGAACCCCCTTCTCCTCGACCACCACCCGCTTCACCGGCTCCCCCAACGCGATCACCTGAGCCGCGTCCCGGCAAGCCCGGCGCTCCACCTCGACGGTCAAGCGAAACCCCAGGCCCCGCCCCAGACGGTCCCGTTCCACCTCATCCCCCAGCAGCGAGTGAATCTCATAAACCATCGGCCAACCATAACGTCGGCAGGCCAGGTAAGACCGGGTCGCCCCTCCATAATGCTGGGCGTGGACAAGGTCGAACGGGAACTCCCGGAAGATCCGCCTCAGCCCGCCGACCCACGACCTCGGCGGCAAGGTAAACGATGGCGTCCCCTCGAACTCCCCTCGAACCACCGGGCCCCACGGCGGCCTCGCCTTCAGGTGGGCCAGCACGACGTCGACCCCGAGCCCCTTCAAGGCCCGCAGGATCTTGATCGGCAGCATCGCCGTGCCGTCAAAATCGCCGGGGACCGGGAACGACGTGACCATCAAAATGCGCATCGACCACCGCTCCGCCGGGTGACGTCCGTCCAGAATCTTTGAAGAGTTGAGGCAAAAGGGGACCACCCTTTTCCCAAGCCCGGCCAGGCACGTTGAGGCCAAAGGGGACTGGCTCTGGCGGTACTCCGCCGGTGCCTGCTCCCCTTTCGCCATGCCCGGCCAGGAAGATGCCACATTGAGGCAAAAGGGGACTGGCTCAGGCGGTACTCCGCCGGTGCCTGCTCCCCTTTTGCCGGGCTAGGCCAGGACAAACGCCTCAGTCCCGAACTCCCGCCCAGTGGGGTCGCCAGGCAGGTTGAGGCCAAAGGGGACTGGCTCTGGCGGAACTCCACCGGCGCCCATTGCCCTTTCGTCGTGCCCGGCCAGGAAAATGCCACGTTGAGGGAACAGGGGACTGGCTCTGGCGATACACCGCCGGTGCCTGCTCCCCTTTTGCCGGGTTGGGCCAAGACAATCGCCTCGGTCCGATCTTCCAGGCAGTGGGGTCGTCAGCATAGTACGGCTAGCGCAACCGAAGGAACCCCAAAACCCAACAGCCGAAATCCGGCAAGATTGCATGGCCCCAGCCCGATATTCAGACTAGCAAGGCAAGGGTCGAGCGAGGACCAGGAGCGGAGTGAGCCTGTCATGACGGCGGACCTGGCGATCGACCAACTCCGACTGGCCCGCGAAGCCTTGAGAGCCGGCCGGAACGGGCGTCGGGAAGCCCTGCTAACCCTGGCGGCGGCCTCGGCCAACCGAGCCCGCCTCCCCTGGGCCAACGACTGCCGGGAAACCCTCCTCCGGATTCGCCCCGACCACCTTTTCGCCCACTTCCCCACCCTCGACGCGGCCCTGGCCGACCCTCGGGTTGCTCACCGTCTGATGCGCATCAACGCCACCTTCCCCCCCAGCCGGGTCCGCCGCCTCCTCCTGGCCGTCGACACCCTGACCGGCCCCTTCACCGGCCGAACCGTGGCGATCGAATCCCTCCTGTACGACCTCCTCCCCCCGCCGCCTCCCGCTCAGCAGCCGCCAAGCCGCCCCCTCGGTCTGACCTTCCCTATCCCCCCGCTTCCGGACAACGATGACCTCGAATCACTCGCCCACGTTTATACCAGGGTCCTTCTGAACCTGGCTCTCCTCCTGCAAGGCCTGCTCGCCGAGACCGCCGAGAACGCCCGCGCCGCTTGACAAACCGTTCACGGTAGGGCAGGGCAGGGGCATGGGTGGACGAACCCTCAAGGCCGAACCGGCTCAGGCAACCGGAACACCAGGTCCCCTGCCTTCCGGTCCATCTCGGAGTCGATCCGCCCCCCCTCGTCGGTCCCGTCCTTGCCCACCGAGTAGACCACCGGACGCCCCTCAACCACGGCGAGCCGCAACGGCTTCCCGTCAAACGGGTCGATCGGCACTCGCGACACGCCCGAGGCCTTCAACGCCTCGACGAGATCGCCCGGCGCCGGCCCATGAGCCAGTTCCCAGAATCGCAGGGCGACCACGCAAGCCGTCGCCCGCCGGTCCGCCACGACCCGCCCGTCGGCCACCGCAGCCGCCCCAACGGCGGGAGTCATTCCCTTGAAGACCCGGCCCAGCAACCCGGCCCCCTTGGACCACTCCCCCTTGTCGATCGCCCCAATCTTCGCGACCCGCCCGACCGCCGGCACGCCAGCCGTGGCCAGCATGTCTCGGTAATAGGCGCTCAACGCCAACACGGCCCGCCGCTCCTCCCCGGGGCTCGACTTCGCCACCCGCGCGTCCAGGTCCGCCGGCCAGGGCTCGGGCGCCTCGACGGGTTTGGGCGGGACGGCGGAAGGGGCGGCGGGCTTCACCTTCGAGTCCGGTGCCAGTCCCCCCTTGAGCGTGGGCTGGGCAAATTCCAGCACCAGCGAATCCCCCGGTTTCCCGCTCACGACCCCCAGCCTCGCGGCCAATCCCGCCTGGTCATGGATCAGCGCCCGCAGCGTCGTCCGAGCCTCGACATACTCCCCCCGCAACCCCTCGACAAACCCATCAGTCGACCGCGACTCATGCTCCTTCAGGTCGGCCATCAACGCCTTGCAATCCTTCGCCTTCAGGCCGGGCCCGGCCAGGATCGCCGGCACCATCTCCCCCATCACGACCTGATCGATGCTCCCAGCAACCAACTGGACGATCAGGTAGCCCCGGGGCCGCAAATCCCTCGACAGCCGCAGGGTCATCTTGACGTCGCCCACCGCCGAGGGGAAATCCCCCTTCGCCACGGCCTGCTGCACCCGCAAGCTCGCCACCCGCGCCACATCTCGCGCTGCCTGGGCGTGAGGAAGTAACGCCGAGAAGTCGATCCCCGTCACGAACACGCAACGCGGCCGACGCTGGGCCAATGCCAGCTTGCGGAACCCCTCGTCATAAGGACGAATCGCCGCGTCGATCGTATCCGCGGCCACCGACTTCGGGTCGGCCTGGAATGCCTGAAAAGCCGCCAAGAACGCCGTCCGGCGTCCCTCGGCCGCCTTCACCCGCCGGTCCCGGGCCGGCCCCTCGGGGAAGCATTTCTGCAAGCTCGGGTCGAATTCGAACAACGCATCCAGATAAAGCGGCGCCGCATTCTCGGTGTCCTTCGTCGCGTTGAAGAACGCGGCCACGTCGAACGGGGCATCCGCGACCAGCCACGCCGGAGGCTTCGCCACCGCGCCCGGGAGGCTCGGAAGTCCCCCCGCCGCGAACGCCAACGACCCGGCCCAAACCCAGGCCACCCCGAGAATCAGGGCCAGCCGACCACGATCGACACACCGGTCGCGAAGCCACAGCCGCATCATCCCACCCCCGGTCGTATCGGCCAAATCACGAAGGATCGGCAAGAAGCCCTAATCTCCCACAATCGTCAACGAGCCTCTGACGATTGTCAACGCAGGGCCGGCGACCCGGGAGAAGCACCGAGGCCGCGACCGATCAGCCCATCCCCTCGGGATGGACCACCCTCACCGGCTCGGTCCGATGGCGGGCGTCCTTCGTGAGCGCGCCAGCGAGGCGACGGTCCAGCGCCTCGATCGCCGCGTCCAGCACCGATCGGGCCGTGTCGAGGTGCCGGGGCCGCAGTGAATACGGGTCGCGTGGCAATCCGGTGTGAGGGAACTGGAGGCGATCAGGCGACAACGCCAACCCGGGCGGGACCTGGTGAGGCTCTAACGGCTCGAATGCCCCGCCGGGGGCCGCGTGGTAATACGCCCTACGCTGCGGAGCGGGGCCGGGATACGCCCACGAGGCCCGCAAGGTCAGCAACTCGGCGAACTGCGGCCAGGGCGGGGCCTTGGGGTCGAACCCCGAGGGCGGCCCGTCGCCGACAATCGCCGGCAGCATCCTCCAAACATCCCCCTGAGGCAACGGACGGCCCGGGTCGGCCACCAGCCTCGCCAGCTCCGGACGCCCCAGTTCCGCCGCCGCCTGATGGACCAGGGACTCCGCCGCCGCCAGGTACAGCACAAAGGCCGCCCGCGCGTTTCGCCCCGCATCGGTCTCCGACCGCTCGGCCGACCGACGGCTCTGGTTGTGGAAGTAAAGCGCATCCTGATAAAGACAATGGAACGGGCAGACCACCGTCTCGATCACTTGCTCGCCCGGAGGCATCACCCCCGGCCCACGGCGAGCCTCGGCCACCGCGGTCGGTTCGGACCCAGCCCGGCGGGTCGCGGGGCGGGGGCCGGTCTCGCCATTGCGCATCGCTGGCCCCTCGCGGGACGGGCCCGGCGCGGGCCGTGGCCGAAATGCCTTCTCGTCCTTTACTTTATCACAGCCCCGATCGACGGCACCACCACCCCCGACGGTTCCCCACCGGTCGACGGAGAGGTCGTCGGAGGCGGAGCGACCGGCGGCAAGGTCGGGTCGCGCCACAGCAGGGCCACGCTCCGCAAAAGGTCCCCCTGATGCTGTCCCCCCGGATCCTCCGCCGAGTAGCACGCCACCGCCTCGGCCGGCTTCCCCGCCTCCTCCGCCAGCCGCCCCAGATTCGCCAGGGCTCCATCCCGGAACGGCGGATCGAGCAAGCCCGCCCCCGGCTCGGCCTGGAGCACCAACGTCTGCTCAAACAGGAACCGCGCCGGCTCCCGACGCCCCCGGTCCAGATGGCATTGCGCCAGGAATTGCGTCGCGTAAAGGTCCAGCGCTCGCCGGAACGCCGCCGGGAGTGGCAGTTTCTTCCCGGCGTGGCGAGGGTCGGGCACGGTCAAATCCGGCTCCTTGCGGAAGCTGACATAATGGCGGATAGCCCCCGACTCCCCATCAATCTGCCCGCGCAACTGCGACAGCCGCCCCTTCAGCAGCGGAGCGAACTGGTTGGCGTCGAACATCTGGAGCGTGAACCCTGTCGCCCGGTTGAACGCCGGGTCGGTGAACAGCCGACGCTCCACCATCACCGGAGTCGCCCACAGATCCACCTCCTCGACCCGCCCCGCCCCGATCGCCTTGACGAACGCATCGCGCTGGGCCGCCGGGTCCCGATACAGCACCATCCGGTTGCGAGACGCCAACCGGCTCTCAAGCACCTGCATCCTCGGCGAGGCATACCCTGTGCTGGAGTCGATCCAAACCCGAACCTTCCCCGCCAGTTCCGCAGCTCCCACGCCATAAGGAGCCAGCCCCGGCAGGTCCATCCGCTCCAGAATGGCCGGATCGGTCGCCGCCTCCTCCAACGTCGCGACCCCCCGACCCTCCGGCCCCGGCACCGGCCCCGGCACCGGCAGACCCAGCCTCGCGTCAAATAGATACGCCTTGCCATCGGCCAGAACCGCCGTGATCCAGCGCTCCGCCGCCTCCACCCCGGGCCGCTTCAACGCGATCAACCCCGCATCCAGATGGATCTGCCGGCAAAGCACCAAAAACGTCCACGACCGCTCCGCCCAACCCACGTCCCCAGCCTCCTCCGACCCCACCCCTCTCACCAGGACGTCGTAAGGCCGAGCCTGAGCTTGCGGCAAACCCGGAGGCACCAGCGTCCCCACCGGCACAAGCTGGACGTTCCGCACCACCCAGTCAAACAGCCGGCCGGCGCGGGTCAGGTCATCCCCCTCGCCGGCCACCCTCGCCGCGATCGCGTGATACAGCAGGCAATCTTCCAGGTGGCGGGCATCGCGGTCGGTGAACTTCCGCAACTCCAGCGACGCCACCCCCTTCTCGCCAATCTTCGGCAACAGGTACTCGCGAGCCCCCATCCCCATCGCGAAATCTGAATCCGGCGCCCCCTCGAAGTAGTAATTCAGGTGCGACGCCGCCATCGAGAAGTTCGACGAACTCCCCGGAGGTGGCGGAGGCGCCAGCGCCGCCGACTCGATCAAGGAAACCACACTATCCAGGATCGCCGCTCGATCCACGTCCCCCAGGTCCACCGAAGGAGCCGTCACCGCCGCCGACCGCCCCGAACTCCCGCGACCCGCGACGACCTCGCCCCCTCCGACGGCCGCTTGACCCGCCGTGGGTGGCGTATACGCCTCTCGACGATCTTCGGCCGAGTCACCGCAACCGGACACTCCGGCCCAGGCCACGCACGCGATCAAAACGCCCCAACAAGCACGGGCACGAGCAAGGGCACCGCTCATCACGAGGTCGACTCCCGGAAATCGGCGATCGGAACAGGGGGAAACGGGCCAGGGCCGCCCCCGGCGCCCTTACGTCGCAAGCAGGACAAAAGTTCGCTGGCCCCCCAGTTTACCCGCCCCGCCGCCCGTTGGGGAACCCGCCCCAACCTTGCTCTCAGCAAGGAGTCTCCTTACCGTAAACCCAACGCCCCCAACCCTCCCGACCCCGACGAGGCCACCATGCCCCGCCCCCTGTTGGCCTTCACCCTGGCCCTCCTCGCCACGCCCGCATGCGTCGAGGCCGCCACCCCCTCGGCCGCCGACTACCCCTCCCTCCACGCCGCCCTCCTCGCCAACCCCGGCCGGGTCGTCGAACTCCCCGACGGCGACTACGAGATCCACGAAACTCTCCTTCTCAACACCGACCACGCCGGCCTCGTCGGTCCCGGCCGCATCCTCATGACCGACCCCAACCGCCCCATCCTCCGCATCGACCACGCCAGGGGGGTCCGCCTCCGAGACCTGACCCTGACCCGCCCCCAGAACCGTCAGGACGCCAGCGCCGAGGCCCTCCGCGCCGACGACTGCCAGGACCTCACCATCGACGGCCTCCGGGTCCTCGACAACCACGCCCGAGACCCCGCCATCCACCTGCACGAATGCCGGGGCGTCCAGGTCCGCGACTGCCTCATTCGCAACTACCAAACGGTGTCCATCGACGACCGAACCGCCAACCCCGACCTCGGCTACGCCTTCCGCTGCCTCGACGGAACCGGCCTGCTTGTCCACAGTTGCCAGTCGGCCCTGATCCAGGGCAACCGCATCGTCGAGGACCGCCTCCTCCCCACCACCGAGTTGAAGGCCCAATACCAGCTCGGCCGCTACACCAAAAAGAACGCCCAGCGAGGAGTCCTCGCCGGCGCCCACGACTGGGACACCGACCACACCGACAACTGGATGCAAGGCAGCGCCATCCAGGTCGGCAACCCCGAGTCCTCCAACGGCGTCCAGATTCTGGGCAACACCATCGAGAACGCCGCCCAGGGGCTCGACATCCACGGAGACCACGTCCTGATCGCCCACAACCTCATCAACAACTCCCTCATCGGCATGAAGGCGATGCACGGCGCCCGCCACATCCAGATCCTGGGCAACCAGTTCCGCAAAAACACCCTCTGGAGCATCGGGCTGATGCCCGGAGCCGCCTCCCACCCCACCGAGCCCGCCAGGGACGGCCACCCCGCCCGCCCCTCCAACGGCGACGGCGGAACGATCATCGCCAACAACATCATCTCCGAGTTCGGCCAGGGCCACTCAAGATGGGTCTGGGGCGACGAAGCCAACGGAAACCCCCTCCGCTTCGACCACGGCCAGATGCCCGACGACCCCCCGCTGACCGACGTCCTGATCCAGGGAAACCTCATCTACGACACCCACCAAGACGCCATCCTCATCGACGGCCAACCGCAAACCCCCCCACCCGCATACCGATTCGCCGTCAGGATCGAATCCGGCCCCACCGCCCCCAAGGGTCTCCACTTCACCAACAACCTCTTCCACCCCGGCCGAGACGGAATCGCCAACACCGAACTCCCGCCTTGACCCATCCTCAAATCAGTCGGAAGACCGCATTCGCCAACGCGAAAGACACCCCAACCAACCGTCTCGAATAACCAAAACGGCTAATTTCTGTGGTCCGCGGTAAGCTGGTTCCAACGCACAAGAGTGGCCTGGAGTCCCGCGCATGAACGTCTCACTCACCCCGGAACTGGAACAGTACGTCAACGGCAAGGTCCAGAGCGGCATGTACCACTCGGCCAGCGAGGTCATCCGCGACAGTTTGCGGCTCCTGAAGGAGAAGGAAGAGCTGCACCAACACAAGCTCGCCGAGCTTCGCCGCGAAATCCAAATTGGGCTCGACCAGGCCGACCGAGGACAGGTCTCCCCGTTCAACGAGGCGACCCTTGAGGAAGCAAAGTCCCGGGGAAAGCAGCAACTCCCCAAGAGGTCAGCGAAGACGCAATGAAGGATCCACTCCTCACCGATGAGGCCAGGAACGACCTGGCCGAAATCTGGGCGTATATCGCGGAGGCCAGGGATGAGCGGACGGCCAACCGGATGAATCGGCAAATCCTCGCCGCTTGCCGCTCGAAGGCGCAGTTCCCGGAAACCGGCCAGTTGAGGGAAGAGATCGCCCCCGGCCTCCGGAGTTTGGACGTCAAGCCCTAGGCCGTGTGGACAAACTCTAGGGCCTTAGAGCAAGAAAGGGTGGGTTCTCGACCTCGATTTCTGTCCGGAGGGCTACGATGCGTCGCCACGAGATTACGGATGATCGCTGGGAACGCACCAAGGACCTCCTCCCCGGCCAGCCCGGCGACCCTGGTGTGACTGCCAAGGATAACCGTCTCTTCACCAACGCCGTCCTGTGGATTGCCAAAACCGGGGCCCCCTGGCGTGACCTGCCCCAGCGGTTCGGACCCTGGGGCTCGGTCTGGAAGCGGTTCGATCGCTGGGCCAACAAAGGGGCCTGGAAGCAAGTGTTCGAGACGCTCCAGGATCCTGACCTGGAGTGGATGATCCTCGACAGCACGGTGATTCGAGCCCATCAACATGCCGCCGGCGCGGCAAAAAAGGGGGCGCGGACCAGGCCCTCGGCCGTTCCCGAGGCGGATTCAGCACCAAGATCCACATCATCGTCGACGCCCTGGGCAACCGGTGGACTTCGTCCTGACGGGTGGAGAAGTCGCCGATGTCACTCAGGCCGAGCCGTTGATGGAGGGACGTGAGGCAGGGGCGTTCATTGCGGATAAGGGCTACGACAGCGATGCGGTGGTCGCGAGTGCGAAGGGGCGAGGGGCCGAGGCGGTCATCCCCTCGAAGAAGAACAGGAAAGTCGCTCGTGACTACCACAAGCATTTGTACAAGGAGCGGGTGAAGGTCGAATGGTTTATCAACCTGATCAAGCAGTATCGCTGTGTGGCCACTCGCTACGAGAAAACGGCCCGCAACGTCCTTGGATTTGTTCATGTGGCATCGGTCATGGTGCTGTTGCGGTAGCCCAACTGACCTATCTTTCCTAGAAACTGTCTACACGGCCTACTGCCTCTGGACCTTCACGCTGACCGAGGTGTGGGTGTGGGGCCGGGGGGACGAGGAGTTGGTGGAGCGCTCGGGGTCGCCGTGAGACAGCATGTCACGCCGTCCGAGCCACGCCGACAAGCGGCGGGCGTGGCGTCGCGAAATGCTCGGCGAGGAATTCTGTGCGGTTCTCGGTCCCGGGGTCACCGAGGACGAGATTCAGGCCGACGCTGACAGGCTGCTCAGCCTGGCGGCATCACATATAGCATTGCCTCGGAAAGTGCATTTTGTACCTCATCGAGTATCACTTGCCGGGTGATCCAGAAACCGGAGTCCACGATCGGGCAAGTTCGCATTACGCGGAGTCGCTGACGTTCTCGTTGGACAGCACCTTGAACACGCGGTCGAGGTCCATGATGAGCAGAAATCGGTCCTGGTGGCGAATCAGTCCGCGGATGAACGACGAACCGCCACCCAGGCCCGTCTTGGGGGCGGGCTGGATCGTTTCGGGAGGGACGTCGAGGACGTCGGAGACGCGGTCCACCAACAGACCGGCCACTCGGGTTGGGTCGGTCGCCTGCGGCTCGACCATCAAAACGCAGGGGAGGACATCCGGCAGGGCCTCGTTCGCGGGAAACTGGAAGGGAATGCGCAGGTTCCAGACGGGCACGACGTGCCCCCGGAGATTATAGAGCCCGCAAAGCGACGGAGACCCGCCTGGGACCCGGGTGAGATTGCCCAGGTCGAGAACCTCGCGAACTCGGGCGACCTCCAGCGCGTAGCCTTCCCCTCCTAGCTCGAACACCACGAACGATTCGGCGCGATCGCGACCGTCGTCGTTCTCGAGGCCCTCCGCTTCCATCGCACGGTTCTCCAGGGAGACGTTGAGGGGGCCGAGATCAGAATCGCTCGAAGTCGGTGTCTTCATCCAGATTCACAACCACCCCACTGGGGGATCGGTGGTCGGGCGAGGGGGCTCGTCGCGGCGGTTCATCGCCGCCTCGATCGTGAAAGTCGGCCGGGGAGGCGTGATCGTCCGCATGACGGGGTGACGACGAGGAACGTCGTTGCGTCCCGCCGAGGCGCCGCAGGTCGTGACGAGGCTCGTCGCCGAGCTGGAAGAAGCCCATGAGGTGTTCCAATGTCGCCGACTGCGAGGCGAGTGAGCCGGCCGTCGAGGCGAGTTGGACGCTGGCGGTGACGTTTTGCTGGACGACCTGGTCGAGCTGGCGGACCCCGACGTTGATCTGGTGAATCGCGGCGGTTTGCTCCTGACTGGATGCGGCGATTTCCTGGATCAGTTGCGAAGTCTGGCGGATCTTGGGGACAATCTTCTCCAGCAGTCGTCCGGCATTTTCGGCGACCTTGACGCTGGATTCAGCCGTTTCACCGATCTTGTGGGCGGCGTCCTGCGAGCGTTCGGCCAGGCGGCGGACTTCTCCGGCGACGACGGCGAACCCCTTGCCCTGGGCCCCGGCGCGGGCGGCCTCGATGGCGGCGTTGAGGGCCAGAAGGTTCGTTTGGTAAGCGATGTCCTCGACCAGCCGGATGCGCTGGGCGATTTGCTGCATGGCCAGAACAGTTTCCTGGACCGCCTTTCCACCTTCCTCGGCCTGGGCGGTGGCCTCTCCGGCGGTCTTGGCGGTCTGCTGGGCGTGCTGGGCGTTGTTCTGGACCGAGCCGTCGACCGTCCCCAGGCTGGAGGCGATTTCTTGAAGGGTGCTGGCCTGTTCGGTGGCCCCCTGGGAAAGCTCCTGGGCGCTGGCGCTCAATTCACTGCTCGCGGTGGAGACGGAATTGGTCGCCTGGCCAATCTCACGGATGACGTCGGCCAGGCGGGCGGCGACGGAGTTGACCCGGGTGGCAAGCTGGCCAATCTCGTCGGCCCGATCGGCGCGGGCTCGGACGAACAGTTGACCTTTTTCGAGCCCACGAGCGGCCTCGCCCACGGCCGAGAGGGGCAGGACGAATCGGCGAGCCAACAAGGGACCGGCGACCAAAGTGGCCAGAAGGCACGCGGCGAAAACCGCGAACGTCTGTAAACGAATGGTCTCGGTGGTCTGATAGACTTCCGACTGCGGCACGTCGACGAGCACGGCGAAGGGAGTGGCGGGTCCAGCTTCAGTCTCTCGGAGAGAGATGGACGCCACGCCCAGAACTTCGGCCCCAAGTGTCCCCTCGTCGATGTTGTAATATTCGGCGTTCGAGTTCCGCTGACCGGCTTTCTCCGAGGCCACAAAGGGCCGAACCTTATCGTAGTAAGGTTGGCCGAGCTTACGATTGGGAAGGAATGCGGCGCGGTCGCCGGCCTCTCCTCGTGCCGCCACGACGTCGAGGTCATGGTCGATCAACGCCAGCCGGGTGGATTTGAACGGAATCTCGCGGGCGATCGTATCGAAGAGTTCCTCGATGGCGCGGGTGTCGTTGCGGTCGAGCAACGGGGCCTTGAGTCCCCGGCTGGCGTCGAGTGCCGAATTGTCCATGGCCCGGGCGGCGGCCAGGGTGTTGCGGTAGATCACCCGGGCCTGGCGCTCCTTGAGCTGGGCGGTCGCCCCGAAAAGGACGGCCGTCATCAGCGAGGTCGGCACGATCCCGAAGAGCAAGAACGTCAGGATCAGTTTGTTGCGGAACGACCAGGTCATGGCGGCGGCCTCGGCGGGCTCGGGTCCGGGGTGAGTTCCGTGGTGAAGTCAGGCGGAGACCATCCTTGGCGTGAGTTCGACGTTGTGGGCGTGGCCCACGAGGCTGGCGAGGTCCAGGATGAGGCAGACCGAGCCGTCTCCCAGAATGGTGGCGCCGGAGAAGCGTCGGGGACCGCCAAGGTCGTCGTCCAGGGGCTGAATGACGGCCTGGACTCGTCCCAGAAGCCGGTCGACCACGACCCCGACCCGCTCCTCGGCGTAGACCGTGAGCAGGATTTCCTGGAGGCGGGGCGCGACGCCCTCCACGTGGAAGGCCCGCCGCAGCGAGACCAGAGGGACCAGTGCTTCGCGAACGGACAGGGCCTGTCGGTTCATCGCCCAGCCTGGGCCATCCTCGGCGACCGCGACGCATTCCTCAACCTGGGCGATCGGGACCACGTAACGGCCCTCGCCCACCTCGATCAGAAGGCCGTCGATCATCGCCAGGGTCAGGGGAAGGTGGATCAGGAAGGTGGTCCCCCCTCCCGCCACGCTGCGGAGGGTGACGGAGCCTCTCAGAGCGTGGATCGTGTCGCGGACTACGTCCAATCCAACGCCTCGGCCGGAAAGTTCCCCAGCCTTGTCGCGTGTGGAAAAGCCCGGCTCGAAAATCACGCTGCCGACGCGGGGATCGTCGGGCGAGGTGCCGGGGGGAAGCAGACCGGCATCAAGGGCCTTTCGGACGATTCGGGAGCGATCGAGGCCTCGGCCGTCGTCCTCGATGCGGATGGCGACCCGGTCCCCCTCGTAACCAGCGGCGATGGTGATCCGACCCGTCGAGGGCTTGCCGGCGGCGATTCGCTCGTCGGCGGGTTCCAGACCATGATCCACGGCGTTGCGAATCAAGTGGATCATCGGGTCGGCCAGGCGCTCGATAATCGTGCGGTCGAGACGCGTTTCCTCTCCTTCAATCTTCAGGACGATCTGTTTGCGGGAACGGCTGGCGAGGTCGCGAACGACTCGGGGGAACCGGACGAAGAGTTCCTCCATCGGCACCATGCGCAATTCCAGGGTCGTGTCGCGCAGGCGGCGGCCAATCCGTTCCAGGGCTTCCAAGGCCCCGACCCAGGGTCCGACCCCCTTCAGGTCACGCAAGCCGGAGAGGCTATCCGCCAGGATCGCGAGTTCGCCGGCCATCCCCACGAGTTCGTCGAGTTGGTCGGCCTCGACGCGGACTCTTGAGCTTTTGGCCTCCCTGCCACGAGGCTCGACGCCGGGCGGCTTGGGCGAAGCTGGGGTGGGCTCGGGGATCGGAGCCGGCTCGGGCACGAGGCTGGGCGAGGGGGAATCCCCATTCACTTCGATGGAGACCTGAGCGGGATCGTCGAGGAACAGGAAGACCTCGTCGAGTCGCGGGCGGTCCGCGTCGGTCCTCAGCGAAATGGTCCAGGAGAGGTGACAGTCGCGGGGGTCGAGGTCTTCCAGCGGCGGCACCCGGGACCAGTCGGCGACGACCTGGGCCTCACCCAACTCCCGCAACTCATCGAGAATTCCCAGAGGGTTGATCCCCTTGCGGAGAACGTCGAGAGCGGGGGTCAGGCGGATGCGGTAGGAGACCGGCTCCCTCGTGGTTGGGCCGGATTTTGGAGTTCGGCCCACGTCCGACGGGATGCCGGGAGTGGAGTGTTCGAAGGGGCGTTCGGGCGTGGCTTCAGGAGGTGCGAGGGCAACCGATGCCTCCTCGTCGGCAGACGGGAGCGTGGCCGAGGTCGATTTGCGAGGCGTTGGGGGACGTTTGCGAGTGGAACGGCGGGCGTCCCCATCGTCGGACTTCCGGCCGGCTTTGGACGACGGGGATGGGGGCGTGGGGTTGGCGGGTCGTTGGGGCGTGGGAGCCGCTTCGGCGAGGGATTCGCCGCGGGCCACGGCGGTCAGGCGAGCGACAAGGTCCGGTGGCGCGGGGGGCGGCGTTGCGTCGGCACCCGCCTCGACAGCTTCGACCAGGTGATCCTTCGAGGCCAGGAGAGTGGTGATGAGCGCGGGTTCGACCGGGATGCGGCCCCCTCGGATTCCGTCCAGGACCGATTCGACCACATGGGTGAACTCGGCGATCGCGGGCAGACCGACCATGCCGGCCGCGCCTTTGAGCGTGTGGGCGGCGCGGAAGGTCCGATCGAGGTGGAGAGGGTCGTCTCGATGGGCCTCCAGACCCATGAGCCCTGACTCCAGGGCCTGGAGCAGCTCGCGAGCTTCCTCGAAAAACATGCTGAGAAAGCGGTCGTTCCCCACGAGCGGCGGCCTTTGACGTTGGGGTGGATCAAGGGTGTTGGGGCCAGCGGCGCTATCGTCAATCCTCGGCCACGTCGATGCAGCCGGCCAGAACTTCGGCGATGGCGGCCTGCTCGGCGATGGCGAGGCAAACCTCGGGGACGCGGATCAGACGGACCGTCGACCCCCCCCGACGGGCCGAAGCGAGACCGGCCACTACGAGTTGCAACCCGGCAAGGTCCCAGGGTCCGGCCTCGGCCAGATCCACTGTCAACAGTCGGGCGCTGGCGGCGGCCGAAAGCCAGGCGTCTCGCCAACGAGGGACCTCTTCCAGGGTCAAGGGTCCGGAGATCGCTAACGAGACCTCGGCCACATTGGCTCCCAAGAGCAGCCTCCCCCCCAGGTAAGACAGTCGCCCTGGCCCTCCTATCTTATCATGTTGGCGAATCAAGCGGGGGGATTTTGAAGGAGGACCAGGTTGATGTCGTCGGCGGCGTGGCCGGGATGGACGTGGCGGGCAACGGCCTGCTCGAGGGCGTCGAGAATCTCGGCGGGGGGAGCGGATTTGGCGGCTTCCAGAGTCGCGGCAATCCGGTCGGTGCCGAAGAGCGTGTTGGTGGGGTCCATCGCGTCGGGGAGCCCGTCGGTGTAGACCAGCAGCGACTCGCCCGGGGCGAGGGTGTCCTCGCGGTCGGTGGTCTGGTCGGCCATGCCGATGCCGAGAAGGCCGGGGTCGGAATCGAGCAGACGGGTGCCCGTCGGGCCGACGACAACCGCCGGAGGGTGGCCGACTCCGGCGTAGGAGAAGGCGCCCGTCGTCTCGTCGACGGTGAGGTAGAAGGCGGTGCAGAAGTATTCGCCGGGGAAGAACTGGCCGATGGCCTCGTCCAACCGGGCAAGGACCGAACCGGGCGTGGCGTCGGAGGCGGTCAACGGGGCCGCGAGGGTCTTGACCATTCCCGAGAGCAGGGCCGAGTTGACGCCGTGACCCGAAACGTCGGCCACGAGGATGCCCAGGCGGTTGCCGGGCTTCACGGTGAAGTCATAGACATCGCCACCCAGGGTGTTGACCGGGTGATAGCGCACGGCCAGTCGCAGGGCGCCCCGGGGTCGGGGGGGCTTGGGCATCAGGGCCGACTGAACCTTGCGGGCCAGGTCGAGTTCCAGGTGCAGTTTCGCCTGGACGGCTTCGAGTTGCTGGTTCCGTTGGGCCAATTCGCGACGGAGGTCGGCGATCCGCAATTGGGCGCGGATGCGGGCGAAGAGTTCCTGAACCTCCTGGGGCGACTTTGGTTTTTCCAGGTAATCGTCGGCGCCGGCGTTCAGGCCGATGACCTTGCTCTCGGTGGCCCCGAGGGTGGTCAGCATGATGACGGGAATGGGACGAAGCTGGTCGTCTTGCTTGAGGCGCTTGCAGAGGCCGGGGCCATCGAGCTCGGGCATCTCGTAGTCGGTCAGGATCAGTTCCGGCGGGGTTCCCTTGGCGTGAGCGTATCCGAGGAGGCCGTCGTTCGCGGTGGCGACCTCGTAGCCTTCGTCTTCCAGGAGTGCGCCGATCATCCGGCGCATCATCGCGCTATCCTCGACCAGCAAGAGGCGGCGGGCCATGTCGGGTTCCCCGGCGGGCGGCGTGCGGGCGAGAGGGATCGGACGGTGGCGTGCATTGCTCCGGGCCGAACGGGTATTCTGGCCAATGCGAACGGGACGGGCAAGGGTCCGACGCTCTCGGGCCAGAGGGCCCGCGACTCTGGTCCGCGTGGGCGAAATTTCCGGGGACGGCCGGATTTCTCCCGCCCGACCCGGGGGTACTGACGCTCACTTGTCCTGGAACCCTGGAGCCCCGCCGCTCCTTTGATGAGACCTTCGATGCCGCGGACCGCCGATGAATTGCCCCCGAAATCTCGACCCACTCCCGGGCCAATCCGGTTCGTCCCCCCCGACTCGGAATGGGCCGCGTTGATCCTGATCGTGGCCCTCGCGGCGGGTTTACGATTGGTGCGGCTCGAACGAGTGGGGACGGGCCACCCCTATTACGCGGCGGCCGTCCGCGCCATGCTGGTGAACGGTCGAAACTTCGCGTTCGCCGCGTTTGACCCCGAGGGCGTCCTGTCCGTCGAGAAACCACCGGTGGCGCTTTGGATTCAGGCGGCCACGGCGAAGGTTCTGGGGTATCGCGGGTCAATCCTTCTGCTGCCGCAGGCGTTGATGGGTGTTGGCTCGGTCTTGTTGACCTGGCAACTGGCCCGACGGGCCTTCGGAATGGGGGTGGGGCTGCTGGCGGCGTTGATCCTGGCGACCATGCCGGGAAGCGTGGCGGTGGATCGCGATAATCTTCCCGACACGGCCTTGGTGTTGGTCCTGCTGCTGGCGGCCTGGATGTTGAGCCGGGCCGCCGAAACGGGACGCTGGTGGCCGTTGCTGGCGATGTCGGCCCTCCTGGGCGTCGGTTACAACATCAAACTGCTCGACGCATTCGTGGTGTTACCGACCTTCGCGGGAATCTTCGCTTTTGCCGCGCCTCTGAGCCAGTGGGCCAGGGCCGGGCGACTGGCCCTGGCCGGAGTCGTTTTGCTGGTCGTGTCGCTGGGCTGGTCTTTGGCCGTGGAACTGACCCCTCCTGCACGAAGGCCCTATCTGGGTGGATCGGAGACCAACTCGGCGCTGGAATGGTCGTGGATCGCTGACGGGTGGAGTGCGAGGAAGAAGGATCGCGGGAATCTCGGCTCGATCGAAAATCTATCGAGGGAGGCGGGCGCGAAGGGGTCGCCGCCGTGGCTCGCGGAGCAAATTCTCCGTGCGAGGCCTTCACCGCCAGGTTGGCCTCATGCCAGGGGAATGCCGTCGCGAGGCGAGGACGGCGCCGAGGAGCCGGCCAGGTTGCCCCCCAATCCGCCGGGTCCGCTGCGATTCCTCCGAGGTCCGCTGCCGGGCCAGGTGACCTGGTTTATCCCGGTGGCGCTGGTGGGGCTGGCGTCGCTGAGCGGGAGTCGGCGGGGTATCCCGTTGGAGAGGCGGCAGGGCATTTCCCTGGGGATCTGGAGTGGCTGGCTGCTGAGTTTCTGGGCCATGCTGAGCTTCTTGCGAGTGGGATTTCAAGACTCCGACGCGGTTGTGATGGGGCCGGCCGTGGCGATCCTGGCTTCGGCGGGCCTGTTGAGGATGGCGGGAGACCTCGGGCGGGGGGGGTTCCGCGGGGTCATGCTGCCGCTGGCCCTGGCTTTGACGGCCGCCTGGCAGGCGTTTCTGATCTGGCCCTCGACGGTCTGGCGGCCCTGGATGGTGCCGGCGGTGGCAGGCGGAGCGGCCGTGGCCGCGCTTTTGTTGTTGGCGTGGAGTTCGCGATCCTCGCGTTCGGGAGAGTCCTGGGCCCAGGGAGCATTCTGGGTCGGTCTGGCAGCCTTGATGGTGGCGCCTTGTGCCTGGTCGATCACCCCAATCCTGGGGCGCGTTGATCCGTTGAATCCGGTCGCCTCGCCATCGCTGGTCAAGGGGGGCGGGCCGGGCGCGAAAGGGGGGGAACCCGCCTTCGGGCTCGCGGCGGAGGAACTGACGCGGCCGGCGGCGGCCGAGAAGCTGTTGAACTACTTGCGGGAGCAGCGCCGGGGGGAGCGGTTTTTGGTCGCTTCCGCTTCGTCGATGGCGATCGCTCCCCTCATCGTGGCCTCTGGCGAGCCGGCGATGGGTTTCGGGGGATGGACAGGTCGCGACGAGGTTTTCCATCGCGATCAGTTCGTCTCGCTCGTGGAGAGCGGACAGTTGCGGTTCGTCTTGCTTGAAGAAAACGCCTCAACGGAGTCCGGGTTGGGGCAAGGGGCTGGGTCGCGGAATCGGGAGATTTTGGATTGGGTCCGGGGTCATGGAAAACCCGTGGACCGGACCTTGTGGGGGTTCGCCGAACCGGGCGATGAATTCTTTCGTCGAGGGCATCGGCGGTGGGACCATCCCTGGGACGGTCGACGAGGATGGCGGGAGGGGAACCGCTCGGGAGATTCGCCCGGCGGCGTCCGTCCACCCCATCTCGTGCTTCTGGACTGCCGACCGGAGGAGTCGACCGAGGATTCGGCGGGCGGGCCAGATCCCCAGGCGGTAGAATCGGGTTCGGAGGCTGATCCCCGGGGATGGGGAGAAGTGCCCGGAAGGCTTGAGGCATCCGATGGCCCGAGAGGCGATGCGCGGCCTGTTCGATGAGCCGGACGAGGCGGAAGGGCCTGGCGAGGTCGCCGGTGATGCCCCGCTGGCCGAGCGGATGCGCCCCCGCTCCCTGGACGAGTTCGTGGGGCAGGGGCACTTGCTTGGCCCCGGCCGGCTGGTCCGCAAACTCGTCGAGGGGAACGCGCCACTGCCCTCCCTGATCTTGTGGGGTGGGCCGGGGACGGGAAAAACGACTCTGGCGAGGCTGCTCGCTCGGCGTGGGGATGCACGATTCGCGACCCTTTCGGCTGTCCTGGCGGGCGTCAAGGAGTTGCGGGAGGCGATTGGCGAGGCCCGGGAGGCTCGGCGACGGGGGCGGCGGACGGTGCTGTTCGTGGATGAGATCCACCGTTTTCACAAAGGGCAGCAAGATGCGTTGCTGCCCGCGGTGGAGGATGGGACAGTGACCTTGATCGGGGCGACCACGGAGAACCCCTCGTTCGAGGTCAACGCGGCCTTGCTGTCGAGGGCCCGCGTGCTGACCCTGACGGCCTTGAGTGAGGAGGAGGTTGGGACGATCCTGCGTCGGGCCCTGGAGGATTCGGAACGGGGGATTGGGTCGTGGCGTCCCGAGGTCGCGGAGGACGATCTGGCCCATCTGGCACGCGCCGCGGCGGGAGATGCTCGGGTGGCGTTGACGGCGCTGGAAGCGGCGGTTTTGGCGACCGAGGCGGGTCCCGAAGGGATTCGGCGAGTGGCTCGCGAGACGCTGGTCGAGGCGATCGGGCGGGCCCGGTTCGCCTACGATAAGGGAGGCGAGGAGCATTACAACCTGGTCTCGGCCCTGATCAAGTCAGTCCGCAACTCTGACGCGGACGCCGGGCTTTACTGGCTCGCCCGTTTGATCGAGGGGGGGGCCGACCCCCTCTTCATCGTCAGGCGGCTTTGTATTCTGGCCTCGGAGGATGTCGGGCTGGCCGATCCCTCGGCGATGGTGCAAGCGGCCGCGGCGGCGCGGATCGTGGCGTTGATCGGCTTGCCCGAGGGCCTTTATCCGCTGGCCCAGTTGACGATCGCGCTGGCCAGGGCTCCGAAGTCGAAGGGGGTCAAGCAAGCCTATTTCGCCGCGGCCGAGGATGCCGCGGCGACGGCTCGGGTGCCGGTGCCGCTGCATCTTCGCAACGCGGTGACCCCTCTGTTGAAGGCGATGGGGTACGGGCGGGGGTATCGGTCGATCCACGACGAGCCGGGAGCCCAGGCCGAGATGCCTTGCTTGCCCCCGGAACTCGTGGGTCGGAAGTATGTGGAACCCGGCGAGGCTTGAACACCGGGCGGTTGGCGTTATTTGGGCATGGTCTGGACGACGTAGGCGCCGATGGCTCGCCCTTCGGCCAGGCCGGCGAGGTTGTCGGACTGGAAGTGGATCCCGCCGACGATTCGGCTGAATCCCGCCTCGTCGGCCGCCTGCTGGAAGCTGGTGAACTGGCGAGGCGGGAGGTTGGCGAGAGTCGGAGCGCCTCGATCGGTGAAGGCGAAACTGGTGCCAAAGAAGGAGTCCAGGACCGTCGCCGCGGCTCCGCTAAAGGTGCTGTGGGCGGAGGTGTAGGCGGGGAACGCGGGGGTTGTCCAGAGGGGGGTCCAGTTGGGGTCGGCGGTGGTGGCGTCGTTGCCGTCGGTGTCGGCCTCGCGGATGGCGGTGACCGGTCGCCAACGGTCGTAGGCGTACTTGGTGTTCCAGGCGGAGATGCCGGCGTCGGCCAGGGCGATGTCGAGTTCGCCGAAGAGGCGGGCCTCGGTCTGGAGGTTGAGGTGGCCCTGGAGGCTGGCGTCCTGGGCGATCTGGTTCCAGTGGCCGGGCGGCGTGAAGGTGGCGCTGGGCAGGTCGGACCAGAAGCGGGCGTAAGCGGTTTCATCGGCGGTGCGGGTGGTGCTGTCCACCCCGCCGAGGGATTCGACCTGCTGAAGTTCGGCCGCATACTCGGGGCTATCGAGCGACGGCGGGGGCGGGGGGAGGAACTGGTCGGGGCTGGTCATGGCGAACGGCGTGACGAAGGCGTATCCCGGCGACAGGTACGCGGCATAAGCCGGAGGGGTCGGGACCCAGGCGCCCGGGCCGGTGTCCGACGGAGGGGCGATCGCGAGACTGGAGCCGTCATTGGCGCGGATGGCGAGGATGGCGTCGGCGACGGCCCGGCCGAACTGGTAACCCCTGGCGCGAGAGCGCCCGCCGGGGAGGCTGGACATGGTCTCGGTGAGGGCGGCCCGGAACGTCGCGGCCTGCTCGGGATAGAGCGACATCCCGACTTCGTAGGCGGCTCCGGCGACCGCCGCCGCCGCCGAGGCTCCGCGGGGCGGGGTGAGGCCCAGGCCGGCCACGGCTTGCTTGTTGGTGATGGCGTCCACCGCGTCAAGGACCGCCAGTTGAGTGATGGCGAGGTTCCTGGCCACCTGCGGCGGCGAGGAGGCGGCGACCTGGACGGCGCCAAGCATGGTCGTATTCCAGGAGATCAGGACATCGCTCCGGGTGACCAGGACCGCGGCCGAGGCCGTGTTGCCGTCGCGGTCGTGGGCGTCAACCTGGAAGGCGGTCCGGCCGACGGGCAAGCGCTCGATGAGGCGATACTGGCCCAGTCGATTGGCCCGGGTGGCGTGGCCGACCGCGTGGCCGTCGACCTCGGCGGAGACGATGGCCCCGGGCGTGGTCTGACCGATGAGCAGCACCACGGGCCGGAGGACCACGTGGTTGCCGTCGCGATCGGAAACCGGACTGAGCCCAGCAGTGAGGCTCAGCGCGGCGGCGGCGGGAAGATCGCGGGTCTCCAGGCGTTCGACGGTCCGGGTCGTGGAACGTGACCGACGGGCCTTGATCAGTTTGGGGCGGTTCCACTGCATGAGAGGGCTCCGTGAGGCGTTGGGGGGAGGCTCCGCCTCGTATCAACATTCTCCGAGATCAGAGTGGCGTGAACTCGTGGCGTTTTCGGGTCGGAGGTTCTTCCCGGAACGGCTGACTCGTGATTATGGCGGTGTGCGTGGCTGGTCAGGGCCGACGGTTCAGCGTCGAGCGACGCGACGACCGAATCTGGCCATCAGGACGCCGCCACCCAGGAGGGCCAACAGGAAGGACGAGGGTTCGGGGACCGGCGAGACGTTGACCAGCAGGCTCGGGAGGTTCGTGAATGGGATCGGCGTGCCCCCCCCATCGGAGATCGACGAGGCGAAGGTGATGCTGACTGTGTCGGTTCCGGTGGCGAGGGGGTCGATCTTGGCGGTGAAGGTGAAGAATGAGCCGTTTGTCGAGATGGGAGTCATCGTGTCGGCCAAAGTATCATCGTAGAAGGCGGACACCGGGTTGGGCGAGGCGAAGAATCCGGTCGCGGTGGGAATGATCGTGCCGAAGGACGGGGTGGATGTGGCGACGACGGTGGTGTCGGGGACAGACAGGTCGGCTTCCAGGAAGTCCAGAGTTTGGTTCGCCTCGAGTCCGGAGAGGCCCACGGTGAATTCGACGGTGTCGCCGGGATTGACGGCGATCATCCCGCCGGACGAGGACTGACCGGAGGTAAGATCGCTGGCGGTGAAAACCAACTGGTAATCGGCGCGGCCGGATTGCGAGAGGAGCAGGACGAAGGCCGATGCCAGGAGGAAGGACCGGGAAGGATGAGGCATGGATCGAACTCCGAGGTGCGGTGGCGGTGCCGGAAAACGGGACATTTCGAGGATGGCTGGCCGGAGGGTAGGACTCATTCCCCGCGTCAAGTTATCGCGGGAATTCCGGGAGATCGCAAGGGTGAGCATCCACTCGGCGGTCTCGCGTTGTGTTGCGAAAACATCCCCCCGACCCGCGACGGTTGGGGGGAGTGGATTCGGCATTTAGCCCTGCGACAGAAGCAGGTCAACGGAGGCGGGGTCCAGGGACGTTGGGACTCGTCGCGACTGGTTGACGACCGTGTTGTTGGCGGGGGTGGCCAGTTCCGCGAGGGCCTGGTCGATGACCTGGGCCGAGGGGGAATTCGTGGGGGCAGCTGGGGTGGAAGTGGGTACGGCGAAGTTGATGATTGTCGCACGGACCTCGTCGGCAAGGTCGGCGATCGCGTCTTCGGGCAGGCTGGCCAGGGCCGAGGCTTGCGTGGTGGCCGAGGTCGTGTCGAGTTGCTGGGTTTCGAGGGTCAGGATGCGGACGGTCTGGCCGGGCTGGATGGTGAAGGTGAAGGAATACTGGGCGTACTGGCTGGACTGGTAGACCGAGGATGGCTTCAGAGCCTTGCCGTCGTCCAGGATGTGGCCGAGGACCAGGCCGTCGGAGCCGGAAGTGGGGCCGGTGAGGAACCAGGTGTCGCTGGTGCTGACGCTGGAGGAATGGCTGGAATCGCCCAGGAACTGGGTCTGTGATGATCCCAGCGACCCGTATTCGTAGAGAGTGACGGTGACCGCGGTTGTCCCCGGGTTCGTCAGAGTGTCGAGGATGCGGAGATACTGGCCGGTGGGGGTGACGTTGTACTGCCGACTGACCAAAAGATTCCCGAGGGCCAGCGTCGGGAGAGTGATCTGGCGACCGGAATTCGTGACGGCGTAGTCACCACCGTTGTTCGAGTAGTAATAGAACTGATCCCCGGCGTAAAACCCGATCGCGGGGTAATAGCTGTACGAACCGGTGTGGATGAGGTTGCCGGTGGAGGGGTCGAGATAGCCTCCGCCGGCAAGACCGCCGTTGTAGGGGCTGACCGTGTACTGGAAGTTCCCGCCGTCCACGAGCGACGATCCGGAGGTGTCGGTCAGGTCGACATAGGTGACGTAGGCGTCATCGGGATCTTCGCCGAGGGTGGCGTTCCCGTTCTGGTTCATCAGGGCGCCGGAGGTGTCCCGGATGTCCGGGCCGATTTGCACTCGATAGCTGCCGGGGCCGGTGATCGTCGGGAAGGCGACGGTCCAATCGGTGCCGGAGCCGCTGATGGTGATCGTGGCTGGGTCGACCGAGGTGCTGTTATCACTACTGGTGATCAGGACCTGGTCGGCGGTGAAGCTGGACGGGTCGATCTCGGAACTGAAGGTGACGTGGAAGCTGGACCAGCCAGTCTCGGGGTTGGTGCTGTCAGGTGTGAACGACTGAACGACTGGGCCGTCGTGCAGGACCTGGAACTGGGCGATCACACCGTTGCCGGAATTGAGCCCAAGGCCGTTGGCTCCCAGGATGGAACCAGAGAGGGCCAGTTGGTAAAGGCCCTCGGGGAGACCCTCGGAACCGTCGCCCACCAGCAACGAGACGTAGCCCGAGGAAGGGTTGGTGAAGTCGAGCTCGGCGTAGCTTGGGTTCAGGGCATAGCTGGCGTCATCCCCCGTACCGAAAACGCCATCCGGTCCGGCCCCAACCAGAGTGTAATTGGCGGGGTTACTGGCCGAGTCGGGGTCGAGGGGCTTGGATGTGTTGACGTTCAGAGAAACGACGGGACCGTAGTTGTCAAACCGAGGTTGCGACAGGTTGTTGGTGACGAAGGGTGCGAGGGTGTCGAATCCGGTGGTGAAGTTGAGGATGGATCCCTTCTCGTCGTCGGTCAGGTTGTCGAGCACTCCAGGGGTGCTGAGGGTGGACAGGGCCTGGGCGGCGTCCTGGGCGGCGGCCTCGGTTTCCTGCTGGCTTTCCAGGGTCATCAGGCGGACGGTCTGGCCGGGTCCGATGGTGACGATGTAGCTCCAGGCCATCGCGCCATTGGTGAAGTTGGCGTCCGCGAGCTTCAGGGCGGTGCCGTCCATGAAGACGTGGCCGACGGCCAGATAGGCGTTCTGAGAGTCGGAGGTGACGACGTAGGTGTCGGCGGGGTTGAAGTTGCCGGAGCCGTCGGAACTGGTGGCGATGATCGACGTCGCCCCGGCCGCGAGCGAGCCAGAGAAGGAGATGGAGGTGGTGATCGGCGTACTGTAGGGGTTGGAGAACACGTCGAGGAAGCGGGCGAAGTCGCCCGAGGACGGGACGTACAACTCTCGGTGGACGTCGAGGCCCGACAGGCTGTAAGTGGGCAGCACGAGGGTCTGGCCGCCGTCCCGCAGGGCGTAGTCGTAGGCTTCGGCGTTATTGCTGTAGCTGGGATTCGTGTAGGTCGAGCCGCCGACGCTCAGGTAGCCGAAATTGTTGTAGGGGGCGGCGGCGGAGCTTGCCGAGGAGCCGCCCTGGCTGATCGTGCCATAGTAGGTGCTGATGTCGTAGCGTTGACCGTCGGCGGTCGAGAGATTCGTTCCTTCAGTATCGGAGATGTTGACGGTCGCGAGGAAGTCGTCGTCGGGGTCCTCGCCGTTGACGAGGTCGCCGTCCTGATTCATCGCCTCGCCGATGGTGTTCTCGATGCCGGGCCCGAGCCGGACCTGGTAGGCCCCGGGGTTGTGAATCGTGGGGAAACTGATGGTCCAGAGGGTGCCGGTGGTGTCACCGTCCACTGGCGCGATGGTCAGTTGCGATGAGTCGATCGCGGACTGGCCATTGGGACCGAGGATCGAGACCTGGTCGGCGGTGAAGCTGGAAGCGAGAATGGCCTCGTTGAAGGTAATCGTGACGCTCGACCAGCCAGTCTCGGCGGTGGTGTCGTCGGGAGTGAAATCGTCGACCTGGGGACCGCTGCCGAAGACGATATAGGTCTCGACCGTGTCGGAACCGCCGTTCAGGGAGTTGCCAGCGAGGTCGGTCAGGGCGGCCGCCAGGGTCAACTGGTAGAGGCCGCCGGGCAGAGGGCTGGAGTTCGGGTCGACGGTGAGGGTGACGGTGTCGTCGGTGTCGTCGTAGACCGGCGTCAGGGCGATGAAGGAGTCGTCGTCGGTGCCAAGCAGACCGTCGGCCCCGGCGGAAACCAGCGTGTAGTTGCTGGCGTTGTTGGCGGTGACCGGGTCAAGCCGTTCGCTGAAAGTGGCCACGAACTGGTAGACCGGGTCGAGGAGGGTCGTCGACGGGTCGGGGGTGATCGAGGCCAGAACCGGCGAGACGGTGTCGCCCACGGCGAAGTTGACGATGGAACCCTTCTCGGCGTCGGTGAGGCCGGCCAGGGCCGAGGTGGGGAGTCCGACGAGGCCAGCGGCGACGGATTGGGCGGTCCCGTCGTCGGCCTGCTGAGTTTCGAAGGTGAGAACCCGAATTGTCTGGCCCGCCGGCACCGTGACGGGAATCGTCCAGGTGAGATTGCCATAACTGTCGATCGAGGCCGAGGACAGGATCGCGCCCCCCTTGCCGTCCATGAAGACGTGGCCCAGCGACAGTCGGCCCCCGCCCGAGGTCGTCAGGTAGGTGTCGGCGGGGTTGAGCGTCGAGGAGCCGTCGGAGCTGGACGAGATCACCGTGAGCGAGCCGGAGGCGAGGGAGCCGCGAAGGGTCACGGTGGTGGAGATCGGCGCGTTGCTGGGGTTGACCAGCACGTCGAGGTAGCGGACGAAGTCGCCGCCGGTGGCTGGCACGTAGATTTCGCGGTGGACCTGAAGGCCAGCGATCGGCGCGGCGGGAAGGATAAGATTTCGTCCCGAGTCGCTGAGGGCGAAGGCGTAGTTGTAGTCGGTATAGTCGAACGAGGAGTTGGAGTAGTCGGACCCGCCCACGCTCAGCACGTCCATTCCCGAGTACGAGCTAGACCCGGTGGGACTGCCGTTGGAGTCGACCAGGCCCCCTGTGTTGATCTGGCCGTTGTAGAGGTTGATGTCGAAGAGGTGGTTGTCCTGATCGGTGAGATTGAAATGATAATTGTCGTAGCCGGTGTTGTCGGAGACCGTGGCCGAGACCGAGTATGTGTCGCCGGGGTTCTCGCCGTTGGTGAAGTTGTCGTTCTGGTTCATCGCGACGCCGGACAGGTCGGTGATGTTGGGCCCGACCGTCACGGTGATGGTTCCCGGGGTGTGGACCGCCGGGAAAGTGATCGTCCAGAGGGTGCCAGTGATGTCGCCGGAAGTGGGCGCGACGGTGATCTGGCTCGGGTCGACCAGAATCGCCCCGGACTGGTCGGTGATCTGGACCGACTGACCCGTGAAGCTGCTGGCGAGGATCGGCTCGTTGAAGGTCAGGCTGACCGTCGAGAAGCCGGTCGCCGAGGAGTAGTTCGGCCGCGAATAGTAGTAAGTCTGAGGGGGCGTGCTGGCGACGACCCGGGGGCCCGACGCGACGACGTTGTAGACGAATGTGCGATCGGCGGCGTTGGCGGAGCCCGGCCCGCCGTTCAGGACGTTGCCGTACGGGTCGGCGAGGGCGTTGGGGCCGGTTCCCTTGAAGACCAGTTCGTAACGGCCGGGAGTGAGGCGGAGGTGGGCCGGGTCGATCGCCAGGGAAACCTTGAAGTTGCCGTCGTAAGCGGCCCTCAGGGGGATGACCGTGTCGTCGTTGGCGTCTCCGGACTCGCCGGGGAGCTTGCCGTCGGGGCCGGCGAAGATGAGTTCGTAGGCGTTGGCGTTATTGGCCAGGTTGGGATCGAGCCGGGCGTCGAAGGTGGCGGTGAAGGTTGTCAGTGCGTCGTTCAGGACCTGGAACGACGCCGAGTTGCTGTCAGTGACGACGGTGGTCACCTTGGGCCCGAAGGTGTCGACGACGACCTGAACATCGTCGAGGAGCCTTGACGAGGTCGTGTTGTAGTTATAGCCGTAGTTGGAGAACCGAATCTCGGTATCGGCTCCGAGGGCGAGGCCGTTCAGGGCCGCGAACTCGCTGAGGTTGACCGAGCGTTGAGTGGGCGAGCCGGGGGCCTGGTTGAAGAGAGTGGGATCGACCCGGTAGAAGTTCGAGCCGTCAACGCTGAGGAACAGGCCGCTGGCGCCGTTGTAACGGCCCTGGCCATAGCTCTGCGGGTAGGTCTGGCCGTAGTAGGAGTAGTCGTAGACGTTTTGTTCCAGGAAGCGAAGTTCGACGGGTGTCGTGGAGGAGACGCCTGAGAGGTCGACGTGGAGAGTCAGGTCTCGCTGGGTAGTTTGGTAGACCGAACCGCTGAAGGCCAGGCTCGCGGTGCCATCCAGAGGCGATGCCTTGGTGACGGCCACCGTTCCGCCGTTGGTGGTGTAGACATCCCAGTAGGCCGGGTTGATCGTCCCCGACTCGAATCCGTCGGACAGCGGGAACGCGGCGGGGTTGATGACCTGGAGCGAGAACTTGTAGAGCCCCTGGGTCACGCCCGAGGTGCCGGAGCCGTCGACTGGATTGTACGACGAGTCATCGCTGCCGGAGACGCCCAGGTAGTAGGTGCCGGTGGCTGGGATGACGAAGTGGTCGAGGATCGCGTCGTTGATGCCCGAGGCGACATAGCTGGTCACCGGGTTGCCGGTGGCGTCGAACAGACGGAGCAAAAGGTGCGGTGCGTTGTAACCGGCCTGGGCGTGAACGTAGAGGAACTGGCCCGCGTTGGCGCTGAACTGGTACAGGTCGAGGTCGTTGGTGGTGGGCAGCGCCGTGGCGGAGTCGTCACCCAGGGCGGCGGAGGTCGTGTAGATCCCGCCAGCGGCGTTGACCCCGGTGGAAGTGGCGGTGGCGAGGGTGTCGTTGGTGGGCGACTCCGGCGGCGTGATCGCGAAGACAATGTCCTGATTCGTCCCGTCGCCCAGGATGTTGCCGTAAGGATCCTTCAGCGGGGTTGAGCCGGTCCCGATCAGGCGGAGGCGGTAGATGCCCGTCGGCAAGGCCCCAACCAGGCCGTTGATGGCCAGGCTGACGGTGTGCGTCGAGTCGTCGTAGGTCGGGGTCAGGGAGTAGTTCGTCGCGTCGCTGGCGTCGAAGGAGCCGCTGGGTCCCTGTCGCTGGAGCAGGAAGTCGCTGGCGTTGGTGGCGGCGTTGGCGTCGAGCGACTCGTCGAACGTCACCGTCAGGGCGTTCAGGGAGTTGCTGATAACGAACTTGTGATCGCCGGTGGCCGAGAGCACCTTGGGCGGGGTGAGGTTCTGGTCGATCCGCAGGTCATCGAGGTAGAGGCCAATATTTGAGTAATAGTTGTAGGGACTGTAATGCTGGAACCGGATCTCGGTGTGGTCGTTGAGAGTCAAACCCTTCGAGGCGGCGAACGCCTGGAGGTCGAACTCGAACTTCGTCCAGGTATTGTAGGAGAACTTGCCGGCCTGGTTGGCCGCCGCGAAGTCGATGATCGGATAGAACGTGGTTCCATCGACCGAGATCGAGACGCCGTCGCCGTTGAAGTGACCGGTGAAACTTCCGCCGGTGGGGTTCAGGGCGTAGAAGCCGTAGTAGGGCAGGTCGTAGGCGAAGAAGCTCAACTCGTTGCGGTCCAGGGCGGTGGCGTCGAAGGTGAGCGTCGCCTCGGTTAACGACGAGTTGTACAAGGCCGTTCCGAGGAGGAGGCTTTGGGATCCGGAGTGGGCCTCGTACTTGGAGAGCTGGACCAGGGTGCCCGTCCCGGTGCTGTCGTAGGAGGTGAAGCCCAGCGGGAGACCGGTGGTTTCCTCGAATCCCTCGGACAGGGGCGGGACGGCGATGCCGCTGTCGGCGTTGATGGTCAAGGAATAAAGGCCGGACCCTCCGTCGCTGCCGCTCCCGGCGGTGTTCGGGTCAAAGGAGGCATTCCCCGAGGCGCTGATCGCGACGTAGTAGGTGGCCGTGGCGTCGAGGAGGATCGCCACCGTCGCCTGGCCATTGGAAGCCGTGGTGGTGGACCCCGAGCCGATGAGGCTTCCCGAAGCGTCGAAGAGGCTCACCAGCAGATTCAAACCGCTAATGCCGGCCCGGGACACATGCACCGCCAGCCGCTCTCCCGAAACGCCGGAGACGGCGTAGATGTCGACATCCTTGCCAGCCTGGTCGTTGTTGCCGATCGCGGTGGTCAGGGAGAACGAGCCGTCGACGCCCGCGGTCAGTCCGGTATCCGTGGCGGTGGCGATCGTGTCGTTGGTCGAGACTTCGGTGCTGGACGCGTCGAAGTTCAGCGACTGCGCCAAGCCTTCATTGAGGGGGACGCCGTTGGGGTCGGTCACGCCCGTGGTGACGACCACCCGATAACTGCCGTCGGCCAGGGCCGAGGCCGCGGTGAGGGTGACGGTCTGCTGGCCGTCGTAGGACGCGTCGGAAAGAGAAACGCTGACGTCGTCGGCGGTGCCGAGAACCCCATCGGGTCCGGCCGCGAAGAGTTGGTAGTTCGACGCCTTGCCGGCGGCGGTGGGGTCGAGCGGGGCCGAGAAGGTCAGGCCGATCGTCTGGACCGGGGAGCCGACCACGAAATTGCCGGCGACCAGACCGGTGAGCGTCGGCGCCGTCGGCCCGGCCGAGACACGAATGTCGTCGAAAAATCGGGCGTTGTTGGTCCCGTCGAAGGCGTAGTAATCGCTTGTGGAGAAGCGGATCAGCAGGACACCGTTGAGCGACAGGTTGTTGGCCGTGGCCGCGGCGGCGAGGTCGGCCGTGAAGTGGTCGTAGACGCCGGTGTCATTCTGGGTCGAGAGGTCGACGACCCGGTACCAGTGCGTGCCGTCGACACTGATGGCGACGCCCGAGCCGCTGGCATTGCCGGTGAAGGTGGTCGGCAGCGTGAAGTTGGAATCGCCCGGGGCTCGCTTCTCGTAGAAACTGAGCTGCAAGGCCGAGGCGTTGTTGGGTTGGACCACCAGGATCGCCGTGGCCGTGGTGACGGCATGGTCGGGGCGGTTGTAGTAGTAGGTGGAACTGGCCAGTTCCAGGTCGTAGGACCCGCGGCGAGGGCCGCCCACGGTGGTGACCTGGGAAATCGCGTAGTGGTCGGCCTGAAGGCTGATCCAGTTCGTCCCGAACTTGCCGGTCTCGAAGCCGTCAAGGAAGGGCAGGGGCGCGCCGGCGGCCGCCTGACTGAACTGGAAGGTCTGGTCCTTGCCGCCGTTGAGGGCCAGGCCGTAGCGGTCGGTCAGGGCCGAGCCGTGGACGATCACCTCGACGTCGCCAGTGGGGATGGGGCTGGCGGTGGTCAGGGTTGCCTGATGGGTCGAGACGTTGTAATTGACGGTGAACGGAAGGGAGACGTCGTCAGTCGTGCCGAAGATGCGGTCAGGGCCCGACTCGATCAACGAGTAGCTGGCCACCGACCCGGCGCTGGCGAGATCCAACGCCTTGCTGAACTGAATGCTCACCTGGCTGAGGTTGGGATCGGTCGAGACTTGAGGGGCCGAGATGCCCGTGGCGACCGGCGCGGTGACGTCGCTGGTGGTGATCGTCAGGATGTACTCGCCGGTCGTCGACGGGGTCGACCCGCTGCCGGGGCTGAACGGGTTGTAGTAGGCATTTCCCGAACCGGAGACGCCCACGTAATAGGTGCCCGCGGCTGGGACATCGAACGAGATCGCCGTGTCGGCCGACCCGTTTTCGGCCACGGCGAGTTGGTTGCCGGCGGAGTCGAACAAGCGAAGCCGGCCACTCAGCGGGCTGCCGATGGAGACGTCCCGGATCGACGCGGTCAGGCGCAGGCCGTCGGGCACCACCACCTTGTAGAGATCCACGTCCAGGGGGCCAAACGCGTTGTCGCCAATGGCGGCCTGAACGGTGTACTGTCCGCCCACGTCGTTGATGCCGGAGTTGGTGGCGTCGGCCACGCGGTCATTGAGCGGCGACTCCGGGGCGATGACGTTGAAGTCCTCGACGTAGTCGTTGCCCCCGCCGAGCAGGTTGCCCGCCAGGTCGGTGATGTGCCCGGCGGTGCCTCGGACCCGCAACTCGTAAGAGCCGACCGGCAGCGGCAGCAGGCTGTTCGGCCCCGTCAGGCTCAGCGTGACCTGTCCGGTCTTGGCGTTGTACGTCGGGGTGAAGGCGATGACCTGGTCGTCGGCGGTCCCCAAGGTCCCGTCGGCGCCGAGGTAGGTCAGGGAGTAGTTCGAGGGGTCGGTCGCCAGGTTGGTCGGGACGAGGTCGCTGAAGGTGATCTGGACCGTCTGGATCGCCTGGCCCACATTGGGACCAGCGTGGGGCAAGACCTTCACGACGGTCGGCGCGGTGATCTCGGGCGTCAGGCCGATCGTCAAGGAGTATTCGCCGATCCCTCCCACGACGCCCGAAGGGGCGAAGTTCGGGTTGTAGCTTCCGTTGCGCTGGGAGCTGACGCCCAGGTAGTACGTGCCGTTGGCCAGGATCTCGTAGTTGGCGATCGAGCTATCGGTCGTGCCGACGTAAGCATTGTCGTTGCTGGCGATCTGCTTGCCGCTGGCGTCGAAAAGCCTCAGCAACGTATCGAGGCTGGCGGCGCCGAAGGTGAATTGCGAACTGATCGCGGCGGAAAGGCGGTCGCCGGCCTTGGCGGTGAACTTGAAGAGATCCACGTCACGAGTGCCGTTGGCGTTGTTGCCAATGGCCGTGGTGATCGAGTATTGCGAACCTCCCGAAACCAACCCGGTGGCGGTGGCCTGGTCGATCTCGTCGTTGTCGGTCGCCTCGGTCCCGATCACCGTAAAGGTGTAAGTGGAGTTCTTGCCGTTGTTGAGCAGGTTGCCGTGGATGTCGCGGATCTGCGAGGTGCCGTTGACCGCGGGGTTGCCGTTGATGGTGAGCGTGTAAGTCCCGGCCGGCAGCGGGCTGGCGGAGGTGAGGGTGACCTCGTTGGTGGCGGAGTTGTAATGCGGGGTGACCGTCACCGGGCTGCCGTTGCGGGTCAACTCATAAGAGCTGACCGCGTTGGCGCCGAGCGACTGCAGGGTCTTGCTGAAGTCGATGGTGATGGTCGTCAGGTTGCTGTTGAAGACCAGGGGACCGGGGGTCGAGACGGCGGTGATGGTCGGGCCGGCGAGGTCGGTATCCACCTGGACGTCGTCGATCGAGTCGGTCTGGCCGTTGTACTCGTACTGCTGGAACATGACCTGGAGGGGAGTCGAGGTCGGGAACGGCAGGCCGGCCGCCAGCAGGGCCCCCTTCAGGTCGGCGACGTAGTGGGTGTAGCTGGAGTCGTAAACGTTGCCGAGGTCGACGACCCGGTACCAGTTGACGCCATCCTCGCTGATGGCCACGCCGTCGGCGTTGACCCGGCCGGAGAAGCTCGCCGGCATCGAGCCATTGCCGTAGCCCTGGTGCCAGAAGCTAAGGTCGGCCTCGGAACTGGCCGTGAGGCCCGAGAGGTCAATCGACAGGATCAGGGTCGCCCGGCCCGCCTCGCCGGTGTCGCTGAACTGGGCCGAGTATGAGCCGTTGTGGGCATTCTGAGCGACGACGGTGACAGTGGCCTCTCCAGATGGGTCGACGGTCCACTCGGGGCCGAAGCTGCCCGTCTCGAACCCGTCGCTGAAGGGGAACGAGGCGGGAGTGGTGCCGGCGGTCGCGTTGCTGTTGAGCTGGAGGTAGCGGACCTCGTCGGCTCCGTCGTCCAGGGGGTTGCCGGCGATGTCGGTGATCGGCGTCGCGCCAGTCCCCTTGATCGTCAGTTGATAGGCGAACCCAACGGGCAAGGGCTGGTCGAGGGTGAGCGTGACGGTGTGGTTGGCGTCATTGTACGTGGGGGTGGCGGTGAGGGTCTGGTCATCGCCCGTGCCAAACACGCCGTCGGCTCCGGCGGAGACCAGCGAGTAGTTGTCCGCGTCGTTGGCCGTCGCCGCGAGCAGTCGCTTGTTGAAGCCGATGACGAAGCTGGAGATATCGTCTCGGGACGAGGAACCGGTCGGACTGACGGCCAGGATGTGCGGCCCGGTGTAATCCCTCGACGTGTCGACGGTGATCGCGTACCCGCCGACCGACCCTCCCGAGCCGCTGCCGCTGACCGTGGGGTTGTAGCCGGTGTTCTGGGTCGAACTGACCCCGACGTAGTAGGTGCCGTCGGTCAGGGCCGTGTAGGCCAGGTACGTGCCGGCGGAGGTGCCGAAGCTGATCGGCGTGGCGACCTGGTTGCCGGAGGAGTCGAACAGACGCAGGTAGGGAGCCAGGTCACTGCCCGAGGTCGCGTTGACCGTGACGGCGATCTGGTCGCCGCGGGTCGCCTGGATCGCGTAAAGGTCGACGTCCTTGACGCCATCGGTGCTGTTGCCCAGGAAGCCGTTGACCTGGAAGTGGGTCGTGCCAGCCTGGATTCCGGTGGTCTGGGCGGTGGCGAGGGTGTCGTCCAGAACCTTGGCGTTCTGGAAGGCCGTCAGCCGGTAAGCGCCGGTCTGGAAATCATCTCCCGAGGCCGCTCGGACCTTGACAAGGTAGGTCCCGGCGACGGCCGAGGCAATCGTCAGACTGGAATCCGTCGTGCCCGAAGTGGTGGCGACCAGCGTGCCATCCGGCGCGTAAACGTCAATCTCGCCGTCGGCAACGCCATGACCGCCGGGGGCCCACTCGGCCAGGACGGTAAAGGGCGCCCCGGCCTTCGGGACAACGCTGTAGACGTCGACATCCAGGACCGGCGAGATCGTGCTCGCGGTCGCCTTGTTGATCGTCAACGGCGTGGGGGTCTTCTGAGCGATCGCCGGGCTGGACAGGTCGAGCGTGTAAGAGCCGGTCGCGGTGGGGTCGGCCAGGGTGAAGTGATAGGTCCCCACCTGGTCGAGCACGAGGTCGCGGCCCAGGATCGTTGACCCGGCCGGAAGCGTGACCAGCGTCGAACCATCGGGCCGGGTGATGACGATGCCGTTGGCGAGGTTCGGCCCTCGATAGGCGAACGTGGCGACTTCGTTGGCCGAGGTGGTCGTGAACTGCCAGGGCTGGTCGTCGCCCCGAACCAGGATCGTCGCGGTCTTCTCGCCCCCCAGCGGCAAGGTCTGGGTCGGCTGGGTCGGGTTGGAGGCCGTCAGAGTGAAGGTGCCGGTGGTGAATCCGTGCCCGTTGGCCCCGGTCACCTCCACCAGAATCGTGCGGTTGGAGTCGCTGACGTAGCGGCTGAACTCCAACTGCGTTCCGGTCATCGCCGCGACCAGATCCTTGCCGGTAGCGGCGTCAAGCAGGTGGACGGTGCCCCCGCCCATCGAGGACAGGTCGGCGAAAATCGTCGTGACGTCGCCCGCCTTGAGAACGTAGCTGTACTCGTCGATGGCGTAGGCCGGGTCAATCGTGCCCGTCTGGACCGTGTCGAACTTGCCCGCGACGAGCTTGGTGAAGCTCCCCTGGTCGAGCCGGACGGTGTAGCTGCCCGTCGCGTCGTTGTCGCGGATGACGAAGCGGTAGGTACCCGTCTGGGTGATCGGCAAGGCGTACAACACGCTCGTCGTGCCGCCGGGCAAGGTGGCGGCGAGCGTGCCGTCCGGGTTGTAAACGAGGATCGACGAGACAGCGGGACCGGAGTAGGCCAGGTCCACCAGGTCGCCGGCCGTCCCCGAGAACTCGAACGGCGGGTTGTCGCCCCGGACCGCGATCTGCGAGGTGATCGACTGACCGTAGGCGATCGTCTGGACCTGCGGATTGGGGTCGGAAATGGTGAATTGATAGTCGCCGATGGCCAGAGGATTGCCGGAGGAGGCCAGGATTTCGACCGTGTACAGCCCGGCCGTCGGCAGGGCGACATTGCTCAGTTCGGAACTTCCGGACCCGTCGGCCGAAGCCAGGATCGTCGCCCCATCGGGACCAATCAGCGCGATGTGGCCGCTGCCCAGCGCTGTGTAGTCGGGATACCAGTTGGCGAACAGCGTGACCTCGCTGCCGGCCGGGGCCTGGAAGCTGTACAGGTCGATCTGGCCAGGGTTGTTGATTGACCCGGAGATCAACGAGTCAAACGGCACGCCCTGCACCGTGGCGAAAGTTGCGACCAGGGCCGGGTCGGTCCCCAGCGGGTTGCCGGCGCGGTCGGTGATCTGGGTCGTATCGAGAACCAGTTCGTACTTGCCCGGCCCCAGCGGCGTGGTGGGCAGAACCGTCAGCAGGTCGATCGACAGGCGGAAGTCGATCGAGCCAATCGGAACAAGGGTCGCGTCGGTGAACAGGCCATCCGGACCAGCCTTGAGGATGTGGATCGACCCGGTCGCCAGGTCGGACCCGGTGGTCAAGGTCATCGGGTCGAGCGGCTCGTCGAACGTCGCTCGGAACGACTGGAGGGCGTTGAACTCGAACCCGCCCTTGGTCGGCAGAACCGATAACAGCTTGGGCGGGGTCGTGTCCTGGACGATCGTCAGGTTGATCGTCTGGGTCGTTGTGTTGCCCGAGGTGTCGCTGGCGGTGATGACCAGCGCTTCGGTATCTTCCCCGCTGGACAGCGCCGGGACGTCGACGAAGAAGCTAAAGGGATACGAGCCATCGGGCTGGTAGGTTACGCCGTTCGCGGTGAGGGTGACGGTGCGAGTCTGGTCGCCGCTGACGGTGGTCGTGTCAACGTCGATCCGCAACCGAGAGCCCTCGGCGATGGTCGCGCCATCGGGCGAAGTCGTGGTGACGACGACTGTCGGCGGCGTGTGCTTGTTGACCAGATTCTGGTAGTTAAAGATCGCGAACCCGCCGGTGCCGTCGGCGATCAACGCCAGGCCGTTCTGGATCCAGACGCCCTCGACCGATCCTTCGGTATTGAACTGGGTGACGAAGTCGTTGACGTCATCGGGGTTGCTGACATCGAAAAGCGAGGCGAGGTAGATTCCGTTGAAGGTGGCCGCGGTGCCCACAACCAACGCGCCCGAGCCGTTGACGGCAAGGCTGCCGTAGTTGAGCCGTTGGAATGTGCCCGAGCTATTCTGAAGGTTGGTCGGGTCGGTGATGTCGACCGCCGCCAGCAGCAGGTTGCCGGAGAGATAAGCGCGGTTGGTGCCGACGAACAGGTGTGTGGCGCCCGGGTAGGAGATCGAGGAAAGGAGAGTCGGCAGGGCGAGGTTGGCCGAGATGTCGTAAGCGGCGAGTGTGCCGTTGCTGAGAGTATACAGCGTGCTGCCGCTGAACTTGACGGCCGTCACATCACCACCGCCGGCCGCCTTGAAGGTCGTGACCACCTGGTCGGTCACCATGTCGACGATGCTGAGCAGCCCACCGTGGCCACCCACGTAGGCGAGGTTGTCGACGATCTGAACGCTCAAGGCCCCGCCAGGGATGGGGACCGTCGTGACGAGGTGGGCGGCGGGCGGGTCGGTCACATCGACAACCGCCAGACCATTACCACCCATCGCCGCGGCGACCAGGTCCTTGAACGTGCCGGGCAAGGCGTCGGGGTCGGTATCGGGAATCGAGGTGAACGAGACGGCCAGGGCGTTGCCACCCAGTTGCGAGGCCGGCACGCTGGCGATGACCGCCGGCTGGTTGATCTTGGAGATGTCAACAACCTGAATGCCGCCCGAGCCGGCCGCCAGGTACGCGGTGGTGTCGCTGGCAACCACGTCCTGGACGTCGCTGCCGACCGTCTGCGGCTGGATCGTGCCGATGATGCCGATCGGCGGCGGGGCACTCGTGGGGTCGAGCCCCTCGTCGACCTGGACCTTGTCCAAGGGGTCGGTCGAGGTCGGGTCAACTCCCACGATGTCCTTGATCAGGTCGGGCAGGCCATCGCCGGTCGAATCCACCAGCGCGGGAGAAATCAGGTTGCCCAGGAAGTCGTAAACCGCCTTCGTCGACGAGAAGGTGACGTTGGGGATCTGGTACGCCTCGCCCGACGGACCCGTGGTTCCGGTGTACGTGGCGTACATCTGAGTGCGGAAGTCGTAAATCTCAAACGTGAAGTCGGTGCTCGGGGGCAGCACGACGTCGACCTGGCCATTGTCGTCGGCGCGGCCGCGGAGGGTGATCGGGTTGCCGCTGGCGTCGTTGTACTGGAAGGAGTAATAGCCGTCGGAGGCGCCCAGGGTCTCGAACTTGAGCTGCGTCGTGTTGCCCTGGATCTGCATGACCGACGTTTGGGCGTCGTTGAAGGTCTCGGCGAACTGCTGGATCGGGTCGGCGTTGTCGACCTGCTCGTTGATCTGACCGATCATCTCCTGAAGCAACGCGGCGATCTGCACCGGGTCATAGTCCGGCGGGACGGGATCGTCTCCGCCGTCGCTTGGGTCCGCCGCGGGCGAGTCGTTCAGCGCGAACGCGGTGAACAGTTGAGGGCCGGCCGAATCGTGCGACGGGGTGCCCCCCCCGCTTGCCGACAGGAGCTTCTGAATCTGGTTGGACGTCGTGCAGACCAGCGCCAGGCCCAGACGTCCCAGGCCGTTCTCGACCAGTTCCGACAGTTTGTTGATCTTGTCCAGGACCCCCTGGGCGGCGGACAGCCCGATGCAGAGGACTCGCACCGTGACGGTGTTGCAGGGGCTGTTCTGGGCCGTCAGACGGTTGCAGATGCTCGACAGGGCGCTCAAAACATCGTTGGCGCACTTGGCCGCGTTGGCGATCTTGGTGGCCGGACTGAAACTCGTCGCGATGTTGACCGCGTCGACCACCCCATTCTTGAGTGAATTGAACGTGGCGAAGGCGGCCAGGAACGTCTTGAAGTCGTTGGGGTTCGCCTGAATCTGGTTGTAGAGGGAGACCGCGTTGTTGGTGAGCTTGCGCAGGTCATCGGCCAGCTTCAGGGCATTCTTGACCCACGCCGAGACCCCCGAGAGGTTCGCCAGGCACTTGGCCACGGCCGTACCGAGGTCCACGACGTCGTCGATCGCCTGCTGGGTCGAGACGCACGGCGGGGGCTGGGGACCGGGTCCCTTGGTCATGTCGCCGGGCGGAACCAGCCCGTGCCAGCCGGGGTGGGTGACCCCCACGCCCGGGTCCGTCGACACCGTCTTGCCGTCGGCCGAAACCGTGGCCGTCCCCTCGATCACCAGCCGACCGGTGTTGTGGTCGAAGCTGAGGAAGTAAAGCTTGCTGTTCGGCGCCGCATAGTCGGGTTGCGACGGGTCGTTGTAGACGTTGGGGAACGTCATCGCCGCGGGGGTCGAGAAGTTGGTCGCCCCCATCGCCTGAACGGTGATGTCGAAGGTGTGCTGCAGCACGCCCGGCGGCAGCATGTCCATCACGGTTTCGGGAGGCACCACGCTGATGCCGATCTGCGCCGAGGCGATCGGCGAGCCGTCCGGGCCGATCAGGCTATTCGGGGCGACGTTGACCGTCAGCATCGCCTGCTGCTCGGGCGTCAGGCCGGGCGCCCCGTGATCGTCGGCGACGATCTTCATCCCCGCCTGGGTGACGGTGTGCAGGATCGCCGTCTGCACGCGCGGCTGGTACATGGGCATCGGGCCCATGCCGACCATGTCGTCCATCGACATCCCAGCCTCGCCCGCGGCATGGCCCAGCGACTCCAACATCGCCATCATGTTGGACATGTCGCCGGAGGTCATGCTCTGCATCAGGTCGTTGTCGATGCCCGGCTTCATGGTGGCGTCCATCACCATCACCGGGAAGTAATACCCCGGCGGCGGGTTGGTCGCCGTCAGCCCATCAACGGCCACCTTGACGTTGCCAATCGGCACCGACGGAAGGTGGTAGTAACCGTTGGCATCGGTGTAGACCGCCTGATCCTCAAGGCCAACGATGTAAACCTTGACCCCCTCGATCGGCAGCAAATACTTGCCGGTCGCTGGGTCATAGTCATCGGCGGTCATCGGCTGGAGGTCGGGGCCCGGGTCGACGACGTACCCCGATAGCGACGTATTCGCCACCGGCACCGAGCTGACCGTCTGGAAGTCGTAGGTCAGGACGCTGCCAGCCATCCCGTCGGCCATCGCATCCAGCGGAGTCGTTCCGCCCGAGGCCCGAATCTTCGAGCCGTCCACCGTGATCCGGATCTGCGAGGCGTCGGGCATCGACGGCTGGAAGAACAGCCAGGCGTAGGTCCCGTCATTGGAAACGACGATCTTGGTGTCGAGCTTGACCCCGGCGAATGTCGCGTAGAAGTCGTCCGAATTCACCGTGTCTGGGTCGACCGGTTGCGAGAAGAAGATTTCCGGCTTCACCGTCACCCCGATTTCGGCCGCGTTGGCCGTGGGGGTGAACTTGGTGACCGTGAAGGTCGAAACCGCTCCCGTGGTAATCGAAATCGTCTGCGTCGACGAGTTGCCCGCCTGGTCGGTCGCCGTGACGTTGAGGATGTGTCCCCCGTCGGTCAGACCGCTCAGGTCGAAAGCTTGACTGAAAGTCCCATTCGATACGGTCAACGGGATCGCCGCCCCCGCGTCGAACTGGTAAGTCACGGTGACTGGCGACCCGGTCCCATCGACCTGACCCACCAGCAAGTCGCCCGAGACCAGGTGGGCCGAGGCCGTCGGCGAGGAGAGGGTCAGTTGCGGGACGAGCGTGTCCAGCGTGAACGTGACGTTGGCCGTGGAGGTCGTCCCCACGCCGTTGGTCGCCGTGAACGTGACGGTGTGCGACCCCTCGGCCGTCCCATCCAGCGGCAGGGCGGTGGTGAACTGAAACTGACCCGTCACCGGATCGAAGGCGACGGGCGTCGCGACTCCCCCATCGACCTGGGCGGACAACGCTCCGGATCCCGAAGCCAGCCCGACGATGGTGTCGCCCACCGTCCCCTGGATGGTCAGGTTCGCCTTGGTGATCGTCGCGGTCGTGGGAGACTGGATGGTCAGCGTCGGCGCCTGGGAATCTCGCCGGATCGTCGCCGTGGCCAGCCGTTGCTGGGTAAAGTCGCCAGTCGTCCGGGCGCGAACCTCCAGCGTGTTCGACCCCTCGGCGAGCGCGATGTTTTGGAACGCATAGCGGCCCTGCGAGTCCGAGACGGTCGAGCCGGCGCCGAACAGCCCATCGCCCGCGTCCAGCAAGAGAGGGGTATTGGGCGCCGTGACGCCACTGACGGTGGTCGTCGCCTGGCCAGTCACCAGCCCCAGGCCCGTCACGGTTGTCCCGCCCGAGACCAACTCCGTCAGCGTCAGCGGAGTCAGGGTGGTCTTATCGCCCAGATTGGTGCGGGCCTGGGTGTAGTCGAAGGCCGAGATGGCTCCGTCCAGGTTGGCATCGGCCTCGGCCTGATACGGCCCGCTACGCAGGAGATTCGCGATCGGCCTCAGGTCATTGTCGGTGTCGACCGTGCCGTCGCCATTGAGGTCGCCGGCCAGGAACGTGCGGATCTGGTAGGCGCCCGAGGTCCCGTTCCGCCCGGAAACCACCAGGTGGTACGGCGTGTTGGCGGCAAGGTTCACGAGCGTCAGGCTTTCCCCCAAACCGCCAATGTCGGTGCGGGTGGCCAGCGTCGCGACCTGGACGTTGTTCGCGTTGTAAACCTGGACCGCCGCCGGGTTGAGCTGGCCGTCGGGCCCGGCCACCGTCTCGAACCCCAGAACCATCTGGTGATTTGGCAGGGTGAACTGCCCCTGGCTCGGGGAGATGGTCAGGTCGACCCGATCGGTCGCGTTCGCCTGCCCCAAAAATCCGTCGTAGAGGGCGAAGACGTTGGCCGGACTGCCGGCCATCATCGTCCGAAGCTCCAACGCCTCGATGCCCGGTCGGCCAATCGCCGGCCGCTTGCGAGGCGCCAGCAGGCCGCCTTGAATTCCGCGAGTCCGACGGCTTTTGCGAGACGAATGCGGCATTCTCATCGAGGGTCCCTCAACTCGGTCACGCAGCGCGTCGATTTGCGGAAGGATGCGAAGAAACCGGTGCAACCCGCCCGCGGCCAGGGCGCGACTTCGCTCGTCGGCCCGATCCCTTTCAGGATGCGGAACGGCGCGAAGCCTCAACGCGGTCCGGGAACCATCGACCAGACGCCTCGGTTTCCGAGGGCCGAGCCAGTACGGATCTCCGGGCACGCATCGCGGCCGGACGGTGGTTCACTCGGGGGGTGGTTGACTCGTGGGTGCGATACTACGTCTGTGGTTCAATCGGGCGTGAGGCTTGAACGGTCATCGACGCGCCTCGCGACAACGCCGAGGTGTGTCAAACCTCGCCCGACGGTCCTCATCGACCATGTATGAAACCGCGACTGATTTTGATCCGGCCTACGCTAAAGTTCATGCCGAAACCGGCCGTAAGGTAGCTCACACCACCTCGCGATTGCAAGAAAATCTTCGCGGAAGATTCGAGAATCCTGCCGACGAATGTAAGAAGTCGGTCAATCTAGTGGAGAGATCATGGCCGCCCTAATCCATGCCAAGAGTGCGGCTTAGACGATCCAGTCCCACTCCCCGCCATTGAACAGCGAGGGATCATTTCGTTCGGAATGCTTCCGATTCGTTCCTGATGATGCAAAATAACAACTTCACTTCAGAAAGGCTTTCCTCGGCCCGGCCATCCCAGATTCATCGTGAACTCACGAAGGCTCAACGTCACAAAACGAAGCCGCGAAAGGCTGGTGTCACCATGCAATGAACTTCGGCTGTCGCGGAAAGGGTTGGGAAAACGCCAAGAATTCCTGATTGTAACAAAAGTTCAATAAAGCGTGAACTGGACCGGGGTTAAGCTTTCGCTTGGCTTCACCGTCGTCGGCTTCCAATGACCCCCAGCTGGAAGCGCCCGGCACCATCGACATTGTCCGTTTGATCTTGCTGATGAAAGATCGTGACACGATCGGGGGGGGGGTGGTGGCCTGATCAAACCCTCTCGCCCCCCCCTCCAACCGGCGGAATCAACGACTCGACGCGACGGGCGGCCGATCGCCCGTTGAGAGAATTTCGAACCGCTCCGGGGCCGTCATCGGCAAGAATCGGACGGCCTTGGCATCCAGGTCGAACGCGGACAGGTCGACCCGTTGCACCTGCCGATTTTCGTAAGTGTGGAAAAGGAATCGACGGCGGGTCAGGTCGGAGACGGTGGTCCAAAGGGTGTACTCGGCGGCCACGCCTTCCCCCGCGGGCACATCTGCGGCTCGACCCGTCACCTGGCTAATCCCCTTGGGAATGTCGAACTGGTTGAGTAGGTGAAACGCCTGGTGAACGCCCGCATCAGCGTCGGCGACGGGGAGCGTCGTCTGGCTGAACGCCACCGCTCTGACGAATCGAGACGGCGAGGTGATATTGCCCGGCAGGCCCAGCATCCCGGTTCCGGCGTCGACGGGACTAAGCCGATGGCCGCCCAGGTCGAACGCGGGGGGGTCGTTCACGGTCAAGCTCGCGTAATTTTGCAGGTTGGTCAGGTGCCAGTCGAAGTTTGGGTTATTGGCGATGACGCCCAGGGGGTTGTCGGTCGCCACCAACCGACCGCCGATCGGCTCCAGAACGACACAACGCCCCGAGTCGTCGTGCAGAACGTAGTGGACCGGCGGCGTGAACCCCCACTCCTTCAGGGCGGTCGCGCCGATCACGACCCGGCTCGCGGCCTCGACGGCTTCCGGGACCGACCCACAAGTGCCCAGAAGGTACGTCGGCAACTCCCAGGGCGCCACCGCCCGGCCGACCGATGTGGCATCCACGCTCGCGTACTCGGCGCAGCCCGAGAAGTAGAACATCCCCACGCCCAGCCCCTTCTCGTTCAACCCGTCCACGATCAAGGGCCGTCCCACCGCGTTGGTGCCCACGGTCCCATACTTCGAGGTCCATCGCAGGCCGGCCACCTCGCCCGGCGCCGTCCCGGTGCACGCCAGACCCCTTGGCATCACGACGATTTGTGACCGGATGTCGACCGGAAATTCCAGGGTACGTCCCGTGACGATCGAGCCGTCTCGGGGTTTGATCCGCAACCCCGTGCACCCCATCGCCAGGTGGGATTGGCAGGCCAGTGAGGCCAGGAGAAACCAGCTCAGGAGCGAACGCGCGTCTCGCAAAGGGAAATCTCCTCGGTCGGGCTCGCCAGGTCGGTTGCACCCCCGCTTCGGCGGCGAGGTGTCGTCCCCAAGCCTAGGACACGACCGTCGGGACCACTCCGCGCCCCTTGATGATGGCGTCCCCATCGCTAAACTACCGCTGCACGATTCGTTACGCCGCCGGGCGACCGCGGCCGGAGGAGACCGCGATGGCCGAGTCCCCAGTCCCCACCACGCCCACCCGAGGTCGACCCGCCACGCCGGCCCCCTGGAAGCGGGTGGTGATCCTCGGAGGAGGCTTCGCCGGCCTCAACACCGCAAGGCATTTGGAATCGGCCTTGAAGGACCGGCCGGGCGCCGAGATCGTGGTGGTTAGCCGCGACAACTTCTTCCTGATGACCCCGCTGCTGTTCGAGGCTTGCTCGGGCATCCTGGAACTGCGCAACGCCTCGGTCCCGATCCGCGCCTTTCTCCGCCGAGCCCGGTTCGTCGAGGCCGAGGTCACCGCCATCGACCTGGACCGACAGTCCGTCCACGCCAAGGCACCCGAGGGCGATCCCTACGAACTGCCCTACGACCACCTGGTCCTCGCCCTCGGCTCCACCACCGACCTGAAGACCATCCCCGGCTCCGAGCACGCCTTCACGTTCAAGTCCCTGGCCGACGCCGTGCTGCTGCGCAACCACTTGATCGAGCGGTTCGAGCGGGCCGCCGTCGAGACCGACTCCGCCCGTAAGCGGTCCCTGCTGACGTTTGTCGTCATCGGCGGCGGCCTGGTTGGCGTGGAGTTGTTCGGCGAGCTGACAGCCTTCGTCGACGAGATCGCCCGACTCTACCAGGGGGTGGAACGGGACGAGGTCCGCTTCCTCCTTCTGGAGGCGGGCGACCGGCTGATGCCCCAACTGGACGCGGAATCGGGCAACTATGCCGGCAAGATCCTCGGCCGCCGCAAGGGCAGCGAGGTTCGGGTCAATACCAAGGTGAAGTCGATCGAGCCCGACGGGATCATCCTGGAAGGCGAGCGAATCCTGGCCGCGACCGTGGTGCTCGCCGCGGGCATCGTCCCCAGTCCGGTCGTCGCCAACCTGGCGGTGCAAAAGGACAGAAAGGGGAAGATCGTTGTCGACGAGACGATGCGCAGCAAGAGCCACCCGGAAGTCTGGGCCCTGGGGGATTGCGCCTCGATTCCCGGACCCGACGGAAAGCCGTATCCCGCCCTGGCGCAACACGCCCTGAGAGAAGCGAAGGTCCTGGCCCGCAACATCCACGGCGCCTTTACGAACTCGGCTCCTCAGCCCTTTGTGTACAAAACCCTGGGCCTGATGGCCGCCCTGGGCCACAACAAGGGGCTGGCGGAAATCCTCGGGATGAGGGTCACGGGATTCCCCGCCTGGTTCCTCTGGAGAACCTATTACTTGCTCCAACTCCCCGGCTGGGGCCGTCGCCTGCGAGTCGCCGTCGACTGGACCGTCTCGCTCCTCCTGAGGCCCGATATCGTCAAGGTCGACATGACCCCCACCCGGCAGCCGTGCGGGCCGGCCGGCTCGATCCACGACGCCAGCCCCAGCGCGACGGTGACTTGAGCCCCCCGGGTCAACTCAAGGTTTGGCCGTCCCCTCCGCCACCCGCAGATACTCCTGGTAATGACGGGCGACGTGTCCCGTCTCGACGGTCCCCGGGTGGGCCAGCAGCGCGAATCGGTAGGTGACCGACTCGCCCGGTTTCAGGCTCACCCCAGGACCCGGCTCGTTGACGCCGAAGGCCCGCTCTCCGAAGACATTGGCGCTCAGCAGCCCATAATCGCGAACATGCCAGCGAGTCCGCGGACGATTCCCGGGATGGTCGAACAGCGACACGCCCAGGGGAATGTCACCCACACGTCCCGAGTAATCCACCCAGTCCGCCGGCTTGCCCCAGATCCGAGCGGCCCCCACCTGTCCGCCGCTATCGATGACGTGGCCACGCGGAGATTCCCGACGGAGCCCGGTCGCATCCCCCACTTCATCGAGCGCGGTCGTCACCCGAACCGAGAAATTCCCTTCCTTGGAATCACCAAACCGAAGGGCCTTCGCGCCAGCGGTCAGTTCAATCGCCAAGGAGATCCGCACGGCCCCATCGCCAAGGTCGTCCACCCGCCACTGAGCATGGTCCTCAACCAGTTTCGTCCCATCGGGCGCGAGCCAATCGTTCCTCGTGGCGAATTTCAGGACGCCATCGGTGATCGAAGGGCCCGGGTCCAGGCGGCGATGGACAATGCGTCCCTGTTCCTTGACACCCTCCGCCCAGAAATCAACCGGCTCGCGACCTTCCACCTCGACCCGGCCATGAGAAAAGCTCAGTCCCCGATGCCAGGGGTGGTCACGAGTCTCGCCCGGAACATCCGGCACCTCGGGGAACCCCCGAGTCACCGCGAGCCCTTCGGCGATCAGGATCGGCCAGAAATACGGCCGGGTCGACTTGGGACCATACCGATAAACCGTCAAGGGCTGGTCGTCGAGGCTGACCTCAATCGTCCGGTCCCCCTCTCGAAAGCCAAGACCCCCATACGCGAACGACGAGAGCGACACCCACGCCAGGAAAACGGCCATCGGACGCATGGTGAAACAACTCCCGAGAAGGGCAGGGGGGCTTGCGTCGAGCCTAACCGCCGGACGGGCGCGACGGAAGACTCGACCTGACGCCCACCGCGAATCGCTTCAAGGGATGAGTTGCGAAACGGGCACGCGAAACCCCGGAAGCTCCGGCTCGGTCGTCAAATCTTGCGAAGCAGTGAACATCTCGGGCTCGCGTCCCGGCCGGTGAACGCGGACGATCCGGACATCGGGGTCAACAATCCAGACGACTGCCCCATGTTGGAGGTAGAGGTCCAGTTTCTCCACGATCCCCTCCTGGGTGTCGGACGGCGAAAGGATTTCCACGGCGAGCAAGGGCGACCCATCGAAGATTCTTTGCTTCGGCGCAGTGGCGGCAATCAACTCGGCGGAGGCGTAGGCGACATCGATCCCAACCAGAGAGGTCGGCGTCCCATCGAGTCGGAAACCGACCTCGCCGCACAGAATTTTCCCCCGAGGTTCCGGCAGCCGTCTCAGCCAACCTTTGAGTTCATAGACAAAATTCGCCTCAATCTCGCTATGAAATCGGTTGCGGTATGTCATCCCTGGCTCCGGGACACCGTGAATGCGCACCTGGCCCCGAATCAACTCGCGGTGGATCCCATCATCGGGAAGCCGTAGAAACTCCTCGACGGTGAGGAGTTCCGAGGCGGCAATCGGTTCGGCGGTGCTCATGGAAAGTCCTCCCGGGCCCAGTTCAGTTTGCCCGAAGCCCCAATGAGACATACTTCGTCTCCAGGTAGGCGTCGAGCCCTTCCATCCCCAGTTCCCTCCCCAGACCAGACTCCTTCATCCCGCCGAATGGGCATTGAGGCGTGGCCGGGACAGGGTCGTTGATGCCGATAATGCCAGCCTCCAGACCCTCGGCCATCCTCGTCGCGACGGTGAGGTCGTTGGTGAACACATAGGCGGCCAACCCATAAGGGGTGGCGTTCGCCGCCGCGATCACCTCGTCGAGCTTGGAGAAGTCCAGCAGGGGCATGACCGGAGCAAACGGCTCCTCGGTCATGATCCGCATCGAGCCATCCACCGACCCGAGGACCGTGGGCTCGAAAAAATAGCCGCGGTCAAACCGAGTCGACTTGCCGCCGCCGGCCAGAACCTTCGCCCCTCGTTGACGAGCGTCGTCGACCAGGCCAACCGTCTTGTCCAGGGCCCTCGACTCGATCATCGGCCCGACCTGAATGCCGTCTTCCAGGCCATTGCCCATCTTCAGCGACCGGGCCAACTCGACGGCGGCCTCGGTGAAATCCTTGGCGATCTTCTCGTGCAGGTAGAACCGCGACGGGGCAATGCAGACCTGGCCATTGTTGCGAAACTTGCCGGTCACCGCGGCCTGGGCCACCTGTGCCACGTCGGCGTCGGGGAAGACGATCAACGGGGCATGACCACCCAGTTCCAGGCTCAGCCGCTTGACGCCATCGGCCGATCGCCGGATCAACTCCTTGCCCACGGCCGTCGACCCGGTGAAGCTAATCTTGCGGACCTCGGGGCGGGCGAAGAAAGCGTCGGCCACCGCCTTCGCGTCGCCGATGACCAGGTTCACGGCGCCGGGGGGCAAGCCCGCGTCGGCCAGGCAGCCGAACAGACCGATCATCGACAAGGGCGTCTGGTCGGCCGTCCGGCTCACCACCGTGCAGCCCGCCGCCAAAGCAGGCGCGATCTTGCGAGCGGCCATCGCCATCGGGAAATTCCAGGGGGTGATCGTCCCCACCACCCCGACCGGATGCTTGATCGCGAAATGCCGCTTGGTGACGACCGTCGGCGGGATGACGCGGCCATAAGCCCGCTTCCCCTCCTCGGCGAACCACTCAAACGTGTCGGCCGTGTGCAGGACCTCGCCCCGGGCCTCGGCCAGGGGCTTCCCTTGCTCGGAGGTCATGGTGCGGGCCAGAGCATCGGCTCGCTCACGGATCAACTCGGCGGCGCGTTTGAGGAGCTTGCCCCGCTCATAGGCCGAAGTCCCATGCCACAACGGCATGGCCTCGGCCGCCGCGCTGATGGCCGCCTCAGCCTCGGCCCGACCCCCAAAAGCCACCTCGGCCACGGTCGACTCGTCGGCCGGATTCACGACCTTCAGCGTCCCATGGTCCTCGGCATCCCGCCAGCGTCCCGCAATATACATCCGCGTCTGGGTGGTTGACTCGCCGGCCATCAGGTTGTCCCCCTTCGCTCGGTGCCATGCAACGGCCGGCATCACGACTGCCGCCCCCGTATTATCCGCCGAGGAGTCCAGGGAAACATCCTCACCGCCATCCCTGGTCCGTTTCCTTCTCCATTGGCCTCGCAATCGGGGACTGGCTCCGGGGTACTTCGCCGGTGCCTGTCCCTCATTGCGGGGCCCGGTGGTCGGCGTGGCAGGAACATCGAGCGATACGCTGCCCCGTATTATCCGCCGAGGAGTCCAGGGAACCATCCTCGCCACCGGACCGAGGAGGGTTCCTGGCCATATCCTGGCAGGGCGACTCGGTGGAACCCGCGGCCAATCGTTGGGAAAAGCGTGTCTTGGCGATTGTTTCGAGATTCGTTAAAGTCCCGCCCTCCACCCCATCGAACTCCTCACCCTCCCGACCTTCTGACTCCCTCATGGGCACGCCCTGGGCGCGTTGAGTCCCCCCCCCTTGCGCCGGGGTCCAAAGAGGATCTTGGTCCCCATGACACTCCGTCGCAAATTCCTGAACCACTCGGTCCGACACTGCCCCGTTCCCCTGGGCCTCGCCATTCTCGGACTGATCGGCCTCGGGGCGCCCCACGCCTCCGCGGCTCCAATCCGTTCGTCGAGCCATTCCTCGGGGCTAATGGGAGACATCCGCCACCTGGGCAATTGGTTCCAGCAGCAGCAAAACCACCTCAACTCCGCGCTCGATTTCAACGGCGTGAAGACGGCCTTCCCCGGACACTCCCCCGGCCAACCCTCGACGGTCGGCCAACTCGAAAACTCGGTCGGGTCGCTCACCCCAGCGCAGATGCACCACCTGGCCCTCGCCGCGGTGAAGCAGGACCCTAGCCTCACACCCATCGACGGCCTGATCCCCCATACGCCCCGGGTGGTCGCCCTGGAAAAGCAACGGGACCTCAACCCCACGACGTTCGACACCCAGCATCCCAGCCTCGGCCGCATCCTCGCCAGCGACGAGGCGTTGCGAACGCCCATCATCCCGCTCACCGTCCGCGCCATGTCCGACCCCACTGCTAACGTCGAGGTCGCGTCCGCTCCGGCCGCCGAACTCGTCTCCGCCCCGGCGGTCGTGCCGGAACCGGGTGGGGCACTGGTCGCTCTGATGCTCCTCGGCGCGGGCGGACTCATGCTCCGTCGCCGACGAGCCTGAACGAACCGCCGGGGCCTTACCGGCGACGGCCAGGCTTGGAGCGGGGCCGATCCGGACCCTTGCCCCCGCGATCGGACCCAGGACGATTCCCATCGCGGCGGTCCGAGGAGGCACCGTTGCCGTTGTTGCGGATCGTCCGCTCGCGGGCCGCCTCATCCATCAGCGATTCCAGCTTCCGGCTCAGCCACCCGCCCCCCTCACCATTGCCGGAACCGCCACCCGAAGGCCCCTTGCCGCCTCCGCCTCCACCACCGCCACCGCCGCCGGTCGTGGGCCCACCGCCGCCGGTTGTTCCCTCGGGAGCGATCGCCGGGGCGTGAATCACCTTGGGCAGCAGCAACCGTTCGCCAATCGACCAGAGACTGCTGGTAATGAAGTAAATCCCCAGGCCCGAGGGGACCTTGTAGAACATGAAGGCCATGAAAATCATCATGTACTTCATCATCTTCTGCTGCATCTCGGCCTCGGGCGTCGTCGCCGGGGGCATGAACAGCTTGTTCTGCACCAGCATCAACGCCACGACGACGAACGGCAGAATGTTGAAATAGTCCCCCAGGTAGTCGCCGATCAGCGGCAACTTCACCGGGAACTGGAACAGCATGTCGGGAGCGGCCAGGTTCTGAATCCACAAGAACGGAGCATGTCGCAAGGCGACGCTGTTATTCAGCGCCTGCCAGAGCCCCATGAAGATCGGCAGTTGGATCACCGCCGTCAGGCAGCCCCCGAACATGCTGACCTTGTTCCGACGGAACAGCGCCTGCTGCTCCTTGAAAATCTTCTCGTTCTCCCCCTTGTACTTCTCCTTCAACTCCTGGATCTGGGGCTGAAGGGCCTGCATCTTCTTGGCGTTCATCGCCGTCTTGCGGCCCAGTGGGAACAGGCCCAGCCGGACACACACCGTCAGCAAAATAATGGCGATCCCATAGCTGCCGCGCCCCCCACTCACCTGGGCCGTCAGTTGGTAAATCCTGTCCAGCAGCGGCGAGATTCCGAACCGGGCCAGCATCGTCGCCAGGTTGCCAATGCCCATCATCCCCCACCCCTTACGATACGCCGCAAGCTCCTCGGCGTCGAAGGGTTTCAGGGCGGCGACCGTTTTGGGACCGGCGAACAGGCGGAACGTCTGGGTATCGGCGTGGCCCGGAGCGACCGACGCGGGCTTTGAGGTAATCGTGACCGACACGTCCGCCTTCTGCGGCTCCTTCGCGTTGGGCAGAACCAGGGCCGGCACGGTCGCGGCCACCCGGTCTTCCGCCTCCGGCTGGAGGAACGTGGCGAAGTACTGATCCTCAACCCCGGCAAACGCCAGGGGTCGCTCGGTCAGGCGGTCATTGGCCTCTCCCTTGTTGGAAATCTCCTTCGCGTCCAGTGACGTGAGGCCGATCCCCCCGGCGTCCTTCCGCTGTCCGATGAACACATCGCGGAAGGTGCTGGTGTACCACTCCCCCTCGATCGGAATGCCGTGAAATCCCGTCAGGTTGTAGGCGACCTTCCGAGGGGCGTCGGGGCTGGCCAGCTCGATCACCAGTTCCAGGGAGTCGGACCCCGGAAACAGGCGAAAGGTCTTGGTCACGGCGACACCCGGTCCGCCCACCGTCCGGAAACGGATCGCCTGACCCTTCGGGCCCCCCTTCGCGACAGGCTCGGCCTCGTGCACGACCTTGCCGGCGGCATCCCGCACCACGGTCCAGGCAATGTCGCTAAGGTTGTACCGCGAGCGGTCCGCTTCCTTCTCCAACTTGGTCTGAAAGTTGTCGCCGGCCTCGGGTTCCAGGTCATCGGGAGGGACCAGATTCAGCAGCAACGACGGCGGACCGATCGGCGACGACGGGTCGGCCGCCTTGGGGTCGCGCGTGACCAGGGCCAGCGGCTTGCTAACCTTTTTCCGGCCCTCCCACTCGGCTTCGTAGCCGTTGGCCCAGACGGCCGAGATGCCGGCCCCTTGCTGGTCGAGCTGGGCCCGAAGGTGATAACCCCCCGGCGCTCGGCCATCGGCCGAAGCGCCCAGGACCAGTTCCGCCGGCTCCACCGGCTCGACCTTGGCCGGGTTGAGGCCAATCACCGCCGGAGCGGCCTCGGGCGGGGCTTCACGGGCGAAGACATCTTCCACCCCGTCGACAAACCCAACCTTGGGAGCCTCGGCCGCAACATCCGGCGCCTCGGCGACCTCGGTATCGACCGTCGGCGCTGGGGGCGGCCCCTTGCGGTCCTGCCACATCGACAGCCCGAGGAAATAGATCGACAGCACCAGGGCGAAGGTGAGGATCCGCTTGTCTTTGTTCATCGGGCGGAAGACCTCGGTCGGGGAGGGCGCGAGATCGGCGGGGCAGGCTCGCGGGTGCGGAGGGAGGGCGGCTCGGGCAAGTCGGGTTGTCGAGATTCAGCGTCCCTGGCGGAGGCGGTCGCCCAGAAAGGGCTCAAGCTCGGGGATCGCGTAGATTTTCTGGATGGTCGACTCGAAATTATAGGGCAACCGGCGATAAGTAAGTCGGACCGGCGGAGGTTTTTCGCCCGAAGGGGTCTCTTCGCCAGCGGCAAGGCCGTCATCCAGGATGATGTAACAGGCCCTCGGGTCGCCATCTCGGGGCTGACCGACCGACCCCACGTTGACCATCACCTTCCCCTCACCCAGGGTATAATGATGGTCGATCTCCTCCGGGGCATAAAACTGAAAGCCCTCGGTGAATATCCCCGGGACGTGGGTATGCCCCTGGAAACAATATTGTTCCACAAGCTGGAACAGCCGCTCCATCTTTCGATGGTTGTAGATGTCCTCGGGAAAGATATACTCGCTCAGGGGATTTCGCGGCGACCCGTGAACGAACAGGAATGGGCCCTGCCGATGCGTCCTCGGCAGTTCCCCCAGGAATTCCCAACGACGCTCGTTATTGGCCCGGTCGTGCGGATTCTCCAGTTGCTCCCTCGTCCAGAAAATCGCTCGCTCGGCGCCAATATTGAACCCATCGGGGTCGAAAAGAGCCCCTTGATCGTGATTTCCCAGCAAGGTGACCTTGCAATGCTCCATCACCCGGTCGATGCACTCGCGGGGGTTGGGACCATAGCCGATCACGTCCCCCAAACAGAAGACTTCCTCCACGCCCTGGGCCTCGATGTCGGCCAGGACAACTTCCAGGGCTTCCAGATTCCCGTGGATGTCACTGATCAAGGCGCGACGCAACGGGGCGGACTCCGGTCAAGAACGGTGGCGGAATGGCGGAAGCCAGGTCGGATCGCCAGAGGCGGAAGCGCGGCATGGGTCTTAGCAGATCGTAGAATGCGGGCAGGGGCGTGGTCAAGGGGAAGCACCGACACCAATAGCAACCATCGGGGCGGACACGCCTCAAGGCAACTCGCGGGGGGTGTCCGTCCATGAGGATTCTGGCGCTCGACACCTCGACAAACCGTGCCTCACTGGCCCTCATCGGCGTGGCCGACGGTCCGGTGACCGCATCGCCCGACCCCTCCTTGCGACACGGTCGGGGGGTGGTCCCCGCCATTCGCGACCTTCTCCACCGCGCCGGCCTGCGGGTCGCCGACCTTGACGGCATCGCCGTCGGCCTCGGCCCCGGTTCCTTCACCGGCTTGAGGGTGGGCGTCACCGCCGCCAAAACCTTGGCCTACGCCGCGAAGTGCCCGCTCGCCGGGTTTGACAGCCTGGAAGCGATCGCCGCCGGCGCCCCAGCCGGGTCAATGCGGCTAGCGGTCGCGGTCGACGCCCAGCGAGGCGACGTCTTCGCGGCCGAGTTCCTCCGCCCCTCGCCGGGTGCCTTCCCCCAGCGACTCTCCCCCACCCGCGTCGAGCCCAAAGCTCGCTGGCTCTCGCGGCTCGAAGCTGGCACTTTGATCCTCGGCCCCGACCTCGCCCGACTCGTCCCCGACCTACCCGCCGGCCTCCAACTCGCCGACGCCGAATCGGGCTTTCCCCGGGCCTCGGCCTTCGCCGAACTGGCCCTCGCCGCGCTCGCCGGTTCCACCGAGGCCGACCCCTGGTCCCTGGAGCCGGTCTACCTGCGACGCAGCGCCGCCGAGGACCAGTGGGACGCCCCCAATCGAGCCCGCCCCGCATGACCACCGCCCCCGCCCCCGCCCCCGCCGACCAACGCCGGACCAAACGCGCCTACGCCCTTCAGTGGGGACGCTTTCGCATCATCCGGCCCGAGGAAGACCGCGCCACCTTCCGCAACCGCACGGGACTCAACCCGCCCGACCTCGCCACTTCTCTTGTTCTGGACGCGGGTTGCGGAATGGGACGTTACTTGCGGGTCGCGGCCGAGAGCGGCGGGCGGGTCGTCGGCCTGGACCTCAGCGCAGCCGTCGAGGCCGCCCGCGACCTCACCGACGGCTTGCCCAGGGGTGTCCTCCTGAGAGGCGACCTCCTGCGCCCGCCCCTGGCCGATGGGTTGTTCGACCACATCTATTCCCTGGGAGTCCTGGACCACACCCCCGACCCCCGCGCCGCCTTTCTCTCGCTGGCGAAGCTATTGAAGCCGGGAGGCCGAATCGTCATTTGGGTCTACCAACGAGAACGCCCGGCCCTGGAACGGATCATGGACGCCCATCGCTCCGTATCGACTCGCTTGCCGCTAGGCGTTCTGGTTGGATTGAGCCGACTCTTCGCCCCGGTGGGCGCCCTGAAGCGTCGCATGATGTTCTCGGGCAACCGCCTGGTGGCAAGGTCTGGCGTCGCCCTGAATCTCCTGACCATTGGCGTCTCGATGCACCCCGACGCCGAGGTCCGCGTCTGCGACACCCTGGACTGGTACGCCCCGCGTTACCTCTCCCGCCACACTTTTGACGAGGTCAAAAGCTGGTTCGCCGAGGCGGGCCTGGTCGACGTCGAGGATCTGTCTCGCTCCCAGGCGTTCTTTCACGCCGGCCAGGGCAACGGCATCAACGTCGCGGGCCGTCGGCCGCTCCACGGTCCGGCTTGATCGGCGTTGACTCGATCCACTAGACTCCCGAGGTCCGGTCAGGACGACGCGAACCGACCGCCCTCGGAGTTTCCCGGATGACCGATCCCCAGGCCGCGGCCCCCGCCGAGTCCAACCCCCTCCGCGGCAACCTCCCGCGAGGCCAGGCGATCGACCCCTGCGCCATTATCCTCTTCGGCGCCACCGGCGACCTCGTCCACCGCAAGCTCGCCCCGGCCCTCTTCCACCTTTCCGTAGCCGGCGCTCTCCCCTCTCGCTATAGCGTTGTGGGCGTGGCCCGCCGAGACTGGACCGACGAAACCTTCCGCGACGAGGTCAAACCCTCGCTAGCAAAGCACGGCGGCGCCGACTTCGACCGCACCTGGCCCGAGTTCGCCGGCCACCTCTTCTTCTCCGGCGGAACCTTCGACGATCCCGCGACCTACGAAGCCCTCAAGGCCAAACTCGACGAGCTAGACCAATCCCAGGCGACCGGCGGCAACCGCCTCTTCTATCTCGCCGTCGCCCCCGAATTCTTCCTCCCGATCGTCGAGCAACTGGGCAAGGCCGGGCTCATCAACCCCGAACCCCACAAGGGGCCCTGGACCCGCGTCGTCATCGAAAAACCGTTCGGCCACGACCTCCCGAGCGCCCAGGACCTGAGCCGGGACGTGGCCAAGGTCCTCGACGAGTCGCAGACCTACCGGATCGACCACTATCTCGGCAAGGAAACGGTCCAGAACATCCTGGCCCTGCGGTTCGGCAACGCGATCTTCGAGGCGATCTGGAACCGTCGACACGTCGAGTCGGTCCAGATCACCGTGGCCGAGGAGGTCGCCGTCGGCAGTCGTGGCGGCTTCTACGACGAGGCCGGCGCCATCCGCGACCTCGTCCAGAACCACATCCTCCAGGTCCTCTGCCTCGTGGCGATGGAGCCGCCGGTCAACCTCTCGGCCGACTCCGTGCGCACCGAAAAGGTCAAGGTCCTCCAGGCCCTCCCTCGATGGACGGCCGAGGAGGTCGATCGCCGCGTCGTCCGCGCCCAGTACACCCCCGGGTCAATCCAGGGCCGCGACGTCCCCGACTACCTCTCGGAGAAGGGGGTCAAGCCCGACTCCACCACCGAGACCTACGTCGCCCTCCGTCTGACCCTCAACAACTGGCGATGGGCCGGCGTCCCCTTCTACCTCCGCACCGGGAAGGCCCTCCCCAAGCGGACCACCGAGATCGCCATCCAGTTCCGCAACCCGCCCACCAATCTGTTCGAACCCGACGTCGAGGGCTCCGACCACGTCAACCAGCTCATCCTCCTGATCCAGCCCAAGGAAGGAACAAGCCTCGCCTTCCAGGCCAAGATCCCCGGCTCCCGACGTCGCCTCCAGCGAGTGCGAATGGACTTCCGCTACGGAACCGCATTCGCCATCCCCTCTCCCGAGGCTTACGAGCGCCTGCTCCTCGACGTGATCCTGGGAGACCCCACGCTGTTCACCCGCACCGACGAGGTGGAAAACGCCTGGCAATTCATTACCCCAATCCTCGAAGCCTGGCACCGCCCCGACGCCCCGAAACCGGCCAAATACGCGGCCGGCACCTGGGGACCCCGGGAAGCCGACGCCCTGGTCGAGGACGACGGCACGAAGTGGCGACGGCTCTAATGAACGACCCCCGCTGAACCAGCCCACGAGGCAACCCTTATGTCCGCCCCCGCCGACGCGTTCCTCCAGGGCCAGGGGGTGCCGGTGGCCCTCTCCGAGATCGAGGGCGAACTGACCCAACTCTGGGGGCCAGCGGCCGAACAGGTCGGAGGCCCGGAACTCGACCACCCGGCCGTCACCCGGGTCGTCCTGGCCAACCTCGTGGTCGTCGCCCCGCCCGGCCTGGGGCCTTGCCGACGCATCGCCGAGACGCTCGACGAACTCTCCTCGCGCCACCCCTGCCGGATGATCGTCCTGCGGCCGGGAGTCGGTTCGGGCCGCCAGGTCGAGGCCGAGGTCGCCGCCCTCTGCCACCTCCCCGCGCCCGGCCAGCCGCAAGTCTGCTCCGAGCGAATCACCCTGACCACCGGTCCCCAAGGACGCGACCTCCTGCCCGGCGCCGTCCGCCCCTTGCTGGAAGCCGACCTCCCGGTGATCCTCTGGTGGGTCGACGCCCCCTCGGCCGACGACCCGCTCTACCGAGCCCTCGCCGCCGACGCCACCCGCATCCTGCTCGACCCGCCCGGCCCCGACGTCGACCCCAGGGCCCTCGGGGCGGCGCTCGACAACACTCGCCATCCCTGCGTCCGAGACCTCGCCTGGTTCGGCCTACCTCGCTGGAGGAGCCTGATCGCCGCCCTGTTCGACCCCCCCGCCGCCGACGGCTCCGCCCGACGCATCGCCTCGGTGGAAATCACCGCCCTCGCCCCCGACACGAACTCACCTCCAAGAGAGGCCGCCTGGCTGGCCGCCTGGCTCGCCGGCCAACTCGGTTGGAACGCGTTGCAACGCGTGAACCCCCGACCCGGCGCCGTGGAAGCAACTTTCGAGGGGCCCAGGGGGGAAATCACCGTCCGCCTCTCGACCCAAATCGAATCTTCCGCAGCCTGCCCATCCCTCTGCGGAATCACCATTTCAACTCGGGACGACGACTCCACCGACCATCACCGAATCAGCCAGGCCAAGCCCGGAAACCCCGAGGTCCACTTCGAGGGAAAAGGCCCCGGAGCCTTCTCCCACGCGGTCATCGCCGCCGAGCTCGACACCCCCCGACGAATCGCCGCGGCAGTGGACGCCAACCGCGACGACCCCCCATTCCACGCCGCCCTGCCGCACGCCCTCTGGCTACTGGGGGGCTGACGGAATTCGCCCTAACTCCCCATCGCAAGAACACCCGGGCGGGACCGACCGCGTTGTGAGAGACTCCGCCTGACCGCCCGGCGACACCCGCAGGAACGCCTCCTCCGGGCGACCTCCCTCCGGCACGGCGACGACAGGGAGACCAACCGCTGCCGCGACGAACCGCATGAGTCGCAGGACCGACCCATAGGCCACCTCGCCGTTGACCTCGCGTGGGTCGATGACGAGTTCCAGGTCGCCGTCGAAGAAGTGGCAGTTGGCGGTGACCGATCCGGAGGCCACGGCGACGTAGACCGAAGCCACGGCACACTCGGCGAGGGCCCAGGCCGCCGAATCCGGAAGCGGGATGGGCTGACCATCTCGGAACGCGTGGAGCGCAAATGGCCCCGTTCTGAGCCGAGTCCAGAACTGTTCCCATTCAGCGGTGCCGGTCCCGGGCACCCGTATGTCGATGAACGCGCCGTCGAAAGTGAATTCAGCACGGCAGATGGACCAAGTCGCGACATCCACCCGATGGCCTCCCGCCACCCTTCGCCGGAGCTCGTCGGGTCCCGCACCGCCCGAGCGAAAATGGATTGTGGAAACGAGTCGCGGCTGTGGACGGCTAGGCAAGTCGCCAAGCCGAAGCTGAGATGCCCCATCGATGCCTCGCTTCCTCAATCACCGCGTCACGAGACCGACGATAGGGGAAGTTCCACTCCGTAACATCGGCGTACTCTTCCCCGAGGAAATAGACCAACGAGGGCGTGAAGCGGCCTACGAACAGCAACGAAGGAAGCGATGGCGTGACCCGCTCGCCGTGGGAGCCGACCCGAAAGTAGGAGGGCGAGGGCGTTTCACCCACCGCGATTTCGAGCTTGGCAACTTTGCATTGGCGATACTCGGCCAGGTACCCGAAAAACTCGGAGTATGCCAGGTCTTCGCCGCAGCGCTCGACCAACCAATCCCAAGGCAGACTCTCGGACATGTCCGCCACGCGAGCGGTGATCCAGCGGCTGAAATCCCAGAAGGGCGGGTCACCGGGATCGATACTGGCGAACCTCAAGCCACCCAGGAACGCCTGCAAGGCTGTGAAGGGGCTGGATCGGCAGAGATTCCCGACGAACATCGCCGGTCGCAGCCGATACTCGTCCAGGATTTCATAAATCGAGTGGGGACCTTCGGTCATCGCCCTACCTTTCAGGACTCAGCCCAGCGAACCCAATCGCCCGAGTTTCCTCGCCGCTACGAAACCCGCCGAAGCGGTCGGGACCGCCGCAAAGCCCCGTCGAGGGGTGTGTTGTAGCGGTTCAAGAGGGATCTAACGGATAAGTGATTCCCTGGCCCCCAAGTCACTGGGACAGGAAATCTGCCCTGTCGAGCGTCCGCACTCAAATAACCTTGGGCAACGACATGACCTCCCATCAGCCAAGAGTTTTCGACGATCCACGTCCAATGGTTGCCGCTATGCGCCGCACCGGCGTCGTTGAAAGACACCCTGGCAATCTGCTGCCCGTCAGGTGATCTCAACTCAGGTCCATCGACACACGCCATTATCCAAGGGAGTAACGCCACTCCGCGCGGAACGAAAGCGAAAAATGTGCGAGTCGTTGCGGCAGCAACGATGGCCAGGGAGAAAGCCCCGACAACAAGCCTTCGACGCAAGTTATGGGGCATTGAGTGCCGCCGAACTGGGGAGTCAGTCGACCTGGAACTCGGGTTCAAGCTGGAACCCTCGCAACAACGGCATCGACCGAAGAACCGCCTCGACCCGGGCGCGATCGCCCACCTCGGCAATCGTGCCGCGAATCTCCAGCCGATCCCCCTGAACCCGAACGCGATCCAGATGAGCCTGGTCCCCTACCTGCCGGCGGATCTGCGCCTCCAGGTAAGGCTCCAGATCCTCCGGACGTCCCTTCTTGACCAAAGGGTTGGCACGCTCGCCGTCGGGCACGGGAAACTGGAGGCGATCATCGACCTCGCGGACCCCCGGCTCCCGCTGCGCGGCCCGGAACGCCAGCATCGCCTCATAGGCCGAGGGAACCTTGCCAGTCAGGTAGGCGACCCCGTCCCGTAGCGATACCTGGATTGGTAACCCCGCCAGGGCCGGACGTTTCGCCAACGCCTGAGGAAGTCGCCCGGCGGGCTGGCTGACCAGCCCAGCGACCGCCGGGGCGTCGACCGGTATCGCCCGGTCGTTGCGAACCGGCACGGGTGCGGTTGGCGGATCAATCGGCGGCATCGGCAGAGGAGGCGGGGTATCGTCCGCGCGGGCCGGGGCCACCGGCGCCGCGTCCTGATCGCGAATGGCCAGGTTGTTGACCACCTGCGTGATCCCGGCCAGTTGCGAAACCTTCAAAGCCACGGCCTGGCGATCCGCGGCGCTCTGGACCTCACCGGAAATCGTCGCGGTGCCGCTCGGGTCCACATCCATGATGACGGAACCCGGTTTCCCCGAGGGCGAAAGTTCCAGATCCGCCGTCGCCCCATTCCCCGCCGCGGCCGGCTGACCATCACCACCACCACCAACAACAACCCCCGCCGGAGCCTGGGCCGGTCCGTTTTGCGGGGCGCCTCCACGCACCGGCTGATCGCCGGCCAACCGTTGGGCCGACATCGCGCCCCACCAGGGAGGATACGAGACGACCGGCGGCTCGAAGCCCCAGAACGGGTCGTCGTATCGCCCGTACAACGAAGGCGGATACAACAGCCCTGGACCCGCCGCCGCCAACCCATAGGTCGAGGCCGGATACGGGAAGGTGTTCGTCATCTGGCCGAATCCACCGAATGGCCCAACCATCGGCCCGGGATACGGAGAAGCCCCAGCGCCCGGACCAATCCCCGCCACCGCCCCTGGCCCTGGGTTGGCCAGCCGGACCGGAGCCGTCGTGTCGATGACCAGCGAATCATCAAACCGAATCCCCTGCGCGATCGCCGTCCGAACCGCGACGTCGTGGGCCATCTTGGTCCCCACGCGGCCGATCAGCACAACCCGCCCGCCCCGTAACTGGGTCCCAATCGCGTAGGGAGCCGTCACCGGGTTCGCCGCCAGGGCCTTCAACAGCGTGACCTCGGCGGCCGTCGGGGTCGCGGTCGCCGAAGCCACGGGAGGCTCGGCCGCGACCAACGTTGAAGCCGCGAGAGCCACGCAGGCGATCCACGACCAAACCCCGGAGCGTTTCATCGGAGCGGTCTCCCAAAACGGGACTCGCGGGCGGGCCGGTCGGAACGTCCCGCGGATCGCCAATCTCAGTCTACGACCCCGCAACCGCCCCGGGCAAGTCGCCCACCTCTCGGCCGGGGCCGTATCGTGCTCACTTTGGGTGGATTAAAGCGGACTGGCTCCGGCGGTACTCGGCCAATACCTGTCCCCCTTTCGCCGCCCGATGTCCCTCCCACGCCGTCAATGGAGAAGGAAACGGCCCTGGCCATCGACCCTCCCCCAATTCCCACCTCAGCGCACCTCCAGCGCCTCGACCTTCACCCGCTTGCTCACCCCCAGAATCGGCAACAGCGCGTCGAACGGGCTGACGCCATCCAGGCTCGAGTCGGAAAGTTTCAAATGCACCGCGTCCACGTCCTTCTGATCAAACGCCGCGTCAATCGCCACCCACCGACGGTTGACGTAAACCTCGGTCCACATATGTCCGCCAAACCCTCCCAGACTCTTCGCGTAAATCAGCCCAATGGCCACCCGGGACGGAATACCCGCCGCCCGACACATCGCCGCGGCAAGAACGGCATGCTCGGTGCAATCCCCTTCCAGGTTCTGAGCCACCTCGCTCGCCGTGGCGAACCCAACCGTGAAGTTCTTCTGCTTCAGGTTCGAGAACACCCAATGCTCGATCCCGCCGGCCCGTTCCCAGGCGTCGGTCGTGTTCCCCACCGCCTCCTTCATGTGGTCGACCACCCTTGAGTTATCGCTATTGATGAGCGGGTTGGCCTGAAGATACTTCGCGTCCGTCGAGTCCGGCCCTTCTTCGCCGACCTTCGGCCCAGCGGTGCGAACCGTCAGCGTGGCCACCGTGGGACTCTCCCGGCGCACCGCCTGGCGACGGTCGGCCGGGAACGTCTGGGACGGATCTTCGCCTCCACTGACCAGCGAGGTGATGCGATACGTCGCCTCGCGGGTCTGCTCCGGCCGGGGAATCTCGCGATTGACCTTCAACAAGGTCGCTTCCATCAGGTCAAACCGCGCACCCCCCACCGCCTGGGCCGCCTCCTTGGTGGTACGATAAATCTCAATGCCGCCGAGCAGTGGCGAGAAGACCTTGATGACCTGCCCGGCCGAGTCAAACCAGTAGTCCTGGTCATAGTCGGTCCGGGGCTTGCCATCGGGCCCGGTGATCCGCGTGTAAACCTTCAACAGCGAGAGCGTCTTGCCCGCGGGCAGCTTGACCGGCTCCTGACGTTCGGCGACCAGGACCACCGTGCAAATCTCGTTGATCACCGGCAAAAAGCTTTTCAGGGTCCGGGTCTCGCCCGGTTTCATCGGGTTACGGGCGTTGCTCTGCTCGACCGCGTAAAAGCCGCGGACCTCGGCCGGCCACTCAATCGGCTGGACCGTCGTCTTGCCGCCGGCCTCATACGTCATGAGCAGCTTGCCATCGACGATATCACCGAAGTTGCGCTGTTCCTGCTGGCTGGCCGAGGTGCGGAAGTCGATCCGGTAGACCTCGCCGTCGGTCCCCTCGATCGTGCCATAGCGCATCTGCATCGTCAGCACGTCCTTGCCCCGCTCCAGGGTCAAGATCTGATTGACCTGGACGTTGAGCAGGTCGCGATCCTTGTACTTCTGGGGCAGCGGCTTGACCGTGGTATGCTGGTACCCCACCTTGTGGCCGGCGATGTAGATGGCGTCCCACGCCTCCTCGGCCGGGGTCGACCGCGCGGCGACGCCCGCCACGAAGAGGGCGGCGAGGGCCATCCCGAGAAACCGGGCCGGGCGTCCTGTGCGTGGCATCATCAATCCTTGTCCGTCGAGGTGTGGGACGGCCCAGGCCCCCCGGCCCGTGGCCACCCCCACTATGGTCGAAACGCGCGGGCCGCTCAAGCGTCGATCAGGTTCACGAATGCTCGATCCCCACGACACCATCGCTGCCATCGCCAGTCCGCCGGGCCCCGCCGCGAGGGGAATCCTCCGGATCTCGGGCCCCTCCGCCCATTCGATCGCGGCGCAAGTCTTCTCAACGCCTGGGACGGAACCACCTCCGCGAGTCGCCAGCTGGAAACGCGGTCAACTCCAAGGGATCGGCCTCCGCCCCGGCCTGCCGGCGACCCTCGCATTCGCATCGGCCCCGGCGACCTACACCGGCCAGGACCTCGTCGAGATTCACACCATCGGTTCACCGCCGCTGCTCCAACTACTGATGGCTCGGGTGCTCGCCCTGGGCGCCCGGGCGGCCGAACCTGGAGAATTCACCCTGAGGGCCTTCCTCTCAGGCCGGCTCGACCTGACCCGGGCCGAGGCCGTCCTCGGGGTCATCGCCGCTCGCACTCCCGAGCAGCTCGACGCCTCGCTGCGGCAGCTCGCCGGAGGACTGGCCGGCCCAATCACCCGCCTACGAGACCGGCTCCTCGACGTCCTGGCCCACCTCGAAGCCGGCCTCGATTTCGTCGACGAGCCCGACGTCGACCCCCTCGCCCGCTCGGCCCTGGCCAACGAGCTCGCCCAGGCCGCCTCCGACATGGACGCCCTGGCCAACCAGTTCCGCGGCCGAGACCGACCCGACGCCACCCCTCGCGTCGTCCTGGCTGGCCCCCCCAACGTGGGCAAAAGCCGTCTCTTCAACGCCCTCCTCGGCCGCGACCGCGCGATCGTCTCTCCCCAGGCCGGCACGACCCGCGACTACCTGGGCGAACCGCTCGACTGCGACGGCCTGACCGTGCAACTCATCGACACCGCCGGCATCGAGGACGGCCTTCGTCCCATCGAAACCCGGGCGCAAGATCTACGCATCGAGCAAGCCCTCACCGCCGACCTCGTCCTCGACTGCCAGTGTGCCGCCAATTTCCCTCTGGAAACCGTTCCCACGCCCGGAAATCCTCCACGATTGGCCGTCTGGACCCAGATCGACCGAGTCGAGCCCGCCGCCCCATCCCTCGCTTCCGTGGCCACCAGCGCCTTGACGGGTCAGGGGTTGAAGGAGTTACGCCAGGCGATCGCCCAGACCCTCCGCGACCAGGGGCCAGGCCTAGAGACGGACCCGGCGACCGGCTCCGGCCCGCGTTGCCGCGACGCCCTGTCCCGCGCCGGCGGCTCGCTGCGTCAGGCCTCCTCGGCCGTCGCGATCGGCCTGGGCGATGAGTTCGTGGCCGTCGACCTCCGCGACGCCGTCGAATCGCTCGGCCGGGTGGTCGGAGCGGTCGTCACCGACGACATCCTCGACCGCATCTTCCGCCGCTTCTGCATCGGCAAATGAACCGCACTCGGGAATCAGAATCAGGCCCGCCACAAGAAGTGGCCCGCCAGCAACCCCGTGCTGAACGCGAAGACCACGGCCAACAGCACCAGGAAGGACCAGAGCATGACCACCGACCGCGACAAAACCACGTCGTTGCGGCGGCCGGCCCGATCAGCCACCGTCAGCGGCGCCGTGGCCGCCGACACAGGCCGGGAGGGTTCGGGCTCCGTGTGAATGCCCGGGAAGATCGGGCCGGACGGCGCGACCTCCACGCCCACCGGCGGGAGGATCAACGGTGCGGCGGACGGGGTCGGCGAAACTGTCCCGGCGGGAGCGGCGGAGGCCGGAACCGTCGCACCCACCCTCAGAAAATCCAGCGGCGACTCCGAATCAGCCAGGGCCGGGGCCGGGGCCAGGGCCAGGGCCGGGGCCGCGGCCGTGATGGGTGCGGCTGCCGCCGCGGGTGCCGAGGTTTCATCCAGCCTCAGGTTCAGGAACCCCAGCGGTGATCCGCCCGTCGCCTCGTCGGGGGGGCCGGCCGCGACCGGGTTCGAGGCCGCATCCACCGGCGCGTCCGGGACGATCAACTCCGCCGAGCAGGCCGGGCAGGCGATGACGCGGCCAGCCTTGGCCGGAGCCACCTTCAGAGCCTTGTTGCATTGAGAGCAGCGGAAACGGATCGGCGTTGGCGGCTCCTGCGTCGACATCGCGGACGGACCTCCCTCGAATCGATTCCCCCAGAACCCAGAGACTACGTCGCTCCCCAACGCGCCGCCAGGGAGCGCTGCCTTTCCCAACCCTTGCGACCACCTCGGGAAAAATCTCGAAAAATCCCAATTTGGCCGTCATCATTCCCGACCTTGGTCACGATAGTGAACCACGAGGGGAGAACTCCAACCCCAACGCACCTGGAAACCGCGCTAAAGAAAGAGCCACGCCCATGTCCCCAATTCCAAAACCCGCCCGAAATCCACACCACCCCCCGCCCGCTCCTGCACGGCCTGACCATCATCACGCCCGAAAACGAGGCCGACGCCCTCAACGATCGAATCGACTTCTGGACTTCCTCTCTCAAGCCCTTCGACATCTACGAAACCTGGCTCGTCCACGAGGTCGCGCGAAACACTCTCGAAATCGAACGACTCCACCAGACCCAGATCGTTCTGAGACACGACCACGCCCAGCGCATCGCCATCGTTTTTGAACAACAGCAACGCGACCACGCCGAACTCCTCGCCTCCACCCTCTCCCGTCACCCCGCCCGAGCCCTCGCCTCCCTCCGCCAATTCGCCCAGGGTTGCCTCGTCATCGCCCGTCGCTGGGAATGGCTGCTGGCCTCTCTCGATAAACGAGGAAACTGGACCGAATCCCAACGCCAGCAGGCCATGAACCTCCTGAACGTCCCCACCGACCTCCGAGACGGCGTTACGCCCCTCGATCCGCCGGATGACGACCCCGAAACCCTCCTGGAACACCTCCAAAGGGTGGCCGGAACCGAGATCCAGCGCCACAAGGAACTCGCCGCCCTCCTGCAACCGCTCGACGAGCGCATGCGCCACGCGCAGTCCCTGGGCCTCGGCCCCGAGCCGCCCGAAGTCGCCGCCGTGCGCAAGGTGCAACGCCAGGCCGAGCGCCGCCTCGCCTGGACCCGCTCCCAGTTCAAAACCTCCCGCCCCGACCCCCGTCCGGTCGACCGAAACAACTTGCCCGCCTACATCCCCGGCGAGTGGAAAAACAACATCCCGTATCAACCCAACCGGACCAGTTCGGCCGAACCCCTCACGCCCCACGAGCCCAACCCCCCGGCCGTGGCCGCCACCCCATCCTGGTCGTCGCCCCACCCCTCGCCCAACCCGCCGACTCCCCAACCAGGAGGGCCGAATAATCCCCCCGAGCCTCCCGACGCCCCACCGAATCCCCATCCCAAACGCCGACGAGCCTGAACCTCGATCCCCCCGCGCTCTTTGACAATCCACACGCATCGGAACTCGCCCGCGAGCCCGCGTCGAGGACCGGACCCCCGCGCGCGGGGGGGGGGCGGTTCGCCAATCCCACCAGCCCATGCGGGGATACTCCGGGATCGAGCGAACCGCACTCCCGAGCCCGCTCACCCGACCCCAGGACCGTTGATTTCTCCATTGGCCTTGCAATCGGGGACTGGCTTTGGCGGTACTCCGCCGGTGCCTTTCCCCCATTCCGGGGCCTGGTGGGCGGAGTTGTCGCCCGGCGTGCACACGCTTGTGCGCGCCGGGGTGCTTGCCCCCCATTCCGGGGTCCGGTGGGCGGAGTGGGAGGGACATCAGTCGGCGAAAGGGGGATAGGCATCAGCGGGGTACCGCCCGAGCCAAGTCCCATTGGTCCAACCAAGGTGAGAACGAAATGGCCCGCTCACCCGATCCCCATTGGCTTGACCCGTGCGTGGGCGGAGTCACAATAAGGAGATTGCCCCGGGGCGGGCCCGGCGGCCAACTCCGGGACCCGCGAACCATGCCCATCCCCAACCGGTCGGGTCTCTCGGCTCGACTCCTCCCGTTCGCGACCCTCGCCGCGCTAGTCGCGACCTCGACCGGGGCACTCGCCGACTCCGTCACCCTCAAGAACGGGCTGGTCTATCGAGGGACCGTCGACAAGGACGACACCCTCGTCTCCATCTTCGATGGCCTCAAGCGGGTGCTCGTCCACGACACCCAGGTCGTCCGCACCGACCCCGACCCCTCGACCAAGGTGGGGGTCGAAAAGTTCACCTTGATCCAGCCGATCGAGAAGCAGGGCGGCCAGATGCCCCCCGCGGCCATCGGGGTCAGTGTCGGCCCCTGGGACGAAAACGGCCGGCGGACCTTCACCTACCTCTCCGTGAAGTCGAACCGCACCGTCCGGATGACCCAGGCCCTCAACGAGCTGGGCCCCGCCCTCTGCAAGTTCCGCGGGATCGACGAGTTCTGGCAAGGGCTGACCCCCACCAACCAGATTCCTCGGACGTTGGTGATCGCTTTGATCTACCGAGGCCAGGCCCAGGCCAATGTCGCCGAGCGGACCAAGCTCTGTCGGTTCCTCATCCAGGCGGAATGGTATCCCGAGTCGATCGTGGAACTGGAGAAGCTGGGCAAGGATTTCCCCGAAACCCGAGACATGGCCCGCAACACCCGGCAAAACGTCCTCGGCCTCCAGGCCCAGGCCAACCTCGCCGAGTTGAAGGTCCGACGCGCCGCCCAGCAGCCCCGAGAAGTCGCGTCCCGCCTCCGCGCCTTCGCCACTCGGGGCGTCGGCGCCGATGTCCTGAATTCCGTCCGCGAGCAAACCGACGCCCTCAAGGTCGCCGAGATCGAGGATCACGCCCTGGCCGACCACCTCGGCAAGGTCGTCGCCGAGCTTTCCCCCGAACTTCAAAAGGAGACCAGGCCCGCGCTGGCTGAAATCCTGCGAATCCTGACCGAAGCCCCCGACGCCGCCCGCCCCCGGCTGGCTCCGTTCGCCAAGGCCGAATCCGACTCAACCTCGAAGGCGGAATCGCGACTCGCCCTGGCCCTCTCCGGCTGGGCCGTCGGGCCCGACGCCGCCGTGGCCGACCTGCCCACCGCCGAGGTCCTTTGGGAAGCCCGGGGCCTGGTCCGCGACTACCTGCGCAGCCGGGCCGAGGACGCCCGCGCCCAGGCCCTCGCCGCTCTCCAGGCCTTGGAACTTCCCTCGCCCACGCGCCGGCCGCTCGACCTGGAGACCGTGACTCGCCTGGCCCGGCAACTTCCGCCCCCACTCCGGGGCGACGACGACCTCCCGGGCCGTCCCCGAATCTGCCGGGTCCTGGACGACCCCAACCAGGATCCCACCGAGTACACCGTCCTCCTCCCTCCCGAATATCACCCCGCCCGGACCTACCCCGCGGTGGTCGCCCTCCACAACGGCCAGGGAATGGATTCGGCGATCGACTGGTGGAAAACCGAGGCAATGCGGCGGGGCTACATCGTCATCGCCCCCGAGTACAACACGGCCAACCCCCCCGACTACCTCTACTCCACCGCCGAGCATGCCGCGGTCGAACTCGCCCTGAGAGACGCCCGCAAGCGATTCTCGATCGACGGCGACCGCGTCTACCTGGGGGGCCAGGGGCTCGGCGGCGACATGGCCTGGGACTTCGGCCTGGGCCACCCCGACCTCTTCGCCGGGGTCGCTCCCATCTCGGGCATCCCGGCCAAGCACGCCCTGGCCTATCACCGAGACCGCAAGTTCGCCAACGACCGCCGCTTGCCCCTGTACATCGCCCTGGGAGACCTCGCCGGCGCGGGCGAAACCGTGCTCGACATGGCCAAGGACATGATCACCCGGAACTACAACGTCACCTACGTCGAATACTTCAAAAGGGGCCGCGACAACCTCCCCGAGGAAGCCGCTCCCGTCTTCGACTGGATGGCCACCCTGCGTCGAGACCCCGCTCCCAGGCAGTTCGCCGTCTGCTCCTCAAGAGTCTGCGATGACCGCTTCTTCGGCATCGTCCTGAAAGAGTTCTCAACCGGCCGAGCCCCGAACCCCGAGGCCGTCGACCCTCAAGGCAAGAACCTCAAGCTCGCGACCATCGACGTGTCTTCCAGCAATCTTTCCAACCTCCTGAAAGTCAACGTCGTCGGAGTTCGCCAGCTCGACGTCTGGGTCAGCCCTCGTGTTCTGGACTTCTCCAAGCCGATCGAGGTCCGCGTCAACCGCAACCGCGCCTTCAACGGCCTGGTCAAGCCCGACTTCGAGCCCTACCTCGAAGACCTCCGCCTCCGCGGCGACCGCCAGCAACCCTACTGGCTCAAGGTGCCCGTCCGACTCTGATCCTCGACGGGAGTTCGTGACTCGCGAGGCGTGAAGCCCAGAAGCGTTTGGGGTGTCTCGAACAGCACGGCTCGGGAGATTCGCAATACATCATCCATCGAGAATTGCCCTTGCTCAATCGCCTCCGCGAACACCCGAGCCATCTGGCGACGAACCAAAGTCATCTTGGCATAAGTCCACTCAACGCAATAAGCATCCGAAAAGAACCCAACTTGCTTGTTCACCGGCAGCATTTCCAACCGCTCGCGGAAGACCCGGGCGATCGACCCAGGGAAGAACGTGTGCCACCAGTACCCGGCCAGGCTGAAGTTGGGTAACTCTCGGGCCAGGGTACAGAGCGAGTGATTCGCATGGGGCGTGGCCAGAAGGCACTGAAAGCGGAGCCGGGGGTGACGCCCAACCATTTCGGCAAGCTGGGCAATCGTCCTCTGGCCAAGTCGGCTACCAGTCTCGAACGGCAAGGGCTCGGCCCCCAAACTGAACTGAAAGACGATTTCCTGGGCATGCGTCTCCAGGGCCGTCAGAAAGGCCTCGTGAATGTACGACGCATAAACGTCCCGCTCGCGTGCCCCAGCGCGATCTCTCAAGCTCAACGCGTCGGCCATCGCTTCATCGGAAACCGATGTATAATCAATATCGGTGGAGAGATGAGTGGCCGTCGCCAGGACTTTGTCAAATGGGATGCTCTCGACATAATGAGCCAACGAGGCATGAACATCCTCCAGCGAGCGAATGACGCGGTCGGTCGGCGCCCGGGCCCCCGAGCCAATCGGCGCGGGGCTCTCCGGGGTCCGTCCCCAGCAGCGTTCCAGTTCGTGGAGAGCGGTGTCGTACTCGCCCCACTGGCAGCGGGTGAAGAATCCCCACTCCAGGGCATACTGAAGCCGGTCATCATCCTGACCATCCCCCCGACGGGCGATCTCCGTCCCCGTGCGCCGGACCTGAAGCCGGTCGAGGATGGAATGGGCCCACGCCTGGTCGTCGGCCCGCTCGCGAATCAGGTCGTCCAACCGTCGCCAGTTCCGGGCATGAAGCGGCTCTCGCCAGTCATAAAGCTCGGCCAGGATGATGCGGACCGCCCAGGCCGAACTCGTATTCGAAGCCGCTCCCAGGAACGGCAGGGCGGCCTCGATCCGTGCGTGGGCCTCCTGGCGTGTGGGCCACGACGGATATTGGGTCAGGCGAGCACCATCGGGGCAGCCGGCGGCATACAGGTCACTGACGACCATGTGATACAAAAGGACATCATGCAGCCCCCTCGCCGCCAGCCGGCCACCAACAAGGTGCGTATGGATGTCGATGACCGGGACTTCGGCCAGCGCCCGTTCCAGGTCGTTCGTCAGCGAGTCGAGGCTCATCGAGTCTGCTCCCTCAGGAACGATTCCACCGACGCCCGCGAGGCAATGCCGGCCTGTCCACCGGAGCGGGTCGCCTTGAGGGCCGCGCAGGCGCAGGCGAACCGCACCCGCTCGGCCAGTCCTACTCCTCGGGCCAACTCGGCGGCATAAGCGCCATGGAACACGTCGCCGCAACCGGTGGTGTCGGCCACCTCGACCGCGAACCCCCTTTGATGGCGAGGAGCGGCCCTGTCCTCATCCACGAACCACGCCCCGTCCGACCCGCAAGTGACGACCACCGCCGATCGCCCCTCAACCCAAAGGGCCAGGGCCGAATCGCCCGGCGTCGACGCCCCGGTCAGTTGGCGGGCGAACGCTTCACCGACCACCAGATGATCCACCAGGGCAAGGAGTTCCCGGGTCCGGTCCGTCTCGTCCAACTCCACGTCGGAGACGACCGCCACGCCAGCCGCCCTCGCCTCCCGGGCGCCCCGGATCATTTGAGGAATGTCCTGATGGTCCACCAGCAAGACCCGGGACGACCGGATCGCCTCGGCGGTCGGCCAACTCGCCTCGTCGCCCAGCCCGACGCCGGGCTCAACCAGGATCGTGCGCGTGTGGGCCGATTCGTCCACCACGATCGTCGAGCGATAAGGACGACCCGTCGCGCCATCGCGGGGCGAGTCAATGACAATCCCCTCGGCCTCCAGCGCCGACCGAACAAACGCCGACGCCTCGTCCCTCCCCAGCGAACCAGCGTAGACACACCGAGCCCCCAGTCTGGCCGCGGCCACAAGCGCGGTCCCGCAAAGGCCACCGCACTGGCGGTCGCGCCTCAGGACATAGACCTTGGACTCGGGCGCGGGGAAGGCGGCCACGGTCAACAGGTCGTCCACCGCGACGATTCCCATCCCCAGGACATCGCAGCCCTTCATCACAGGCTCGCCAGCCACCGGCGCATCTCCGCGGGGTCTTCGCCGAACATCAACGACCCGGGCACGATCCAGTCCGCCCCCGCTTCATGGAACCGGGGGACAACATTCCGCCGGATGCCCCCATCGATCTCGATCTCCGTCCTCAGTCCCTTGTCATCAATCAACGTCCGAATCTCACGAATCTTGTCGGGAATCGACTCATGCATCGACGCCCCCTTGATCCCCATCGGCGTGCCGACGATCGTGACCACGTCCAGCAATTCCCAGTAAGGCTCCAGGAGTTCGGGCCCCTCGGACACCAGCAGCGAAACACCGGCCAGCATCCCCCTGGCCTTGATCGCCGAGAGGACCACCCCCGGATCGGCCGCCGAGTCGAGGCAAAACAGCAGCACATCGGCCCCCGCGTCGGCGAATGGGCCCACCCACGCCAGGGGGTCGGTGGTCATCAAATGAACCTCGAACGGTACGGCGGTCTTGGGCCGCAGGGTCGCGACCAGGTCGGGGAAGAACAGCATCGTCGGCGTATAGTGCCCATCGGCGACATCCAGGTGAAACCGTTCCGAATAAGGCGCCACCCGGGCGACCTCGGCGGCAAGGTTCGTCAGGTCGGCCGACCACAGGGACGTGGAGCATTTCAGCATGGCGAGGAAGGTCCAGCCGGGAAATGGTCGTGGAGGAAGACGCCAAGGAAGCGCCGCACATCGTCGGCATGCCGCTCTACGCTGACCGACTTCGGGGTCAGCTCGTGAAACGTCGAGCCGGGGATGGCCCCGGCCAGAGCTTCGCCGTAAGCGAACGGGTGGATCGGGTCTTGACGGTTGGCGAGGACCAAAGTGGGCACCGCGATCCGTCCCCAGGCGACACGATCGCCGGGAGGTTCCGAGCGGGGCAAAGTCTCCAACCGCTCGACATTCGCTTCGGCGTGGCTCTCCTCGAACTGGCCGACCAGCGACCTCGCGGCGTCGGGCGACTCCTCGGCGATCTCCTGATAGTCCCGCGACTCTCGGAACCTCCACAGGCCCGCCTGAGCGCCTTGGTCTCGAATCAAGGTGGCGATCCGTGGATAGATCCGGACGTTGACGGGGAAGGCCTCGTCCAGCCAGGCGGGTCGAGACAGGATCAACCCCAGGGTTCGTTCCGGATAGCGCAAGGCGAACGCCAGCGCCACCGCCGCGCCGAGCGAGATTCCCCCGACCACCGCCCGCTCGACGCCCAGCCCGTCCAGCCAGGCGGCCAGATCGTCGGCGAACGGGAGAATCGCCAGCGACTCCGGGTCTCCCAGAGGCGACGTCCGCCCATGACCGCGGAAGTCCATCGCCAGCAGCCGATAGCCCGGCAGGGGGTCGAGCAGCCCGAACGGCTGACCGACATCACCCCCCAGACCGTGCTGGAACACCACCGGAAGCCCCTGGCCCGACTCTCGATGGTGAAACCGGATGCCGTCGCGAACCATGCCGGCGATCACGATTCGTCCTCGGCGAGCATGGCCCGAAGTCGTCCCACGCTTGGCTCAACCTGAGACTCGTCGAGGCCGTGAAGGATAAGGGGAGCCTTGGGGGCGAACCGTCGCAGGAGACGCAGGTAAACGGGGAAGTCGACGATGCCCGAACCGATCGCCAGGTGGCCGCTTGAACCATCAGCGCCTCGCTCCTTCGCATGGGCCAGGACGATCTCCGGCCCAAGCTGTTCAAACGCCTCGTCCAGGACGCGGCCGGCGGGGTTTTCCGGCGTGTCGGCTTCCAGGTTGGCCGGGTCAATGACGATCCTCAAGCGATCGGATCGGAAGTGGTCGAGCAGACGCCTCGCCTTCCGAGAATCGGAGACGACATTCCCCCCCTCGGGCTCCACCGCCAGGACGACGTCGTGCCGTTGGGCGATCTCCAGGGCGCGGCGCATCCCCTCGACAATGGCCGCCCAGGCGGTTTCGGAGTTGTTGTCGGGATGCCATCGCCACATGTCCGTCGCGTCTCGGGAGCCGGTGCAGAGGGTAATGATCGACGTGCCCAGCCGCTTGCAGTTCGCCGCCAGCACGTCCAACCTCCTCAGGCCGTCGTCCACCAATGAGGCGTCGGGGTGGATCAGGTTGAACGTGCCCGAGACCGCCGCCATCTTCAGGCCGCGATCGGCCAGGACGCGGGCGATCCGGTCCAGCAATTCGGGCGGGATGGAGTCGGGCAGGGTGGGCAGGCCCACGCAGGACAGGTTGAACTGGACGATCCCCAGGCCGTGCGCGGCGACGGCGTCGAGCGTCGCCTCCAGAGTCGGTTTCTCGAAGGTTTTGGCGAAGATGCCCAGGTCCATCAGACGCCACCTTCCACGTCGGCCAAACGGACCTCGTCGCCAGACTCGACGGACCGGGCAATCGCGACCATCGCTCGCATCGCCGCCAGACCGTCGTCCATGCTGGCCCCGGCCATTGGCGCGTCGTCGAGAATCGTGGCGGCGAACGCCTCGACCTGCCGCTTGTACGTATGAGCGTCGGCCCCCAGTGGGCGGCGGAACAGGCCGTCGGCGGCCGAGAAGCACTCGACGTCGCTGGACTTGTGAAACCAGGGCAAATGCACCCGGCCGGCGGCGCTGCCGTTTTCACCGAAGACCTGGAACCCTTCCTGAAAGTCGCCCCGTATGGGGATGTTCAGGTCCAGATGTCCCAGGCCTCCACTCTCAAAGGCGACGGACACGAACCAGGAGTAGGCCGATGGCCGTTCGAGCAGTCGGGCCCTCACCGAGGCGATCGGACCACCCAGGAATCTCACCGTATCGACCAGGTGGCTGCCGTGGGTGAGCAGAAAGTAGCGTCGCTTGTCCGCCTTGGGATTGCCCGACGGGCGATGCGCGTCTGTGGCCTGGACGGGAATAGGCTGAAGGTTGTCGGTCATCGTGTATCGGTCGGTGGAGTCGCAGTACCAGGCCTTGAGGGCATGGACCTCGCCCATCTCCTCGCGGATGAACTTCGCGGCGAAGGCGATTCCCGGGTCGAACCGGCGGTTATTGCCCACCTGAAGCACTTTGCCCGAGCGCCGGACCCGGGTCGCCAGCGCCTCGCACTCGGCGACGTCCACTCCCAGGGGTTTCTCGACCAGGACGTGCTTGCCCGCCTCGATCGCCCGGTCGCAGGCCGAGACATGGAACTGGTCGGCGATGGCGACGATCACCGCGTCAACCCTGGGGTCCGCCAGCATCTCCCCGTAATCGGCATAAGCGACCGAGGGGCGGTGGACGTCGGCCATTCGCTGCCGGAGAGCGTCCGAGAGGTCGCAGATCGCGTACAGGTCGGCGTTTCGCGCTTTGCGGCAGGCGTCGAAGTGGGCGAACTGGGCAATGGGACCGCAGCCGAGGATGCCGATTCGGAGCCTTCGATCGTCCTTGGTCATGCGACCCTCCCCGGATATCGCTGGCGAAGGGCCGTGGCGAGGGCCTGGAGCCCTCGACGGTCGGCCAGGGCGCTCAGGGCGTCGAGGTGCTCGGCGATGGGCACGCCGTTCAACTCGCCGGAGCGGTGGACCTCCCACGCCTGGGCCATCCCCTCCAGCCCGAGGCGGGGGTCGGGGCGCCCGTCAGCCCCTTTGATGCCGTTGATCGCCGAACCGGCCAGGAACAGGACACCGTCGACGATCCCCCGGCGCTCGGCGTCTTCCAGGTTCGGGATCAGGTTCCCCTGGTCGAGGGCCCCGGCGCGGGCGATCATCGTCGGCGCGATCCCGGGCAGGGGCCGGGTCAAGGCCGCCTCCGACGCCTCCCATTCGTCTCCGTAAGGCAGCAGGAACGGCGTGCCCGGTTTGACCGGCGCGGTCTGGCGGAAGTCGATGCCGTCGAGCCGGGCCAGGGTGTCGATGACTTCTCGGAAAATGGCCTTGGTCCTGGTGCCGATCCCCGCGTTGTGGCCGTAGATCGCCGGGGGATGTTCGAGGTGGCGGGTCGCCTCGCGAACGAGCCGGACGGCCCCTCCCGCGAAGGTCTCGCTGAACATCACCCCGGTCGCCCCCGCCTCGACCACGGCTTGGACGGTCTGGGCGATCTCATGAGGGGCTCCGCTGATGTGGGGGGCGAAGATCAGCCCTCGACCTTCGCGAGAGTCGCGGGCGCGGTCGATCGCTTCCAGGGCGCGGCGGGTCCGCTCGGCGACGGGGGAGTAGTCGAGGTTGGGGTAGAGGTTCTCGTCCTCCTTGACGAACATCAGGCGGGGAGAGCCGGCCAGGTCGTCCACGAGCCGACCGACATCGTCGGCGGTGATGCCGGCCGTCGGCTTGAGGATGGTGCCGAAGGCGGGCTCGCCGGCCGGGAAGTTCGTCCGCGTCCTCAGTCCGGGAGCCCCATACGCGGGACCGGGGAAGGTGCGAATCACCTCTTCCGGGAGGTTCAGGGCGACCAGGCGGGCGTCCTGGTTCTCGAAGACGTCGAAGATGATGGCCCCGGCGACGGTGTGCAGCAGGTCGGTCGAGGTCAGATGCCCGTCCGGTTGGAGCATCATCTTCAAGGGAAAGGCAACGTGTAGAAGGCCAATCCGCCCGGTCGCGTCGAGGGCATCGACCCCAGCGCGGCTGGCCGAGCATTGCGCCAGCAGGGAACCGGGCGGCGGCGACTTGATGCCGCTGGTGGCGTGGTAACTGATCTCGGCGACGGCCGCTTCGAGAGTCGTCGTGCGGAACGCGAAGAAGTAGGATGCCACGACGTGGCCAGGAACCTCGGGGGGTGGGTTCTCCGCCATCCGCTCGGTGACAACCCGCCTGAGGGTCACTTCGCGAGGTTCGGCATCGTGCCAGAGTTGCGACAGGGTCGCCTCGCCCAACCGACTCATGCTCGCCGCTCCGCCGGGTCGTCGAAAAGGGTTCCGGAGCCCGCCACCAGAATGGGGCGGGGCCCGACGACCCCAAGACGACACGACAAGCCGCGCCTGGGCAAGCCTCTGCCGGCGGATTCTCTCACGATCCCAGGCGGCGGAAACCGCTCAGTTCAGGACGGTCAAGGCGTTGGCCTTCTTCTGCCGTTCCTTCTCCTGGAACGACTTGAGGGCGGGCGTGTCCTCGTTGAACCGGGCGACCTCTTCCAGGAGGGCGTCGACCATCTCGGCTTCCTTGACGTGGCGGATCGGGACGCCTCGCTTGAAGATGATTCCCTTCCCTTGCCCGGCGGCGATGCCCAGATCCGCCTCCTTGGCCTCGCCGAAGCCGTTGACCAGACACCCGAGAATGCTGATTCTCAAGGGGTCTTTCAGGTGGACCATCTTGGCCTCGACCTGGGCGACGATCCCCTCCAGGTCAATCTCCAACCGCCCGCAGGTCGGGCAGGCGACGACCTCGGGCCGAGTCACCCGGCGGTCGGTGGCCCTGAGGATGTCGAAGGCCGCGGCGATCTCGGGGACCGGGTCGCCCAGCAGAGAGACCCGAATCGTGTCGCCGATCCCCTTGAGCAAGATCGCCCCGATTCCCGCGGCGCTCTTCAAGGTGCCATATTCCCGGGAGCCCGCCTCGGTGATTCCCACGTGGGTGGGGCAATCACTTTGCCGGGCGAACTGGGTGTAGGTTTCGACGGCGGTCGGGACGTGGCTGGATTTGACCGAGACGATGATGTCGCGATGACCCAGACTCTCGGCGATCTCGATCTGCCTCAAGGCGCTCTCGACCAGGGCCTCGGGACAGGGGAAGCCGTACTTCTGGATCAGGTCCTTCTCCAGACTGCCCGAATTGACACCGATACGCATCGGCATCCCCTTGTCCTTGGCGCGGCGGACGACCTCCTTGTACCGGGCCTCGCCGCCGATGTTGCCGGGGTTGATGCGGATCTTGTCGACGGCCGGCTTGCCGTCGGGGGTTTTGGCATCCAGGCAGGCCAGGGCCATTCGGTAGTCGAAGTGGATGTCGGCGATCAGGGGGATGTGGATTCGCGAGCGGATGGCCCCGAGCGCCGCGGCGTCTTCCTTCTTGGGCACGGTGACGCGCACGACCTCGCAGCCGGCGGTCTCCAGGGCGAGGATCTGGGCGACGGTGGCCTCGACGTCGAAGGTGTTGGTCGTCGTCATCGACTGGACGCGGATCGGGTTCTCGCCGCCGATCGCCACCGAGCCCACCCCGACCTCGCGCGTTTTGTGCCGCGTCACCACCGAAGCGTAGGCCATCGTCGCGATCCTATCGTGTTGGGAACGCTCGCCTTGGCGTGAACCACGCACCGACGTCGTCCAGTCTCAGTTGTAGTCGGGTCCCGAGAGTGGGGTCAAGGTCGATAGGACGGTCGGGGGCCGCCTCGTCGCCTCATCCGCCGACGATGAACTCGGTGCTCAGGAGCTCGGTGGGCAAGAGGCCCAGCGCCGCGTGCAGGGCAAGCTGGCGGGTGTGCTGGCAGGGGAAGCGGCCGCGGATGCGGACCTGTCCCTCGACGAGGTCGACGGCCAGACCACGGATACGGTCGTGAGTTGCCTTTCGGAGGGTCGATTCCAACTGCGAGAGCAGGGGCGTGGGAAACCCGGCGGAAGGCCCCGTCAGGGTGACCATCGTGGCGGCTCCGGGCAGACCGATCGCGGGGTTCGTCGCGGGGAGAGGCGAGGTCCGGACCCTCGGCGGTCGGGCTCTCCTTTGATTGTGGACCTTGGCCCCCCCGAGTGACAACTCGGAATCGCGCCCGAGGCCGGATTTTCGAGCCGATCTTCGCGGGATCTTCAAGGAGACATCGTCATTCCCCGACGGCGGCCGACACGGGTGGCCGAGTCGACGGTCCAGGGGGCCTCGCGACCCGGGGCTTGCTCGGCGTGGTGGGGCGTGTCGGGGTCGAAGTGGATCTGGACCTCGCAGGCTGGGCCGAGTGCCTCGCGGACGGCCGACCGACAGGCGTTGATCGCCTCGTGCAACTGGCCGACGCTCCAGGACGGGGGGACGACCATGTGAAAGTCGACGAAGACCCGATCCCCCGCCTGCCAGGCCCGAAGCTGGTGCAAGTCGACCCAGCCGCCCTGCCGAGCTCCCTGGAGGGCGACGACGATCCGGGTCAGGAGCGACGGGTCGGCCCGGTCCATCAGGCCGGTGATCCCGGCCCTCACCAGCCTCCACCCGGTGCGCAAGATGTTCAGGGCCACGACGATCGCCACCAGGCCGTCCAGCCAGGGGAGGCGGGTCAGCCTCACCAGCCCCACGCCGGCGACGACCCCGAAGCTGGTGTAGGCGTCGGCCAGGACGTGATGCCCGTCGGCCTCCAGCACGAGCGACCCGGTCCGCCGACCCAGTCTCACCAGCCAGCGGCCCAGCACCAGGTTCGCCACGCTGGCCCCCACCACGATCAGCAAGCCCAGGTCCAACTGGTGGGGGACCACGCCTTCCCAGAGCCCCCGAACTCCCTCGACAATCATCATGCAGGAGGCCAGGAGGATCAGACCCCCCTCGAACCCGGCCGAGAAGTAATCGATCTTGCCGTAACCATAGGGATACTTCGGGTCGGGCGGTCGCGAGCCGAGCAGGATGCTGGTGAAGGCGAACCCGGCCGCCGCGACGTTGACGATCGACTCCAGGGCGTCGGAAAGGATCGCCCGGGAATCCGTTAGCGCATAGGCGGCCCACTTCCCCGCCAGGAGAATCACCCCGACGCTCAGCGAGATCAAAGCCGCCCGTTTCCTCAGCGCATGGTCGTCGGCCGAGAGACTCATTCCGCGGGCTCCTCCTCGAGTCCGGCCGCCAGTCGCCGCAGTTCGGCCAGGTCCCAATCCGCGATGGCGTTCTTCCAGAGGTCCCAGTACGGCCCCCGCCCTCGGCCGGTCAACTCACTGAGGCGACCCAGGTTGTAGCCAATCTGGAGCACCGAGCGGCGGTCATCGACCCCCTTCGCGACGAGTTCGCGAATCTTGACGACGCAATGCTCCACGATGAGTAACTCCCGGTTGAGAGGGCCATCATGGGCTTGCGTCACCCCGTCGTCAACGCCCGGCGGACCCGAGTCGCGGTTGACGGTGGAACGTCCTTGGTTTAACGTCCCCGCGCGTTTTTGGTTTGGAAAGGATGCCTCCGCTCAAGGGGGTCGTCGCGAGGGAGGACGCCTTGCACGCCCAGGAGTCACGACCCAATCCGACTATTGATTCGCGACGGTGGGCGGCGGCGCTCCTGCTGGTCGTCACCAGCGGCTGCACGACCTTTCGCGGCCCGCCGCCGCCGGCCCCGGCCTCGGGGATTCGCCGGGTCGAGGTGTCGGGCGCGGGCATTCCGATGCCGGCGGAGGTGGTCACCGTCTCGACCGGCCGCCCCAAGCACGTGCTGGCCATCTCCGGCGGGGGGATGTATGGCGCCTTCCCGGCGGGCTTCCTCAAAGGGTGGACCGAGGCCGGCGACCGGCCGACCTTCGACGTGGTGACCGGCATCAGCACCGGGTCGTTGATCGCGCCGTTCGCGTTCCTCGGTGCCGAATATGATGGTCTCCTGGAGCGGGAATACACCCAGACGCATCGTCGAGACATCTACCGTCCCCGGATCGTCCTGGCGCCTTTGCTGTCGGATTCGATCGCCGACCCCACTCCTCTGCGACGGCGGATTGCCGACCAGATCACTCCGGAGATTCTCGCACGGATCGCCCTGGCTCATCAGCAGGGGCGGCGGCTCTACGTGGGAACCACCAATCTCGACGCCCGGCAACTGGTCGTCTGGGACATCGGGGCGATTGCCACGGGGAACGACCCCGAGCGGCTGGAACTGGTCCGCAAGGTCCTTCTGGCGTCGTGCGCGGTTCCGGGGTTTTTCCCGCCGGTGGCGATGGATGTGGAGATCGACGGCCGACATTACACGGAATTGCATGGCGATGGCGGCGTGACGGCCTCGTTGTTCCTTCAGCCGGAGATGCTCGGTCCGGCCGAGGGCGCGGGGGTGATTCGCGACGCTGGGGAAGGGGCCGAGGTCCGCGTCCTGGTCTCAGGCAAACTCGATGCCCCCACCGGCGCCGTCCGCCGGTCGTTCCTGAGCGTCTCGACCGATGCGCTCCGCGGCGTCCTCCAGGCCCAGCAGGACGGCGACCTGATGCAGGTTTATAGCCTGGCGAAATCACTGAAGGCGGATTTTGGAGTGGCGGCCGTCCCCAACGACTTGCCAGTCAGCGGCTCGGCGGTGGATTTCGACCCCAAGCCGATGGGAATCCTCTTTGCCGCGGGAAGGCAACTCGCCCGGTCCTCCACGCCCTGGCTGGCCAGCCCACCGGGCTACGGACCCGGACAGCAAACCTTCCCTCGCTCGGGGACCCGATTCCACGACGTCACCACCGTTCCCAGCCTGGACCGACCCGCGCCCGACCCGGCCTTGCGACGCGCTACCCACGTGCGCATGCCCCTGGCCGAGACCTCCCGGTCGAGCGAGGGCTGGCCCGACTGAGGTGTCCCTCGCCCGTTTGGCTCAGCCGGCGAGGTCCGCTTCGCAGAGGATCTCAATCCCCTTGTTCCGCAACGCCTCGCCCGCGTGCTCGACATTGTCGACGTGCAGCGCCACGCCGGGCCGTCCGTGGGGGTGGACGATCAGCGGGTAGGCGTAGTGGATGTTGATCTCGGCCTGAAGGAGCGAGCCGCAAAGGTCGGCCAGGGACAGGGGACCGGCGACCAGTTCGGCGACCAGCAACTCATTCTCGGCGAAGGGAAGTTTATGAATCGCCAGGATCTCGCGTCCCTGCTCGGGATGGCTGAGGATCAGCCTCAGGATGCAGCAGTCGGCGGCGTCGGAGATTGACAGACCGACGATCTTGACCTTCGAGCCGTGGAACAGCCGGACCACTTCCAGCAGTTGGCCCACGCGGTTCTCCAGAAAGACCGAGAACTGGGCCACGGTGGGCCATTCCCGCGCCCGAAGGGTTGCAAACTCGACCGAGCCGCCCTCGCCGATGCTCATGTTGACCCTCGCTCAGCCCCCGAAGGCTCACCCGGGGAGGTTGGTCGCGAGTTGATCCGGCCCCATACCGCGGGACCTAAGCCGCGCCCGGGCCGAGTCTAATGACGCAAGGTCGGGGAATCAATCCCGGGTCCAGTCTCTGCACGGGGGATTGGACCCATCACCAATGTTGGTGAAATCCACCGGTTTTGACCCGATCGACCTGGCCCATCCCCGGTCGGTCAATTTCCGGGCGTCTTGTGAGCTACCTCGTGGAGGCGTAATCTGGTCCGGCCGGGAGGGAGATCGGGCTGGGGCAAGCTGGGGGAGATTTGCGATGGATTGGCGGCGTTGTCGGTGGGCGATCGTCCTGTTCGGTTTCGCGATGGTGGGTGGCCAGAGGTGGGCGAATGGGGCGGACGAGGGGCGTTTGGCGGACTATTTTGGCTTCCGCCCGCTGGAGATTTACAAGCTCGACTCCCGAATCACGAATCTCCTGATTCGCGACCTCGACGGCGACAAGACGGCCGATGTGGCGGTGGTCAATAACGGCCGATCGCGAATTGATCTGCTCTTGAGCACCAAGGGGTCGGCGGACGGGGGATCGCCGACCGACGAGCCCAACCAGGTTCCCAGCGACCGCCGGATGCGCCTGCGTAGCCTACCGGTCAACAAGGAGATCGTCAGCCTTCAGGCCGGCGACTTCGATGGAGACGGCAAGCCCGACCTGGCGTTTTACGGGACTCCCGCGGAACTGACCATCCTCTATAACCAGGGGGAGGGTCGATTCGGGAAGCCAAAGACGGTGGCCACGGGGGAAGCGGCGCAGGGCGGGAATGTGCTGGCGGTGGGCGACCTGAACCGCGACGGCAAGGATGACCTGGCCTTGCTGGGAGAAACCGAGGTCATCGCGATCTATCAAGGTGAGAAGGGGAAGCTGGGGGAACCGGAGCGAATGGCCCATACGGCCACCAACAAGCCGGTTTTGATCCGCGCCGTGGACCTGGATGGGGATGGCGGGGATGACCTGGTGATCTGGTGCGGCGACGAGGCCCCCATACGGGTCCGCTTCTCGACCAAGGAGGGAAAGCTCGGGCCGGAGCAGCGGTTCACGATCGAGGCGATTCGGGCCTTGGCGTTCGCCAACGTCGATGGCAAGCCGGGCGCCGAGGTCCTGGGGGTTGAGAATCAGTCGGGACGCGCCAAGGTGATGACCCTGGACGAGTCGGAGGACGACACCGAGGGCCACGGTCGCCTGATCTTCTACCCGCTCCCCCAAGGGCAGGCCCGGGGCCGCTCCCTGGCCATCGGCGACCTCGACGGCGATGGCCGGGTCGATGTGGTGGTCACCGACCCCAACAACGCCCAGTGCCTGGTTTACCACCAGGGATTGAAGGGGGAAGGGCTCGACGCCGCCCAGAAGTTCCCGGGTCTGGTGGGCGGCCGGACGGTCCGCATTGCCGACTTTGATGGGGATGGGAAAGGGGAGGTGATTGTCCTCTCGGACCAGGAGAAGCAGGTGGCTCGGAGTGTTCTGGAGGGGAACCGGCTGACGTTTCCGGCTCCGCTGCCGATCAGCGGCGAACCGGTCGCCCTTGAGGTGGCCGACGTGGATGGGGACAAGACGCCCGAGATTCTCTACGTCACCCGGGGCAAGGATGAGAAGGGGGCCGATGCCTTCGCCTTGAGGGGCCTGAAGCGCGAGGCTTCGGGCAGCTTCGTGCCGCTGAGGTGGGGGCCGGATGACTCGGTGGCGGTGAAGGGGCTCAACGGCATTCCGCCGGCGCTTCGGGTGGTTGACGCCAATGGTGATAAGCAGGCCGATTTTCTGATCTTCAACTCGTTCGGGTCGCCGGTCCTGCTGCTGGGGCGCGCCGGAGAACCTCCCGCTCCAGCCGGGGGAAGTCTTGGGCCGCTGATCGGGGCGACACCGGCGGGGGTGGGAATGGTCTCGCTGGAAGACCCGGCGTTGTTGATCGCCCAGAACGGCTATGCCCGCAACGTCCAGCTGGACAAGGCCGGTCACTGGCAGGTCAAGGACCAGTACAACGCCGGCCGGGCCGCCGCTCAGGTGCAGGCCGCGGCGGTGTTGGACTCCGACGGCGATGGGAACCCCGAGATCGCCTTGCTGGACCGGGCCTCGAAGTCGCTGCTCTACCTGGCCAAGAAGGACGGGGTCTTCCGGCCCGCCGGAACTCTGGCCCTGGGGCCGATCAACGATGTCCAGGGCCTTCACGTCGCGGACCTGGACGGCGACGGCAAGCAGGACCTGTTGGTGGCGGGGACCGACAAGTTCGGCGTCGTCCTGAGCGGAAGCAAGGGGCAGCGATTGAAGGTGCTGGCCTCGTACGAGCCGGCCCGCGAGGAAGCCAAGCTGGGCGACCTGATCGCCGGCGACCTGAACGGCGACGGCCAGGTCGACATTGTCCTGACCGACGTGGCCGAGCACTTTGTCGAGATCGTGACCTACGCCGGAGAGGCCGAGCTCGACCGGGCGTTGGCGTTCAAGGTGTTCGAGCAGAAGTCGTTCCGCGACGTTGACGGCACGATCGAGCCCCGAGACCTGGCCCTGGGTGACGTGGATGGGGACGGGCGGACCGACCTGATCCTCATTGTTCATGACCGGGTCTTGATCTACCGGCAAGATCCGGGAACCGACAAGGTCCAGGCGGCCAATCCCTGACACCGTGGTGGGTTGGCCGGACGGTTGTGGCGAAAACGCGGCGAAACCGAGGGCTTTGGGGCGAGATTTCGGGCGAATGGCCTGGGATTTCGCCCCAAATGCCAAAAAATCCTGGAAAATCGCGGGAAAATTCAGGGTTCACGCTGAAAACCCCCGGATTTCCCTGTATATTTCCGGCATCCCAGACGATCTGGTTCGGCAGCGACGTCGGCCATCCCTCTCGGTGTCGAGAGGGAGCCGTCTCGTGGGTTGCCGACGCCGGTGACGTTTCTGTTGAGGAGGCCGACGCCCGATGGCCAAGAAAGCCGCTCCTAAAGCCGCCGCCAAGGCGGCCCCGGTTCCCCCCCCCGCCGCCCCGGCGAAAAAAGCGGCCTCGCGGGTGAAGTCCGCCACCAAGGCCGAAGTCTACACGGCCCTCGCCGAGAAGACTGGCCTGAGCAAGAAGGACGTTTCAACCCTGTTCGAGGCGATGGGCGAGCTCATCACCAAGGAACTGGGCAAGAAGGGCCCCGGCCTCTTCATCATCCCCGGCCTGTTGAAGCTCAAGGTCGTCGACAAGAAGGCTAGCAAGGAGAAGCAGGTCCCCAGCCCCTTCAACCCCGGCGCGATGATGACGATCAAGGCCAAGCCGGCCCGCCGCGTCATCAAGGCCCAGCCGTTGAAGTCGCTGAAGGACGCCGTTTGAGCTAGGTTCCTCGCGGAATCATGCAAGCTCGCGGTCCCGGGATCTTCCCGAGGGCCGCGAGCTTTTATTGCCGATGGGCCGCAACGGGACCACCACTGAACGCCCAGCCGTGAGGCGACACCAGGGATGAGCGTGATGGCGACTGGAAGTGGCACTGCGGCCGAGCGCAGAGCCCGGGCGGTGGCCTTGGCGGCGCCTCCCCGTTGGGAGGACAGTTATCAGTCGCCCTGGGCCCGCGTGATCAATGCGGTCGGTGCGATTCCTCGGGTATTCGGGCGACGGATTCCCCGGATCGACCCCGAGGCGATGCTGGCCAGCGCCCAGCGGCGGACCGGCCTGGACGACTGGGGCGATCCCCAGTTTCTCGAAGGGCTGCGGGTTCTGGTCCGGGCCTTCGAGGAACGGGCGAACTCGCACACCCTGGGCCGGATCTTTTTCCGAGAATACCTGACCACGCATCTGGTCAATCGTCTGAAGATCCAGGAAGACCTCAAGCGTCATCCCGAGATTCTCGACGTTCCCATCACCCGTCCGCTGTTCGTGACTGGGATGCCGCGTAGTGGGACCACCCTGCTTCAGCGACTGCTCTCGGAAGACCCCAACGGCCGGACCTTGCTGACCTGGGAATGCCTGGAGCCGTCCCCTCCGCCCCGGACCGAGACGTATCGGACCGATCCGCGGATCAACAAGACTCGCAAGACTCTTGAGGGCCTGCACCGACTGGCTCCCCGGATGGCGTCGGTCCACTTCTTCGGCGCCGAGGAGCCCGAGGAGTGCAATGATCTGTTCGCCAACGGGTTCGTGGCGGCCATTTACGGGTTCATGTTCGACGTGCCGCTGTACGTGGAATGGCTGGACCTTCAGGAGTTGGTGGACCCCTATCGTTACCTCCGCCGCCAGCTTCAGCTTCTTTCCTGGAAGTGCCGTGGGGATCACTGGATTCTCAAGGCCCCGGCACATCAGTTCGCGCTGGATGCCCTGCTGACGGTTTTCCCCGACGCGAACATCGTGGTGACCCACCGCAACCCGCTGGAATTCCTGCCCTCGATTTGCAGCCTGGCGGCGTCAATGCGGGGGATTTCTTGCGAGAGGCTGGACATGTCGTTGCTGGGCTCGGAGTTGAACGAAGCGCTGGCGGTCGGGCCGGAGCGGACGATCGCCACCCGTCAGCGGAGCGACCCGAAGCGATTTTTCGACGTCCCCTACCCTCGGCTCAAGGCGGACCCGGTGGGGACGGCGAAGTCGGTTTGCCAGCATTTCGGCTACGAGTGCGGCGACGAGTACGAGAATCGGATGCGAGCCTGGCTCGCGAACAACCCTCAGCACAAGCATGGGGTCCACCGCTACAGCCTGGAACAGTTCGGCCTTGACGCCGAACGGGTCAACCGACGGTTTTCCGTTTACCTCGACTGGATGGCCGAGCATCTCCCCGAAATGAGGAAATGATCGGCGGGGCGAGCTCCTGGGACGGATATCGCTGGGTCGAGAAGGGCGGTTGACCGCTCAACGACGCAGGGGGGCTGCGGTCTTGAGTCGGTTGAGCGAGGCTCGACATTCTTCCTGGACGGAATGCGCTTCGGGCGTCCCCGCGAGGTTGTGAGTCTCCGTGCCATCGGCGGCCAGGTTGTACACCTGCTCGCGACCGAACGGTCCGTGGATGTAGACCAGGCCGCGGCAGACCATCGCGTCGACGGGGCCGCCCAGCGCCGGAGGGACGCCGGGCCGGGCCTTGCTGGCATTCCGGTGGCGGATCGCGGTCTCCGAATAGATGAGCGCGTCGTCGGCGGTCGCTGTCCGGGTTGTGTTGTCCCAGAAACGGCCCAGGGATCGACCCGGGAAAGGGGACGTTTGCCCCATCCCGAGCCGATCGACCACCGTCGCGGCGACGTCGCGGGTGCTGACGGGCTCGGGGATCAACTGGCCAGTGGCGGGGATTCCGGGGCCGGCGAGGATCAAGGGGACGTGGACCTCTTGCTGATAGAGGCTCTGTCCGTGGCCATAAAGGCCGCGCTCGCCGAGTTGCTCGCCGTGGTCCGCCGTCACGATGACGAGGGTCTTTTCCAGCAGGTTTCGTTGGCGCAACTCCTCGAAAAGTCGACCCAACTGCTCGTCCAGCGAGGAGAGGCAGTCGTCGTATGCGTCGCGAACCAAGGCCAGTTGGCGAGGGGCAAGATCGGTTTTGTCGCAGGAGTGCCAGCCGCGGATCAAGTCGAGGTCGGCGGATGACTCGGGCTTGAGGCCGAAGTGGCGATTGAAGCCTTCGGGAACCTGGTAGGGATCGTGGGCCTCGATGTAGTTCAGGAAGGCGAAGAAGGGCCGGTCGGGATGCGCGTCTCGCCATTTCAAGAAATCGCGGTTGACTCGTTGGCCATCCTTCATGTTGCTGGAGACACCGGGGCGGACGTTGTAGGACGACCCGGCGAGTTGAATCAGCCAACGCCCCAGGGCGGTGCAGCGTAGGGCCTCGTCGGGCGAGACCAGCGCGTTTTCCTCGTAGTAATCCTCATAGTGAGCGAAACCCCGCCCCAGCCCATACCATGAGTTACAAAAGTACGTGTTGCCGACGAACCCTCCCGTGGCGTACCCACGAGCAGTCAGCGCCTCGGCCAGCGTGGGAGCCTTCGTGTTGAGAGTCTTGCCAGCGGCAACCCCCAACTCTCTTGGCCAGCGGCCGGTGAACAACGTGGCATGAGAGGGAAGCGTCCACGGAGCGGCCGACCGGGCCTGCGAGAACGCGACTCCCGACCGGGCCAGGCGTTCCAGGTTGGGCGTCGTTTCGCGAGAGTAGCCGTAGACGCTCAGGTGGTCGGCCCTCACGGTGTCCAACACGATCAAGAGGACGTTGGGCGTGCCCGTCGGCAGGGCGGGAAGGGCCGCCAGGCTTCGACGCTCCTCCAGCACCAGCCGGTCATAAGAGAACGCCCCCAGCGCGACCAATCCCAGGGCAAACGCCGGCAGGGTCCAGGTGACGACCCTGCGCAATCCTCCCATGCGCGGGGTAAGCCAGCGGGCACACTGCCAGCCGACGCCCACCGCAAGGACCGCCGCGGCTCCCGTGTACATCCCGTGGACCATCTTCAGGAGGGAAAACGTCGCGACCGTCCCGTTGAAGAACAGGAACAGTCGAAGCGCAAGCGTCGGCCGCCAGAACGCCAGCGAGATCAGGGGAAGGCTGAAGACCAGGGTGATGAGGAGCTGGGAGGTTGGGACCATCCAGTGGTAATGTCGATTCATCTGGAGCGAGCCGAGCATCGTCGACTCGTTCAGCGAGTGCTGACCCACCAAAAGCCCGAGTTCCAGGAGGCCCGTCAGAAGGCCGAACCAGGTCGCCAGGACGATCAGCGACCCGCAACCAGTGATCCTGGCCCAACTTCGAGGACGGGGACTCGGCTCGATGGTCGACCCGTCGGAGACGCGCCGATCCGTGACGGATGGGGGGGAAACTTCCACCGTGCGATCCTCCTTGATGGATTTTTTTGGGGGGGGCCGGTCTCAGCCAAGATAGCCCAGGCCGCTCAGTCGTTCCTGAACGATCGAGTCGCCTTCCTCGGAAGGGGCGGGCGAATCCGACGGGCCGGCGGTTTGTCCCGCCAGGAGGTCGCGTCCTTGCATGGACGAGGGGACGTCGTATCCGGCCAGGTGGAGCAAGGTTGGGGCGAGGTCGAGCAGGTGGGCCCCGGCCAGTTCGCCCGCTGGGGGAACTCCGGGACCGGCCAGGATGAAGGCTCCATGCTGGGCGTGGTTGCAGTCGTCGGGACCGGTGTCGTTTTCGCGGACGTGCAGCGACGGATAGCCGACCCCGCCCACCGACCTCCACGCCAGGGCGCCAAAGTGGGCGATCAGGTCGGGGGCGACATTCCGGGTTTCCCGGTAAATCTCCTCGGGCTTGAACACGAGGGTTCCCAGGGGACGGCCGTCGGGCCCGTTGGTGGCCTCCAGTCGTGCCCGGACGTCGTCCCGTACGCTCTCGTAAGCGGCGGGATCGACCTTGCCACGCGGTTCTCGCCCCTTGACGTTGAGGAAGACGCGAGCGTAATACCCTCCCTCACTCCAGGCGGTGGTACGCTCCCAATCGACGTCGAGTTTGGCGAATGGCGTGATTTGGGTTGGGTATTCGTTCAGCACGAGGAGTTGTTCGCGGATCAACCATTCATTGACGCAGAATCCCCCGTCGAGCCGTTTGGCTCCGTGGTCCGACGCGACGAGGATGCTGGCCTCCGCGGGCAGGAGTTCCAGCAGGCTCCCCACTTCCTCGTCGAGGTAGCGGTAGTAGTCGCGGATGGCGTTGGCGAAGGGAGAATTCGGCTCGTGGAGGACGTGCTCGGGGTCGTGATAGCGCCAGAAGCCGTGCTGGATTCGGTCGAGGCCGATCTCGACGAACTGGAAATAGTCCCAGTCGTCTCGGGCCAGGAAGTGCCGGACGACCTGGAAGTGCTTGCGGCTCATCTCGTGGATTTCGTCCAGCAACCACTGCTTGTCGTCGGTGCGGAACCCTTTGACGTCGACCGGATAGTCGCCGACGAGTTCGCGGATCGTGTCGGCGACCTGGGGAGGGTGGGTGTAGACGTCTCGGGAGGAATCGGGGGTCAGGAAGCAGCCGACCGAAACTCCGTGGATCTTGCGCGGCGGGTAGTTCGGTGGCACGCCGATGACCACCGACCGCTTTCCTTCGCGGGCGACCTGGTCCCACATCGTCAGGGCATCGATCGACCGCGAGTTGACCACGCCCAGGCCGTCGTAGGAGTGGTCCTTGCGGTTGCGGAACCCGTAGACGCCCAGCGAGCCGGGGTCCTGCCCGGTGGACAGGCACATCCAGGCCGGTACGGTGATGGGTGGCACGACGCTTTCCAGCCGCCCGTAACACCCGGCGTCCATCAACCGCCGGAGGTTGGTCAACCGCTCGTCGCCCAGCAGCAATTCGGGCGCGGCGCAGTCCAGGCCGATCACCAGGAGTTTCATGAGAGCAGCGAACTCCCTTCCATGGCCGGCCCCGGGGCAACCCCGAGGGCGTCGAGGATCGTGGGGGCCAGGTCGAGCAGACGCGCGCCCTCGCCCCGGAACGGGCGGTTCATCAGGAGCACGCCGGGGACCAACTCGGGGTCGACGATGTGGTCGCCGCCCCACTTCTTGACATTGTCCTCGAAGAGCCCCGGTGGCGCGCCTCCCAAGGTCGTCGCCCAGGAGGCCCGATATCCCGCCGAGAACCCCACCACGAGGTCGGGCGACTCGGCGGCGTGGGGCCCGTGATACAACTGTTCGCGGGTGAGAACCTTGCGGACGGCCACGGTTCCCTGCGCGTCGTCTTTCAACCCGGTCAGGTTCGCGGCGATTTCGGCGGCAAGGGCGTTGGCGTCGCGAGGCTCGACGATCCCCTGACCCTCGCGTCCCCGGAGATTCAGGTAGATGGCGCCCAGGCCCACCGAGTAGGCCCGCGTTCGGGACCAGTCGACACCTCCGGGGAAGTCGTCCGGTCCGGCGCTGTCGCGAGGGGTCAAGTAGCCGTGGTCGCGGAGCCAGGAGTTCAGGTGGACGCCCCGGCGGAACGAGCCGAAGCCGTGGTCGCTCAGGACGATCAGCAGCGTTTGATCGTCGATGGCCGAGAGGGCTCGGCCCACGACGGCGTCGGCCCGGCGATACTGGTCCTCGACGACCCCCGCCCATCTTGTCGAGGTCTCGCGTCCCCGGTTGGCGGGGTGGTTGGGCTCCCGGAACCGCCAGAACATGTGCTGGACGCGGTCGGGGGTGTCGAACAGGCAGTAAAACAGCCCTTCCGAGAACCGGGCGAGTTCGTGGGCCATCATCTCCTCGCGCTCGACCCAGGCGTCCTCGCACTGGTCCAGAAACGCCGCCTCGTCGATACGCTCGTTATTCAGTCCGGTGTGGTCCTCCACCATGCCCGTGGTGTGGAACGTCCCGAGCGACTCCGTCAATTCCTGGGCGTAGCGGGGCGGGTCGCTGATCGGGAAGAGGGGGTGCTCCGGATCAAAGTTGATCGGCGAGGCGTAGAGTTGCGGGGGCGGTCCGGCGGCGTTCAGGTAGAAACGCACCATCCCTCGGACCGATTGGAGAAGACCGGAGGGGAATCGGACCCGAAGCCACTCACTCCAGCAGCCCTGGCGGACGACCAGTTCCCGGGGCGACCCGTCCGACCGGATGACGATCGAATCGGTCTCGGGTCCGGGTCGCAGCTCGATGGGGAGGTACAGGGTCGAGCGGTCCTTGGGGTTCCGCGGGCCGACCAGCCGGGTTTTGAAGGTCGAGCCCTCGCCCGGTTCGAGCGTCATGACCGATTCCGACTCCCGAGCCACCAGGCTCGGGTCGGCCGAGTACACCGTGGGCGTGCCCAGGCCGCCTCGCAGGTCGGGGACGCCCATGCCCGAGAGCATTCGGCCGCGGTCGAGGCGGGCCGGATAGGTGCAGGGGCAGCGCAGAATGGTCGAGGCCATCCCCGACGCGGCCAGGATGTCCCAGACTGGCGTTCCGCGCCGAAGGTTCACCGCGCGAGGGGGCAGCCAGGCCCCCTTCTGCTCATAGGTATTGAGGGCAAGGTCGGGACGGTAGGTGGCCGGGTCGCGGCGGAGGAAGTCGAAGATCCCGTGACCGCCGGGGTTGGTCCCGGTGGCGAACGTGGACCAGGCGACGGGTGTCTGAGCGGGGGTCGTGGTGGCGACCCGGGAATATCCCCCCCGTTGGGCAACTTGCGCGAGGTGGGGCAACTGCCCGGCTTCGAGCATTGCGTCCACGATCGTCGGTTCCAGGCCGTCGAGCCCAATGACGACCACTTTCCGGGGGGGGGAAGCGGCGCTCATGCGTCAACCTGCTCCGATTTCCCAACCTCGTGGGCGTGGTGAGGCGTCGAGGACCGATCGCGGCGGGCCCGGACACTGGCGGTCCGCCCCATCGGGGTCGCCGGCCCCGAAGCCGTCGTTCCCAAACCTCCGACCATGCGTCGCAGGACGACGCGGGCCACGCGGATCACCTGGCGGCCGAACATCAGGCCAAAGCCAGCCACGGCGGCCAGGGCCGAGGTCACCGGCAAGGTGGTTTCCGGTCCGAAGTAGGCAAGCAACATTCGCAATCCCTCCCTTCCTGGCGGGTCGACGGCTGACCAGCGTCAGTCCAAAGGAGGCCGATCCTTCGGCCCCGATCACGACCCGGGATTCAGTTCTCTGAGCGTCGAACAGGAAGCATTAGGACCGAGTTCCCTCGGATTTCCGAGGAAATCCTCGAGGTGGTCCTGACCGAGGTTTTTGAAGGTCGGTCCGACGCGATCCGAGAGAGGAATCGGGGCGGTCGACGATCCGACGGGGGGGACGATCCTCGACGGAACGGGTGACGAGAGGTTTCCCGGCGTGATCGCTAGGGAGCGACGAGGGGCCGCGACGTCGTGGACCGGTGACGCCTGGACCTGATCGATCAACAGCGTAGGGCGTGCGGGCGAGCGGCTCCGGCCGTCGGCGGAGAGTCTCGACGGCCAGCGATCGGGAAGGGGCCCGCTGGATTCAGGCGGGCAAAGGGGAGGGACGCGGAGGGTTGCGAAGGTGAGAGCGTTCGGGCCAGCGAGATCGTCAGCGAGGGGGATTGGGCGACTCCGTCGGCGGAGTCATCTTCCTCACGATCCCAGGGGCTCGACGGAACGTGGACGCCCGAGCCATCCTTCAACCCGCGGAAAGTCGGCAGCGCGTCCAGCAGAAATCCTACGACCGCCAGCGCAAGGAGGGCCGCTCTCAGGAGCGTCGGTCGAGTTTTGAGCGTTTGATTCATCAACGCCCCCCCCTCTGTTATCACAATGTTGTCGGCGATTTACCCCGAATTCCTTCGGCCGTCAAGTCCAGAAGGTCGGCGGATCACGGGACCGGCTGGCCCCGGGTCATGAACTTCTGGAGGTCGGAGGGTTTGATCTTGCTGGCGTTTTTCTTCTTGGTGGCCATGCGGTCGAGGTCGGCGGCCGTCAGCGGTTTCAGTTCCTCGGAGGTGGCTCCGGGAACTCCGGCGGCGGCCGCGGACGGGTTCAGGGGAGCGGCCGTTGGCAAGGTTGAGGGGTCGGGAAACTGGGTATCGGGGGGGAGCGACGGGTGGTCCTTCGAGGCGTTGAGGGTCGTCGCCTGAATCTGGGGAGGCGAGCCGACGGGAGCCTGGGACTGCACCGCGGGATCGGGCCATTTCGAGGCGGCGAAGGGAGCGGGCGCCGCGGCGGGGTGTGTCTTGGGGCCGCGATCGGCGCCGAAGGTTCGGGATTCGGCCGGGGTCGCGGTCTCGCGAAGGGGGAAGTCGCTGGGGGCCTCGGACGATTCGGGACCGTTCGCGGCGTCTCGCGACTTCAACCCCTGGACCCAGTGGGCCAGGATCCGGTAGGACGGATGGTTCGGCCCGCTGAGGACCGGCGTGTTCAGCTTGCCGTGGGGCATCAGGCTGCTGGTCAGCAGCTCGCTGCGCTCGGGCCGCTCGCGGTCGATCAGGCGAAGGGTCGCGTCCAGGTTGCCGCGAAGGAGCAGGGGGTCCTTCAACTCCGGTCGGGTTCGCACCTGCTTGAGTTGAAAGGTGCTTTCCGAACGCTCGTTGTGGCAGCCGGCGCAACGCCTCTGGAGTTCCAGGTGGACGTTGCCGGCGAACTCCTGGAACAAACGAGACGCCAGCGCGGGGGGCAGGTCGAAGATGACGGGCTTGCCGAGTTTCCTGGGAGGCCCGAGGGGAGGCCGAGCACGTCCGGATCGAGGTCGCCCGGGGCGCCGTCGACCGGCATCTCGACGCTGGTGCGGCGAAGGCCCGGATCGATCGGGGCGGGTCGCAGACTCTCGGCCTCGATCGAGGCGAGCATCGCGGAGGCCTGCGGGTGTCCGCCGACCAGCGTCAGCACCCGGGAAAGCTCTTCCTTCGCCTCGGCCTTGAGCCCTTCCTTGAGGCACCAGTGGGCGAGGTTCAGGTGCTCGTCGGGATCGTCCTGGGCGAGCTGGTTCCGTTTGTATTCGTAAACCTCGCGTGTGGAGCCAAAGATCCCCTCGACCCGCCGCTTCTTCAGCGGGATGGTCCCGAGCTTCTGGACCACCAGGGGTCCCGACTCGCCTTCGATGACCTTGCCTCGAAGGAGGCTGCCGTCGGACAATAGGATCACCGACGCCTCGGAGGACGACGGCGAATCGGCGGGCGCGGCAGCGGGGGCCGACGGGGCGTCCTGGCGGGCCTCGCAGGGCGAGACCGGCCAGAGAACGCTCAACACGGCCAGGCCGGCGGCGAGCGTGGGGGTTTTGGGTGACATGGTGGCGGGACACTAGCCACCCGCCATTGCCGCGTCAAGACGAAGCTTGGCCGCCAATTTGGCACGTAAATTCGTCAAGTTTTCGCACCATTTCGCCGGGGTGGGTGATGACCGAACCGGGTTCCGAATCGTTCCTGGACAGCCTGAAGGGAACGGTGATCGTGGCGGACCTCGCCTCTCAGTACGTCTGCCTGGGCACATTGCAGAACTTCGACCAGGGCTTTCTCGAACTGGTCGAGGCCGACCTGCATGACCTGCGAGACAGCCGGGCGACCCGGGAAAACTACGTCTTTGACTCGAAACGCCTGGGGATTCGCCGCAACCGCGATCGGGTCTTGATCCGCCGCGATGAGGTGGTCGCCCTGACTCGACTGGCGGATATCCTCGAGTCTTGACCGGCCGATCTCCTCGACGATTGGCATGGCGAGTGCCGGCCATTTGGCTTGGCTGGGCAAGATCCGGCACCGACGGACGAAGTCCTTTCAGGCCTGGCGGAGACCTTCCGTCACTCCTGGATGGAGGTCCTGGCTCTTAAACGTGGGGTGATGACGCACGATGAAGACGCCTCGCTGGATCGTCGCCCTGGCCCTCGCGGTGGGCGGTTTGGCCCCCGTGGCCGGGGCTTCCGAGATTCATGACCGGGCCGACCTGTTTAGCAAGTCGGCCGTTGAAAAGGCCCAGGCCCAGTTGGACCGGGTCGAACGGGCCTCGAAACTGCCCGTGACGATCGAGACGATCACCTCCCTGAAGGACGCGACCACCCAGGAGCAGAAAGACTCCTGGCACAATAAAAAGGCCGCCGAGGTCATCAACCTCCTGGCCCGCCAGCGAGCCCTGGAGGGGGATCGCCGGGGGATTTATGTCCTGATCTCCAAGGACAATCACCTGATCTCCAACGTCGAGGTTTCGGAACGGGCCGCCGCCCGGCTGCCGGAACGGCGCCGTTCGGCGATCCGCGACTCGTTCACCAGCGAGTTCAAGGCGCAGAACTTCGACGGCGGCCTGATGAAGGCCGTTCAGGAAATTCAGGACGAGTTGTCTCCGACCAAGGTCGCGGCCAATCCTGCCCCGGTCGTCCCGGGGCGAGCGGGTGGGCCAGCGCCGGCCGGTCCTCGTGCCCCCGGAGGTTTGTCCCTCATGTCGCTCGTTCCCGTGATTCTCATCATCGTGGCGGTCCTGGTGGGCGTGCGACTCCTCAGCTCGCTCTTCCGAGGCAACGCCAACGCGAACAATTACCCAGGCCCCGGTGGCCCTGGCGGCCCTGGCCGCATGGGCGGTCCCGGCTACGGCGGCCCCGGATACGGCCAGGGCTATGGCGGGCCGGGTTATGGGGCTCCCCAGCCTCGTGGCGGGTTCATGTCCAGCCTCTTCGGCGGCCTGGGCGGGGCCGTCGCCGGAAACTGGCTCTATGACCAGTTCTCGGGCCGTTCTCACCACACCGATCAGGCTGGCGGCTACACCGGTGGCGAGTCCCTGCCCGACGCCACGGCCGGCGGAGGCGACATGATCGGCGCTGATGACAACGGCGGCCAGGGCGCCTCCTGGGGCGAGTCCGGCGGGGACTGGACCTCAGGTGGCACTTCCGACGCCGGCGGCGGGGGCGGAGGCGACTGGGGCGGAGGCGGAGGCGGCGGTGGTGATTGGGGCGGAGGAGGTGGTGGCGATTGGGGTGGCGGGGGTGACGGCGGAGGCGGCGGAGACTGGTGATCCCGTTCACCCCTTTGGCAGGTCCACCACGGCCGCGACCGTCACCCGACGGTCGTGGCCTTTTTTTCGTGGCACTCGCCCGGTTCTGGAAGCGAAACCGGTCGGAACGGCTCCGCGACCGTTGATCCCGGAGGTCGACTTTGATAGCAAAGGGGTGGGAAACGCCCGCGACTTGAGGAAATGGCCGATGACCAGTGAAACCGCCGCTCAGCGACGCGAATCCTTGTGGGCCGCCGTCGCTCTTCTGGGCGTCGATGGGTTTCTGGTCTCCTCGATCACGAACATCGGCTACCTGACTGGTTTCAGTGGCAGTGACGCCGCCCTCCTTCTGACCAGGGACCGCTCACTCATTGTCTCCGACGGGCGGTACACCACGCAGATTGAGGAGGAGTGTCGCGGGCTGCCCGCGCATATCCGCCCGACCGGTCAGTTGATGGGCGATGGCCTGGCCGAGATTCTCGGCAAACTGGGTCTTCGGTCGATCGGCTTCGAGTCGGCCGTGGTCTCGGTGGCGGATCACCAGGCGCTCCAGGCGAAGCTGCCGAGCGTGGATTTGCGGGGCCTCACCGACCTGGTGGAGAACCTGCGGGTCGTCAAGGATCCAACCGAGATTGCCGAGATTCGCGAGGCGATCGCGTACGCCGAGCGGGCATTCGCCCAGATCCGCGTGTCCCTTTCGCCCGAGCAGAGCGAGAAGGATGTGGCCGACGCGATCGAGATGGCCGTGAGGCGAACCGGAGCGACCGCCACCGCCTTCTCGCCAATCGTGGGGGTGGGCAAAAACGGGGCGCTTCCGCATCATAAACCTTCCCCCGACACGAAGATCGGTGACGACGACTTTGTTCTGATCGACTGGGGAGCGATGGGCCGGCCGTACAAAAGTGACTTGACGAGGGTTTTGGTCACCGGTAAGGTCACTCCCAAGTTTGAAGAGGTCTACCGGGTCGTGCTGGAAGCCAATGAGCGCGGAATCGCCGCGATTCGCCCCGGTGTGACGGGCCGTGAAGTCGACGCCGAAGCTCGGGCCGTCATCGCGGCGAAGGGCTTCGGCGATTTCTTTAATCACGGCCTGGGTCACGGGTTGGGTCGCGACATCCACGAAGCTCCGAGGCTTCGTCAGGAAAGCGACGTGGTGCTGCGGCCGGGAATGATCGTCACGGTCGAGCCCGGCATCTACCTTCCCAACTGGGGCGGCGTCCGGATCGAGGACGATGTCCTGGTGACGGAGGACGGGTGCGAGGTTCTGACCCGCGTTCCCAAAGCCCTCGAAACGGTTCGCGCCTCCTGATCGGGCCCAGACTTCCCGCGACCCAGATTCCGCGATCTCGCCAGGTGCCTGGCCTCGACGACGATTTTTTTTGTGTAACGGCCCGACAGTGAACTGGGAGAGACGCATGCCGGAGCCGGAGAAGTCGAAGGAGTCGGGGACGCCTGAACCCGCCGAGGTCCGCACGATCCGTCGCCTCGTCCGCCTGATGCACCGCTACGACCTGACGGCGATCAACCTCGACTCGGGCGACACCCGGATTCGCCTCCGCCGCCGGGGCGTGGAATCGGGCCATTCCGCACCCCCGAGCCTACCGGCCGCCGCCCCTCCGCCAACGTTGGGGCATCACACCGTCGCGTCCCATCCCGCCGGACCGCCGAGCCCTTCGGCCAACCCAACCGCGGCCGCCGTCGCGGCGCCGGCTGGCTCGGTGATCGAGAGCCCCATGGTTGGCACCTATTTCTCGTCAAGTTCCCCCGACACTCCCCCTTTCGTCGGCCCCGGTTCGGTCGTGCGTGCCGAGACGATCGTTTGCATCATCGAGGCGATGAAGGTTTTCACCGACATCCCCGCCCAGATGGCCGGCACGATCACCGAAGTCCTCGTCAAGAACGGTCAAGCCGTTGAGTTCGGCCAGCCCCTCTACCGGGTCAACCCGAGCTGAAGTTCCGAGCCGAACCGCCAAAGGCGTTCGGAGTGATCCCCCCGCTTCGAGGTTCACGCCCCGTCCCAGCCCACCCCTCCGCACTCCGGATACCGCATGTTTCAGCGCATCCTGGTGGCCAATCGCGGCGAGATTGCCCTCCGCATCATCCGGGCCTGCCGGGAGATGGGGATCGAGTCGGTGGCCGTTTACTCCAAGGCCGACGCCGACGCCCCCTACCTGGAACTGGCCGATCGAGCCATCTGCATCGGCAGGGCGCCTGGGTCGGACAGCTACCTGAACATCCCCCGCCTGATCGCCGCGGCGGAGGTCGCCGACGTCCAGGCGATCCATCCCGGTTATGGCTTCCTTAGCGAAAACCCTCACTTCGCCGAGGTCTGCCGCACCAGCAAGTTCGTCTTCATTGGGCCTCCGCACGAAGCGATCCGTAAGATGGGCCTGAAGACCGAGGCCAAGGCGGTCGCCCACCTCGCGAAGGTTCCCGTCGTGCCCGGGTCCGACGGTCCGATCGACACCGAGGCCGAGGCCTTGGCCGCCGCGGGCTCGATCGGCTACCCGGTCCTCATCAAGGCCGCCGCCGGTGGGGGCGGCAAGGGGATGCGCATCTGCCGACAGGAGTCGGAACTCCTGGGAGCGATCCGGTCGGCCCGCACCGAGGCCGAGGCCGCCTTCAAGAATCCCAGCGTCTACCTGGAACGCTTCATCGACCGGCCCCGCCACGTCGAGGTCCAGATCCTGGCCGACTCCCAGGGCAACATCGTCCACCTCTGGGAGCGCGAATGTTCCCTCCAACGGCGTCACCAGAAGCTCGTCGAGGAAGCTCCCTCCGTCGCGCTCAACCCCAGGGTTCGCCGAAAGCTGGGAGAGGCTGCCGTCCGCCTGGCCAAGACCGCCGGCTACGTCAACGCCGGGACCTGTGAGTTCCTCGTCGACGCCGACCAAAATTTCTACTTCATCGAGGTCAACGCCCGGATTCAGGTCGAACACCCGGTGACCGAACTGATCACCGGCATCGACCTGATCCAGCAGCAGATCCGCATCGCGGCAGGCGAACCCCTACCGTTTAGCCAGGCGGATATCCCCCAGTTCGGCCACGCCCTGGAATGCCGGATCAACGCCGAGGACCCCGATAACGGATTTCGCCCCTCGCCAGGAGTCATCACGGGCCTGCGAGTCCCCGCCGGTCGGGGCGTGCGTTGGGATTCGCACGTCCGCATCGGGTATCGCGTGCCGCCCAACTATGACTCCCTCGTCGGGAAACTGATCTCCTACGGCCGAGACCGCGACGAGGCGATCGCCACGATGCGTCGCGCCCTGGACGAGATGGTCATTGAGGGGATTCCGACCACGCTGCCCCTCCACCGGCGGATCTTCCGTAACCCCGACTTCCTCGCCGGCCGCGTCGATACGACCTGGGTCGAGCGGGTCCTGATGCCGCCGAAGGATTGAACGGCGAGGAGCCTTGCCCTCGCCCCCAGATCAACGGGGCAAGGCCTCCATCCGGATCTCGTGGGCAATCGCGGCGAACCCGTCCACCACCGCCAGCCAACCTCCGGGGACCGCCCGCCGGGGCAGAAACATCGACGCCTCGTCGGCGCCGCCGGGGAGTTCCACGATCCGCCCATCCTGCCGCACGATCGCCGCGCCCCGGATCAGCCAGTCCCCTCCCGGCAATTCGTCCACCCAGGGTCTCGACGTGAAGCCCTTCCAAAGGGTGCCCTGATCCGGGGTCAACATCGCCTTCCGTTCAAGCATCGCCCCATCCTGCCCATCCCAGAGGCCCAGCCAGGTTTTTTCCCCATCGGTGAAAATCCCCGCGAGTCCGCCTCGGGTGGTGTCGAACATCAGGCCGAGACATTCGTAGGAGATTGGCCGGCTGTCGCCAAACAGGCCAGTCGCGGGCAACACCGTCCCGGCCTCTAGGTCGAAAATGGACACGCGGTCCCCGTGCGTTTCGGCCATCGCCAACCGCCGGCCGTCGAGACCCAGCCGCAAGGATGCCCAGTCGATCTGAACCGGCAGCCGTGCATCGATCACCTTGCGCCCCTCCGGCACGTCGAAGGCCAGAACGCGAAGACCCTTGCGAGTCACCAGAACCAACCGAGAGGGGCCGGCGAAGCCCAGGAAGTCGTCCGGCTCGACCTCGAACTCCAACTGAAGCGAAGCCTCGCCGGCCCGGGTGGACCAGACTCGGATTCCCCGGGTCGCGTTCCCAACCAGCCTCCCTCGCCCGGTGTTCAATGTCGCGAACCAGTTTCCGTCCGAAGAGAGGCAGGTCTCGGAAGGGGCCGCCTCGACGTTGAACAGCGATCCCAGGCGATCATGACTCCGGAGGTTCCAGACCTCCCGGACGGTGTGATCGCCGATCGCGACAAACTCCGGGTTCGCGTCGGCGAAGATCGCGTCGGCCGACTTGGCCTCGGCCGGGGCCCGGACCGTGGGCAGCGAGGCAAGGGGTGGCGGACGGACCGAGCCGGGATTCGTCGAAGACGACGGACGATCCGTCTCCGACCCGGTCAACTCGTCGGTCGCCCGTGACTTCGGCGGCGAAAGCTCCGCGAGTTTCGGCCGCCAGCGGTCCCACTCCAACGCCAGCCTCAACGGATCGCGTTCGAGGACATAGGTCGTTCCCGAACCGATGTCCTGGGCGAACGCGTCGGCGTCGGCGATGGGGCCCATCACCACCAGCATCCGGTCGGCCGACTCCATCGTCGCATAAAAATCGTCGGCCCCCTTACCGGCGCGGGGCCGAAGTCGTTCCACGATCAATTCAAACGCCTCGGCGTCCGTCACACCGTCCACCAATAGCGAAACCCAGTGTTCGGGACCGAACGTCTCGGTCAGTGACGTCCGAACCTGGGCCGTCCTCCGCGACAAGGCGACAGATTCCGTCCGCAAGGCCGCTTCGAGCGAGCGGCGCCCCGCGTTGATCCCTTCGGGAGAAACCTCGGCCACTGTCCTCGTGGGTCGGACCCCGATCGAACCTTCCACCCCCTGAGCTGGTGGCAACCCCAGAGCGCTCGCTTCGGGGGGCCGCACCGTCAAGACGTTGAGGGAATCGGTCGCCAGAAAAATGACCAGGCCGACGAGACTGGTGATCAGCGGGCGGACCAGCGAGCCGATGTCCGCGTTCCGGACGCCCGTCGCCGTGGCCACCGCCCAGCACGCCCCGCCAAAGGCCATCGCCGAGCCGACCGCGAAATACCCCCAGTGGAGATAACGCATCCCCTCGGGTCCCAGGACTCGGGGGGCCAGGTACCAGATCCAGGGAAACCCGAGGACGACCAGGATCATCCAGCCAACCCAACTGGCCAGGGGATCGGCGCCGACCTCGCGCATCGAGCGTGCGACCGAGGTCCGGGCCTGGGCGCGACGGTCACGCCAACGCAACGGACGAGGCTCCAGCGACCAGTCCGCCCGCGGTCTCGGATCGGCGATTCGCTCCCCCTTTTGCAGCCCTTCGATCCCCAACTCAAACGCTTCCGGCCCCCATCCACCTCCTCCCACCGGCTTGCGACGGGTCAGGGCTGGAACGATCATGAACGTTTGGCAGCGCAAGCATTGGATCGTTCGTCCGGCGGCCTCCAGGGGCAGCTCGATGATGTTCGCACAGCCGGGACATTCCACCGCGGAAGGGGGCGTCGCCTTGTACCGCTCGTCCGGCTGAGGGACGACGAGATCGTCTCCGCAATACGCGCAATCGACGAGTAATCCGGCCGTCGCTGTTGGGACCTGATTCAAGGCATGGCACTGCTGGCAGCGGAAGAGGATGGGCATCCGATCCCCTGGAGAACGCGCCGATCATTCATTTGATTAGATTGGGGGGAACTGCATCTTGACCACTTCGAATGCTCCACGCAAGGCCGAGAAACCCGGGCCAGCAGGGGGGACGCATCGGGAATGCGGGCCTCGTCAGGGCTCCTGACAAGGCCGGGCCGGTCGCGTAGACTGTGCGTGGTACGAACCCTGCTGGATGACACCGGCGAGGTCGGGCCCTCGCTGTGTGCGAAGCGTCTCTCCCCGCGGACAGACAGGACACCCTTGCATGAAAGTCGGAGTCTTGACTGGGGGCGGCGACTGCCCCGGCCTCAACGCCGTGATCCGGGCCGTGGTCCAGCGCATTCACAACGCCGGGGGCTCCTGTGTCGGATTTCTGGAAGGTTGGCGGGGCCTGGTCCGGGGCCAGAGCGTGCCCCTGAACATGAACGAGACCGATGGAATCATCGCCCGAGGCGGGACGATCCTCGGCTCCTCCCGCACCAACCCCTTCAAGAACGCCGAGACCGACGTTCCCGCCGTCCGCCAGCATTTCGCCGACCAGGGTCTCGACGCCCTGGTGGCCATCGGCGGCGACGACACCCTGGGCGTGGCCCATCGCCTGCACTCGGAATTTGGCCTGCCGCTGGTTGGCGTGCCCAAGACAATCGACAACGACCTGATGGTGACCGACTTCACCTTCGGGTTCGACACCGCCATCAACATCGTGACCGAGGCGGTTGACCGCCTCCGGACCACCACCGAAAGCCACCGCCGCTGCATGGTTGTTGAAACCATGGGACGCCACGCGGGCTGGATCGCCTGCTTCTCGGGCATCGCCGTCGCCGCTGACTACATCATGATTCCCGAGGTCCCGATCAACATCGCCCACTGCGTCGAGGTGCTCAAACGCCGACGCGCCGAGGGGAAATCGTACAACATGGTGGTCGTCTCCGAGGGCGCCGAGTTCCCCGACAAAGGGATGACGACCCTGGAAGCCGAGACCGACGCCTTTGGACACGTCCGACTGGGCGGCGTAGGCAACGCGGTCGCCAGGCTTCTTGAGGAGCAGACCGGCTACGAAACCCGTTGCGTCGTCCTGGGCCACCTTCAACGAGGAGGAGCCCCCAGCGCCGCCGACCGCGTCCTGGCGACCCGCCTTGGGCTGGCCGCCGGACAACTCGTGCTGGACGGTCGCTTCGGCACGATGGTCGCGCTTTCCGGCACCAAGATCATCGACACGACCCTGGCCAAGGGGGTCGCCGCCACCAAGACGCTCGACCTTGCTTACTATGAGGAAGCGAAGGCGTTCTTTCCCTGAGAGGTGGACTGAACGTTGCGGAAGTGGGTCACTTCCGCGATTTTCGGCAGTGGGTTGTTGAATCTCCGGCAAGTTCTGGTACATTCCATCCGTGGCCGGTGTGATCCCCCTGGAAACAGGGAGCGGTCGCCCCGGCCGCGGTTGTCGGTTCTTTGACAAATCGGTCGATCGTCCGCGAGAGAGGTCCCTTGAGGGACAGCCCGCCGAGGCCCTCGGTGTGGACTTTTGGGAGAGGCTGGGTCTTCGGGCCTGGTCGTTCACTTGGGTTCGCATCGGCGGTACAGCAGCGACATCAGCATTTCCTCGCCCTGACGAGGAGGCGATGCGGGCTGAAGGCTCTTTCGGCAACGAAGGTTCTTTCAGTTCCTCAAAGCCCATTTCGAAGGGTTTGATCCTGGCTCAGAATGAACGTTGGCGGCGTGGATTAGGCATGCAAGTCGGACGCTCCGCAAGGGGCGTGGCGCAAGGGTGAGTAAGGCGACGGTAACCAACCTCGGGGTCGGGTCTAGCCGCGGGAAACCGCGGGTAATCCCCGGTAACGTGACGCTCTTGGCATCAAGGGTTCACCAGAGGTGCAATTCCGCCCCGAGACGGGCCGTCGTGGTATTAGCTTGTTGGCGGGGTGACGGCCCACCAAGGCTGCGATGCCTACCGGGCGTGCGAGCGTGGCCCGGCACACTGGGACTGAGACACTGCCCAGACTCCTACGGGAGGCTGCAGTCGAGAATCTTCGGCAATGGGCGCAAGCCTGACCGAGCGACGCCGCGTGGAGGACGAAGGCCTTCGGGTTGTAAACTCCTGTCGAGGGGGAACAAGGGCCGGTGCAGAATCGGCCTTGAGTGATCCCTGGAGGAAGCACGGGCTAAGTTCGTGCCAGCAGCCGCGGTAAGACGAACCGTGCGAACGTTATTCGGAATCACTGGGCTTAAAGCGCGTGTAGGCGGACCGGCACGTCGACTGTTGAAAGGCCTCGGCTTAACCGGGGCAGTGGCATCGATACGACCGGTCTGGAGGGGAGTAGGGGGGTCGGGAACTTCCGGTGGAGCGGTGAAATGCGTTGAGATCGGAAGGAACGCCCGTGGCGAAAGCGCGGCCCTGGACTCTTTCTGACGCTGAGACGCGAAAGCCAGGGGAGCGAACGGGATTAGATACCCCGGTAGTCCTGGCCGTAAACGATGAGCACTGGGTAGGGGGCTCGCCGATGGGCTCCCTGCCGTAGGGAAACCGTGAAGTGCTCCGCCTGGGGAGTATGGTCGCAAGGCTGAAACTCAAAGGAATTGACGGGGGCTCACACAAGCGGTGGAGCATGTGGCTTAATTCGAGGCTACGCGCAGAACCTTATCCCGGGCTTGACATGCACGGATTAGCCGGCGGAAACGTCGGTGAGGCCGCAAGGTACAACGTGCACAGGTGCTGCATGGCTGTCGTCAGCTCGTGCCGTGAGGTGTTGGGTTAAGTCCCGTAACGAGCGAAACCCCTGTCCCTAGTTGCCAGCGAGTGAAGTCGGGGACTCTAGGGAGACCGCCGGCGTTAAGCCGGAGGAAGGCGGGGATGACGTCAAGTCCTCATGGCCCTTATGCCCGGGGCTGCACACGTGCTACAATGGACCGGACAAAGCGTTGCCAGGCCGCAAGGTCGCGCTAATCGCCCAAACCGGTCCCCAGTTCGGATCGCGGGCTGCAACCCGCCCGCGTGAAGCCGGAATCGCTAGTAATCGCGGATCAGCATGCCGCGGTGAATGGGTTCCTGAGCCTTGTACACACCGCCCGTCAAGCCACCAAAGCGGGGGGCACCCGAAGTCGCCGACGCCGCGAGGCGGGCGCCGAAGGTGAATCCCGTGATGGGGACTAAGTCGTAACAAGGTAACCGTAGGGGAACCTGCGGTTGGATCACCTCCTTTCTAAGGATGATTCGGGGTCGGCGATCCTTCGGGGTCGGGACCCCCAGGCTCGAAGATCACTCGGTGGCTTGCCACCGGAGACTCTTCGGCCGCATCGGCCCGCCTGAGTCTTTCGAGACCCAAGGGCTTCGCAGGCTGTTTTTCGAGGGACCTCTCCCGCGGATGGTGGACCGATCCAAACGATGACCCGCCGGGTGCGGGCCTGGTTCGTTGCCCTTTTGCTTTTTTGGCGAGGGAGACGAGTTGAGCCCCTGGCCGGCGGCCAGCCGTTCGCATTTTGCGCCTGCGTGGCCGACCTTTCGGGGTGGGGCTCGTGGGCGTGGGTGGACGGGGATCTTTGACAATCCGGTGACGGTGACGTAGAGCAATGCTCCGCCAGAATCGTGCGGGGTCGTCGTTTCGCCTCGGCGGGATGGGGGCCTCGCGTTGAGACTGGCGGGGAGATTGATCCGATAGTTTTGGCCCTTCGAGAGCGATCGTTACTCGAACTTCAGGCGGCCGCCGCGTCGAGAGACGCCGCGGGCCGTCGCAGGGCGGGGCGGTGGCCAGGGCCGGTTCGGTCGTCCAGGGGACGTTGTTTTTTTCGAGAAACGGCGTACCGGCGACGCCGGGTCGGCGTGGTCAAGCCCCCAAGGGCACGGGGCGGATGCCTAGGCGTCATCAGGAATGTGGGCGTGGAAGGCTGCGAAATGCGTGGGGGAGCTGCCCAACGAGCGTCGATCCCGCGATACCCACTGAAGACCCGGGGAACTGAAACATCTCAGTACCCGGAGGAAAAGAAAGCAACCGCGATTCCCTTAGTAGCGG
>CBDAVP010000021.1:0-27766 GCA_965201075.1 Isosphaeraceae bacterium | reverse complement strand
GGCAGTACGACGTCACCTGGAGCCTGGGCGATAGCCTGCGGCCCGGCTCGATCGCCGACGCCTCCGACGCCGCTCAGTTCGCCGAGTTGAAGACTCTGGGCGAACTCACCCGGCGGGCCAAGGCTCGCGGCTGTCAGGTGATGGTCGAGGGGCCGGGGCATGTGCCGATGGACCAGATTCAGATGAACATGGAGAAGCAGGCCGTCGAGTGCGACGAGGCCCCCTTCTACGTGCTCGGCCCACTGGTGACCGACATCGCCCCGGGCTACGACCACATCACCTCGGCCATCGGCGCGGCCCTGGCCGGCTGGCACGGGGCGAGCATGCTTTGCTACGTCACGCCCAAGGAGCATCTAGGGTTGCCGGAGGTTGAGGACGTGCGCCAGGGGGTGATCGCCTACAAGATCGCCGCCCACGCCGCCGACCTGGCCCGCCATCGTCCCGGCGCCCGCGACCGCGACGACGCCCTGTCCCGGGCTCGCTACTCGTTCGACTGGAATGAACAGTTCCGCCTGTCGCTGGATCCCGAAACCGCGAGGCGGATGCACGACGAGACCTTGCCGCAAGAGGCGTTCAAGTCGGCCGCGTTCTGCTCGATGTGCGGACCCAAGTTCTGCTCGATGAGGATCACCGAGGACCTCCGCAAGCACGCCGCCGAGGCCGCCGGGCTCGTCACCCTGGAGCCGTTGGCCGTTGGCGCAGGTCGCTGAAACTTCGCTTACGAATTCCAGGGAGGGCGACGACCTTGCGGGACGTTCGGCCGTCTTCGCCCTCCCGCTCTTACCAACCGCACCTTCCCGCCCTGATCAGTCGTGGACGGGGATGGCGGCGGTTGCGTTGGCACGTCTTGCGGGTCTTGACGGCCTTCCCGGCGGTGGCGGTTCCGCTCACGGTTGGTTCAGTCCTGGCGTATCGACGGGCGGACTGGAAGACCTGGCTATTCCTGGTTGGGATGCCGCTGGTCGCGGGCCTGGCCGGGTACGGATTAGGTCGGGCGCGGGCACTCCAGCACGTGCGGTACCACGAAGAACGGGACGAGGAGCCGGTTTGACCGGCGCCTCGTCCCGTTGTGGGATTTTCATCGTTTCGACGATTAGCCGGCCTTGGCCAGGGCCAGGACTGGGCGGCTGACCGAGGTGGCGGCCTTGGCCGAGGCGGTGAGGAACGCCTCGATCAGTTGGCTGTCCAGCGAGATTTGCCCCTCGTTCTCCGGGTGCCACTGCACTCCGACGCAGAACCAACCTTCATCCTTGGACTCGAACGCCTCGATGAGTCCGTCGGGGGCGGTGGCGCCGATCCGGAAACAGGGGGCGAGCTTGCGAATCCCCTGGTGGTGGTAGCTGTTGACGCGAATCTCCCCTTCTCCGTAGATGTCGAAGAGGAGCGAGTCCTTTTGCATCATGACCCAGTGGCGGTGGACGCCGCCCTGCGGGTCTCGGTGAGGGATGCACTTGGGCATGTCCTCGGGCAGGTGCTGATACAGACCGCCGCCGAGGACGACGTTCAGTTCCTGCATCCCCAGGCCGATGCCCAGGACCGGCATCCGCCGCTGTTCGATCAGTTTGCAGAGGAGCCGATCGGAGGTTTCCCGACGCTCCGGGATGGTGACGATCGAGGGGTGGTGGCCCAGCCCCTGCTTCTTGGGGTCGAGGTCGTCGCCGCCGGTCAGCATCACGCCGTCCAGCCGGTCCAGGATCGGCGAAAGGTCGTGCTCCTTGACCAGAGGGGGGATGGCGACGGGGATTCCGCCGGCCGAGAGGATACTGTCGTAGTAGCCGTTGGTGAGGTAGCTGTGCGGGGTGCGGCCCTTGATGGTCGCACGGAAGTCCATGTTGATCCCGATGAGAGGCCGGTCCGTGGTCATGGTGGCTTCCTTTCCAGGGCAGCGTCGGAGAATTCCATCTCCCGACGGTCCGGACAATCTCCGAACCCAGGCTTATCCTTAAGCCGGGCGCGGCGACTGGGGATTCCGGACGGTCGGCGGGGCGCCAACATCGGCCCCCGCTCCTCTCTAACTGGGCGATCGTTTCGGGCACCTTCGGAGGGTCGTTTCCGCCCCCGTTCCGGCCCCGAGTGATCGCCTCACCTCGTCTCGAACTGAGGCTCAGTCTAGCGAGGGCTGATCTTTCAATTCAAGCAAATTCCCCGGAAAATCCAGCCTTTTTTGATGCTTTTTGGTGCCCATTTTTGGGGAAGCGGGCGGACCATTTCTTCCCCGAACGAGGTCAATGAGCGGCGACGTTCGCCCTGGCGGGCTCGGGCGTTTCGGGGGGGACGTAATCCCCCTTGAGGTAGCGCACCAGGGCGAAGATCCCCTCGGGCGTGAGCTGGTCGGCGAACCCGGGCATCGCCTGCTCCTCGGCGAGGTAGCCATAGAGGTGGCGTGCGCCGGGCTTGCGGATCATCCGGGTCGTCCAGGCGACCGAGCCCCATCCAAAGAGGTCGGGCGCCGGCTGCATGTAGCCGGAGCGGGCGTCAGTCCCGTTAACGGCCAGCGACCCGACCCCGTCCAGCGAGTGGCAGTCAGCGCACTCCCCCTTCTTGAAGAACCATTTCCGGCCCGCATGGTCGCGAACAACCGGGCGAGCGGCCCAGTCGGCGGGGCCGGTGTCGGCGTCGATGTCGGCGAAGGCGGCGACGAACCGGGACACCTCGTCCAGTTGGGTCGGCGTCAGCTTCGACTGCTCTTTCCAGGTCTGCATGCCGTCGCAGGCGGGGACCTTGCCGAAATACGTGTCCGACTGGGGATTTTCCAGCAAGCCGCGAATCCAGCGATAAGAGCCGAAACCGGCCAGGTCGGGGGCCGACTGTGGAGTCGTGGTCGCGAGAGCTTTGGGGTGGGCACCGGCGTGCGGGCTAAGGATGTGGCAACTCAGGCATTTCGTTTCGGCGACTAGCTGACCTCGGGTCAACGGATCCCTCGCCAGCAAGTACGACGCGCCATCGGGCGGCACGCCATCGGTCTCGGCGAGCTGCGTGACGCGCTGCCGCTCGCGATCGGCCTGGTTGCGGGCGACTTGGAAGGAGCCGTCCTTGTTGTCGTTGAACAGCGACTGGAAGGACAACGCCCCCGCCACCGCCGCCGTGCCGAACACGGCCCCGCACGCCAGGAAGTGGACGAGGCGGCCGGGCAACCACCGGTCGAGCAGCGGCAACCCCAGGAAGACAACCAGCAGCGCTGTGGGCGTCACGATCGTCGCGAGGAATTCCAGGGACGCTGGGAAGGCGTGGCGAAGCTCGAAGAGCCAGAGAAAATACCACTCGGGCCGCGCCGGGTAATTCCCCGAAGGGTTGGCGGGGGCGTCGAGCGGGAACCCATGCCAGTGGTGGGTCAGCACAGCGAGGAGCCCCACCACCAGCGACGACGCCAGGAACGAGGGGAACAGATTGCGAGCCCACGAACCGTCATTGGCGGGCCGCGGGTCCGGCCCATCGGCAAGGCGCTCGGCCCGCCTCGACAGCCGTGACCGTCCCCAGACCGCCAGCCCCAGGGCCAGCGGCAGGGCCGCCACGTGTAGCGAGTAGATGCGGGTCAGGGTCAAATTCCCCAACTCGGGTCCGCCCACCGCCAGTCGTTGCACGCTCGGCCCGAGCCCGGGGGCCGTGCCGGCTATGGTCGTCTCGACCTGGGCCGCCCAGTACCCCCGCTGATCCCAGGGCAGAATGTTGCCGGTCACGCCCAGGATCATCGTCAGGAGCAGGATCGCCACGCCCAGCCACCAGGTCGTCTCCCGGGGCGAGCGGTAAGCCCTGCCTAGCAGGGTCAACAGCAGGTGCAGGCCGGACAACGTGACCAACGCCGCGGTCGCGTAACGGTGCAGGCCCCGGACGAACCAGCCGAGATCCATCACCCGGTCGATGTAAAAGACGCTGCCCCAGGCGGTGGTCGACGAGGGGCTGTAGGTCGTCATCAGGAAGAACCCGGTGACGAACTCCACCAGCAACGTCGCGCCAAACGCCGAGGCCGAGACGTATCGCCAGCGGCCCGCCAACGAACGCGGGGGAGTCGTGGCGTCCGCCCAGGCGGCGAGAAATCCGGTGCGGGCCTCGAACCAGTCGGCCAAGGGGTTAGCCAAGGGAAATCTTCTCCTTGCAGCCGAGGCGGAACCGCTCGAACCGCACGCGGACCTCGGCGTCGGGCTGCCCGGCGAACTTCTCGACCTCCAGGCGGTCCATACCCCGGGGCGAGACCTTGTTGAGCGGACGTCCGTCCAGGGCGAAGTCGCTGTTGTGGCAGGGGCACAGGAACTGCTGGGCATCGGCGGCCAGGGTGATCGGGCAGCCGGCGTGCGGGCACTGGGCCGAGAACGCCACGACCGGATCGGTGGCCCCCTCCGGCTGTCGGACCAGCCAGACCGAGCCTACCGGCTCCGTCGGATACTTGACCCAGGCGTCCCGGCGCTCCCCCAAAATCGGGCTCAGGCTCGGGACGCCAACCTTGAGGTCCGCCAGCCTGGCCAGCGGTCGGAACCCTCCGGAGGGCGACCCGCGTTTCAGGGGGTCGAGGAGATATTTGACCCCGGGGATCGCGACCAGGGCCGCCAACAGGCCGCCAAGTCCGAAAGTCCCCAACGCGTAGTGAAAATCCCTGCGGTGGAACATGGGCGAGTCTCGAAGCGAATCGACGGGCCGGCTTCCCTCCGAGGCCCGATCCGAGCAATCCCGAGGGCCGGGGGAGCCCTCCCCCGGTGTATACGCGGAACCGCCCGATTTCCACGAGCGGAAAGTTTCAGGACCTCGGCGAAGCGGTGGTCTCAGCAAGCTGGTCCCGGATCGCGTTGAGAACCTGGGGCAACGTCTCGGAAAGCGGGTCGGGCACTGTCGCGCCCGCCGCGGCTCGGTGTCCCCCGCCGCCAAACTTGCCCGCCAGCCGGGAACAGTCGAACCCCTGGCGAGATCGGACGCTCAGCTTGATTCCGCCTCGCTGTTGCTCGATCATCAACAGCCCGACCTCAACCCCTTCCAGACTCACCGTGTAGTCGACGATGTCCTCGGTATCGGCCGGAACGGCGCCAGTGCGCTCGAAGTCTTCTCGACGGACCGAGGTGTAGGCGATCCGGCCGTCGAGGTCGGTGGTCATGGCCGCCAGGGCCTCGCCAATCAATTTCAAACGCCCGAGGGTGCTCCGCTCAAACAAGAGGCGGTAAATCTCGTCAACGGGGGCGCCGGACTCGACCAGTTCCGCGGCGACCCTCAACGTCTGGGGCTTGGTTGAGGGGTGGCGGAACCAGCCGGTGTCCATCGCGATGGCCGTCAACAGTCCCGTGGCCACTTCCGGCGTGAATTGACCGCCCAGGGCCTTGACCGCCTGCGCCACCAAAGACCCGGTCGCCTCGGCCTTGGTGTCTTTCAGGTAGGTTGCGCCCAGGTCATCCTGGCTGACGTGGTGGTCGACCACCAACCGCTTGCCCGGAAAGCCGCGGACCCAATCGGCCATCTCGCCGAGTTGCCCCCAGCTTGAGAGGTCCAGGATCACCAGGGCCTGGCGGTCGTCGAGGCTCCCCGGAGGGATGGCCGGGAAATGCTCGAATTGCGAGTCGTCTGGGTCGAGATAGTCGTACCGAGGAGGCGTCTTGCTCGACAGGACGATTCGGACGTCCTTCCCCTTCTGCCTCAAAAGCCCGGCCATCCCCACCGCCGAGCCCAGGGCATCGCCGTCGGGCCGCACGTGGGTCGTCACCAGAAAGCGGTCGTGCGACTCGATCAGTTCGGCCAGGGGGGTCCAGTCGATGCTCATGGAGGATTTCCGGGACAACGGGGGGCGGAGCCTTGAGGAGAAGCAGTATACCCCCAGGCGGCATCTCGGCAAACCGGCCCGCCTCGGACGGTTCAGGTGGTGTACTGATCCACCCGGAACATCGCCAGGTGGTCGCGGACCCAGGCGACCGTCTCGGCCAGCGCTTCGTCCAGGGAAAAGGCTGGCGACCAGCCCCAAAGCTCTTGAGCCAGGGCGGTTCCGGCCAGGAGGCGGCCGACCTCGCTGGCGGCCGGGCGAACTCGCTGGGCGTCGGTCTCGACGGGGATCTCTCGCCCCAGGATCTTCCCGATCCGCCCGACCAACTCGCCGATCGTGAGGTCGTCCCCTCGGCCGATGTTGACGACCCGACCGATCGCGGCGTCGCAAGTCGCGATCGAGGCGAAGCCCGCGGCGGTGTCCTTAACATAAGTCAGGTCGCGACGAGGGTCCAGCGAGCCCAGTCGGATCGTCGGCCGGGTGAGTGCCTGGCTGATGATTGTCGGAATGATCGCTCGGGCCGACTGGCGGGGTCCGAACGTGTTGAAAGGGCGCAGGATCGCCAACGGCAGCCCGAACGCCCGTTGATAGCTCAAGCCCAGGGCGTCGGACCCGATCTTGGTCGCCGCGTAGGGGGATTGCCCCTGAAGCGGATGTGTCTCGTCGATTGGGACGTATTGCGCCGTGCCGTAAACCTCGGAGGTGGAGGTCAGAATCACTCGGTCCAGGGCGTCCGAATCTCGGCAGGCGTCCAGGACGTGCGCGGTGCCTAACACGTTCACCTGAGCGACGTCGAGCGGATTTTCGTAAGAGTAGGGGATGGCGATCAGAGCGCCGAGGTGGAAGACCAACTCCTGGCCCCGAACCGCCTTGCGCACCGCTTCGGGGTCTTTCAGGTCGCCCCGATGCACCTCCATCGACCCGGCGACGTCGGCGTCGAGGCGGTCGAGGTGGCCGCGATCATCCCTCCCGTTGTAGCGGACGAACCCTCGCACCCGGTGGCCGTCGCGAACCAGTCGTTCCACTAAGTGGCTCCCGATGAAGCCCCCTGCCCCGGTCACCAGAACTGACTGACCCATCGCGATCCCTCCCGGAAATCTTCCCAAGCCCCGGCATCCTACGGAATTCCTCCCGCCGGACAAGGCAAGCCTCCCGCGACCCCAACCCCCTTCGCAACCACGCGACCTTCCACAAACCTCCCCGATCGCCCTGTTCCCCTAAAGCACCTGAAATCGCCGGTCGATACTGTTTGTCAGATGCAACTGGTTCCCGCAATCCGCCGGGTCAGCTCTCACGACCCGTGGACCATTCATAAACGCCGGCGACCCCGGCCATCGGAGAGCCTGAGATGCTACGGCGAGCCTTCCTGCTTGTGATGGTCCTGGGGTTGGGCCTGGTCCTTCCCCTGTCTGGCAGTCTCAAGTCCTGGATGCAACCGGGTTGGGCGGGTGGGGAAGGCGGCCCGAAGCGGTTATCGTCGTCGAAAATGGCGCGGGCGACGACGATTTCCCGGGTGGAGCCGCTGCCGCCGGTCCGCTGGGAGGTTCAAATCAGCCCGACCCCGGCGGTGGAAGTCCCCGCCGCCCCCGCCTCTTCTCGGGTTGAGCTCCGGTTTGTCACCGAAAAGCTCTCGCCCGAAAATGCTATCGAGACCATTGAGACGTCCCTGGTCATTGAAGCCGATCACGCCCTCGCCGCGCTCGTCGACTGGGTGGCCGAGAGCACTGGTCTGGTTCGTGGGGGAGTGGGGACGTTGACCGCCGGCCTTGGCGAGATCCCCCCCGCCGTCGGAAGGGCCGCCCGCGATCGAACGCACGAGGAGGCGACCTTCGCCGGACTTGTTGAGGCATTCGCGAGGGAATCGGCGGACGAGCTCGCCGCAAGTTCGGCCGAGGCCCCCACGCCCGAAGTCGCAGCCGAGGAGGCCGACCCCGACCGAGCGTTCCTGCTGGCGATGGAACAGAGCGTGGAGTTGTTTGCCCCGGAACTCGTCCTCGTGCCCGAGGCCATTGCCGCTTCAGCTTCATTCCCTTCGGAGGACGACGAGGACGCGGAGTTCGGCCGACTGGTTGAAGCCACGGTTCAGGACTTCGTGGAGGGTCGGGATCCGGAAGTCCTCGCCTCGACCGTGGGCGCCCAGGCCCCTGGAGAGGAAGTGGCCTTCACCGCGGTGGTTGACGAAATGGTCGCGTCCTTCACCGCCGACCTGGTCGCCGAGTCGGCCATCATGGTCCTGGTCGAGACGTCCGTTGATCCCGGGGCGGTTCAGTCGTCCACGGCGACCGACGACCCGGCCAGCGCCTCGGACGAGGACGGTCGCGCTCGGGGACTTTCCGAGGCGGTCCGCTTGACGAACCAGGCCGTCTCCGCGTGGATGGAGCTGATGCACGCCCGGACGATCGTGTCGCTGGTGCCCTGACGACTCGGCCCTCGGCCCGAATTTCCTGGGAGACGCGGCCCTCGCTCTTGGTGGTGGGGGCCGCTCTCATTTCGGACCTGACAAGGCTGAGGTTATTGAGGGATCAACTCGGGACAGGGGGGCGCCCCCAGGGTCAATTCGGGATGAGGTGACTCTTCATCGGGGCGAACCTGGCGGTAGCCCAGGCCGTGAGCGATCCGCAGGATGTCGGAATGGCTGGGGAATGCTTTACCTGACTGGACCTTGTACCGCTGGACGGCGGTCATGAACTCCATCTCGTCGGAAGTGTACTGCTTCTCGAAGGTAGTCGGGTCGATTCGCCGCCGCCGATCCTTGCGGGCTCGTCGTTGCCCAGCCTTGGCGTCTACTTCCGAGGGATTTGGCGCGGGTGTCGACGGCGGGGCGGGGGCTCGCCGATCGAGCAAGGTCCGCCGGTCGAGAAAGAGCGTGTCTGGTGGGAAGGCGGAAAAATCGAATGCGGAGGGGCTGGGAGACGTCTCTTCGTGGTCGGGCATCGGGCGACCCTCCGTCTTTGGCGGTGGGGGACGATCGGGCCGGGCCGTCTCGGTCCCGCCTGGGCGGCCACCGACCCGCCTGGACTCTAAGGGTTTACTGGGGATCTAGGACACGCCGGGGGACCGGTCAAACCGTGGAGGTCTTCCGGCTTGAGGCTTTCCGCCCAGTTCCGGCATCCTGCCCGCGGCCTTTCGGCGTATGTGGCATAATGGACTGATCGACCCGTGAGTGGTCCGACCGCTTGCCCGGTCCAGACGCGGGTCATACAGTGGATTGAAGCGTCGAGTGCCCGAGCCGTTCCGTTCACGACCGGCCTTTCCCACCCGGAGGTCAACGAGCCATGTCCCGAACCGCGCGACCGTGGATGGGCGCCGGGCCCCTGTCGCTGGGCGGCTTGCTGCTGACCAGCAGCCTGGCCGCCGCCGGGGCCGATCCGGCCACTCCGCCGCTCTCCCGTCAACTCGTCGGCCTCGGTCGGCAGGCCGCCGCCCAGGGACATAACGGCGACGCGACGAAGTTCTACAAGCGGGCCCTCGCCCTTGACCCTCGCAACGTCGACGCCCGCGAGGCCTTGACCCGCGTGGCTTTGCGGCAGGCGGGCACCACGCCGCCCGCCCCGCCAACGACCGATGCCTCCGGGGCGGTCGAGCCCCCCGCCCCTCCCGCCGATGAGCAGAAGACCATCGATGGTGCTCCAGTGGAGAAGGTCGACCAGACCGACACCCCCAACGCCCGACCAGACGACCCGACTCCGGTGACCCAGCCCGATGCGGCCGATCCCGTCGGCCCTGGTAGCGAGACGACCGCCGAGGCTCCTGTCCCGGTGGAACCGCGAGCGACCATCGAAGGTCTGGCCGAGCGGGATCGCGTGGCCGTCGAGCAATTGACCGCCGATATCCGGGCCCAGATGGCTCGCGCCCGCGAACTCGTCCGGGCCGGCGATCCCGACGCGGCCCTCGACACTCTCCGCCTGGCTCAGAACGCCCTCCAGACGACGACCGGCATTCCCGAGGAGATCCGTGCTCGGCTAACCCGTGATCTTCAGACGGAATTTGTCTCCACCGGACGGGCCGAGGAGATTGTTGTTCAGAACCGCGCCGAGGCCTTGAGAATTCAGGCCACCGCCGAGCAGCAGGCCCGGACTTTGGAGCAGTTGAACACCAACGAGATCAACATCAACGCTCTGATGACCCAGTTCGACACGCTCATGGAGGAGGGGACCTACAACGTCCTCTACAACGGCGGCACCGGCGACCTGGTCACGGCCACGGCCCCCTTCTACTCGGCCCGCCTGCTGGCGCAGCACGCCCGGGCACTCGACCCCAATGCCGCCGCGCCCCGGGCCGGCTTGATCGTGGCCCAAACCGAGGCGTTCCTGGCCCAATCCCTGGGGTTCAACGAGCTGAAGCGGTTCCGCTACATGCTGACCCTGGCCGACGTCGACCGGGCTTCGGTCCCCTTCCCCGACGACCAGATCATCGAATACCCGTCCGCCAACGTCTTCCGAGAGATTTCCGAACGACGAATCAAGCGGTATGAGTCGACCGACCTGGTCAACCGCGACCCCAAGACCGTCGCCATCCTGGAGAAGCTGAACCAGCCGGTCTCGATCCCGTTCGAGGCCGAGACTCCGCTCAATGAGGTCATCAAGTACATCCAGGACGCCACGGCCGACGACAAGATGCCCAAGGGCATCCCGATCTACATCGACCCGATCGGGCTCCAGGAGCATGAGCGGACCGAAACCTCGCCGGTCACGCTGAACCTGGAAGGCGTCCCCTTGAAAACCTCGCTCAAGCTGCTGCTCAAGCAGTTGGATCTCATCTATACCGTCAAGGACGGGTTGATGACGATCACCTCGAAGGACGCCGAGGATACGCCGACGGAGATTCGCGTCTACCCGGTGGCCGACCTGGCGATCATTCCCCGCTCCCTCTTGGGCGGTGGTGGTGGTGGTGGTGGCGGCATGGGCGGTGGCGGCATGGGTGGCGGCGGCATGGGCGGTGGCGGTATGGGTGGCGGCGGCATGGGTGGCGGTGGCGGTGGCATGGGCGGCGGCGGCGGTGGCTTCGGCTGCTTGCCCGTTGACGAGCCGACCCCGGCCGAAGTGCTTTCACAAAAAAAAAGCAACTGAGCGGAGCGACGACCAAGGCGTTCATGCCTCAACCTAATCCGATTTCAGCCTCTCGGGGTCGGGACGCCCAGCGCGTTCCCGGCCCCGGAGCCGTTTCGGGGTCGCCCTCCCCAAAACCGGTCGCCGTCGCGGAAGCCGAGGCTCTTCCGTCCATTCCTCGGCCCGAGCCCCCCGCCATCGACCCGGCTCCCGGTCCTCCTGCCGCCGGGACGTTTTCCTACTGGAACCAGTTCTTCGCCCGGCATCCCACCACGCCCCTGGACTTGAAACTGTACCTGGACACCCTGCGAAAGAAGCGACGATTCAAGGACATTGAGGCGGCCTTGCGGGGCTATCTCAGGCATTTGCCCAAAGGCACTTCGCCGCAGTTCTGGATGTATGGCGAACTGGCCCTGACGATCCGAATCAACCGGGGGACCACGATCACCCCCGCCGACCTGGAAACGGTCAAGGACGCCCTTGGGCGCTCGGCCTTGCTGGCGATCCAGGATGGCAATCCGAATTTCATCCTTTCCGCCGCCGACGAGATGCTGAGCTTCAACACCTTCGAGGTCCGTTTGAACGAAGGTGGGAAGCCGACGAAAGTCGCGGTCAATGACCTGATCGACAAGGTGGCTCAAAAGGTTCCCCATCGCGCCGAGCCCTTGCTTCTGTCGCTGGATGTGGCCCGTCGGACGCTGGACCCCAAGCGGATGGCGTCCTCGGCCGAGGCCTTGCTGTCCCTGGGATGGCCCAGGTCCGATGACCTGGTGCGTACCGAGGTCCATAAGCAGGTGGACGAACTGGTCGAGGACCTGCGCGACGAGAAGCGCGAGGCCGAGGCCGACGAACTGGAGGGGATGCTCCCCGGCGCCCTGGGCCGCGACCTGCTGATTCGCTTGACCTGGGAGGGAAACGCCGGCCTCGACCTGCTGGTGGACGAGCCGTTGGGAGCCACCGCCAGCCACAACACGCCCCGCACCGTCTTCGGTGGGGCCTTGATCCAGGAAGGCCGGGGAAAGGATCGCACCGACGTCTACGTCTGCCCCCGGGCGTTCCCCGGCGATTACACCATTCGAGTGCAGTCGCTCTATCAAGACCCGACCAAACCCGTGACCTCGGCCCGTCTGGAGATCATCACCCGGGACGGGCTGCCCGAGAGCAAGGCCGACCGGCGCACCATCGACTTGAAGGCGCCAGCACCCTCGTCGGCCGTGACGACGAAGTCGGCCCTTCCGGCCCTGCCCCGATCGACCCCGGTCGTGGTCCACCTGGAGAGTGGACGCCGCAAGGTTGTCCTCCCTTACACGAGTGCCCGCGTCGAGCCGGCGGCCATCGTCATCGTCCCCACCGGACCGTCCTTGACTCCAACCCAACCCGCCGGTGCCGTTCCCCAGCCAACGACGAATCCGTCCCGCGTCCGAACCGCGCCGAAGGGTTCGAAATGAGAACGGACAGAGCCCCGGTGTTAGGAGCCGAACGCGGGGGGGTTGGCGGGATGCCGGGGGTTGGGTAAAGTCGTCCCCGGGGAGCGGCCGGCCGCCGACGCGGGCGGACCTGGCGGCTCCTGCCCGCGTCGCTGGAAGGACTCACGCGATGACATCCCCGCGCCACCTTGGCCCGAGATGGGTCGCGGTCCTGCTGACGATGACGATCGTCCCGACGGCGATTGGCCAGGGGGAGGCCCAGTCCCTCTCGGCCAGCTTTCGAGAGGCTTCCAAGAAGGTCTTGCCGGCGGTCGTGACGGTCCGGGTGGCCGAGGAATCGCGGCGAATCTCGGCCGCCTCGCCATTCACCTCGGTCGGGCCGCCGGCGAGGGACGCGGGCGCCTCGGGTCTGGTCGTTGACGCCGCCAAGGGGTTGGTCCTGACCAACGACCACAATCTGGACCGCCCCAGAGGGTTTTCCCCCGAGGGGCCCGACGCGGCTGTGTCCCCCTCGTCCATCCGGGTCATCCTCGCGGACGGTCGAGAGCGGCCTGTTCTCACGGTCCGCCGCGACCCGAGGAGCGACCTCGCCCTGCTGACGGTCGACCCGAAGGGGCTACGGGAGGCGGAATGGGGCGATTCCGAGGTTCTGGAGACGGGAGATTGGGTCCTGGCGGTCGGCCAGCCGTTCGGGCTGTCCAACACCGTGACGGCCGGGATCGTGAGCGGGAAAGGGCGCGGGATTGGCCTCGGCGCGTATGAAGACCTGATCCAGACCGACGCGGCGATCAACCCGGGGAACTCCGGCGGACCCTTGGTCAATCTCAAGGGGGAGGTCGTCGGAATCAACACGGCGATTCGCTCGCTCAACGGCGGTTATGACGGGGTCGGCTTCGCGGTGCCCTCGGTCCGGGCGAGACGAGTCGCCGCCGACCTGGCGGAATTCGGCCAGGTCCGGCGGTCGTACCTGGGGATTCGGATCGGCCGCCTCGGCCCCGATGACGCCGAGCGTGTTGGCCATCCCGACGCCGTGCCGATCGTCTCGGTCGTCGAAGGAGGGCCCGCCGATGCCTCCGGCTTGCGACCGGGCGAGGTGATCGTGGCCGTCGACGGGAAGCCGGTGGGGGGCATCGGCGCGTTTCAGTCCCGCATCGAGGGCTCTCCGTCGGGGGAACCTCTCTCGTTGACCATCTGGGCCGACGGGCGAGAGCGCGAGGTTCCCGTTCATCCCACCACCGCGCCCTCGGCCGAGGCCGAACTCCCGGCGCCGGCCGCGGCTCCCCGTCCGACCGGCCCGCCACCCAGTGGCGAGCCGGCCTTGGAACCGATTGTCCCCGACCCGCCCGGCTGATGGGCCCGAGTGTCGCACCCACGAGGCAATGGAAGGCCTAACCATGATCCGTCGCATCCTGGTCATCGACGACCAACCCTTGATCCGCGAGCAACTTCAAACCTTGCTGAGGCTCGACGGCCTCGAGGTCGAGGTGGCCGCCGACGGCCGCTCGGGGCTGGAGATGGCCCGCACCCGGCCGTTCCACCTGGTCATTACCGACCTGATGATGCCCGACCTCGGTGGGCTCGCGTTTCTGGAAGCCGTGAGGGCCGAGCGGCTCCCTTTCGGCGTCATCGTCCTGACTGGCTACGGAGACACCCGGGTCGCCCTGGAGGCGATGAAGGCTGGCGCCGATGACTTCGTCACCAAGCCGTTCGAGCCTGACCGCTTCCGCATCTTGGTCGGCCGAATTCTCGAACGTCGAAGGCTCATCGACGAGTTGGAACAACTGCGGCACCGGATGCGACTGGACTACAGCTTTCACAACATGGTCTCCAAAAGTCCCAAGATGCGCCGGGTGTTCGACCTGATCGAGCAGGTCGGCCCCATCGGCTCGACGGTTTTGATCCACGGAGAAACCGGCACCGGCAAGGAACTGGTGGCTCGCGCCCTTCACGACGCCAGCTCCCGACGTGGCGGTCCGTACATAGCCCTGAACTGCGCAGCGCTGACCGAATCGCTCCTGGAAAGCGAGTTGTTTGGCCACGAGCGCGGCGCGTTCACCGGCGCGGAGAAGCGGAAGAAGGGGCGATTCGAACTGGCCGACGAGGGAACCCTGTTCCTCGACGAGGTGGGGGACGTTTCTCCGGCGATGCAGGCCAAACTTTTGAGGGTGCTGCAGGGGGGGACCTTCGAGCGGGTCGGCGGGACCGAAACCTTGAAGGTGGACGTCCGGATCGTCGCGGCCACGAACAAGAGGCTGGAAGACGAGGTCAAGGCCGGGCGGTTCCGCTCCGACCTGTTCTACCGACTCAACGTGATCCGCATCGAGATCCCGACCCTTTCGGAGCGGACCGAGGACATCCCCTTGTTGTCGATGCACTTCCTTGACCGGCTCAAGACCAAGAGCACGCCCCCGGTCACCGAGATCGACGCCGAGTCGATGCAGGCGCTTCTGGACCATTCCTGGCCGGGGAACGTGCGGGAACTGGAGAACGCAATCAAGGCGGCCGTGGCGATGGCCGACGGCTCGGTCATCCACCGTCAGGCCCTGCCGGCCAGCGTCGCCCCCAAGGCCCAGCGCTCGGAGGCGGGATCGGGCATGATCGACATCGAGCGGCCCCTGCCCGAAGTCACCGACGACCTGGTCTCCCGAGTCGAGCGCGATTACTTCGCCCAGTTGCTGGCTCGGTACCGGGGCAATATCGCCCGCTGCGCCAAGCACAGTGGGCTGTCTCGCCGGAGCGTGACCCAGAAGTTGCAGAAATACGACCTCGACCGGACCGAATTCAAGGCCGCGGCCCTGGCCGAGTCGGCCGAATTGTAATGCCATCGCGTCGGGAGCCCCGCCGCTAGGTTCCTCAAGAAGCGAGGCCCCGCCGGACACCTTGCGAGGGTGTCGGGCGGGGCCTTGGGTTGGTTTGCCAATGACCGGGGTGGGGCTCGAACCCACGACCAACGGATTAACTTACCGCATCGGCTTTCGCCGACCCGCCCAGGCCGAGGCCGGGGCGGTTGCCAGTCTGGACTCTCCCATCGCCGTCGCAGGCGTGCCGCGTCGAGTCTCTGAGGCCGGTCCCGACGATCCGCCGGGCCCTTGCCTGCTGATTGCCCAATCCCCCGCCTTCTTGAACCGTCACGTTCGCCGTCGCCGGCCGTCGTTGTGGTGGCGGGGGCTCTCAGGGGGTCCCAGCATACTGCGGCATTCACTCGTCGCGGTTCGGATTCTTCCCGCGAGAGGCTCCTCGGGTCGTCGCCGTTTGAAGTCCGTTGCTCTACCGACTGAGCTACCCGGTCAGGGTGGAGGCCAACGGTCGTCGGCCCCCTTTAGAGAGTAATCGGCCGGGGTCGGCTCGTCCAGTCCGGCGGGGCGACGAGTCGCCGCGGCCTCGGCCCTCCGAGCCAGCGAGCTCAACATCAGGTCGCCCAGCCAGGGGGCGGTTCGGACCAGGCCCCCGAGGACCCGGTAGGGCCAGACGAACGACCTTGGGACCGAGAGGCGGCGGCGAGGGCGGTCGATCAGGGTGAGGATCGCCCGGGCCACTCGCTCGGCGTCGACCGTCAACAGGCGGGGTGGGGGCTCGGTCATCATGTCGTGATCGGCACGGAAGGCGTCGAGGAAGTTCCGTAGCGACGAGACGCCGGCTTTCGGCGACGCCCCATCCGTCGCGCCCTTCAACGCGGCGACGGCCTCGAAAAATTCGGTGTCGACCGGACCCGGTTCCACCAGGCAAACCCGCAGGCCCCGATGGCGGAGTTCCCGACGGAGGGCATCATTCCAGTAGGCCAACGCCGCCTTGGTCGGTCCGTAAACGCCCAGGGCCGGGGCGGCCATGCTGGTGATCGCCGAGCCGACGTTGATGACCATCCCTCGCCTGGCCAGCAGCAACGGCAAGGCCTCACGAGTCAGCACCACCGGCGCGGTGAAGTTGACCTCGATCTGGCGGCGGATCGCCCTGGGGTCGGCCCAGGCGAAGGCCGAGGGCAGGCCGAACGCGGCGTTGTTGATCAGGATGTCGAGCCGCCCCGGCCCGTTCGCCACCTTCTGGACAATCCGTGACGGGGTCTCCGGGTCGGCCAGGTCGGCGGGGATCGCCAGGACTTCGGGAGCGCCGAGCTTGCGGGATTGTTCGGCGACCGCGTCCAGGCGATCGGTTCGCCGGGCCGTCAGGATCAGGCGAAATCCCTTGCAAGCGGCCTGGCGGGCGAGGCACGCGCCAATTCCCCCGGACGCCCCGGTGATCAGGAGGACTCGCTCCTCCGGCTTGCCGGCCCGACTCAAGACTCACGCCCCCAACGGGGAGATAGGGTGTGGTCAACCCCGAGCTGGTCGCAGATCCGCCCCACCACGAAGTCGACCAGGTCGTCCAGCGAGGTTGGCCGGTGATACCAGCCGGGCATCGCCGGCAGGACCACCGCGCCGGCCCGGGTGACGGCGGCCATGTTCTCCAGGTGGACGAGGCTGAGAGGAGTCTCTCGTGGAACCAGGATCAGCTTGCGTCGCTCTTTCAGGTGGACGTCGGCGGCGCGGGTGGCGAGGTTTTCGGTGATCCCGTGAGCGATCGCCGCCAGGGTACTCATGCTGCAAGGGGCCACGACCATCCCGCCAGTGCGGAACGAGCCGCTGGCGATTCCCGCCGAAAAGTCGCCCAGGGGGTGCCAGACGGCCTGGCCCGGAGCGAGGTCGCCCAGGGCCGCAAGGTCGGGGCGGTCCGGATTCAGGGAGATTCCCGTCTCCTCACGCAAGACCTGGGTGGCGCTGGGACTCAACGTCAGATGGACGGTGCGGCCGGCTCCGCAGAGAACCCGCAGCAGCCGGAGAGCATAAGGGGCGCCGCTGGCGCCGGTCATGGCCAAGACCAGCGGGAGGTCGGTCGCGGTGGGCAGGAGGTTCATCGGCGGTGGATCAGGGCTTCGCTGTAGAGCGAAACGACCAGCAAGCCGAGCCCCAACAGCAAGGCCACGCCGCCAATCGCCCGCGAGGTCCCGCCGCCCTGGGACCTCAGCTTCAAGAAGGGATAGCCGCGAGGCAGAAATCCCCAGGCGCCAAACCCCAGGGCCGCCAGGCCAAGGACCAGGCCGGGTAACGCCGCCAAACTCGTCATCGACGCGATCCTCAAATCCGGGGACCGCCGGGCTTGGTCCCGACGTAGAGCGTGGCGATTCCCAGGGTCAGCGGAAACTGTTTCAGGTCCACCAGGCCACGGGCTTCGAGAAGGTCGAGCATCTCCTGACCGTCGGGGAACTGCAACACGCTGGCCGGGAGGTAGCGATAGGCCTCTGCCTCGTTGGGCGAAATCGCCTGGCCAACCCTGGGCAAAATCTTGCGGAAGAACGTCAGGTAAAGCCGGCCCAGAATCGGACCCCTCGGCCGAGAAAATTCCAGGATCGCCACCTTACCACCGGGACGGGCGACCCGGATCAATTCGTCGACGCCCGCAGCCGTGTCGGACACATTGCGCAGGCCGAAGGCGACGGTGACCACGCCAAAGGTGTCGCTGGGGACCGGCAAGCGAAGGGCGTCCCCCTCGACGAGAGTGACCCGCTTCGCCGCGCCGGCTCGTTCGACCTTGGACCGGCCGATGACCAGCATCTCCCGGCAGAAATCCGCCCCGACCACCGGCGATCGTCCGCCCGAGGCTCGGTCATAGGCCAGCGCCAGATCGGCCGTGCCCGTGCAACAGTCCAGGACCGGGACGTCGGGCTCGGGGGGAACCGTCCTGGCGGTGAACGCGCGCCAGGACTTGTCGATGTTGAGACTCAGCAGGTGGTTCAGCAGGTCGTACTTGCCGGCGATCCCCGCGAACATCGCGCGTACCCGGGCCCCGGACTTGTCCACTCGCGGCCCGGCTTCCACGGCCGATTCGCTCGCCACCATTGCTCCCATCCTCGCCGCCCTTCCGTCGCGGGACGTCCTGATAGACTCGTCGGCCGCCCTCGCTGTCCACGGGGGGGCGACCCGCCTACAGTAACCTCCAACGACCCCTGATTGTTAACTCGCCCCGGAAGACTTTCGGCTCATGGGCTACCGGAACCTGCGCGACTGCGTCGCCGACCTCGAACGGGCCGGCGAGTTGATCCCCCTGGACGTCGAGGTCGACGCCGACCTGGAAGTCGCCGCCATCCAGCGACGGGTCTTCGAGGCGGGCGGTCCGGCCCTGCTGTTTCGCAAGGTCAAGGGTTGCGCCTTTCCGATGGTGGGCAACCTCTTTGGCACGATGGACCGCACCCGCCGGATCTTCGCCGACACCCTGGCCGCCGTGCGACATCTCGTCGAGCTGAAGGTGGCGCCCCCCTCGTTGCTGAGAAATCCCTGGCGATATCGAGACGTCCCCGCCACCGCCTTGAACCTGTTGCCCCGGGTTGTCCGTCGGGGACCAATCCTCCAGCACCGGACGATTCTCGACCGCCTGCCCCAACTCCGTTCCTGGCCCGACGACGGCGGCGCCTTCGTGACCTTGCCCCAGGTTTACAGCGAGGACCCCGATCGGCAGGGCCTGGCGAAGTCGAACCTGGGGATGTACCGGGTCCAGCTTTCGGGCAATGCCTATGAACCCAACGGCGAGGTTGGCCTTCACTACCAGATCCACCGGGGAATTGGCGTCCACCACGCCGCCGCGATCCGGCGGGGCGAAGCGCTGAGGGCCAGCGTCTTCGTCGGGGGACCGCCGTCGCTGGCCGTCGCCGCGGTGATGCCCTTGCCCGAAGGGTTGCCGGAGCTGGCCTTCGCCGGAGCCTTGGGGGGCCATCGGCTCCGCATGGTGGCCGACCCACGAGGTGGCTTGCCAATCCCCGCCGAGGCGGATTTCGCCATCATCGGCACGATCGACCCGACTCGACGCAAGCCCGAGGGGCCCTTCGGCGACCACCTGGGCTATTACAGCCTGACCCATGACTTCCCCGTGCTCCGCGTCGAGCGGGTGTATCACCGCCCCGGAGCGATCTGGCCCTTCACCTCCGTTGGCCGCCCTCCCCAGGAGGACACGTCGTTCGGCGAATTGATCCACGAACTAACGGGCCCACTCATTCCCACGGTTCTCCCGGGCGTCCGGGGCGTTCACGCGGTCGATGCGGCGGGCGTCCACCCGCTTCTTTTGGCGATCGGAAGCGAGCGTTACGTTCCTTACGCGGAAAACCGGCGTCCCCAGGAAATTTTGACCCAGGCCAATGCGATTTTGGGTCAAGGCCAGATGTCCCTGGCTAAATATCTGTTGATCGTCGCCGGGGACGACGCCCCGGACCTCGACATCCACGACATCCCGGCCTTCCTCCGTCACTGGTTGGAGCGGGTCGACTGGCGGGAGGACCTTCACTTCCAAACGCGGACGACGATCGACACCCTCGACTACTCCGGGCACGGGTTGAATCGAGGCTCCAAGGTCGTGATGGCCGCCGCCGGGCCGCAACGCCGGTCCTTGCCTTCAACCCTGCCGCCCGATTTCCGCCTTCCGGAAGGATTTCGGGACCCCCGGGTGGCACTCCCCGGCATCCTCTGCGTCGGTGCCACCCGTTATCGGCCCGAGGTGGCCGACCTCAGACGCTTCTGTCAGGAGTGTGACGGGCCCAATCCTCTGGGCGATTTTCCTCTGGTCGTGCTGGTCGATGATTCCGACTTCGCCGCTCGTTCATTGCGAAACTTCCTCTGGATGACGTTCACTCGCTCCAATCCCGCCGCGGACATCGACGGTGTGGGCGCTTCCAACGTGGAGAAGCATTGGGGATGCACGGGGCCGCTGGTCATCGACGCCCGAATCAAACCCCAACACGCCCCGCCCCTGATCGACGATCCGGCCGTCGAGCGACGAGTCGACGCCCTGGCCGCCCCGGGCCAGCCCCTGCACGGCCTCTATTAAAAGAAGGCGCGGCACGAACCTAGGAGGTTCCCGAGTGGCACGCGCATTGCTATACTTTTGTCCAGAGGTCGAAAGCGACCTTCCCGTTCCTTCCATCGCTCCGCCCGATCCTGTCCCCGAGTAAGGAGCCTTGACTCATGAGCGCCCAGAAGCCGACGCCCAGCGACGACGGAAAGATCAAGGACCCGGCCGAGTGGACCACTGGCGACGAGCCCATGACGGGAGCGCAAGACTCTTACCTCCACACCCTGGCCCGGAAGGCCGGCGAGGAGGTTGGCGAGGATCTGACCAAGGCGGAAGCCTCGATCAAGATCGACGAGCTTCGCGAGAAGACCGAAACCGAGGTGGCGAAACCGTCACCCCGAGACAAGGCCAAGAGCTGAAGATCGATCGGGGAGCGGCCGGCTCAACCGATGATAACCCGTACAGTCCCGCGAGGTTCGGCCACGTCGCGAGGATTTTGACGGGCAAAGCGGCGGCGCGGGCGGGGGGTGGCAAGAGTGGCTTACAGCGATCCGATTGTCGGCAGGCCGGACGGAGGGGGTTCCGATAAGAAATCCCCGGGGCCTCGACACTGGCGTCAAGGCCTTTCCGTGCCGGTTTGCCGGAGCGGCCCCGCGTGCCTCACCCCCGCCCACGATCTTCGGAATCCCCCCAGACTGATCCAGCTCGGCGGCTCTTTCCCTCGGGAGTTTGGGGCTGGGCCCTGATGGGCCTGGTGCCCCTGACCAGCCTCGCCGCCGCGACGGTCTCGGCCTGGCTCGTTCCGCCCTACCTGATTCTCATTGCCGGACTCCTTTTCGGACCGGCGTTGCGGAGTTACGGGAAGGCGCGGCGAACCGTGGGCGATCCGTCCGAACGCGAGAATGCCGAGGGGGAACTCGTCGATCAGGGTGAGGTCGCGGCGGTTGGGTCCTTGGCGGAAGGGATTGAGGAACCGTCGACCTCTGCGGGCAACGGGGTTCCTCCCAAACCTCGGAAGTCACGTTCCCGCAAACCGAAGCCCAAGGCGGACCCGGGCCCTGTGCCCTCAGTGGTCCGCGTGGCCTGGGTCCAGACGGGCCCCGGCCAGTTCGTCCGCGTCGAGGAAGCGGAGCCGGCCCTGGTCGGCCCCGTTCTGGACGAGCCGTCACGCCCGTTGGGGACGGATGGCGAGTCCAACGACTGGACGCGGACGGCTCCCGAAGAGGCAGGGCGAGTCCCCGTCGGGGAGTATTCCCTCGACGACGGACACGGTTCTGAGGAATCGGGAGCGAACAGGGAAGGGAGTCGCGTCGCCTCGATCGAGGAGACCGATTCCCCTGAGGTGGTGGCCTGGACGCCGGGGAATTTGGGTTGGGATGAGGAGGAGGACGAGCTTGTTCGGGACCGTCGCGACTCACCGAACGAAGCGGGGGAGGGATGCCGGTTCGATGCCCGGGTTGAGGTCTCAGGTCCATCGAGCGATCCCCGGGCTTGCCGGGAGGATGAATTCCGGGAGGGTTACGGAGTTGGGGAAACTGGCAGCGCGCCATCCGCCCCAACGATGTTTCCGGCTTCCGACATCCTCACGGTCAATGCTCCGGTGAACCCGATCGATGCATCCGATGATCCGCCCGTGGGCTCCCGGGCCTTCTCCCGCGATCGAGGTGGGTCGGGTCGAAACTCGAGACGGGCTCGCCGAACTCGAAATCCCCGCCGGTTCTCCGCGACCCGACCCCGGGCTCGCCGACGATCGCGTCACCTACGCCGGGGCTCCCGGGCCTCGACAGCGCGGGCGCCGCCTGGTCGAGGCGCCGGCCGGGCTGAGGGGGGAGTGCCCCCCGGCTTTATTCGAGGTAGCCTAGCTCCTCCAGACGCTTCTCGATGATGGCCTGTTCCTCGGCGGTATACTCGAACTGCGAGCGATGAGGACCGGCGAACGAGGTCGCGGCGGGGTCGACCCTGGCCGGGATCGCCGTGGAGGGGAGACAGGCCAGCGGTCGTCCCTGGATGTGGGGCGGAATCGGCAGGCCGAACAGAGCCAGGATGGTTGGGGTCACGTCCTGGAGATGGGCCGCGACAGTTCGGCCGGGAACGACTCCCGGGGCCTGGAGGGCCACGATCCCCTCGGGCCGGTGGGTGCCGGGCAGGAGCGGGTCGGATTCCACCCAGGTGCCTCGCCCCGGAGCGAGTTTGGTACGCACCCAGTAAGGTTCATCCGGGAGCGCGATCAGGTCGGGATACCCTTCCTCGGCGGGGTCGACCCCGTAGGCCTCGGCGGTCGCGACGAGTTTGGGGAACAGGATTGAGCCGGTGATCGGGTGCTTGGCATTGGACAGGGCGTCGAACGCCGCCGCTCGGGCGTCGTCCACCTGCCGGGGCGTGGTCAGGGGCGCGGCGGAATTCCGGGCCGTTGAGTTCAGGTAAACCATCGCGGCCGTGTCCTGGTGAGGCGCGAACGCCAAAGTCCGCTTCCAGTCGAAGGGGAACTGGGCGGCGACGGACGTCTCGAACGAGGCCGAGCGGGCTTCCGGGTCGTCGCGTTTCGCCCCCCAGAGCCGGACCTGATCGAGCGCCCGCGTCCCTCGCAAGGCCAGCTTGCCGGCGACGCCCGGCAGGCGGGCCACTCCGGCGTCGACCAAGATTCGGTTGACGTGGATGCGCCCCAGGCAGGGGCCGAAGCCGTGGTCGGAGCAGACCAGCACGGCCGCGCCCCGGCGGTCGGCCAGCTCGCAGAGACGACCGACCGCGTCGTCCAACGCGGCCAAGGTCTTCCCCGCCGCGGCGTTGAGCGCCGGATCGTCGATCCCCGTCTCGTCGACGTTCAGGTGACGCCAGGCCCGGTGTTGAAACGGGTCGAGGTTCTGGAACTGGACCATCAATGCCGACCAGTCCGGCTGCATCTGGTCGGCGAGAAGCCCCGCCTCGGCGCGAGCCAGAAATAGCGATCGTGTCGCCGCCGACGCCGCTTCCAGTTCCGCCAGGTCGCGGGGCGGACGCTTCCAGAGGACTTTCAAGCTGTAGGCGGGAATCTCGGCTCGCAACCTCGCGGCGAACGCCGGGCAGCGAGACAGGGCCGCGTCGAGGTGCGGAGCGTCCATCCCCGAGACGACGATCCCGCGCACGTCGGGAGGGGGGTAGGTGACCGGGAGGTTGAGGCTGACGACCGATCGGCCCGCTTCGGAAAGGAGATGGAAGAAGGACGGGACTCGCAGCCGTCGCGAGTGGTTGACCTTCATCCGTCCGGCTCGGGCGTCATAGTAACGGTGGTCGAAGACGCCGTGGCGCTCGGGGCCGCAGCCGGTCATCATGGTCGACCAGGCGGCCGAGGTGACCGGAGGGATGGTCGATCGCAACGTCCCGTGGGCCGAGCGGCTCAGCAGGGCGTCGAGGTTGGGCATCAGGCCCCGGCGGCGCATCGGGTCCAGGACCGTCCAGGTCGCGCCGTCGAGCCCCAGGATCATCAGCCGGTCGGTCGTGGCCATCGCGGTTCAGCCCACCTTGGCGTGAAGGGTCGGGGATGGGGTGGAAACTGGGGTCGTGTCGAGCACGAAGTCCGCCCGGGAATAGGACGCCAGTTGCTGACGCTCCCCCTTGGAGCGATACAGCCGTGACAGGGCCCGTCGGACCTTCCGGCCCCAGGGCTGGTCAGACTCGGCGAGGCCCACCTCGGCCTGGTACGACCGCGCGAGCCCGTCCGCCGCGTTGCGCAACCGTTCCGATGCGGGTCCCTTCACGGCCAGGGCCATCACCGTGTGGGGAAAGCTGGGATGCCCCTGCGATCCCACCAGCCTCGCCCCGTAGGGGGCCAGCAGGCGCCTCAGGCAACTGGGGGTCATCCGCCAGTAGTCGTCGGGATAGCCGTGGATTCGGAAATTCAAGGGGGACGTGATGACCAGCAGGCCGCCCGGCTTGAGGACGCGGTGGACCTCGTCGAACGCCCGTCGCAGCTCGAAGACGTGCTCGAACGTTTCAATACACAGAGCGGTCCCGACGGATTCGTCGGGCAAGTCGAGGTCGCTGATATCCTCGATCCGGTCGACGCCCGGACCGGCTCTCATGTCGCAGCCGACAAAGGTGTCGCCGGGGAAGAGGCCGCGGAGATCGGCGAACCCCTCCTGCCCTTCCACCTGGTACGAGCCGAACTCATAAACCGGACCGGGACAACGGAAGGTCTCGGCCACCAGTCGGCAGAAGGTCTTATTGTGGTCGCGCAACGCCGTGGCTCCTCCCTGAGCTTCGGCCGATGTCGATCTCGCCCGGGCGAATCATCCCGATCTCGCCCCGGCAGGCGGTTTCGCGGGGATCGTAGTCGAACCCGCCCCTTCCGGCAATCCGAATCCAGAACCCAAGGCGAGTGCCGTCGGAGGAGCCTGGCGGATTCTCCCCAAGTTCAGTGCAAGGGCCTCGACCGATCGAGGAGACGCCGGGCCCCAAGTCCGCGGAGAGCCTCGGCGACCGAATGTCCCAGACCTTCGGGGTCACTAATTGGTCCCTGACGAGAGGCGAAGATCCGCTCCCGTCCCTCGGGATCGAAGACGGCGGCGTCCAGGACAAGTTCCCCCTCGACGTCGCGGGCCCAGGCCGCCAGGGGGATCATGCAGCCGCCTTCGAGTTCGGCCAGGACCCGCCGCTCGGCGATCACCGCCCGACGGGTGGCGGGGTGGTCGAGGGGTTGAAGCCACCCCCGGATTTCGACGTCGTCGGCCCGGCATTCGAGGCCCAGGGCCCCCTGCCCCACGGCCGGCAGGAAGTCGGGAGGGCCGAGTCGTTCCGTGACCTGCCCGTCCAACCCCAACCGCCGCAACCCGGCCTCGGCCAGCACCACTCCATCCAGCGTCCCCGACTCTCCCGCGAATTTCAGGCGTGTTTCGACATTTCCGCGCACGCCCACCACGTTGAGGTCGGGTCGGAGGTGGAGAATCTGCGCCCGTCTCCGCAACGATCCGGTCCCGAGGGTCGCCCCCGCGGGCAAAGCCCGGAGCGATCGAGATTGCGGGGCAATCAGGGCGTCGGCCATATCCTCCCTGGGCGGGATGGCCCCCAGAATCAGTTGCTCCGGGCCCGTCGTTGGCAAGTCCTTCAAACTGTGAACCGCCACGTCCACCGTTCGGTCCAGGAGCGCAAACTGAATTTCCTTGGTGAACAGACCGGTCCCGCCGAGTTCCGCGAGCGGCGAATTCCGGTCGCGGTCGCCCTGGGTTCGGATCTCCACCAGATCCACGATCAGCCCCGGATGGCGCTCCCGGAGCCGGCCGGCCACCCAATCCGCCTGCCAGCGAGCGAGCCGACTACCGCGGGTGCCAATCCTGATCCGCGGCGCACCGTCGGCCATCACGCCCCGCCCTCGGCACGGCCAATCGCCACGAGTACGACCCGGCGGGCCCCGGCCGCTTTCAACGCCCGAGCCGCGGCCCCGCTGGTGGCTCCCGTTGTCAGAATGTCATCGACGAGGATCACCGTTTGTCCCTCCAGGCTCCGGGTCCGCCGGTTCACGAACGCCTTGTGCATCGTCGCCGCCCTCGCCGTTTTGCCCAGACCGGCCAGCCTCGGGGTCGCTTTGACGCGCCTCAATGCCCTGGAAACGGGGAGATTGAGTCGCTTCGCCAGCGGCCTCGCGAGGGCATCGGCCTGGTCGTAACCTCTTCGCAACCGTCGAGACCAGTGGAGGGGGACCGGGACGACTCTCGCGGCCTGTAGCCCTCGCAACGCCCCGTCATGAGCGTCGGCGACAAGACCCGAGGCCCATCGAGCCAGCCAGGCATTCGACTCGACCTTGAGATCCAGGCAGAGGCTCCGGATGGGACCCGTGTACGGGCCTAGCACCAACGCCGAGTCAAACCCGAGCGATCGCCCCCGACACTCCGAGCAACCGCCGTCACGGTCACCGAAGGGACCAACCGGCATCGCACAACGGACACAGGCTCCCGCCGAGGCGCCGAGAAGTTCGGCTCGGCAGAGGTCGCAGAACGGCGTCAACAGGCCGTCCTGCTCACAGATCCGGCACGCCAGCGGGAAAACCAGACCGTCGACGGCCCCAACCACCTTCGACCAGGCCGATCGGGCCCGCGCGGATCGGGTTTCGGGAGGGGAGGCTTGCAAGGGAAGGCTCGCGGGGGAACTGGCGGGACCGGTCCAGTTTATCGAACCCGGCGGCCGGTCGAAAGATACGGTTCGAGCCGATCTTTCAAGGTCATCCGCGCGCGGGCGAGAAGCGACTTGATTGCCGGTTCGGAGCGGCCCATGACCTCGGCGATCTCGGCGTAACTCATCCCCTCGAACTTGTTCAGCAGGACCGCCATCTTCTGGTCCTCGCCGAGAACTTCCAGCGCTTCGCGGACCACTTCGGAGAGTTCAGCCTTGCGGAACTGCGTGGAGGCCGTCGCTTCTCGGGAGGGCACGCGGTCGACGAGGGCTCCTGTCGAGTCGTGACCGACTCCCACAGCGGTCCCCCGAGAGCGGCCTCGACCTCGCAGATGGTTGAGGGCCCGGTGGTTGGCGATCGTGAACAGCCAGGTCGAGAACCGGGCGCGGGGGTGATACTCCTTGCGACCCCGATAGACTCGCAAAAAGACGTCCTGGGAAAGATCCTCGGCCTCGTCCCCGCGACCGATCAGGTGGGTCAGGATCGCCAGGACTCGGTGCTGGTAACGCCCCACGAGGGTTTCAAACGCGCCCGGAACATCGTCGCGAACCTGGAGCATTAGTCGGACGTCGGGGTCGCGAGCTTCGTATTCCTGCTCCAGCGGATCGACGCTCGTCGTCACGAGGGCTTCCCCCGATCGGGTCACTCGGTCGCCGCCAGGGTCGCCAGGCTGGTCGGGCCCTCGGCCTGTGCTCTGCGGCGAAGTTGCCCACAGGCCGCGTCGATCGTTCGACCCTTGGTCTTCCTGATCGAGACACTCACGCCAAAGCCCTCCGTGATCTCCCGGAACCGACGGATGGCCAGTTCCGTCGGTCGGCCGAACGGCAAACCTTCCACCGGATTGTACGGGATCAGGTTCACGAGAGCATTCCGGCCTCTCAACAACGCACCCAGGGCGGTCGCGTCCTCGGGACGGTCATTGACCCCCTTGAGGAGTACGTACTCATAGGTCACCCGGCGCCCGGTCTTCTGGAAATAGGCATCGGCCGCCTCGATCACATCCGCCAGGCCGACGCGTTCGTTGATGGGAACTAGCTGGTTGCGCAAATCCTCGGTCGGCGCGTGCAGCGAAACGGCCAGGTGATACTGACGGTCCAGTTCCGCCAGCTCCCGCATTTTCTTGGGCAGACCGACGGTCGAAATCGTAATGCGTCGTTGTCCCAATCCCAGCCCTTGCGGAGAACTGATCCAATCCAGCGCGGCGACGAGGTTGTCGAGGTTGGCCAGGCTTTCCCCCATTCCCATCACCACGAGGTTGGTCAACCGTTCCCCCGCCGGCAGAAGATTTCGCAGGCGGACAACCTGCTCGACAATCTCCCCCTTGGTCAGGTTGCGTTCGACCCCTTTTAACCCACTGGCGCAGAAGACACACCCCATTGCGCAACCCACCTGCGTGCTCACACAAACCGTCCGCCGCGGTCCTTCAGACATGAGGACACATTCGACCCGACGCCCGTCGCGACACTCCAGCAACAGTTTGTCCGTCCCGTCGGGACTGAGGTCGTGCAGGACCACCGAGGTCGAAAAGAGAGACCACGTCTCAGCGAAGGACTCCCGAAGCCGTTTCGGAAGGTCCGACATCTCCGTGATATGCGTCGCTCGACGA
>CBDAVP010000020.1:0-36199 GCA_965201075.1 Isosphaeraceae bacterium | reverse complement strand
GTTCCTCCCCGAAAAGAAGGTGACGCCATTTCATGGTCCCGAACGGAAAACGGAAGCGTAAACGCTGGCCCTGGTTCTTCTTGCTTGGCCTCGTCGCGATCCTCGGGGGAGGCGTGGCCGTTGGACCCTGGTTCCTCGGCACCGGTCCCGGCCGCCGCTGGCTCCTGGCCAGGGTCGAGCGCGTCATGGCGCCTCACCATCTTCGCTTCCAGGCGATTCACGCCACCTGGAGAGGGCCCATTACGCTAAAGGGGCTTGAGCTTTCCACCGGCCAGGGGAAAAGGGTGGCGTCGGTCCCTCGAGCGTCCTGGGATCGCGGGGTCTGGGGACTTTTGACCGACCCCAATCACTGGGGGACGTTGACCCTGTTCGACCCGAGGTTGGCGGTCGAGAAGCGGTCGGATGGCTCGATCGACCTGGCCGAAGCCCTGAAACCGCTCCTCAAGCCCAGTCCTCGACGTGACTTCCGCATCAAACTGGTCGACGGCTCGCTGATCGTTCAACCGCTGGATGCGCATCTTGGTCCGATCCAGGGAGATCACCTCGCCCTGGACCTTCACCTACCTCCGATCGCTCAGGGGCCCGCGACCTGGCAATTTGACCTTCAGAGTCCCGACTTGCCCGGTTCGTCGTTCCATTGGACCGGAAACCTGGTCCGATCGGGGCGCGAGGGAGACCCCCTGGGCCGGCTGCACATGTCCCTGGATGCCTCGGCCTGGCCGATCCCCCTGGTGGATACCCCGTTTGGTCGCGACGGGCGTTTAACCGCTGCCGTCAAACTCGACCACGATTCCGGGGCGTTCCACTCGACCGGGACCCTTCACCTGGACAACCTCAAAGCCGCTCAAGGCGGAAGTTTGATTCCCATTCCCGTTCGCCTGGACTGGGCCGTGTCCCGAAGTTCGGCGGGGTGGATGGTTGGAGAAACGGATCACATCAATCTGGAGGGATCGGGAGACTTCCGGGATTTGGGTGGCTCCGGGGTTCCAGGAAAGGGCGACCTTCTAGGTGATTTGTCAGGTCGATGGACCTTGAATGCCTCGGCTCGACGACTTGGCGAGGCGTGGGCTCTCGATGGGTCGTGGGAGGCTCCCGACTTGAGGGTGCGGGACCAGCCGATTCCGTTGGCGTTGACCTTGCGGACGGTCGTACTCGCGGATCTGGACCGGCTCAACCTCGACTCTTGTCGGTTGGTCAGTGGCGAGTCGTCCCTTCAGTTGACCGGGAAGGTGGAGAATCTTTCGGGGACTCGGGATCTGGACCTGAGCGGGACCTGGACCCCTGATTGGCCGTCCTTGAATCGGTTCCTGGTCGAACGGGTCGAGCCAGGGGCGTCGGTGGCTGGCCGGGGCGGTTCGCTTCATCTCAAGGGCCGCATTTCGGGTGATTCGCTGGAGACGATTCTCGGCAGGTTGGACGGCGAGGCGAGGGTCGACCTCGATGGCGCCAAGCTTATCGGGATGACCCTGGGCCCAGCGCCGATCGCGGTTCGGGCCGAGGGGGGGCAAGTCGCGATCGACCCGATTCGCACGACGCTCAATGGCGGGACACTGCACCTTGACCCGGAGTGGTCGGGCTCGCCGGGCTCCGGTGGCATGATCCGGCTCAAGGCTGGATCGGGACTGGAAGACGCCGAGATCAATGACGAGGTCTCCCGCCGAGTGCTCGCCTACGTCGCGCCGGTGCTGGACGCGGCGACTCGGGCTCATGGCAAGGTTTCGGCCGAGGTTTCGAGGGCGGAGTTCCCCATCGGCGAGCCTTCCACCCGGCATTCCCTGGTGGAGGGGCGAGTCGTCTTCCGGGAGGCGGAGTTCGTACCCGGCCCCCTGGTGGAACAACTGGTCCGGATGTTGGGGAGGGATGAGGCCCGGTCGGTACGATTGGACCAGCCGGTGGTCCTGTCGATCGCCGACGGCCGGGTTTCTCAGAAAGGGTTGGCGCTGCCGCTGGGCCAGGCGGCCCGTCTGGAACTCGACGGCTCGGTGGGATTCGACCGAACGCTGAACCTGGTTGCGTCCGTGCCGATCACCAATGACTTTCTGGCCAATCGGCCCGTCCTGAACCGCCTGGCCGCCGGCACCCGATTGGTGATCCCGATCGGCGGGACGCTGGATCAGCCCAAGGTGGACAAGGACGCCTTCAACCTCGCCCTTCGCCAGACCGGCCAGAACTTTCTTCAGAACGGTCTGGGCCTGGGCGCGGCCGGCTTGCTGGAAAAGATGCTTCAACCCCGACCGGTCGACCCCAATGCTCCGCCTCCCCCCACGGCCGAGGAGCGTCGGGCGTTGAGGGAGCAGCGCAAGGCCGACCGTCAGCGACGCAGGGCCGAAAGACGCGGCGAAATCGTCCCTTGACCAGGAATCCGCCGGGGCCTCTCGGAGCGCGCTTGCGGAGTTCGCCACCGAGGGATAGGGTATCGGCGTCAAACCCATCTCTCCGCCCGCCGACCGCGAGTCGAACCATGTCGCGCCCGTCCTCGCTCGGGGGCTTTGGGATCCTGGCGTCCCCACTGTTGGCGACCGTCAGTCTCTGCGGTTGCACCGAAACCCCCAACGACATGGCCCCTCCCTCGGCCGCCGACCCAAATCCCAAGCCACGATCGGTGGCGCCGCCGCTGGCCGCCCCGGCAATCAAGCCGATGCCGGCTCCCCGCTGACCGGTCCCGGCGAGGCGGATGGGGCGTCGAGGTCGACACGTCCCGCCTCAACTCTCAGCCGATTCAACTCAGGTCTGCCGGATCCCCATTGGGAGCGTCGTCATGGCGAAGGCGCGGACACGTGGATTCACCCTGATCGAGCTTCTGGTGGTCATCGCCATCATCGGCGTGTTGATCGCCCTGCTCTTGCCGGCGGTCCAGGCCGCGCGCGAGGCCGCGCGGCGAACCCAGTGCGGCAACCACTTCAAGCAGGTGGGCCTCGCCCTCCACAACTACCACTCGACCCAGAACGCCCTGCCGATTGGCCGCATGGGTTCGTATTACAGCTATCCCAATGGCGTCGATGGGGAGAGCCAGCGGCGATCGTGGGTGATGGGGATCTTGCCGTTCCTGGAGCAAGGGCCCGCGTTTGATGGAGTCAACTTCGGCGCCGCGTTTTATTCTGACCCGAACAAGACGGTGGTTCTCCTGACGCTCTCGGTCTTCCAGTGTCCCAGCGACTCGACAAGCTTGCAGGAGTCCGACACCCCGAATGTCCGTTCCAAGGGGAATCTGGCCGCCAACTGGGGGAACTCGCACTATTTCCAGGCCGAGGCCGGTCGGGGTGGCGACGGGCCCGACCCGTTCGGCGGCCCCGCCGGAACGGTCTCCTTTGGCGGCGCCCCCTTCCGCGGCAATGTTTCCCTCAACTTCGCCGAGATTCTGGATGGCCTCAGCGGAACCTTGCTGCTGGGCGAGACGGTCGACGGCCAGAATCGCGCCTCCAACGGCAACGCGTCTGGGGCTTACGACCATCACGGCGACTACTGGAACGATGACTTCAACGCCTCCTCGTTCGAGGCTTACACCGCCCCCAACTCGAAGGTTCCCGACCAGATGGGATCGTCCCCGCTCTATTGCGGCTCGAACTACCTCAAGAATCCCCCGTGCCTGGCCGTCACTCCGGCATTCAACGCCGCCCGAAGCCGCCACCCCGGCGGGGTCCATGTTTTGTTCGCGGACGGATCAGCGCGGTTCCTGAAAGACTCGGTCGACCTGGCCACCTGGCGGTCCCTCAGCACGACGACCGGCTCGGAAACGGTCTCGGGCGCGGCTTACTGAGTCGAGCGGGGTCGTTGGGCGGCGGAACCGGGGTCGTTTGACAGGCCCGGGCCTTGAACCTAGGGTTCCGAAGGCCCCGCGTCGTCGCGAGCGGGTCCTCGACCCGAAGGTCCCGGGTCTTTCCTCCCATCGACCGGCCTGTCCGCCGAAATCCGACCGTTCGACCTTTCAGTGGGCGTGGCAGGCGGCAGTCGCGCCCCAGGTGTCCCGACCATGTCGTTCCCCACTTTTCACGAAGCCTCCCAAGGGCCTCCCGCCGACGGCGACGTCCTCCTTGTGGCTTTGGTCGGCCCCGCCGAGCTTTCGAGTCTGCTGGAGTCGAAAATCTCCGAGGGCGTCCTGGACGGAGTGCGGCTTCGACCGGGTCGGCTTGCCCTGCCCGCCAAACCCGTGCAGATCGCGTCACTGGCCGCGCTCCTGGAGGCCCCGCCGGGTCCATCCGCCTGGGGGCAGTTTCAGGCGTCGCTCATCAAGGCCGACCATTGGCCGACCGAGGCCGATCTTGCGGGGAAGGAGTGTCTGCCCGAGCTGATTGGCCGGCTCGAGCGGACCTGGCTCGAAGGGATGATTCGCCAGGATCGCTTCGTCACCCACTTCCAGCCGATCGTCTGCGGGCACGACCCTTCCCGCGTCTTCGCCCACGAATGTCTCCTGCGGGGCGTCGAGCTCGATGGGACACTGGTCCCGCCGAACATGGCCTACGAGGCGGCCAGGAGGGTCGGCCTGTTGCCGATCCTGGACCGGGCCGCCCGACATCGCTCCATCCGTGGCGCGGCCGAACACCTGCCGGGGGGGCGGTTCTTCGTCAACTTCAACCCCAACGCCCTGGTCAAACCGGCCAAGTGTCTGGCCTCGACGATCCGGGCCGTCGAGCAGGCCGGCATCCCCCCGGCTCGCATCGTCTTCGAAGTCGTCGAAAGCGACCGCACCACCCTCGACCTTTCGGAAACGCTGGCCGTCTACCGAGACGCCGGCTTCCGCGTCGCTCTGGACAATTTGGGAGGGGGATACGCTTCGCTCAACCTTGTGAAGACGCTGAAGCCCGACGTTATCAAGCTCGACCGCAAGCTGATCCACGAAGTCGACCGCGACCCCTACCGCTCCGGTCTGACTCGTCGACTCGTCGAACTGGCCCATGACCTGGGAATCAGCACCGTGGCCGAGGGGATCGAAACGGAAGAGGAGCTGGCCTGGGTGGTGGATCGCGGGGTCGACTTCGTGCAGGGCTACTTCATCGCCCGGCCCGCCTGCCCGCCTCTGGTCCCTTCCTTGTCTCTTATGTCCAGCAAGACGCCGCGGGCCGTCTCCCCGTCGCTGGTGTTCTGAGTCGCCTTGCCGGCTTGGCCCCCGCCCCCGTATCCTTGAGAGCCAGCGGCCTCGTGGTCCGGGATGTCCCCCGGCGAGGCCCATCAACGCGTTTTGGGTGGGTCGATGAGCGGCCGGGTCGTCCTGGCGATGAGTGGCGGTGTTGACAGTTCCGTGGCCGCGCATCTCCTGAAAAGCCAGGGGTACGAGGTCATCGGCCTGTTCATGCGTACGGGAGCCCACGGGGACGACCCCGCCCGACGCTCGAAGACCTGTTGCAGCGTCGCCGATGCCCTCGACGCTCGCTCGGTGGCCGACAAGCTGGACCTGCCATTCTACGCCCTGGACTTCGAGGCCGACTTCGGCCGCGTCATGGACCAGTTCGCCGACGAATACCTCGCCGGCCGGACCCCCAACCCGTGCGCCTCGTGCAACGTCTGGCTGAAGTTCGGCCGCCTCTGGGATTACGGGCAACAGGTCGGGGCCGACTTCGTGGCCACCGGCCATTACGCCCAGATTCGCCCAGGTCCCGACGGTGAGCCCCGAATCGCCCGGGGCGTTGACTCTCGCAAGGACCAGTCCTACGTCCTTTCCGGACTCGGCCGAGAGGTCTTGCGACACGTCCTCCTGCCGGTCGGCGGCTACCGCAAGGCCGAGATTCGCACCCTCGCCGCCGATCTCGGCCTGCCCGTCCACGATAAAGCGGATAGCCAGGAAATCTGCTTCGTGCCCGACGATGACTACCTCCGGTTCGTCCGAGAGCGGCGGCCGGGAGTGGACACCTCGGGCCTTATCCTCGACCAGGATGGCAAACCTCTGGGGCGTCACGACGGCATCGAGGGCTTTACCGTCGGCCAGCGACGGGGCCTGGGGCTGGCCGTCGGCTCCCCTCGCTACGTGGTCCAGATTGAGCCGAAAACCCGGTCGGTGACGGTCGGACCCCGGGGCGACCTGGAATCGCCCGGCCTGGAAGCGGAGCGATTCGTCTGGCAGGCCGCGACGCCGGATCAAAGCCCCGTTCGCTGCCGGGCCCAGATCCGCGCCCAGCATCGCGCCGTTGAGGCGACGGCCGAGATTCAGGGCGGCGACCGCGTCGTCGTTCGATTCGATGTCCCCCAGGTCGCGGTCACTCCCGGCCAACTCGTCGCGCTTTACGACGACGAGGACCGGGTGCTCGGCGGCGGCTGGATCGCCAGGTCGTTCGCCGTCGAGCCGGTCGTGACCGAGGTAGGGGCGAGTTCACGGGAGGTCTGATCCGGTGGTCACGGTGGGCATGTATTACGACGTGATCGCGGGCCAGGGGCCGGCGTTCGTCGAGAAGTTCCGGGCCGTCCTCGCCGCGCTGGCGATCACCCCCGGTCACAAGTCGAGCGACCTTTACCGGCGGGTCGACGACGAGGACTCGTTCGCGATCCTCAGCGAATGGGACGATCAGGACGCCTTTCTCCGGTTCATCCGCTCCGACGCCTTCCGGGCCGTCACGACCTGGGGCCGCGAATCGGTGCTTCGGAACGCCCCTCGTCACAAGATTTACCCTCGCGCCGACGACCTGGGACATCCCGCCGCCCACTCCTGAGCTCCTGAGCCGGTCGACCAACCTCGCATTGTCGGGCCCCCACCCCAGCCGTAAAATGCGAACCGTCCCGGGGATGGATCATCGGGTCCCTCCAAATCGTTTGTCTCGACCGCTCGTCGGAGATTTCGGTTCATGGCGTTCGTCAGCCTGATCCTGCCGACCGCCCCGATGGGGTTTGACGCCGGGCCCTGGCGTCTGGGGCTGGAGCGGGCGGGCCACCAGGTGGAGGTTCTGGTCGTTGACGACCGCTCGCCGTCGGGGAGTTCCTGGGCGGCGGACCTGGACGCCTCCCCGGGCCTGGCCTCGGCGGCGGTCATTGGCCTGAGACATTCGGCCGGCGAGATCCTGGTGGTGATGGACCCAGGGGCCGGCTACGAACCGAGCGCCCCGGTGGCCCTCGTTGCGTCGCTGGAGGCGGGGCAGGCCGATCTGGCGATCGCCACTCGCGGAGTGTCTCACCGGGACGGGACGCCTCGGGCCCGTCGGGGACTGGTGGGCGTCTTGTTGAAAGCGCTATTGGGGACCTCGGCGCCGGCCTCTGGGTTGATCGGGATGACTCGCCGGGCCCTGGACGACGCCGGGGAGTCGTTCCGGCCGATCGGCGGGACCTTTGCCTTCGAGCTGCTCGCGAGGGTGCCTGGTCGGCGCGTCGAGGTGCCGGTTTTGCGAGCCGGGCCGCGAGCGGGTCGGCGACGTCCGGAAATGGATGACGTCCGCCAGTGGAAACGTCTGGCCGATGAACGCTTCGGCAACAAGTCCCGCCTCATCCAGTATTGCGCCGTGGGCGGGTCGGGCGTGATTGTCGACCTTGCCTGCTTCCTCACGCTCCAGCCGATCCTGGCCGCGACGGGGCTGGCCTCGCTGGTGGTCGCCCCCTCGAAGGTTCGGGCCTCGCTGTTCGTCGCGAGGGTTGGCGCCATCGCCGTGGCGCTTTGCTGGAATTTCCTGCTCAACCGGCGGCTGACTTTCAGTTACGCCCGTTCGGGCTCGATCGTCCGGCAATTCGCCACCTACGCGCTCGGCAATGCGCCGGGGATCGCCCTGAACCTGCTGACGTTCTTTGGCCTCACCCGCAAGGTGGCCTTCTTCGACGAGCATCGCCTGGCCGCCGCCCTGATCGGCATCGTCGTGGCCACGGGAATCAGCTTCCCGATGTCCCGCTGGGTGGCGTTCAAGGATCGGTCGGAGTCAGAGCCTCCGACTCCCGCCGACCCGGCCCCTCGCAAGGTTCGCGACTCATCGGCCGAACTCGCCGCGCCGGCCTCGGCCCCTCGACCTGGTCGCTGATCGGGCGGATTCGTTCCCGATGGCGTTGAGCCAGCCGCATCCGGGTGGACGGCGTTGGCTGGTTTTCCTCCCGCCTTTGCAGCCCTCGCGTGCCACCAATGGAAGGGGTTTTGGACGTTTCCGAAAATTTTAAGCACCCGCGCGCAGGTGTGACATGCATGGTGTCGCAGGCGAGGCTTAGAGTGTCCTCCAGTGGCCACGGCGAAGGGGCCGGGCCGGCGGCCGAGGTTGAACACCGCTGGGTAGGCGACCCACCGAGGAGGACTCCGATGATGGGCCAGGCACTAGGGACGAAGCGAGCCGAAGAGGGTCTCGACCAGGCCGACGAGACCTCGCAGTGGCTCGACCGCAAGGCCAGCGCTCAGGCCCTCCGCGCCGCCCAGGCTCGCCAGGTCAGCGGCCGTCGACGGTTCGTCGACCCGACCACCTGCGACCGGGATTATTCCCTCGCCGAGATGGAATTCATGCAGGCCATGCACGACTACAAGCAATCCAGCGGCCGGATGTTCCCGACCTGGAGCGAGATTTTGGAAGTCCTCAAGGCCCTCGGATACGCCAAGGATGCCGCGGCCATCACCCCAGCGGTGGCCGTCTGAGCGAGTTGACAGTGGCGGCTCCGATGCCCTATCGTGACGCGACCCGTCGGCGCGGGTCGGTCGCGACGGGGCGTCGTCCACCACCTTCCGCCGTCTTCCTCGCGAACCGTCGTCTTCATGAACGTCCGGACTCGCTTCGCACCTAGCCCGACCGGCTTCCTCCACATTGGCGGCGTGCGGACCGCCCTGTTCAACTGGCTCCTGGCCCGCGGGCACGGCGGGCAGTTCCTGCTGCGAATTGACGATACCGACCAGCAAAGGCACGTCGAGGAAGCCCTGTCGCGCATCCTCGACGGATTCCGCTGGCTGGGGCTGGACTGGGACGAAGGGCCCGAAGTCGGCGGTCCCCACGGACCTTACTTCCAGTCGCAACGGGCCGACCGCTACCGAGTCGCCGCCGACGCCTTGGTCGCCTCCGGTCACGCCTACCGAGATTACAGCACCGAGGCCGAGCGCGCCGCCGACAAGGCCGCCGCCGATCGCGCCAAGGTCGCTTACCGATTCCGCCGCAAGCCGGATGATGACGCCCGGCTAGCCTCCCTCGACGCCGAGGGGCGGAGCTTCGCGCTCCGCTTCCAGGTTCCCACCGGACGCACCTTGCTTTTGCCCGACCTGGTCAAGGGGACGATCGAGCAATCCACCGACGAGGTCGGCGACTTCGTGATCGTCCGGCCCGACGGCACGCCGCTGTACAACTTCGCCACGGTGGTCGACGACGTGGACATGCAAATTACCCACGTCGTCCGCGCCGAGGAGCATATCTCCAACACGTTCCCCCAGCTCTTGATTTTTGAAGCCCTGGGCATGACCCCGCCGGCCTTCGCTCACATCCCCTACGTGGCCGAGCCGGGTTCCAAGGCCAAGATGTCCAAGCGGAAGACCGACGAGTACGAGAAGCGCGGAGTTCTGATCCTGCTCCAGCAGTACATCGAGAAGGGCTACCTGCCCGAGGCGATGCTCAACTACCTTTCCCGCCTGGGATGGAGTTACGACGACTCCCAGGAGATTTTCAGCCGCCAGGAGTTGATCGAGAAGTTCACCCTGGACCGCGTCAACAGTTCGCCAGCCAGCCACGACCCCGACAAACTCTTCTGGATCGAGGGGGAGTGGATGAAGACCCTGCCGATCGACCAGAAGGTCGCGGGGGTGCTTCCCTTCCTGGAGCGCGAGGGGCTGACTGCCGACCGGACCAAAGTGGTGGCGGTGATCGAGGCGTTGGGCGACCGGCTGAAGGTTTTCGGCGACATCCTGAAACTGGGCCGCTACTTCTTCACCGAGGACTTGACCTTCGACCCCGACGCCGTGAAGAAGCGCCTACGCAAGGACGGCGTGCCCGAGTTGTTGGAAGGGCTCGACGCGATGCTCGCCGCCGTTGAGCCCTACGACCTGCCGACCCTGGAAGCGGCGACCCACGTCTTCGCCGAAACTCGGGGGGTGGGGATGGGCAACGTGGTGAATCCGCTACGAGTGGCGACGACCGGTCAGGGGGTGGGCCCCGGCCTGTATGACTGCCTGACGATTCTGGGCCGCGACGTCTGCCGATCGAGGATCGCCCAAACCCTCGCCATGTTGCGAGCCTCGTGAGCCGTCGACGAGCCAGATCGACCCCCGCCGGGCCATCTCGTCGGTCCCCCGCCGATCGCCTGAAGCGTCGAGCGTGGATCCTGGGACTGGTCGCCCTGGTCTCCGCCGCCGGGGTCACCCTTTACAATGCCGGCCATGCGGGCCAGACGTACCTGATGGTCCGCAACCTCGCCGACGGCCCCGTGACCGACGTTGAGGTGACCGGCCCTCAGGGGAGGGTCACCGTTGACCGTCTGGCGATTGGCGAGGCGAAGGGGGAGCCCATCCTCCGGCCGGCCGACGGGGCGTATCGCTTTCACATTCGCTACAAGGTGGCCGGGCAGTTGTCTCCCGAGTCCGATTTCCGCATCCTGGGGGCGAAACAGCCGTTCGAGGCCATCGAGCTGGTCATCGAACCGACTCGTGTCTCGACCACGGCTCGCCCCGAGGACGACGGGCTCGGCGGACGACTCGGACGGGGCCTGTCCACCTTGCGTCGTCGCATCGGACTTTGAACGAAAACCGCTACGGGATTGGGACTTGCCGACATGCGCATCGTCGTGACCGGGTCGGTCGCCTTTGATTTCTTGATGGGCTTTCCGGGGCATTTCCACGAGCACGTCGTGCCCGAGAAGATCCGGGTGTTGAGCGTCTCGTTCCTGGTCGACTCGCTCAAGAAGCAGCACGGGGGCACCGGCGCCAACATCGCCTACTCGCTGGCGCTGCTGGGTCAATCGCCCGAACTCCTCGCCGCCGTGGGGGAGGATTTCGCCGACTATCGACGCCGCCTCGAAGCCAGCGGCGTGGTGATGAGCGGCGTCGAGGTCATCCCCGGCGATTTCACCTCGTCCTGCTTCACCAACACCGACCTCGACAACAACCAGATCACCGCGTTCTACCCCGGCGCGATGACGCACGCTCACACCCTGAAACTCGAAGGCCGTGGCTTGGGGGCGAACGATCTGGTGGTGATCGCCCCGAATGCTCCCGACGCGATGGTGGCGTACGCGGCCGAGGCGGCCCGGCTGGGGATCGGCTCGATGTACGACCCCTCGATGCAGATCCCCCGCCTCTCGGCCGACGACCTCCGCGCCGGCTGCTCAGGAGCCAAGATCCTGATCGGCAATGACTACGAGTTCGGCATGATGGCCGAAAAGCTCGGCCTCGACGAACCGGCCCTGCGACAACTCGTGCCAACCTGCATCGTGACCCGAGGGGCCGAAGGTTCGTCCATTTACACCGAGGGCCGGGAACTTTCGATCCCGACGGCCCGACCGACCGCCGTGGTCAATCCCACCGGCGCCGGCGACGCCTTCCGCTCGGGCCTGATCGCCGGCCTCGCCCGCAAACTCCCCTGGGAGACCTGCGGCAAGCTCGGCGCCGTGGCCTCAGCCTATGCGATCGAGCATGTCGGACCCCAGGAACACCACTACACCAAGGACGAGTTCCTCGCCCGCTACCGAGACAACTTCGGCGGCAACGATTTCCCGTCGCTCTGACCTGGTCCCCCTGTCATGCCTGTCTTCCGGCTCGGCCCCGCCCCGATCTTCCCGCCGATCGAGCGGGCCGAGCCCGACGGCCTCCTCGCCGTCGGCGGCGACCTGTCCCCCGGCCGGCTCCTCCAGGCGTACCGGCTCGGCATTTTTCCCTGGTACGACGAGCCTGGCGGCCCGATCCTCTGGTGGTCGCCCGACCCGCGCCTGATCCTCGAACCGTCCGCGTTGCACATTTCCCGAAGCCTTGCCCAAAGCCTGCGGCGGGGGACGTTCGCCGTCCGGTTTGATACCGCCTTCGCCCAGGTCATCCGCCATTGTTCGGAGGCCGCTCGACCCGGTCAGGATGGGACCTGGATCACCCCCGAGATGCAGGCGGCGTATATCCATCTGCACGAACTGGGATTCGCCCACTGCGCCGAATCGTGGGAGGGCGGGGAACTGGTCGGTGGCGTCTACGGGATCGCGCTGGGACGATGCTTCTTCGGCGAGTCAATGTTCGCCCGCCGCTCCGACGCCTCCAAGGTTGCCTTCGTCGGGCTGGTGCATCGTCTGGAGGCGTTGGGGACGACCCTGATCGACTGCCAGGTCCGCACCGAGCACCTCGTCAGCCTGGGGGCCCGGGAAATTCCCCGGGCCGAGTTCGCCCGGAGGTTGGCCGAAGGGCTGGCGGCGCCGACGGTTCGAGGCCCCTGGACCTGAGACTCGCCCTTGTCGAATACCATGAGCCGAGGCCACGACGAGTCGTTGACGAAACGCCGGCGCTGGCCGTGGGCATTGATCCTGGTCGCCTTGGGAGGTCTCGTCAGCCTCGCGGGGGGCTGGCTGGCGGTCCGCTCGTTCACGAACGGCAAGCTGGCCGCGGCGATTGCCGAAGCCGACCGCCTCGACCCTGGCTGGCGCCTGCCCGACCTGATCGCCCGCCGAGAAAAGATCCCCGACGCCGAGAACGCCGCTATTCGGGTCGCCGAGGTCGCCGCGCGACTCCCGGCGAAGTGGCCGACGAATCCCCCGGCCCCCTCGTTCGACGAGACCGGCGGCCCCACGCCCATCACGCCGCCGACGGGAGACGAACTGATCCAACGCCTCCTCGACCGGGCCGAAGGGGAACTGATCGACGAGGAGGAGCGGACGGGCCTCCGGTCCGAACTCGCCGTGCTGGGGCCGGCCCTGACCACGGCCCGGACGCTGGCCACCCTGCGACGGGGTCGCTTCGACCGGGCCGTCGAGCAAGGCGTCCTGAGCATCGATTCCAACATCAACTCACAGGCCCGGCGCGTCGCGAAGCTCCTCCAGATCGACGCGGCCCAACGAGCTGATCGCGGCGACGGCGACGGGGCGTTGGAATCCTGCCGGGCGATGTTGGGGATCAGCCGCGCCCTCCAGGACGACCCGATCCTGATCGGCCAGTTGTTCCGCCTCGCCATCGAGCGGGCCGCCCTGACCAGCTTCGTCCGCGCCCTGGCCCTGACCGAGCCGGGCGAATCGGCCCTCGCGACTATCCAGGACGAGTGGACCCGCGAGGCCGCCTATCCCGCCCTGCTCCAGGCCGCCAGGGGCGAGCGCACCTTTGCCTACGGCATGTCCACCCGGACCATTCAGGACGGCTCCCGACCTTACGCCAACGATACCAGTTTCTGGGTGCCCCGCGACCGACTCGGCGTGGCCGCCGAATGGCTCGACCCCCGCCGGTTCCACACCTACAACCAGGCCATCGAGCTGGACTTGGCCAACCGAGCCGTGGAGATCGCCAAGCGCCCGCCCGCCGAGCAGGCGAAGCTTTGGGAGGACTGGGCCAAATCCGCCCGGCCCCGGTCCCCGATCGCCCGCGGCCTCGGCGCCTCGGCCTATTCGGTGGTGGACGCCTACGAGATGGCGGCTCGTGCCACCCTGAACCTTCACGCCCTCTGCCAGGTCGCGGCCACGATATCCGCCGCCGAACGCCATCGCCGACGAAGCGGCCGGTGGCCCGCCACGGTCGAAGACCTACGACCCGACTTCCCCGGCGGCCTCCCGACCGACCCCTGGTCCGGCCAGCCAATCCGCCTGACCCGACGAGACGACGGCCTCGCGGTTTACTCGATCGGTCGCGACCGCAAGGACAACGGTGGGACCTTCGACCCCAAGTTCCGCTCCTCCGACGGAACGGACCAGGGCTTCCGACTCCAGGACCCGCGCCACCGACGACGACCACCCAGGCCGCCCGAGAAAGGGGACGGTCCGCCGGTCGCGCCTTGATCTCTTTTCGTACTACGCGGTCTGATGAGACGAATTCGCCAACGTCTTGAGCCTCGCGAGCCCCCATGCCCGACACCACCCGCGCCTTCCTTGCCCTGGAAATCCCCCCCGAACGTCGAGAGAAACTGGGCCGTCTGCAAAAACTGATTGCCCCGGAGATCCCCGGCGCCCGCTGGGTGGAACTTGATGCGCTGCATGTCACCCTGACTTTCCTCGGTGATGTCCCTCATGTCGACCTTGGCCGGGTCTGCCGAGCCGTGCAAGACGCGGCGGCCAATCATGAACCGTTTGAGTTGAAGGTGGAGGGTTTGGGCGTTTTCCCCGATCCCACGAAGCCCCGGGTCGTCTGGGTTGGCCTGACCGGGCCGGGGCTGGAACCGTTGCAAGCCCTCCGCGACGACCTGGCGGCGGCGACCCGCGACGTTGGTTACGCGCCGGCCGACGACCGCTTCCACCCTCATGCCACCCTGGGGCGGATCAAGGTCGGCCGGGCCGCGCCGCCGATCGCCGACCTTTCCCCCCTGCTCCGCCATTACTCCCGATGGGCGGCGGGTTTGATCCGTCCGTCGGAGGTCGTCGTCTTCGGCTCGACCCTGGATCAGGATGGGCCCGAATACACCCCACTGGCCCGTGCGAAATTCGGCGGTGGCGCCGGACGGGCGTGACTTGACTCGGGTCGCGCCGGCGTGATATGTTAGTGGCATTGCGTTCACTAAAGCGATTTCCAAATGGCGGAGGGTCGGCCGTGGCCAGGAAGAAGGAGGAGGCGAAGCCGGGGGCTTCGGCCGAGGAAAAGGCGCTGAACAACGCCATTGGACAGATTGAGAAAACCTTCGGCGCCGGCGCCATCATGAAGCTGGGGGAGAACAGCCACCTGGAGGTCGAGGGAATCTCCACCGGGGCGATCTCGCTCGACCTGGCCCTGGGCGGCAAGGGGCTTCCCCGAGGGCGGATCATCGAGCTGTTCGGACCCGAGTCCAGCGGCAAGACGACCATCGCCTTGCATGCCGTGGCCAACGCCCAGCGGATCGGTGGGGTCGCGGCGTTTATCGATGTCGAGCATGCTCTCGACCCGTCCTGGTGCAAGCGGCTAGGCGTGAATATAGAGTCGTTGCTCGTCAGCCAGCCAAGTAGCGCCGAGGAGGCGTTGCAGATCGCCGAGATGCTGGTGAAGTCGGCGGCGGTCGACGTGGTGGTGATTGACTCGGTGGCGGCGATGGTCCCCCGTTCGGAGATGGAGGGGGAGATTGGCGACAGCTCGGTCGGGCTTCAGGCCCGCTTGATGAGCCAGGCGTTGCGCAAACTGACCCAGCCGGTCTCGGCGTCCAAATGCGTCCTGATCTTCATCAACCAGATCCGCGAGAAGATCGGCGTGATGTTCGGCAGCCCCGAGACGACCCCCGGCGGCCGGGCGTTGAAGTTCTACAGCTCTTGCCGGATCGACGTGCGGCGGATCGGGCCCGTCAAGGAAGGCGAGGAGGTGGTCGGCTCGCGGATCAAGGTGAAGGTGGTCAAGAACAAGGTCGCCCCGCCCTTCCGCGTCTGCGAGTTCGACATGATGTACACCGGCGGGATCTCCCGGGAGGGGGACCTGATGGACCTGGCAATGGCCGACAAGCTCGTCGAGAAGTCGGGGTCGTGGTTCAACTATGGAGACATCCGCCTGGGGCAAGGCCGAGAGAACGCCAAGCAGTACTTCCGCGACAACCCAGCCATCGCCGAGGAACTGACTCGCAAGGTGATGGCCAGCCGCACCAGCACCGAATCGGCCGTGGCCAATGGTCGCCCCGCGGAGAATGACGAGCCCGAGGACGACGAGGAGTGAGGCCGAACCGACACGCCTCCGCCGCGTCCGGGGTTGTCGCGTGGACCCGGCTCGGGGAATGATAAGGTCCGGGGGCGAGCGGGTCGCCCCCGTCCCCCTTTGAAGACCCGCGAACCCAAGGCGAAGGGAATGCGATGACGTCTCTGGCCCTCGCCCTGGCGTTGCTCGGACCCGCGGCCCCGCCGTCGCCCGAGGAAATTCTGGGAGCCCTGGAGACGGCCGTCGGCGACGCGATCGCTCGGGCGGAACGCTCAGTGGTCGCCATTTCCAGGGAGCGGGACAAGGGGGGCGGGGATGAGGAAACCAGCGCGATCCGGGGCCGGGAATCCAAGGAAGCCCCCTCGCCGCTCATCAGCCCGTTTGCCCAGCCGGGGGAACGGGAGGACGAGGAGAGTTCCAATGACTTCGGCTCGGGCGTGGTGATCGGGCCGGAGGGGGCGATCCTGACCAACTTTCACGTGGTCAAGGGGGCGTCTCGGCTGAGGGTCCGGGCTCCGGGCTTGAAACACGCCTTCGACGCCGAGGTCCTGGCGGCCGACCCCCGCAGCGACCTGGCGGTGATCTCCCCGCGGGCAGCCTCTCCGAACCTCCCCGCTCCCGACCTGAAACCGTTGCCGCTGGGGGACGCGGCCCGCCTGCGCAAGGGCTCGTTCCTGCTGGCCCTGGGCAACCCGTTCAACGCCGCCCGAGACGGGAACGCGACCGCCTCTTGGGGAATTCTGGCCAACTTCGCCCGCAAGGTTCAGCCGCCCCCCGGGCGGATGGGCACTCGCGAGAAGCAACTGCGGAATTACCCGACCCTGCTCCAGTTAGATTCCAAACTCAACCTAGGGATGAGTGGGGGGGCGGTGGTCAACCTCAAGGGGGAGCTGGTCGGGATCACCACCGCCGGCGGCGACCCCTCGGGGTTCGACGCCCTGGCCGGCTACGCGATCCCGCTGGATGCGCTGGGTCGTCGGGCGGTCGAGGCTCTTCGGGTCGGCAAGGAGGTCGAATATGGGTTCATTGGGATCGGGCTCGACGAGGTGTCCCCCGAAACCAACCGGATCAACGTGGTCATCGACGGCAGTCCCGCGGAACGTGGCGGCCTGAAGCCCGGGGACCTGATCCTCGCCGTGGGCGGCCTGCCGGTCGTCGACAGTGATTCCCTGACCCTGGCCGTGAACTCCCAACCGGTCGGCCAGCCGGTGAAGTTGACGATCCGCCGGTTGATCGAGCCCCCCAACGCGGTGGCGGGTGACCATCCCCTGGACCAGGGTCGGGAAGCCGGGGAAGGCCCGAAACCGCTGATTCCCCCCGCCCTTCGTCCACCGAGGGGCCCGGCTGACGGTCTTCCGCCGGCCCGAATCCGGACGGTTCGGGTCCAGGCCGAAACACTTGAGAAGGTGGTGGTTCTGTCAAAGTTCCCGGTACTGGGAGAGGTGATCGCGACGAACCGTCCGACGGCCTGGCGGGGATTACGGGTCGACTTCCTGAGCGCTCTGCCCGAGACCTTCCAGCGAGAAGTCCTCGACGCAATGGCCCTGGGGGGTGTCGGCGTGGTGGGGGTCCGTCCGAACTCACCGGCCGACGCCGCGGGACTGAAGGTTGGCCTGATTGTCAAGGCCGTCAACGGGAAGGAAGTGCGGACCCCCTCGGACTTCGCTGAAGCCGTGGCCCAGACCTCGGGTTCGGTCAAAATCGACACCCTCGACCGGTTCGCCGAGGCCCGCGTCCTCGCGCCGGGGATTCTCCGGCCGGCCATCGAAACGAAGGTCGTCGCCCCGGAAGGAATTCCGGCCAAACCCTGAGCCCCTCGGCCGTTCCCCGAGGGCCGCCCCATCGGGTATTCTGGCCACCTCAAGGCCCCCGACCCGCGCCGCATTGCGACGCAACGCGTCCGGGCCGGCTCGTCCCCGACCGATTTGGGCCGCCGGCCGAGACCCGCCCCGCTTTGTTCTGGACGGACGAGACCGAGCCTCATGACCACCGACGACCTCCGCGACGCCTACCTCGACTTCTTCGCTTCCAAGGGCTGCCTCAAGAAGCCGAGCGACGTCCTGGTCCCCAACGACCCGACGGTCCTGTTCACCCCCGCCGGGATGAACCAGTTCAAGCGCGAATTCCTCGGCCTGGGCGACCCGAGCTTCACCCGAGCCACCACCTGTCAAAAGTGCATCCGTACCGGTGACATCGAGAACGTCGGCAAGACCGCCTTCCACGAAACGTTCTTCGAGATGCTCGGGAATTTTTCGTTCGGCGACTACTTCAAGCGCGAGGCGATTCACTGGGCCTGGGAGTTCCTGACCCAGATCCTCAAGTTCCCGGCCGACCGCTTGACGATCACTGTTTACCTCGACGACGACGAGGCGTACGGCATCTGGCACGACGAAATCAAAGTGCCCGACGACCGGATCACTCGGATGGGCGAGGACGACAATTTCTGGCCCGCCGGAGCCCCAACCCACGGTCCCAACGGCGTTTGCGGCCCTTGCTCTGAAATCTTCTTCCACGGCAATGGGCCCAAGGAAGTCGAAATCTGGAACCTCGTCTTCACCCAGTTCAACCGGGTGGGTCCGGGGCAGTTGGAACCCTTGCCGAAGAAGAACATCGACACGGGGATGGGCCTGGAACGCGCCGCGGCGTGCCTCCAGGGGGTGCCGACGGTTTTCTCCACGGACATCTTCAAGCCGATCGTGGCGGCGGCGGCCGAACAGATGGGCGTGAGCTACGAGTCCTCCAGCCCCGACGGCATCCGCATCCGCCGAATGGCCGACCACTCCCGGGCCCTGACCTTCTGCATCCACGAAAACGTCAAGCCCTCGGCCGAGAAGCAGGGCTACGTCATCCGCCGCCTGCTGAGGCGCGCGGTGCTCGACGCCTACCAGATGGGCCGTCGCGAGCCGTTCCTGTTCGAGTTGGTGCCGGTCGTGGCCGAGGCCATGTCCCGACCCTATCCCGAGTTACGAGACAGCGTCCCGAGAATCCAGACGGTCGTTCGCGAGGAGGAAGAGCAATTCCTCCGCAACCTGGAAGGCGGCCTGCCTCGTCTCAATGACACGTTCCGCAAGACCAAGGCGGGCGGGTCCGACACCGTCTCGGGTGACGACGCCTTCGACCTCCACCAGACTTACGGCATCCCCGTCGAGGTGACCGAGAGCCTGGCCACCGACCAGAACCTGGCGATCGACCGGGCCGGGTTCGTCGCCCGCCGCGACAAACACTCCGAGATTTCCCGGGGGACTCAGGAAGCGGCGGCGGTCTTCTCGACCGGCCCCCTCGATACCCTCAAGGAGTCGTATCACCGCGGGAGCGAGTTCCTCGGCTACGACGTCGACGAGGCCGAAGCCAAGGTCATCGGCCTCCTGGCCCACGGACACCTGGCCGACTCCGCCTCGGGCGATTCCGGCGGCCAGCCGATTGCCCTGATCCTCGACCGCACCCCATTTTACGGAGAGAGCGGCGGCCAGGTCGGCGATGTCGGGACGATCCACGGAGAGGGGTTCACCTTCGAGGTCACCGATACCAAGCGCGACAACGACTTCACGCTCCACCTCGGCCGGGTCTTCGGCGGAACCGTTCATCTCAACGCCCGGGCTCACGCGAAGGTTGAAGCCCATCGGCGCGACGCGATCCAGAGGGCCCACTCGGCGACGCACGTCCTGCACCACGCTCTACATCTGCACCTGGGCAAGCACGCCCAGCAGGCGGGCAGCAAGGTCGAGCCCGACCGCCTCCGCTTCGATTTCGCCAACCCCGAGGCCGTCGGCCGAGAGCGTTTGCGGGCGATCGAGGAGACCGTCAACGCCAAGGTGATGGAGGGCGAACCGATCACCTGGACGCGAATGCCAATCGAGCAGGCCAGGACCCTCGGGGCGATGGCCCTCTTCGGCGAAAAGTATCCCGAGGTCGTTCGCGTCGTGAAAATGGGCGAGTTTTCGCAAGAACTTTGCGGAGGTACGCACCTGTCCAACGTCGGGCAGGTTGGTCTGTTCAAGGTCATTGGCGAGGAGTCCGTTTCGGCCGGAACCCGGAGAATCACGGCGCTCACGGGCCTCGCGGCGCTCGACTACATTCGCCAGGAAGAGCAGACCCTGGCCGAGGTCGCCGCCGTCCTCAAGGTCCCCCCGGCGATGGCCGCATCGCGAGTCCAGGCGTTGCTGGAGGAGGTCAAAACCCTCAAGAAGCAGGCCAACCAGCGCAAGCCCGACGCCCCCAAGGCCGCGCCCGACGACCTCCTGGCCGCTGCTACCCCGGTGGCCGACTTCCAGGTCGTCGCCCAGGCGATCGACGGAGCCACGCCCGACGAGCTTCGCCAGTGGATCGACGTCCTGAGGCGCAAGGTGACGACCCAACTGGCGGTCCTGCTGGCCTCCTCAACCGAGGGCAAGGTCAACCTGGCCGCGGGGCTCACCCCCGACCTCGTCGCCCGGGGTCTCAACGCCGGGGCTTGGCTGAAGAAGGTCGCGCCACTGGTCGGCGGAGGCGGCGGCGGCCGGCCGGACCTGGCCCAGGCCGGCGGGAAAGATCCGTTGCGAATTCCCGAGGCGCTTGAGGCCGCGGTCGAGGCGATCGGCGCTCAGGTCCGATCTTGACCCGGAGACCGGCATGTCCACGGCCGAACACCCTCCGAAATCCCTCGCCGAAACCGAGCCGGCCGGCAGCCTGCTCGACGCGGAAGGCTTGCCGTGGCTGGAAAACGGCGAGCACCTCGACCAGGCGACGTATCACGAACGATATCAACAAACGCCTCCGAAATTCCGGGCCGAGTTGATAGGCGGGCGGGTCTACCTCATGGGATCTTCACTACGACGTCGGCATGGTCGCGGCGATTTCTCGCTCGGGGGCTGGTTATTTTTCTACTGCTCAGCCACACCCGGCACCGTGGCTCAGAGCAATACCTCAACCCTCCTGGACGAACTTTCCGAAACGCAACCCAACCTCGCCCTCCTCATCCGTCCGGAATTTGGTGGCCAGGCTCGTGAGGGTGACGACGATTTCACCCACGGTTGCCCCGAACTCGTTATCGAAACGGCGGTCAGCTCCCGTTCGGTCGACCTTCATGAGAAGCTCGAAGTTTATGATCGGGCTGGGGCGCGTGAATACCTGGTCGCGGACCTGCGAGGTCGGAGGCTCCACTGGTTCGTCCGCACGGATGGCCGCCTCGTCCGGATCGCTCCTGGCGCCGACGGATGGTATCGCTCCAGGTTCTTCGGCGGGTTGTGGCTCGATCCCGCGGCGTTCTTTCAGGACGACAAACCGGCCCTGCTCGGCGCGTGAATGAGGGGCCTGGCCACGCCCGAGCATGCCGCCTTCGTCGCGGAGCTCGCCGCCAGGCATCCTCCGCCTGCTGGCGGTTGACCTGCCGACCGTCCGCAACGCTTGCTCAGGGATGACCACATCCGAGCTCCCATTCCGAGAGGCGTTGATAGCCGTCCCCGACAATCACCGGCGGGTCGAGCCAGCGGACCTTGGGAATGACCTTGGCCACGTGCCCGTCCAGAAACTCCGGGCGGAACCGCGCGATCCGCTCCAGGATGGCGACGATTCGCGGGTGGTCACTCGACCGCAAGCAGTCCCAGACGTGGGCGTCGTCAGCCAGCAGGTCCGACTCTCGCAAAAGGTTGAGTCGGAGGGCCTCACGCAAGGCGTCGGCGAACTCATTATAGATGTAGGCTTCGGTCGGGCTGGCCCACCAGTCGCGGTTCATCACGGCAAATCGCTCGGCCGCGTCCCGGGCCGAGTCGCGGTCGGCGAAGGCGATCGTGTGGTCGACGACCACCAGGGAATCCAACAGGCGGTTCGCGGCCGGAGCGTCCAGCACCCCACATGCCAGGCCGTCGCGAAAGAAGTAGTCGAGCCGATCGGCGCAGAGCCAGGGCAGCGGACGTTCCAGCAGGGGGAAGACGTCGTCGTGGTAGAAGTCGGCCGGGACGTGTCCGAGGTTGGCCAACGCCGAGACAAGGTCGGGCCGGTCAAGGAACTCGGGCTTGATCTGCTCGTGATGGGCTTGCTCGTCCGAGGTGTACAGGAAGTCAACCGCGTGCGAAAAGGCCGTGTGAGAGATGTCGTGGAGCAGGCCGGCCAATTGTTCGGTCGGCCCGGCTCCCAGGCGTCTCAGTAATAGGTAGACGCCCAGGCTGTGCTCAAAACGGGTCACATCCTTGAACGGGAAGGCCAGCGCCGAGGGACCCGCCTGCTTGATTCCCCGAAGGCGGCCGAACGTCGGGCAGGCGATCAGGGTGAGAATCCCGGGGTCGTCGATCGTCGATTCGCCATAAACCCGATCCATCCAGCGCATCAACCCGCTCCGCCGCGTCCCCGATCATCCCCCTCGATGATCGGGAGGACCGGACCGGTTGACAAGGGCAACAGTTCGGTCCGGGTGGGGGGATCGGGCCAGGCGTCCCGTCAGTCGAGCCGGTATCTCCCCGGCGACTCCCCCACATACGGGTTGGTCCGACGTTCGGCGCCGATGGTCGTGGCGGGTCCGTGTCCGGGGTAAACCACCGACGAGGCTGCCAAGGGCAAGAGCCGAGCGCGGATGCCGGCGAGGAGGCGGGGGCCATCGCCGCCGGGAAAGTCGGTCCGGCCGACCGAGCCGGCGAACAGCACGTCCCCGCCCAGTACGATCGGGGGGTCCTCGTCCAGACAGATGAAGGCGACCGAGCCAGGGCTGTGTCCGGGAATCTCGCGGACCTCCAGACGGAGGCCCGCTCCCTCGAAAATCTCACCATCGTCGAGCAACCGGTCGGCCGGGGGGCTGGTCAGCGGGAGGCCAAACAGAGCACTCAGGTTGGCTTCGGGGTCGGTCAACAGCCGAGCGTCGTTCCGGCCGATCAGCAAGGGCGCGTCCGGGAAGGCGTCTTTGAGGGCGCGGTTGCCGGCGATGTGGTCGGAGTGCCCATGAGTGTTCAAAATCGCTGCCGGTCGCAGGCCAGTCGCGGTCAACCTCGCGAGCAAGCCTCCAGTTTCAAAGCCTGGGTCAATCACCAGGGCGTCGGTCCTTCCCGGAATCCAGGCGAGATAAGCGATTTGATCAAATGGGGCGGAGATGAAGGATTCGACAACGGGTCGGAGGGCGGCCATGAATTCGTTCCCTTCCCAAATGGCGAGGATTTGTCAATTTTGCCACGCGTTTTTGTAATTTTGTAATGGACTCGCACGAGAAGGGAAGTGACTTCTCTCCCCATTCGCCGTCCGACCGAGGCAAGCTGGCTTGTCTGACTCACGTTTGGGGAATTGGTACGAGAAGTGCTCAAAGCCCGATTCAAGTCTGGCAAGACTCCCTATTTCGCCTGTCTACTCTGAAATGCAAAGCTCTCCTGGGCGACCCAGCGGCCGGAGATGACGTTATGCTGCCAGTCGATGCGATCCCTTCCCGGCGGCAATTCGGTCGATGGACGGCTCTCCGGAGAGCATCCGCGGTGTTTGGGATCGGGGCCATCAGTCTCGTGGCTTATGGGTTGGTGAATGCCCTTCCCTGGAAGACGCCTCGACTCAGCACGCCCGTTTCATCGGGGAAAGTGGTACAGGCGACGATCGACAAGAACTCGCCCCCTGTTGCTGTCGATTCGGGAGCGATTGACGAGGCCAAGCGGCTGATTCGTGACTGTCAGACGCGTTTCGCGGAGGTGCAAGATTATTCCTGCACCTTTTCCAAACGAGAGTTGCTGGAATGCGGCCAGCAAACGCCCTGGCACGTCCTGACGATGAAGTCGCGAGTTGCTCCGAAAAGCTTCTACTTCAAATATCAAAGTCCGAAAGCCGGTCGCGAGGCCATTTACGTCGCGGGAGAAAATCGCGGCAAGGCGTTGGTCCACGACGTGGGCCTTGGTCGATTGCTGACGGGGACCTTGCACCTGGACCCCAAGGGCTCGATGGCGATGGAAGACTGCCGCCACCCGATCACCGAGGCCGGGATGGGTCACATGATCGACACCGTGGTGGAAAGGTGGGAGGCCGAGCTTCGACCGGGCGAAACTCTCGTCACGATCGACCCCGAGGCCCGCGTCAACGGCCGACCTTGCACCCGTATCGAGTCGACCCACACCGTCGATCAGCCCGCGTTTCGATTCCAGACGGTGAGGATCACCATTGACCATGAACTCGGCCTGCCGACGCGGTTCGAGGCGTTCGACTGGCCGAAGACCCCGGGCGGCCCTTCGCCGCTTGTCGAGGAATATGCTTTCGACGACGTGCGTCTCAATGTGGGCCTGACCCAGCGCGATTTCGACCCGAGCAATCGCCGTTATTCCTTCGGCCGATTTTGAATCGGGTTCGAACCTCAGCCCGCTCCCTCCGTCGCGAGCCGTGCCTCGAGGCCGTCGTGCCCGTCAACGGGCGGAAGGTTGGAGCCGGACGGCGTCGCGGCCCAGCGTTCGCCCTATTGAGGCAATGGATTTTTTCTCGGCTCCAATGCAGGCACGCCAGGGCACACAGGACAACTGCTCGGAGCCTCGGGCCGAGGAGTACCTCACGTGATGCCTCCCGGTCCCGGAGAGTGAATTCGCGAGCAAATGTCACCCCGCGTTCGCTTTTGTGCGGGGGTCGTCGGGCGGCATCGTGACCTCCGACAGAATCCTCACGACCGGCCGCGGAGTCGCCGATACTACGGTGGGCGAGATTCGAGGCCGACGGGTAACGCGGCAGGTCGTGGGGTTTAAGCGACCTTGGCAGGGGATAGGGCCTCCGCTAGAATCCGCCGCGTTCACTGGGTGCGTCGCCTGCACCCGACAGACACCCCATCCGCCTCCGATGAACCTCGCCATTCGCTCCGGTATCGCCGCGCCGGAGGGTGTGGCCGTCTCCGACCGTCCCGGCCCAAGGATGGGACCCGGTCGCCGAATTCAGTCCGTCCATGGAAGGAGGCTCGATGAGCACGGTTCCGTCCGTCAAGACCCAGTCTCGGGTGCATATTCGCTGGATGATCCGTCGCGACATGCCCGAGGTCCTGGCCATCGAGCACGCCAGCTTCGACTTCCCCTGGTGCGAGGAGGAATTCCTCCGAGTCCTCCGCCAGCGCAACTGCATCGGCATGGTCGCCGAGCATGGCGAGCGGGTTGTCGGGTTCATGATCTATGAACTTCACAAGACCAAGCTCAACGTGCTGAACTTCGCGGTGAATCCGGAGTTCCGTCGTCAAGGCGTCGGCCACCAGATGGTCGCCAAACTCGTCGGCAAACTGTCCAGCCACCGACGGACGCGAATCGCCCTGAACGTCCGCGAGAGCAACCTCTCGGCCCAACTCTTCTACCGGGTCGAGGGCTTCCGCGCCTCGGGCGTCCTCCGAGAGCATTACGAGGACACGGGCGAGGACGCCTACCTCATGCACTACCACTTTGACGAGTCGCACGCCTACGACGCCCTGGCGGTTCCCATCAACCGGATCGCCCGTCGTCTGGAGAACTGAGGACGGCTGGCTCGTCCACTCTCCACATCAACCCTCAAGCCCCCCGCGACCCGGGGGGCTTTGCGTTGCGCGAGGGTTTCCCCTCGACGAACGCGGACCGGCTCGACGCAGTGCAATGGCGTCGCGGAGGAGTTACCATCGGAGGGAAGTGGGGCGAGATTCACCTTTTGCGGGACACCGTTACGATGAGCGAGGGGGACGCGGGCGACGGGCTGAGTCGGCTGGTGGACCTGTTCGAGTCGCGGCTGATCCCCGCGCTGGAACGGATCGCCGCGGCCCTGGAGGACGCCCCTCGGGCCTCGGGAAACCCGGCCTCGGGCTCGATGTCCAGATCGGCCGTGCATGCGTCGGTCGAGTTTCTTCGCCGACAGTGGCAGGCGGCCCGGGAGATTGGCGACGCGGACCGGATTCTGGAGCTGCACGACACTCTCTCCGCGCGAATCTCCCAGGAGGAGCGGGAGGGGTTGGACCGCGAGGTCGTTGGCGACCTGATGGTCCTGATCCAGAAGCGCCTGAGGGTCACGCCAATCTCGCCCGACCTTCCCTTGCTGGCCGCGTCGGTGGCCGAGCGGTTCGCCGGGACAGCCGAGGGGGCGAGTCTCCGCCGGGCTTTGCCGACCCTGCGACGGAGCGTCGGCCTTTGCCCCCGTTGCGCCCGCCCCTACCGAGGGATCGCCGATGCCTGCCCGGAATGCCTGGTCGAGCAGGCTCGCCTCACGCCCCAGGTCTTGCTGATGACCCGGGATGACGATTCGACCGAGACCGCCGCTCCCCCCACCGAGGAGGTCGAGCCGGGGGAGTCCGCCGAAAGCCCTTTCGTCGACCCAACCGTGGACGCCTCGGTCGATTCGGCGTGATCGTCGCGTCCTGGACGGGGATTTTGGACGCGGCCCGGCGAATGCGTTATCCTTGACAAGAAGCGCAGGCCGGTGCCAGGCCGTCCATTCGGGCGGGAGCCCCGGCCGACGCCGCCGGGTTCACCCCGGCGAGGCGGCTCGCCCGAGGAACGACCCCATGATCTCCCGACGCGCCCTGCCCGCCCTGATGATCGTGCTCTTGATTTCGGGTCTCTCCCCACCCGCGTCCGCTCAGGGCGTTCTGCCCCGCAACATAATCCCGCCCCGCTCCACCCTTGACCGTCTGGGGCTGGAGCGCAACTGGTTCGCGGCGATTCCCCTGCGGGCCAGCCGGGAACAGGTGATCGTGGTCAGCCTGGCGGGAGATCTCGTTTTCGCCCAGACCAACGCCGGGTCCTTCTTCGCCTTCAACGCCGAGTCCGGACGACTGCTCTGGGCCGCGCAACTCGGAGCAGGCAGCACCGAGGCGCAGCCGGCGACGGCCAATTCCTACGCGGTGTTCGCCAGCGATGGGTTTGCCCTCCACGCCCTGGACCGAAAGACGGGCCATGAACTTTGGAAGTCGAATCTAGGCAGCCTCGCCACCAGTTCCACTGGCGCCAACGAGGACCGGGCATTCGTCGGGCTCGAAAACGGAAAGCTGATCGCCTTCAACCCGCGGTTCATTCCCAGCCAGCGGGCCAACACCCCTCAGTTTGGACGGACCGCCGGCACCACGGCCTGGAACTGGACCACCAACGCCAAGATCACCGCTCGGCCGGTCCCTGGTGGGCGAGTCGTCGCATTCGCCAGCCAGGACGGCAAGTTGTACGTGGCCGTCGACGACAAGGGGGACCGCGACAAGCCTTCCGTCCTATTCCGCTGGCCCGCCTCGGCGCCAATCGTCGGATCGATGGCGACTTATGGAACTCGCACCCTGCTGGTCCCGGCGTCCGACGGGATCATCTCGGCGGTCGACCTGTTCAACGGCAAGGTTTCCTGGTCGCACGCCACCGGGGCCTCGATCGTGCAGGAGCCGCTGGTCGGTCAGAAGTTGCTGTTCGTCATCAACGCGGGTGGGGCCCTGACCGCGTTGGACCTGGACACCGGAGAGGTTCGCTGGGTCCTTACTTCGGGGGCCGATCAGCTTCTCTCGGTCGGGGCCAAGCGGGTCTATCTGCGTACGAGGGACCGCGACCTCGTGATCGTCGGCCGTCTTGATGGTTCCCATCTCTTCGACGCCAATGCCACCGCTCGGCGGGCCGGCCTGAATCTGAGGGATTACGAGTTGGCCCTGACCAACCGGGAGAACGACCGGATTTACCTGGCGACCCGATCCGGTCTCCTGCTGAGTTTGCGGGAATCTGGCCAGACCCGCCCCCTGCCCATTCGCGCCGCCGACTCGCACCCCTTCGGTTACATCCCACCCAACGCCACGGGCGATGTGCCGGCGGCCGTTAAAGCGGCCAGCGAGGCTGGCAAGGATGGAGCCGATGCGTCCGAGAGTGAGAAGTAAAGCCGAGGATTTTCAAAACCGGGTCGACGGGTCATCCTCTCACGAGGATTCACCCTTCGACCCGGTTGGTCGTTGAGCCAAGAGGTACGTCGTCGATGGCCGAGAGCGACTTTGTCCCGATCCGCCGCGCCCTGCTGAGCGTTTCCGACAAGACGGGACTCATCGACCTGGCCCAGGCGTTGGTCGACCGAGGAGTTGAGTTGCTGGCCAGCGGCGGAACTCGATCGATCCTCGCCGAGGCGGGTCTGCCGGTGATCGAGGTCTCGGCCTACACCGGCCAACCCGAGATTCTGGGCGGGCGAGTCAAGACGCTTCACCCGAAGCTCCACGCCGGCATTCTCGCCCGACGAGACGTTCCCGGCGACCTCGACGCCTTAAAGGCACAGGACTACCCGCCGATCGACCTGGTCGTAGTGAACCTTTACCCGTTTCGAGAGACCGTCGCTCGCCCCGGCGTCACTTTCGAGGAAGCCGTCGAAAACATCGACATCGGCGGCCCCAGCCTGATTCGCGGCGCGGCCAAGAATCATGCGCATGTCGCGGTGCTGGCCGATCCGAAGTCCTACGAGATCTTCCTGAAGCCTCTTCGAGAGACCGGTGGCACGACCCTGACGATGCGGAAGGCCCTGGCTTATGAGGCGTTCCGCTCGACGGCGATCTACGATGAAGCGATCGCCAACTACCTGGCCGGGGCGATTCTCCCTGGCGATGAGTCCCCGGAAGTGTCGCGGGAACGCCCCGCCTTTCCCAGGAGTTTCACCGCCCGATTCGATCGCCGGGCGACGCTCCGCTACGGTGAGAACCCTCACCAGGCCGCGGCCTTCTATGCCGAGCCAGACGCCCCCGCGCCAAACCTGGCCACCGCGAGCATTCGCCACGGCAAGGAACTTTCCTATAACAACCTGCTGGATCTCGACAGTGCCTTGCGGTTGATTCGCCAGTTCTCGGGTCCCGCCGCCTGCATCCTCAAGCACAACAACCCTTGCGGAGCGGCCGAGGCTGATGGGCCTGGCGAGGCGTTCGAGTTGGCCTATGAAGGAGACCCCGTCAGCGCCTTCGGCGGGATTGTTGGTCTGAATCGTCCGGTGGACCTGGAGACGGCGAAACGGATGGCCGCGCCCGGGCGATTTCTGGAGGCGATCATCGCTCCAGGTTTCGACTCCGACGCCTTCTCCTGGCTCACGACCAAACCGACCTGGAAGGCCAGCGTTCGGCTGGTCGAGCTGGGCAGCTCAATCGGCCCCGCAACCTCCCGGCCGATCGGCTGGGACTTGCGTCGAGTCGAGGGCGGGTTACTGGTCCAGACCTGGGACGAGATGGAAGCCGACCCCGCCTCGGGCCGAGTCGCCACGAAGCGAGCCCCCAGCGACGAGGAACGAGGCGCTTTGGGCTTCGCCTGGCGGGTCTGTCAGGCGGTCAAATCCAACGCGATTGTGCTGGCGAGGGGCCGCCAACTCGTGGGCGTGGGTGCTGGCCAGATGAGCCGGCTGGATTCAGTGCGGATCGCCGTCGAGAAAGCCGGAGAGCGAGCCAAGGGAGCCGTGCTCGCCTCCGACGCCTTCTTCCCGTTCCGCGACGGACCCGACCTCGCCGCCGCCGCCGGAGTCACGGCGATCATCCAGCCAGGTGGTTCCCGCCGCGACGACGAGACGCTGGCCGCCTGCGACGAGCATGACCTGGCAATGATCCTCACGGGCCGTCGCCACTTCCGCCATTGATCGATCAGCGACAGCCCGACACCCGCAATCAACGACCCGGCCCGGAGAGTTACCCCTCCGGGCCGGGTGGATCGATCACATCCCTGATCGGGGTCAATGATGGCCGCCGCCGTGGCCGCCACCCATCCCGCCGCCGCCGTGGCTCATGCCGCCGCCGCCCATATGGGCTCCACCGCCACTGAAGCCACCCATATGGGCTCCGCCGCCACCATACCCGCCCATGTGGGCTCCACCGCCCATACCGCCCATGTGGGATGGCGAGTAGCCGCCTATATGACCCGCGGAGCCGCCGCCGTAGCCGCCCATGTGGCCCACGGAGCCGCCCATGTGAGGAGCCCCTCCCGCGAAGCCACCCACGTGGCCAGGATTATATCCGCCAAGGGCCCCGCCATAGCCGCCGACGTGGCCGGGATTGTATCCACCGACGTGGCCCACTCCTCCGGCGTGTGACGAGTTGAAACCTCCCGCCGACTGGATCGGAGAGGTGTGCTGTGGCCCACCCAGGCCGCCGCCCCCCTGCCCCAGCCCGCCGGGGAAACCGGAGTGCGTCCCCTGGAGGTGGTTCAACCCGCCCTGGCCGTTGAGGCCCCCCGTGTGAGCGACCCCCCCGCCGAGACCATGGTTCATGCCTCCGAGGTGGTTGGCCCCTCCGAGGTGGTTGCTTCCTCCGGCGGTTCCGAGTCCACCGGGATTGTGGTGGGCTTGGCCGGCACCGGTGCCCAGGCCATTTCCGTTGCCGAGGCCGTTGAGGTGCGAGCCCGAAGCGCCCAGGCCGCCGAAGTTGCCGCCGAGCGAGCCGGCATGTCCCGATCCGCCGACGGTGTTGAGGTGCTGTCCGTTCAGTCCACCAACGCCGCCGTGGCTCACGTTGTTGAACGCCGGTCGCGCCGCGGAATGCTGGATGGCGTGATGAGGTCCGCCGCCAGAGTGACCCGGGACGTTATGGGCGGCTCCCAGTGGGCCCTGGCCCTGGTGAGCCAGGGAGCCCGAATGGAATGGGCTGCCGAAGGCGTGGGAGGAGGCTGGCATGGTCATGCCATGCAACCCGTGGTGGGCAAAGCCCCCGCCACCGGCCCCACCTTGATGGCCGGCTCCAAGTCCCCCGGCAGGATGGTGCATGGCGCCACCACTTCCAAGGCCGCCGGGTCCGTTGTGATGGACTAGGTTGGAATGCTGTCCTGGACCATTGCCGCCGTGGCCGCCCGAGCCGCGATTCATGTTGCCGCCGGGATGGTTGGGGGCGAAGGGATATCCGTGATGCTGGCCGCCATTGGCCCAACTTCCCGAATGATGGTTTCCGCCGTTCGGATAGCCTCCATTGCCCCAGCCGTGATTGTTCCAGCCACCGCGATGCCCTCCATATCCGCCATAACCACCGTATCCGCCGTACCCACCGTAGCCGCCAAAGCCGCCGTAGCCGAAACCGCCGAGCCCGAATCCTCCCAGGCCGAATCCCAGGAATGGGTAGCCGAACCCCCCATAGCCAAATGGATAACCGAATCCACCGAGGCCGTATCCGCCGGAGCCGAATCCGCCCAGGCCGTAGCCGCCAAAGCCGTAGCCGCCGTAGCCGAGACCGAAGGGGTAGCCGAACCCATAGGGTGAACCGAATCCGCCGTAACCCAGCCCACCAAAACCCAGGGGGTAGCCGAAGCCGCCGTACCCCAGGCCCAGGAGGGAACCGTACAGGCTGACCCCCTCATAACCGCCGTTGAAGAGCCCGTAAGAACCGAGGCCGCCGCCATATCCATAGCCAAACCCCCCGCCGTTGTAGGCGGGAAAGCCAACTCCGCTGGTCAGGTAGGGATAGCCGTAGCCGCCGGAATAGGGATAGTCGAGGTAGCCGCAGGAGAGACCCAGGTTGCCATACTGGGCGTAGCCGTAATAGTTTCCGTTCGGGTCATAACTGACCCCGGGGTAGCCGTCGTAATAGGTGTTGGGGCGGCCGAAGGCCCCGTTAAGCTGGCCGAAGTTGCCCGGGGCAACCTGCTGGAGGGGCTGGTAGACCAGGTCCTTGGCATTGGCGGCGCCGGCCACCTGGGCGGGGGCGAACAGGGTGCCGCGGTCCTCGAGGACGCGATCCCAGTAGCCATCCTGGAACGCGAACCCCTGCGGCTGCTTGACCCACTGGGCCGGAACCCACGCCCAACCGGCTTGGGCCTTGGTCCAGAACCCCTTTTTCCAGACGACACCATCGCCGTCGGGGGCGTAAAAGCCGGGGATATAGAAGAATCCCTCGCCGGGGGACTTTCCCGGAGAATCATCGGGGTGGTCGGCAGGCGGGCCATCCTTCCGCCAGTCGATGCGGTCGGTCTGGCGGTCGCTCCAGAAGCCGGCGACCCGATACCAACCCTGGTCGTCGCGCTTCCAGTAGCCATCGACCCAGAACCGACCCGGCGGGGGGACTCGCCAGGTTCCCGTCACCCAGGTGAAGTCGCCCCGGCCGGCGTCCCACTGCCAGTAACCGGAGATCCACTGGGCGTCGGGGTTGGGACGGTCAACGCCTGGCCGTTCGGTGATCGGTTGAGGAGGCTCCTTGGCGACTCGCTCCGGCTCGACCGACTTGTCGGGAGAGAGGAACGCTTCGTGGAGCGGACCTTCCACGAGAGGTCGGATCGGACCTTTCTCCCCTTCCGCCGCGGGGGCGGTGTCGGCGGGAGCTTGTGCGGGTTCGGCGGGAGGGGGAACCTCGGCGGCCGGCAGGGGATTGTCTACCGCCGGGGCTTTGGAATCCTGGGGGGCCAGGGAGGGGGGTTCCAGCGCGGGGGCTTCGACCTGGGCGAGGCCCGATCGCGCGCTGGCGGCCAGTATCAAGGCTGTGGACGCCAGCCACGCGGTTCGCAAGCGTCTCATGGCAGTTCCTCCGCCGTTGCGGTGCCGCTGTTGATTCAAGGAATCTCGAAATCATCCGGGCCCAGGCGCGGCGGGACAATTCCTCGAAAGGAAAATCGTGTCCGGGTCGCTGTCAGGGTCGCGGGCCGACATTCGTATTAAGCAATTCCAGGACCAGGGACGAAATCCGCGAATCTCCACCAGCTTCCTGGTCAACAATACGCGACTTCATCGTCCAGACCCGGATCGCACCAGCAACCTCACGACACCATTCTATACTTCGGCATTCCTGTCTCGGCCGACTCTTAGGAGACGATCCGTCCAAAACCTTCCTGGAGAGTGTTCGAAAGTCACGGATCAGAGCGTTCCATTCTCGGTTTGAGCAAGGACTTCGTCGACGACCGCCTGCCAGCGCCCCGTCCGCTGGAAGACCGCCCGCTGTCGAGCGGCTCCGCTGCCCAGGCGGCGAATTCGTTGCATCAGACCGCTAATCTCTTCCCATTCCCCGCAGGCTTCCAGATCGGCACGAAGAAACGCCAGAAGCGTGTCCATCAGGTTCGTGGCGGGGATTGAACGGCGATCGGTGACCTCGATGAGGTCCCCTTCCAGGCCGAAGCGTGCGGCCGACCATTTGGCGGCCTGGAGGAGTTCGGGGCGTTCGTGTGCGATCGGTTCCCCGTCCTGAACCTGGGCGAGACAGACGCGGACGAGCGACCTCACGAGGCCGGCGTGCATCACGGCCTCATCAATTGTCTGGCAAACGTCGGAGACTCGGAATTCGAGGGTCGCGAAGTGGGACGAGGGGCGAACGTCCCAGTAGATTTTGGAGGCGTCCTGGATCAGGCCGGTGGCCACCAGGTCGGCGACCAGGCCGTCGTACTCGGCTCGGGATTGGAAGACGTGGGGGATGTTGACGGTGGGGAACCTTTGGAAGAGTTCGGTTCGATAACTCGCGTAGCCAGTGTCCACCCCCTGCCAGAATGGGGAGTTCGCCCCCAGGGCAATCAACGGGGAGAGCCAGGGTCGGACGCGGTTCATGACCTGGATGGCGGCCTCGGCGTCGGCGATCCCGACGTGGACGTGGCAGCCGAAGATGATCTGTTCGCGGGCGAGTTGCTGGTACTCGTCGGCGATCCCCCGGTAACGGTCCTTGGGAGTGATGGCCTGGTCCTCCCAGCGGGAGAACGGATGGGTTCCCGCGGCGGCGATGCCGCACCCCGACCGTCTGGCCGCCTCGACCAGGGCCGTTCGCAGCCTCGTCAACTCGGTACGAACTTCCGCCAGCGTGTGGCAGACTGGCGTACCGATCTCGATTTGAGATTGAAAAAGCTCGTTGGAGACCTCGTCACCCACCATCCCCTGGGCCGAGCGGAGGACGCTGCCCGCTTTTTGGCGCAGTTGGCGAGACTCTCGGTCGACGATCTGGTACTCCTCCTCGACGCCGATCGTGAAATTTTCCGCCGATTCGGGCATGGTGGAAGTGTCCAGGGTGGGGTGGGAAGGGGGACGGACGAGGTTCCGGGACGCCCTGCTAAAGCAATCGACGAGCCAACACCGTCGGGAACGGCGGTTCCGCGAGCCTCGGAGGAGACTCGGGACGCGTTCTCGGGAGATTTGGGAAAGGGTTCGGTCGATGAAAGCGGAACTCGTTCCGGCCAAAGGCAGACGGCCCCCGATCCCGATTGTGAAGGACGTGACGCTGATCGGGCGTCACGCCGATTGCGAGATCCAGATCGATCGAGAAGGGTTATCGCAGCGCCACTGCCTGATCGTTAGGACCGATGGCCTGTTAATTGTCCGCGACCTGCTCTCGACCAACGGGACCAAGGTCAACGGTCAGCGCATTCGCTGGGCGGCCTTGATGCCCCGGGACGTTCTCAGCGTGGCGGGTTACAAGATGCGGGTCTATCTAGGCCCGGACGATCTGCCGTCGCCTTCGGAAATGACGATGGTCGATCCGCCCGCGGATGAGCCGGGGGCTGAGTCGTCGGCCATCGGCGGACCGGCGCCGGAGTAGTCCTATCGGAAATCAGACCAGCCGGGCGGCCAACCTCGGGGTTGAGTCGAGGGCGGCCGTCCGGCGGGTGGGATGCGATCGCAAAAGGGAGGGCGAGGCGAGAATCTCGACCGTTCAGGTGCCTTCGCCAGCGCGGGGGCGGCGCAGGCCGTCCCGACGCAGGGGTGGGGTGCCCAAACGATCAAGCTGACGAGCGTCCTGGGGTTCCAGGCGGCTGGCCTGCCGGTTCTCTCTCTGGATGGCCTCGTACACCTCTTGACGGTGCACGGAGATCTCGATGGGGGCCGCGATCCCCAATCGGACCTTGTCGCCCCGGATGTCCACCACGGTGATGACGATGTCATCGCCAATGATGATGCTTTCGTCGCGGTGGCGGGATAGGACCAGCATGGTAGGGGCTCCTTCCTCCTGCTTACGAGGAACGTGACCGTCCGTGACCACGTCGCCCGAAACCTCGATTGCCACGACGGGACGAGGATTGACAGAGTCGCCTGCCGCCGGTTTCCAGGGGGGAACCACTCCACCGGCGACCGCCAGACGAACAGGACCCCACGAGGTTCACGCCGAGGCGCGGAACGCCGGGGGGCCGGCCAGGACGGCGGGGCCGTCCAGGGGGTAGCGCACCGGATAACGGCTGGAAGTCAGCACGAGCTGACGGCCGATCCGGCGGGCCAGGTTGAAGACCAGCGGCCCCTGGAGGTTGACCGTCAGGCCCCCCCCCTCGCCGCGGTTGAGGATCACGTAGATGAGCGCTGAACGCTCGTCGTCCAGCTCCAGGGCCGCCCGGTCGCCCGGACGGATCTCGACCTTGTAATCCCCCAGGGCCAGTGGCGGAGCCACGATCCCGAAGGCCAGGTCCGCGGCGGTGACGCACTGGAGCCACGAAAGCCCCTTGACCACCGCGTCGGGGATCTGGACGAACTGCGTGAAGCCGCGGAAGCCGACCAGTCCCTCCGGGACGCGGAGCAGGTCCGCCTCCTGGATCAGAACCCGGCCGAAGCGGGTCGTGTCGATGATCACTTCCTGTTACCTCCCTGGGCGTCTCGGGCCGGACCGCGAAGTCCCGCCCACCACCCGGCCCCGTCGCCGGCATGTCGGCCCCGACGACCCTTCAAGGATCACGAAGCCCAACCGCCAACGTCCCGGCCGGACGCGGCCACGACGCATCTCCCGTTCACTGAACCCACCCCACCACCCGGTTCCTGCCGGGGCCCAGGGCGGGCCTGACCGCTTGGTTTATCGTCGCCCCGATGGATCGAGACGCGTCCACGAAGACCGAAATCCCGGTCAGGCGGCCTGTTGGGACGGGCGCACCGAGGGTGCGGGTTGTAGCGGCTCGCACGCGGACGGATGGCGCCTCGATCGGTCCACTTTCGTCCGGGTCCTCGGGGACACGCGTCGACCCTTTTCGGGAACTCGTCGCCGCGGGGCCGCGTCCAACGTCCGTGTGCCGAGCGCGTAGGGCCGTTGGAACCCGAAGGCTCATGCCCCGATTCTTCCTCCCACCGCGTCCCGGTCGCCATCGGGCCGCGAGCGATGTCGGATCGAAATCCCGGGCCTACCCCTCGGGGCGCGACACGCTTCCGCCACCACTCCCTGCTGTGGCCGGAGTCTCTCGAGGCGATCATCGTGTCCTGGCTCAATGAGGCAAACCGCCGCTATGGGGACCACGCCCACGAATCCAGAGGATTCGCCCTGTCCGACTCCCGCGTCGTCAGACCTGGGAATCTCCGCACGAGACGATGCGACCTGAAATCCTGATGGATGAGGAACGATCCCGTCCGATCACATCCAGTGATGCACGACGCCGAGGATCATTGCCAGGCCGAGCCAAGCGATGCCCAACACGACACCGGCCTGATCGATCCAGTGGGCCGCGGGGCGCCAACGGCCCTGCAAGCCGAGCGTACTCCATGCGACGAGGATCGCCGTAGCAACGATATAAGGCGACACGGCCATGCCCAGGACATTGGTGAGCCGATACTGGCCCGGATCGTCGAGGAGTATGGCAAGCCGCGGAAGCATGTAGCCCAACACCCCTAGGACCGCAACGGGCCCGACCAGAAAGCCGGGCCGGGCGGCCAATCGACGGAGCGGAGGGCGGGGTTGTTGGAGCTGGAGAAACGACAGGCAGACCGACCAGGAAAGGCACAACCAAGCAAGCACGACGCTAATCCACCAGGTCCAGGGGGTGCCCCTCCCGTACGAAGCATGAAGATCGTCGAATCGTGACCGATACGTCGCGGCAA
>CBDAVP010000019.1:0-134269 GCA_965201075.1 Isosphaeraceae bacterium | reverse complement strand
GCGGTCCCGGGACCCTGCGCAGTCGCAATCCCCGCGTCCCCGCCAGCCTCGTGTTGCTGGTCCGCCGCTGCTTGAAGCCCGACCCGGCCGACCGTTACCCCTCGGCCGGAGCCCTCGCCGCCGACCTCCGCCGGCACCTCGACCAGCTTCCCCTGAGAGGGGTGCCCGACCGCAACCCCCGAGAGCGCTGGCGGAAGTGGCGACGCCGACGCCCCGACGCCCTGTCGCGAAGCCTGGCGATGGCCCTCGCCGCCTGCGCCGCGGGCCTGGCCCTGTTGCTGCTGACCGACGCCCACCGACAGCGGCTCGGCAGGGTCGACGCCGCCCTGACCGAGGGCCGCGCCGCCCGAGCCCGCCGCGACCCCGCCGCCGCCGCCCTCGCCCTGCGTCGAGGGCTCGACCTGGTCGCCACGCTGCCCTGGGCCCCAGGCCGTCGGGCGACCTTGAACGCGGAGTTGGCCGCCTCAACCCGCGACGCCCAGGCCGCCGAACTCCATCGACTGGCCGACCTCGCCCGCTTTCGCAACGGGATCGACCCACCCCCTCCCGGCGAGGCCGCCGCCTTCCTCCGACGGGGCCGCGACCTCTGGGACGCCCGAGATGCCTTGCTGACCGACTCCGGCCCCGGTCTCCGCGCCGACCTGCTGGACTTTGCCCTGGTCTGGGCCGACCTGCGCGTCCGCACCGCCCCGGCTGATCAGACCGAAGCCGCCCGGGACGACACCCGGCGCGTGCTCAACCAGGCGGAAACCCTGCTGGGACCCAGCCCCGCGCTGGCCCGGGTCCGCCGAGAGCTTGAGGGCGACCCCGAGGCCGACCCGCCTCCGGGGCCCGGACCCTCCACGGCCTGGGAGCATTACGACCTGGGCCGCTTTTACCTGCGTTCGGGCCGACTCGCCCCCGCCTCCGAGCAGTTCCGCCAGGGCCTGGCGCTCCGCCCCGAGGACTTCTGGCTGAACTTCTCGCAGGGGCTCTGTGCCTACAAACAGGGAGCCTTCGCCGAGGCGGCCGAGGCGTTCCGGGTCTGTGTCGCCCTGGCCCCTCTCACCGCCGAATGCTCGTATCATCATGCCCTGGCGCTGGCCTCTGCCGGCCGCCTCGCGTTCGCCGAGGCCGAATACACCCGCGCCCTCGGGATCGATCCCGGGCTGGTTGAGGCGTGGATCAACCGTGGGGTTCTCCGCCTGCGCGACGGTCGCGTGGATGCCGCGGCCGATGACCTGGGCCACGCCCTGGGACTGGCGACCGACGTGTCTCTGAAGGGGACGATCCGCTACAACCTCGCCCTGGTCGAGCGGGCCCGCGACGACGCCCCCGCCTCGCGGGCCCACTTGAAGGCCGCCGCGAGCGCCGGACATGCCGAGGCTCGACGGCTGCTCCAGAACCGACCCTGACTTAACTCTTCAAGCGGTCTGGGCTCCGGGGCGGCCCGACTCGACGTGGAAGGTGGCCCGGATGATCGCCGGGGCGCCGGGTTTGGTCACGTCCTCGACCACCACATAGTCGCTTTGCCAGGATTCGGGCGTGACCCGGCAGCGGACGTAGCCTCGTTCGCTGTTGAAGAAGCGGACGCCGGGGTTCTCGACCTGGATCGCGGCCTGCTTATCGGTATCGGTGGAACCGTTGCCGCCGCTGGTGATCGAAGTGCCGACAAACTCGGTCGCCACCACGGGCAACTCGGCCTGGCGGTCGTCGACCCGCAGGTCATTGACCAGGTTGCGGTGGATGTCGCCGGTCAACACCACGGGGTTGGGCACCCGGCGATCCGCCAGGAACCGAACCAGCTCCATGCGCTCGTGGGCGTAGCCGGGCCACTGGTCCATCGAGAAGCGGTCCTCCTCGCCGGCCTTGAAGTCGACCATGCCCATCATCACCTGCTGGGCCAGGACGTTCCAGGTGCCTTGCGACTCCAGCAGCGACGCCTTGAGCCAGCCGGCCTGCTCCGGTCCCAGCAGAGTGTTGCGGGGGTCAAGGGCCTCGTCGTTGAGCGGGGCCATCGTGTCGCCGTTGGGCTGGTCGGTGCGGTACTGACGGGTGTCCAGGACGAGCAACTCAGCCAGTCGCCCGTAGGACGCCTTGCGATAGATTTGCATATGTGGGCCCCGGGGAAGAGAGCGGCGTCGCAGGGGCATCATCTCGTAGTAGGCTTGATAGCCGTTGGCTCGACGGGCCAGGAGGGTGGCGGAGTCGACCCCCTCGTGCTCGGAGATGGCGTTGGCGTAGTTGTTGTCAACCTCGTGGTCGTCCCAGGTGAGGAACCAGGGGCAGTGGGCGTGGGCGGCCTGGAGGTTCGGGTCGGAGCGGTACTGGGCGTGGCGGATGCGGTAGTCGTCCAGGCTGTTGATCTCGCCGCCGACATGCTTGCGGACCCTGCCTTCCCGGCCCCCGTCTTCATAGATGTAATCGCCCAGGTGAAAGATGAGGTCAAGCTCATCTTTCGCCATGTGCTGATAGGCGGTGTAGAGGCCCGCCTCGTAGTGCTGGCAGGAGGCGAAGGCGAAGCGGAGGGCTTCGGGCTGGGCGTCGGCGGTGGGAAGAGTCCGGGCCCGACCGACGGGGCTGGAGGCGTCTCCGGCGCGGAAGCGGTAGAAGTACCAGCGGTCGGGACGCAGGCCGGCGGCCTCGACGTGGACCGAGTGGCCCAGTTGCGGGGTGGCGAGGGTCTTTCCGCGGGCGACGATGGTGGTCATCGCCTCGTCGTCGGCGAGTTCCCAGTCGACCTCAATGGCCTCGGCGCCGAGGCCGCCGCCGGGCTCCAACGGTTTGGGGGCCAGGCGTGTCCAGAGGACGACGCCGTCGTCGTTGGGGTCGCCCGAGGCCACGCCGAGGGTGAACGGGTCGGAGGAAAACGACGGCCGGCGAACCACCGCGCCGGCGGCCCGAGAACCTAGCCACGGCAGGGTCGCCAGCGAGGTCCCCAAGGCCAGGAAGGTCCGGCGGTCGACCCGGCCCTCGCGTCGGGCGGCTTCCAGGATGGCTTGCACGTTGGTCATGTCGGTTCCTCTCCGGGGTGGGGTGACGCCCTGGAGGATAGCAATTCCGGGCGAATTTTTGATGAAGAGCGGGGGATGGGGCTGGGATTTCGCCGCGTCGCCAATGGGGTCGGCGAACCCGTCCGGTTGTGGACGTGGGTCTTGCCCGGTGACGGCCCGGTGGCTAGCCTCGCATCCGGGCTCAGGCTTTGACCGGAGTGATCGGGGCGTGGTTGGGGCGGCTCGTTGGGAGGCTCTTCCGTGCGAACGATGATTGGGTTGGCGATCGTGTGGAGCGTCGTGGGCTGGTCGAGCGTGACGGGGGCGCCTCCCGCGACGAAGCCCAACATCATCTTCCTCGTGGCCGATGACCTGGGGTTCGCCGACCTGGGGTTCACCGGAGCTCGCGACATCCCGACTCCGCACCTGGATGCTCTGGCGGCGGGGGGTGTCCGGTTCACGAATGGTTATGTGTCGGGCCCCTATTGCAGCCCGACCCGCGCGGGGTTGTTGACGGGTCGCTACCAGCAGCGGTTCGGCCATGAGTTCAACCCGGGGGAGGGCGGCCATGAGCCGTTCGGGTTGCCGCTGTCGCAGAAGACGGTGGCGGATCGGCTGAAGGCGGCCGGATATGTAACGGGCCTGGTCGGGAAGTGGCACCTGGGCGGGGCTCCGGAGTTCCGGCCCCGTCGTCGAGGGTTTGACGAGTTCTTCGGGTTCCTGGGCGGGGCCCATCCGTATGACGGGATTCGGGGGGCGCCAATCTATCGGGATGAGGAGGTGGTCCGCGAGCCGGAGTACCTGACCGATGCCTTTGGTCGCGAGGCCGTGGCGTTCATCGACCGTCACAAGGATCACCCGTTCTTCCTGGAACTGGCGTTCAACGCGGTGCATACGCCGATGGAGGCGACCGACGACCGCCTGGCGAGGTTCGCGGCGATCCCCGACAAGACCCGGCGCACCTATGCCGCGATGCTGTTGGCCCTGGATGAGGCGGTGGGTCGGGTGGTGGAGAAGGTGAGGGCCTCGGGGTTGGAGGAGCGAACCCTGTTCGCGTTCTTCAGCGACAATGGCGGCCCAACGATGAGGGGGACGACCATCAATGGCTCTCGAAACGATCCCTATCGAGGGTCGAAGCGCACGACGCTGGAGGGGGGGATTCACGTCCCGTTCGTCCTGAGCTGGAAAGGGACCTTGCCGGCGGGAATTACGTATGACCGGCCGGTGATCCAGCTCGACCTGCTGCCCACGGCGCTGGCGGCGGCGGGGGCTCCGGTGGGCTCCGATGAGGGGCTCGATGGGGTGGACCTGCTGCCGTTCCTGGCCGATCGGTCGCGAAGTCCTCACGAGTCGCTGTACTGGCGACTGGGGGAGCAAGCGGCGATCCGCCGGGGAGATTGGAAGCTGGTGCGGTACGACCCGGCGGCGGACTCGGAGGAGGTGTCGAGGCCGGGGAAGGGGCCCGGGGCAACGCCGTTCCGGCTGTATCACCTGTCGGACGACCCGGGCGAGCGTCGAGACCTGGCCGCCGAAACTCCCGAGAAGGCTCGGGAACTTCTGGAGGCCTGGACGGCCTGGGACCGGACCTTGGCGACTCCGCTGTGGGGGCCGACCGGGCGGGCCGGGGCGAAACGGGATTGACCTGGTCCGGGTTGGCATCGCCCTTGAGGATTTGGGTTTATTTCAGGGCGAACTCGTAGTGGTTCGGCTGGTTGGGCCGGACCGAGGCGCGGAGGGGGGACTGATTAGGGTAAGCGTAGACGTCTCGGCCGGCGTCGCTGGTGCGGGGGCCGCCTCGGCCGGCGGCGGTTTCGGGGCTGTCGTCGTTGGATTCGTCGTTGTTGGGCGTGGGGTTGGCGTTGGCGTTGGCGTTGGGTTTGGGGGGAACGTCGAGGATCACCACCCGGTAGTCTCCGGCCGGGGCTCCGTCGTTTTCCATGTAGGTGCTGAGGCGGAAGGCGCCGTCGTCGTCGGTCCTGGTGGTGGGTCGGGCGATGGTGATGCCCTCGCGGCCGGGGGGGATGTCGATCGTTTTGGAGTCTTCGGGGTAGAAGATGACCATCGCGTTGGCCAGGGGCTTGCCGTGGCGGGTCACGGTTCCCCCGGCGGGGAAGACGGCGTGACGGAAGTCGTCCTGGTGGCAGCCGGCGGTGGTTGTCAGGAACGCGAGGGCGAGGGCGAGGCGCGTCGAGCGTGGGTTCGGGATTGGGCGGGGGGACCATGTTTGGGGCTCGTCGCTGGGGTGGGGGGAAAGCGGGAGTCGGAGGGCCGAGGGTGTTGATCCACCTCCGCGGGTTGGCCGGGTCGGGCCGCGGAACGGCCGGGCGAAGGCATCCCCCCCGGAGGGCCGGGGGGGACGAGGGGGACTGAAGAGTGGGTCGGTCTGGCAGGGACGCGGCGGGTGGGTTTTCCGGCCCTTCGGCAAGGGCGCTTGCCGGGTTGCTGGTCAGTAAGCGTCGCTGGAGACGACCTCGCCCTGGCCTCGGGAGACCAACTGCATGAAGATGCGGATCGGGAGCGCTTCCTTGACGAACCGCACCGAGCCGTCGCCGAAGACGTGGTTCGAGCCGCCGGGGTGGAAGCAGTAGGTTTCGTTGCTGTTGTAGCAGTTGGTATGGCAGGGGCCGGGCTTGGCCTTGCCGTCGAGGGTGTAGCCGTCGGTGCCGTAGCCGGTGGCGTAGTCGGCCCAGCCTCCGGCGATGACCTCGGGGAAGGTCTGGACTCCGGGCTTGATGTTGCCGTGGGCGTAGTAGTAGTAGGGGCGGGCCGAGTCCTCGTCGACCATGAAGGTGTTGGACAGGCCGTCGGTGACGTCCCGGGCGTAGGTCTTGAAGTCGAACGAGGCGCTGTGGGTGTTGTAGAGCATCGACAGGTAGGGGGCGTCGGGGATGTATCCGGCGACGACCGCGTCGGTCGATTCCAGGCCGTTGTTGACGGCGTAGTCGGTCAGGGCGAACTTGACGTTGTAGGTCTGCTTCGTCCAGGTGTCGGTGGTGGTGTAGGTGTGGAGTCGGTCGAGATCCTGCGGGTCAGAGGGGCAGAGCAGGGTGCTGATGGGGGTAGCGGTGGCGGTGGCGTTGATCGGGTCTCGGGAGTCGAGCTTGAGGTTGTACGAGTTGTACAGCGGCTGCTGCTCCATGAAGGGCAGGATCAGGGTGAACATGTAGAGGGAGACGCGACCCCGACCCTTGGGCAAGGGCTGGTTACCGTCGTCGACGTTGATGTGAAGCGAGGGCTGGTTGCCGGTGGACTTGATGGCCGAGGGGGGGAAGAAGCCGTTGGCGCTTTCGAAGTTGTGCAGGGCCAGGCCGATCTGCTTGAGATTGTTGACGCACTGGGCGCGTCGGGCAGCCTCGCGGGCCGACTGCACGGCGGGAAGAAGGAGGCCGATGAGGACCCCGATGATGGCGATGACGACCAGCAACTCGATGAGGGTAAAGGCCGCGCGGGGACGAACGGGGCTACGACGGGTCACGAAGTGTCTCCAGGGGTCTTGGGGGGAAGGTGGGAGGCGGCCCGGAACCGGCTTGGCCGACGGCGGGGCACCAGGGCCTCCTCGCGCGAGGCGAGGCTCAGATGGTGAGGGTCCGGTGAGGGTCTCGCACCCGTCCCGGATGGTCGTCATTTTAGGCCGAGATTTCGAAGGTCTCGTGAAGGTTGTGGGAACCTCCGTTGAAATCTTCGAGTGAATTCAGGATTTCGCCGATTCTTGGCGGAGGATCGCAGCGACCAGGCCATCCCAGGTGTAGGTTTCGGCCTCGGCGGCGATTTCCCAGCCGAGCTCTCGGGCGGCGGCGGAGGTGACGGGGCTGAGGCTGGCGAGCTTGATGGAGTGGCCAATCCTGGCGAGGGCGGTCGCGGGCAGCAAGGCGTGGAGGCGGCGGGTGATGGCCGGGCTGGTGAGGGTGATCCAGTCGAGAGTGCCGGCCTCGATGCGAGGGATCAGTTGGGGCGGGAGGGATGGGGCGTCGATGTTGCGGTAGGCGGCGACCTGCTCGACGTGGGCGATCGGGTCGAGCTCGTCCTTGAGGATCGTGCGGCCCCGGTCGGCGCGGACCAGGAGGATGCGACGGCCGGCGGCTTGCCCTTTCAATGCTTCGGCCAGGGCTTCGGAGCGGTAGGACGGGGGAATGAGGTCGGCCTTCAGGCGGTGGGCGGCCAGGGCCTCGGCGGTGGCTGGTCCGATGGCCGCGAGCTTGACGGGGCCGAGGGCTCTCAGGTCTTGGCCGAGGGTGTCGAGGCGGTCGAGGAAGGCTCGGACGCCGTTGGTGGAGGTGAAGGCCAGCCAGTCAAAGGTGGAGAGGCGGGCGATGGCGCCGTCGAGCGCGGAATAGTCATCCAGCGGGCGGATTTCGACCATTGGCGCCATCAGAACCTCGGCGCCGAGGGCTTCCAACGTGGCGGCCGAGCGGTCGGATTCGCCTTCGGGTCGGGTGATGGCGATCCCGCGGCCGAAGAGGGGGAGGTTCTCGAACCAGTTGAGGTTGGGGCGGCGGGCGACGACCTGGCCGATGACGACCAGGGCCGGGGCGCCGAGGCCGGTCGATTCGACCAGGGCGGGGAGGTCGGCCAGGGTCGCGACGGCAACGGCCTGGGAGGCGGTGGTTCCGGCGTGGACCAAAGCCGCGGGGGTGTTGGCGGCGAGTCCGTGGGCGATCAGGGTGCGGCTGATCGCGGGAAGGTGGCGGGTCCCCATGTAGACGACGAGGGTTCCGGGGAATTGTGCGAGGGCTTTCCAGTCGGGTCGGCCCTCGGGGTCGTCGTGGCCGGTGACGAAGGCGACGGCGGAGGCGGCGTCTCGGTGGGTGACGGGCAGGCCGGCGTAGGCGGTGGCGCCGACTCCGGCGGTGACTCCGGGGACGACGCGGAAGGGGATTCCGGCGGCGGCGAGGTGTTCGGCCTCCTCGGCTCCCCGGCCAAAGACGTAGGGGTCCCCCCCTTTGAGGCGGACGACTCGCAAGCCCTCCTGGGCGAGGTCCACCAGCAGAGTATTGATTTCGGGCTGGGTCATCTCGCAGCGGCCGGCGCGCTTGCCGGCGAAGATGCGCCGGGCGCTGGGGGGGATGCGGTCGAGGAGTCGGGGGCCGACGAGGTGGTCGTATACGACGGCCTGGGCCTGCTCCAGCGCGTGGGCGCCGGCGAGGGTCAGGAGGCCGGGGTCTCCGGGTCCGGCCCCGACCAGTTGGACAATCCCCCGAGCCTCCATCGACCGGATCTCCCCCGTTTCGCCGCGGAAGTCTGGTCCCACGTCAGGCCGCGGCCGTCGCCTCGGTCCTGGGCCGTCGGCTCATGATGAGGATGCCCAGTTCGTAGAGGGCGAGCATCGGCACGGCCAGCAAGGTCATGGTGCCGATTTCGGGGGTGGGGGTGAGAACGGCGGCCAGGAAGAAGATCACCAGGATGGCGATCTTGCGTTTGGCTCGGAAATCGTCCACCGAGAGGATGCCCAGACGTTCCAGCAAGAGCATGACCAGGGGGGTCTGGAAGCAACCGCCGAAGAGCAGGGGCATGATGGTGGCGAAGCCCATCCACTCGCTGATGCGCAAGGTGGGCTCGATGCCGAGCCAGACGTTGAACTTCAGGAGGAACCCCAGGGTGACCGGCAGGACGTAGAAGTAGCAGAGCAGGACTCCGGCCAGGAACAGGCCGAGGGAGACGGGCATGAAGCGGGTGACGGACTGGCGCTCGTGGCGGTAGAGCCCGGCGGCGATGAAGGCCCAGATCTGGTAGAAGACCCAGGGGCTGGAGAGGACCAGGCCGGTGATCATGCAGACGGTGAAGTAGATGATCACCGTTTCCATCGGGGCGAGGGAGATCAAAGCGTTCTTGGGGGGCATGTCCTGGACGACCGAGCGGATCTGGTCGGCGACGGGGACCTGGGAATGGAGGCGGAAGGATTTCGCCTTGAGGGTTTCGGGCTCGGGGAGCTTCTGGGCGACGTCGGCCGGGACGAGGGCGCGGAGGGCTCGGGCCAGATCCTCGCCGTTGACCTCAAGGACCATGGGGCGCATCTGCTGGATGGAGTTGGCCTTGGCGGCGCGTTGCTCGGCCTGCTCGGAGTAGAACTCGTCGAGGGCCTGGCGAGCGGGTTGCTCCATCCGCGACATGACCCGCTTGCCCAGGTCGAGTGGGGGGATGAAGGTGAGGATGACGCCAGCGAAGAGGCCGATCACGGCGAGGAAGAGGTGCTTGCGCAGGTCCTCGATGTGGTCGCCGAAGCTCATGGAGACCATGGAGTCTTCTTCGGCGAACAGGTCGCGGTCGTTGGGCATCGGAAGAGGGCCCCTTCCCCGGGTTGGGGGAGTGGTTGGGGTCGCCGCTCGGCGGTTGGGTTGGGCCGGGGCGAAGGGGGCGGTTGGGGCAGGAAACGCGAGTCGCGCGGCCGGTCCCGAGGCCGGTGACTCATGATCTGGCGGCGCCGCCGGTGGGCCTCTGGGGGACGGCCGTTCGGGCGGGGGCGTTCCTGGCCTATGATCCTAACATGAGGCCCCGTCGCCTCGCCAGTCCGGGCCGCCCAACGACTCGACTGGACACCGCCGAGTCGGGCCGTTACAACGGCAGGCCCCGGGACTGTCGGGGAATGCCCGCCTTGCGCGGGCAAACTCCCACGCCCCCAGACCCTCCCGGCCCGACGATTGGCCGGGACTCGCCCCCAATCTCCCCGCAAGCACGCACCCCAGGCTCAACCTTCGGAGAGGACTCACTCATGCCGGAGCAAGCCACGCAAGGGCGAACCATCCCCCACTCGGCGCACCTGAACGCCAGCGCCTCGGCCGCCACCGTCGACCTGGCCCCGATGTACCCCCTGCGGTTCTCGCCGATCTTGAAGCGGTTGATCTGGGGAGGCCGGCGGCTGGACTCGTTGCTGAACAAGCCGCTGGGTGAAGAGGCCGACTACGCCGAGAGCTGGGAGCTTTCCGACCACCGGGACGACGTCAGCCGGGTGGCCGACGGGGCGCTGGCGGGGGCCTCCCTGCGGGACCTGGTGCGCGACCGGCCCGTCGAACTGCTGGGCCCCGCGCTGTCGGGCCGTGAGCAGTTCCCCTTGCTGGTGAAGTTCCTGGATGCCCATCAGGTGCTGTCGGTTCAGGTCCACCCCGACGACGACCTGGGGCGGCGGCTGGTGGACGACAATGGCAAGACCGAGGCGTGGGTGATCTTGCACGCCGAGCCGGGCAGCGTGATCTATGCCGGGTTGAAGGCCGGGGTGACTCGGGACCAGTTCGCCCAGGCGATGCAGGCTGGCGCCGTTGAGCCGCTGCTGCACCAGTTCCCGGCGAGGGCCGGGGATTGCATCTTCGTCAAGGCCGGGACGGTTCACGCGATTGGCGCGGGGGTGGTGCTGGCGGAGGTCCAGCAGATGTCCGACGCGACGTTCCGCGTGCATGACTGGGGCCGCGCTGGGGCCGACGGGAAACCCAGGGCACTGCATCCGGATGAGTCCCTGGCGTCGATCGACTTCGAGACCGGGCCGGTCGACCCGGTGCGTCCCGAGTCGCTGGCGACGCCCGGCGGCTTGCTGGAGCGACTGGCCTTTTGCCCGCAGTTCGTGCTGGAGCGCTTGAGGCTTTCCACGCCGGCGCGGGTGGGGTCGAAGTCGCGATTCACGATCTTGCTGGGACTGGGGGGCGAGGCGGAGGTGGTCCACGACCGCACGGCCTACTCTCTGCGAAAGGGCGAGACCTTGCTTTTGCCGGCGTCGCTGGGATCTTGCCCGGTGGTGCCTCGGGGCGGGGCGACGGTCTTGACCTGCGTGGTGCCTTGAACGAACGATTTGACCCCCCTTTCACCTCCGTGACCCTTGAGGGACCGCTCGGCATGGACGACGCCGCGACCATTGACCCTTCCGCCTCTCCGTGGGTGCCTCCTGCGGCGGCGGCCGTCGCGTCTCGGCCGTCGATGGCCACGGCGTTGCTAGCGTGCCTGGGGGTGGCGACCGACCCCCGCAAGCTGGTTTTGGCGGCGCTGGGGATGGTGGCCTTGTGGGGAGGGTGGTCGCTGATTGGGCTGGTGTTCGGGGCCGGGCCGCGGTTCTGGACGCCCAGCGATCGGCCGGTCGCCGTCTGGTACGGTTCGTCGTTGGGGTCGTTGCTGGGGGCCCTGGCGTTGCGCGCCTCGGAGCCGCCGCGGACGTTGATGGCTCCTTGGTTCTCGCTGTTCGGGCTGGGCGGGGGGACATTGGGGTTTGTGCGTGCGCTGCTGGAGGTTGTGTGGGGGGGGATCGTCGGCGGGTTGATGGGCGGGGCGATTGTTCGGATCGCGGTGGTGCGGCTGGCCCGCGGCGGGAACGTGGGCGCGGGGACGGCCTTGCGGTTCGCGCTGGGGAGGCTGGGGTCGCTGGTGTTCTCGCCGCTGACCCCCTTGCTGGGCGCCGGGCTGCTGGCCTTGCCGTGCGCGTTGATGGGTGTGTTGCTGTACCAGATTCCGGGCTCGTTGGGGACGACGATCGCCGGGGCCCTGGCGTTCGTGCCTTTGCTGCTGGCGGTGCCGTTGGCGTTGCTGTTGGTGGGGCTGGCGGCGGGCTGGCCGTTGATGGTCGCCACGATCGTCGCCGAGGGGGAGGATACCTTTGATGCCCTGAGCCGTTCGTATGCCTATGCGTCGCAACGGGCCACGACCTATGCGTGGGGACTGGTGTTGGCGTTGGGATTGGGGATGCTCGGAGCTCTGGCCGCGGCGGTCTTCGGGCACCTGGTCGTCCACCTGGCCGAGTGGTCGCTGGCGTTTGGGGCTCCCGATGCGAAGGTGCGCGACCTGTTCTCGGGCGTCGAGGTGGGCACCCCGGCGGCGCTTCACGGGTTCTGGGTGGCGGCGGTGGCGTGGCTGGTCCGGGCGTGGTCTTATGCGTTCTTCTGGACGGCCGTGGCCCAGATCTACCTGCTGCTGAGGAGGGATGTGGACGGCACGCCTGGGTATGAGGTGTATCAGCCGTCGCACGATGACGACACCTTCGCGGCGGGCCTGCTTCCGTCCTCGATCCCTCCGACGTCCTCCGACACGCCGATCGCCGAGGAGCCGGTCGCCCCTTGAACCTTGATTTGGGTTCTCAACTTCTGGGCTTTGGGCCGCGGATGAGGTGGCCAAGGGTTTCTTTGACGACTCTGTCCCTAGTGGTCGCGGTCGTCGCGTGGGATTGCTCGGTGGTCCGCTGGGGCCTCGGCCTCCCCAACCTGCTGGCGAACCAGTTGATTCAGCCGATCGTCATGGGGAGTGCCCCGATGGGGGGCTTGCTCGCGTTCGGGCTCATCTCGGTGATTCTCGGCGGGCGATCGCAAGGGGCCTGGCGGCCGTTCTGGCTGGGATTCCTGGCGTGCGGATCGGTGGGGCTGATCCTCCACGTCCTCCATGCCTATTTCGTCTGCTCGCCGGGTCGGCACTACTCGAACGATTACGAGATGGCGATTCATGATTGGCTGGGGCGATGCGGAGTTCCTCGGAATTCCGTCGGCGCCCGCGACCTGCATTTTGTCCTCGTCATCGTCTCGCTCGTTGTTCTCCTCGCCTTGCCGCAAGTTCTGTTGGGGATATTGGGCGGATGCGTCGCGGCGTGGGGGGCCGGACCGAAGTTGGGGAGGAGGACGGCAACCCGCTGAGGTCGGCGGGCCTCAGACGTCATAGTACATGACGAATTCGTAGGGGTGGGGCCGCTCTCGGAGAGCCTGGACCTCGTGGGTGCGCTTGTACCAGATCCAGGTGTCGATGACGTCGGGGGTGAAAACGTCGCCCCTGAGCAGGAAGTCGTGGTCGGCCTTCAGGGCGTCGAGGGACTGGTCCAGCGAGGTCGGGGTGTGGGGGACGTCGGCAGTTTCCTCGGGCTGGAGGTCGTAGATGTCCTTGTCCAAAGGCTCGCCAGGGCTGGTTTTGGTCTGGATGCCGTCGATGGCCGCCATCACCATCGCCGAGAAGAGCAGATAGGGGTTGGCCGCGGCGTCGGGGCAGCGGTACTCGATGCGGGCCCCGGCTCCGCTGCCTCCGTGGACCGGGACGCGGATGGCGGCGGTGCGGTTGCGGCGGCTGTAGGCGAGCTTGGTCGGGGCCTCGAAGCCGGGGACCAGGCGCTTGTAGCTGTTGGTGGTGGGGTTGGCGAAGGCGGCCAGCGCTGGGGCGTGCTTCAGGAGGCCGCCGATGGCGTAGAGGCCCAGGTCGCTGAGGCCCGCGTAGCCGTCTCCAACGAGCAGGGGGGCGCTGTTCTTCCAGAAGGCCAGGTGGGTGTGCAAGGCCGAGCCGTTGTCGCCGTGCAGGGGCTTGGGCATGAACGTCGCGGTCTTGCCGGCGCGTCGGGCAACGTTGCGGATGATGTAGCGGGCGAGCATGACGCGGTCGGCCCCTTCGACCAGAGGCCCGGGAACCAGGTCGATCTCGCACTGGCCCCCGGTGGCGACCTCGTGGAAGTGGGCCGAGGTGACGATGCCGCACTCGGCCATGACCTGGGCCATCTCGGTGCGCAGGTCAAGCAGGCTGTCGGTGGGCGGGCAGGGGAAGTAGCCCAGGCCCGAGCCAGCCTTGTAGCCGAGGTTGGGACGCTCGACCCGTCCGCGGTTCCACGCCCCCTCGATCGAGTCGACGTGATAGAACGCCTCGTGACCGTTCTGGTCGAAGCGGACGTCGTCGAAGACGAAGAATTCGAGCTCGGGGGCAAGGGTCACGGCATCGGCCACGCCGCTGCCGCGCATGTAGCTGGCGGCCTTGCGAGCGATGTTGCGGGGGTCTCGGGTGTAATCCTGCTGGGTGATCGGGTCCTGGATGTTGCAGATCATCGTCAGGGTGGGGCGGGTCGTGAACGGGTCGATCAGGGCCGTCTCGGGCTGAGGGACGACCAGCAAATCAGCCTCGTTGATGGCCCGCCAGCCCATGACGCTGGAGCCGTCGAAGCCCAGACCCTCTTCAAAGGTCTCCTCCAACAGGGCATCGGCGGGGATGGCGAAATGCTGCCAGACGCCGGGAAAGTCCATGAAGCGCAGGTCAACCGTCGTGACCTCTCGCTGACGGACCAGCGCCAGGACCTCTTTGGGAGTCACCGTCGGCCTGACCTTTCCGCGTCACGTCTCGCTGTTCGCGGCGGATTTGGTCCCGTCGCATGCTGGCATTTTACCCTACGACGCGGCCGGCCGCCGGGCCACCCTCCACCCCCGTCCGGTTTTTCCGAGCGCGACGATTGACGCGGGGCGGGGAGTTGTTATCCTGGATATTCCTGAGACTGAATCTCAATAGCGACTCGCAGCGAGACTTCCGCCGCCGGTCTCAGGTGACTGGTCCCGCCAACGGAGTCCTCACGGTGGAGTTCACCCCGCTGGCCACGCTGCCCGGTTCGCAGCCGGAAGAACGCCTCCAGGTCGCCCTGACAAGGGGCCGGGACGGTCGTGTGGTGATCGACCTGAGAGAGCAGCACCACGCCGACGGCCTGGGCTGGTTCGACCAAAGGCGGCTCTCGCTGGACCCCCGGCAGTTCCGCCAGTTGCAGGCGTTGCTGGGCCTGAAGGACTTGGCGCTCGACGAGGAATCGCCCCTGGCCGAAGCGCCGAGGACGATCCCGTTCCCCGGACCGGCCGAGGTTTCCCCGCGACGGGCGGTGGTCGAGGGGTGAGTGGGTAGGGCCGACCGTGGATCAGACCGGGTCGCCGTTCGCCAGCGGGTCGGAGGCGATCAGGGCGGGCACCCAGGTAAAGTCCTGGAGATTGTGGGTCAGCAACTCACGGCCGAAGACCAGTGCGGTCGCCGCGATCAAGGCATCACCCAGCGACATCCTGCGGTCCTGGCGTAACGCTACCGCTTGCGCCAGGACCGGGTCGCTCAATGGGAGGATCTCGGCCGCGGCGAAGAAGGCTTCGAAGTGTTGCCTATCGGCCGGTGAGAGGTTGTGGAAGCCGAGAACCTCGACGATGCTGATCGCCGAGACGGCCGGCGAGCGAGCCGTGATGAAGTGTTTCAGACCCGGGTAATCCGGCCGAGCGGCGTAGATGATCAGGTTGCTGTCGAGGATCATCCGGGCCGCCCGGGCAGGGGCCGATCGGCGCGCGTCTCTCGCTGCCACTCGACGGGGTCGTCGATGCCGGACGGACCGCCGAGCGCCGCGATGGCTGCGAGCGCCGCCGCCATCGCCGGGCCGTTGGACGCCCTGCGTGGCGGGGCGAGGAGCGTGATGCGGACCGGCACGTCACCGGGAGGCAGGTCCGGCGGGCCTTCGTCCCAGATCAGCGAGCCGTCGCGAAGGATGGCGCTGTAGGTCGGCTGCATGGCTCTCTCCTCCCCCGTTCCTCAGCCCGGCTCCCGGGGCGTGACCGCATCGTGGAGGATACCCGCTCGAAGACGATGTGGCGAATCGCGGATGCCCACCTCAAGTCGTCGAGAGTGTTCCGATCCCTTCCCCGTCCCCGAGGGGCCGGCGACGGCTTTAGCGCGGTTCCAGGGTGAGGACGACATCCTCCTCCCGTCCTTCCGGGAGCGTGAGGGTCTGGCTGGAGGGTCGGAACTTATCGGCCTGGGCGTTCAGGGTGATGGCGGAGTCGGGCTGAAGCTGGACGGTGTTCCAGCGCCCGTCGGGTTGGGATTTGAGTTCGACCTGGGACGGGTCGCGGCCGGCCCTCGTATCCGCGGCGTCGTTGGCCGGTCCCGCGTCGGGGTCGACGTAGCGTGCCGAGAGGGTGGCGCCGGGGACGGGCTGGCCGCCGGCCGTCTGGACCTTGACCCGCAAGACCGGGACCCGGAAGCGGACGATCTCGATGCCCTTGAGGTCGCGGTCGGCGGTCCCAAAGTCGATCGACCTGGAGTTGAGGAGCGGGCCGTCCGGGGACATCCGATATCGGTAAACGATCGGGTCCCAGGAGATTCGGGGTAGCCGCGCATCCTTCAGCCCTCGGGGGACCGGGATGACGGTCTTTCCGCCGGCGTTCGGGAAGAAGACCTGGCCCCAGGTCTCGGGGCCGAGTTCCCCGATGATCCCGGTGCCGAGGGCGTAGGTCGGCGAGCCCTTGCTGTCGAGCCATCGGACTTCGATCACCACCTGGGGGAGGGCCCGCATCTCCAGCGGGGCCGGGGGTTCCCCCTCCTTGAGCACGAGTTCCGGTCGGAGGAAGACCCCCGGCGGGGTTGGGGACCAGGTGGCCCATCGACCGCCGGTGTCGCCCCACTGTTCGGGACGGATGAGGTGGGTGCCCTCGGGCAAGGGGGCCAGGGAGAAGCGGCCCTCGGCGTCGGTCCGGGTCGACCTTCGGAGGAACGGGCTATTCGGGGTGTGCGAGCCCAGCCCCAGGGCGGCCCTGCTGTCCGGGGCCCTCGTGATCATTCGGGGTTCGGTGTTGACGAAGACGCCGGGCAGGGGCTTGCCCTCGGTGTCGAGGACGCGGCCCTTGACGACGACCCCGGGCTTGAGGCGGAAGACGCCGAGGTCGCCCCGCGGGTCGGGCGGGATCTCGTGCCGTTGGGGGGCAAAGGCGGCGGGGAGGATGCTGAAGAGGCCCGTGCCCGGCGTGGCGACCACCAGCCGGAAGCGGCCCTCGGCGTCGGTCGTCGCATGGGAAGGGCCACCCGATTCATGGGGGTCCTTGGCCGCCGCCTTGGCCCGCGAGGACGCCCGGACCTCGACGTCCCGGGCGGGGGCGCCATCGGGCTCCAGGACTTGCCCGGTGATTGCCCGGCCCGGGCGCATCTCGATGGTCTCGAAGAAGGGCCGATTTCCCCGCGCCAGGTCCTCCCGGATCGCGCCAAGGGAGCCGTTGAGCCTGGTTGCGGGGACGTACTCGGGGTGCTCGATGTCCAACTCGATGGACAGGGACTTCCGGGTCGCTTCGGCCGGGATTTGTAAGCGATAGGACCCGTCGGCGTCGCTGACGTGTGTCGTCTCCTGGAGCACCCGATAGTTCCGGGTGGCGCGGTCATGAAGCCCGAGGAAAACGGTAATCGTGGCACCCGGGATCGGCTGGTGGGTCGCCTTGTCCTGGACGGTGCCGGAGTATTGCAGGTCTTCGGCCTGGGCCTTTGCCGACGGTTGCTCCTTCGGGCTCGCCGAGATAGCGTCATCCGGGGACGCCGCGACTGGGGGAAATCCCGAGGTCAGCAGCACGAGGGCCGTCGCCGCCCCGCCCGCGAGGAGGATCCAGGTCGGGCGACGGCGTGATCGCGACGAGGCGTGCTCATCAACGAGCATGGGCATCCTCCGGGAAAGGTCGGATCGGGCGTCGAGCCTATTTCAATTCCACCCAAGCGGAGGTGTGCCGGAGGAAGATGTGAGCGTCGAACGGGGACTTCATGGCCCCTCAAAAGCTCGATGGACGTCTTCCGGCAGCGGATCATCGAAGTCATCCGGGACGCGGAATTCCCCGGCCGCCAGGCCGAAGGGCCGGGGCGAATGCGAAATAGGGGCCAGGGGCCGCGGTTCGGCGACCGGCCGGCCCTCGCGAGAGATGAGGAGGTGCTGTCCGGCCTCGACTCGGTCGAGCAGGGCGGCGAGGTTTCGCTGGAGGTCTTGCAGGGACGGAATCCATGGATCGATTGTAACCCGCCAGATGAGACGGGTGAAGGCGGCGCCACCGGGGACGCGGCCGGCGGTTGAGGACGTCTCCGGCGGGGCTTTGGCTTCAGCGGACGTTGTTGGTCCCGGAGGTGGCGCCTGCGGGGTCGTGACGCTCGCGCTCTTCGATCGTGAGGGCGCCGGGGGAGGGGGGGACGGCCGAGTCGAGGATCAACGGCAGACCGTTGCGGCTGTTGCCGATGATGATGACCTTGGCGTTGGGGCTCCGGGCCAGAAGTTCGGTTGCCTCGATTCCCTTCCAGGTCAGGTAGTCGGGGGTGATTCCCTTGGCGATAATCGCCTGCGAGTCCTGGATGCCCTTGGCCTCGATCACCTTGCGCTCGGCTTCCTGCTTGTCCCGGGCGATCTGGAATTGCATCCGCTCGCTCTCTTGCTTCATGACGAGCTTGCGGTTGATCCCCTCGGTGACGGCCGGGGGGAGCCCGATCGTGCGGACCAGGACGTTGGAGACGCTGAAGACCTTCGGCGGAGCGTCGGCGTAGTCGCCCCGAATCGTCTTTTGCAGCGAGGCGTCGAGCTTGGCGAGCATCGCCTCGGCCAGTTGCTCGCGCTTTTCGCCGTAGACCTCCTCGTCGGTGAACCGGGAGACAGCCTCGCGGATGGCGGTGCCGATTCCGGGCCGGATCAGGCGGTCCTCATAGTCGTTGCCCAGGTTGCGGAAGACCCATGGGGCCGTCTGGGGGACCAAGCGGTAGGTCACGGTGACGTCCAGGTGCATCTCCATGCCGTTGGCCGTGAGGACGGCGATCGCGTCGTCGCCAGTCTTGGCCCCTTCGTCAAACTTGCGCGTCATCGTGTACGACTGGGTTCGGACGCTCATGACTTCCAGGGCGTACCAGGGGGGCAGCAGGTGCAGGCCGTTGGGGTAGGGGGTGTTCACGACCTTGCCAAAGACGACCGCGACGCCGACGTGACCCGGCGGGATCACCACCACGCAACGACTGAACGCCAGGGTCGCGGCCAGTGCCAGGGAGGCCGCCGAGACGCCGGCCAGGGTCCAGCGCGTTTGCCGGGGGAGCTGGAACCTCGCCCGATGCGCGACGGTCGCCGCGGCGATGCCGATCCCGACCAGGACGAGCCAGCCAAGCGACGCACCCATCCTTCGACTCCTCGTTCTTTACGAAAGTTCGGTCGGGGCTCGGCAATGGACCGGGCCCCCGTCGCAAGGGGATTCGGCCCCGGCGCGAGGATATCCGGTGACGCCCCGGCCAGGAACGCCGTTCGCGCGATCCGCGGGGTGGGATCGCGATTTGCTAGAATAGGACCCGGGCGTTGCCGAAGACTTCAAGAGGGGACCGGGCTCGCGGGCGTTGGTCGACCCCGTGAGCAGGTCGGAGGAGATTCACGATGAACTGGTCTCTCGGGCGCAACTCGGTGCGGGCCGCGACGCTGGTCGTTGTGGCCTGGGCTTCGACGGCCGTCGTCCCGACCCACGCGCGGGCGGGCGTCAAGGTGTCGTGGCTCGACGACGTGGTCCGGCAGGTGGTGCGCGACGCCGAGGCCGAGGCCCCCGCCGCGGCCCGCGTCGCCCGTCGCCCGGGGGCCACGGCCGGCAAACTGTTCGCGAGGGAGGCGGATGAGGGGCTCGAAGTCCTGGCCAAACGGTCGGAGGACCTGGCCCGCGCCGCTCGCCGCGTCGACCGGCCCGCCGAGGCGGTGCTCGACCGCAAGTTCGCCCAGTTGGTCCGCTCGGAGCCGGAAGCCGCCCGGACGTTTCGCGCCCTGGAACCCGCCGAGAAACGCCTGGTGGTGGAGATGGGCGAAACGGCCCAGCGACTGGCCCGCCGCCACCCCGGAGACGCCGAAACCCTCATCCGCAAGCTGGGCGTCGATGGTCTGACCGCCGTCCGCGTCTATGGCGACGACGTGGCCGAGGTCGTCGCCAAGGAAGGACCCGAGAGCCTCAACGTCCTGCGCAAGACCGGTCGGGGCGGCTGGGCGTTCTTCAACGAGAAGGTTCTGCCGCACAAGGGGAAGCTCGCCGCCGCGGGAGTCCTGGCCCTGTTCCTGTCCGACCCCGACCGCTTTGTCGACACTGCCGGCCGGGCCACCCGCTACGCCGCCGAGCAGTTTGCCCGGGCCGGCGTCCAGTTGGCCGGATACGCGGGGGACGGGGTGGCTCGGGGCGTCCAGACGGCCCTGGGACGCAGCCTCTCGGCGTATGGGCTGGATTCGCCGTTGGCCCGGAACGTGGGGATGGTCGTGGCGATACTGGTGGCGGTTGTCGCGGGCCTGGTCCTGCTGGGTCTGCCCTTGCGTCCTTTGACCTGGCCGTTGCGGCGGTTGTTCCGGCGACGGGCGGCCTGACGGGTGGACCGTCTAACGGCGGGGACCGACGCCTTACGTTGTAACTCGTTTCCGGGATTCTCCCCGATGCCCGACCGCCGCAAGGCTCAACTCGATGCCCTGGAACGCCGGCTGACCGGGCCGAAGCGGGTGGCGCTGTTTGGCCATCGGGCCGTGGGCAAGACGACCTTGCTGGCTATGTTCTATCGGGAAGCCTCCACCGGACGCGTGCCGGGCGTGCGTCTGGCGGCCTCCGACGCGGCTGGGGCGGCGTATCTGGGCGAGCGCATTGCCCAGCTTGAAGCGGGCGAGGCTCCGGCCGGCACGCTTTCCGAGACCGAGTTGAACCTGCGGCTTTATCACGGACCCGGCCGGCTCGACCTGATCGTCAAGGATTACCAGGGAGAGCACGTCGCGCTGGGGTCTCAGGATGAGGGAATTCATCGCTTCTTCGCCGATTGCGACGCGGTGTTCCTTTGCCTGGACCCCGAGGGCTCGACCGAGGCGGCCGAGGCCCGTCGTCGTCAGCAGGAAGTCGAGGCCCTGCTGGAACGCTACATCGAGCGATCCGACGACGCGACCGCCGATCGTCCCGTGGCCTTGCTGGTCACCAAGTACGACCTGGTTCTGGAACGCGGGGGGCTGCCGCCGGGTGAGGTGGCCCGGCTTGTTGAGCAGCGTTACGGCATGACGGCGCATGCCCTGGCAGTGCATGCGCCCCGCTCGGCGATCTTCGCGGTCAGTTCGTTCGGCCGAGGGGCCCCGTCGGGGGGGCGTCCGCCTTCGGAGTTGCATCCGTTGGGCCTGGAAGGACCCCTCGGCTGGCTGGCCGATCAATTGGAAGCCCTCGATCGCGAGGCGCTCGATCGACTGTGGGCGTTGGCTCCCGGAGAGCTTGGCCGCCTGTCCCGCTGCGTTCGGGCGTTTGAGCGTCGCTATCCCCGCTCAACCCGTGGTCCGGAGGCCAGGAAGCAACTCCGATCGCTGAGGCGGCGGCGGCTGGGGCGGCGGGCGTCGCGGCTGTTGGTGGCGGGGCTCTTGCTGGCGGCGGGGGTGGCGGGGTTTGACTCCTGGGGTTACTCGCGAGCTTTGGCCAGTGGACGCGCCTTGCCCGCGCCGGCGGTCGCCAAGGGGTGGGCCGACTACCTGCAATGGCGTCCCTGGCTGCCCTGGACCTGGCCGTCCTTGTACAACCGGGCCCGGCACCACCTGGCCGAGTGGCGAGTGAAGGAGGCGGGCGTTCGGCTCGCCGTGGGCGCCGGGGGACTGACGCCGGGGCCCGACCTGGATCAGTGGAAGATGGAAGCGCCCGACCTCGCCCCCTCGATCCGCGTGGTCGAGGCGGCTCGCGATCGCGCCGCCCATGAGGCCGCGTGGGACGCCTTGCGGGCCGAAATCGCCGGCGCGGGGGATCGTCCCGACTCGGCCCGCGAGTCGGTCCGTGGCTTCCTGAGGGCCTACCCCGGTTCTTCCCACCGAGCGGAGGCCCAACTCTGGTTCGACCAGTTGGGCGAACGCCTCGCCGAGCGTCAGGACCGCCAGGACCGCGACGACCTGGCGTTGATCCGCCGGGCCTCGACGCTGCCCGACGCGGATTTGCCCGACCTGATCCGCCAGTCCCAGGAGTTCCTGGCCCGCCACCCCGAGAGCCGCCGAGCCGCCGAGGCCCGGACCCTTCAGGACGCTTTGGTCTCGGGCCTGGATGCTCGCGACATCGAGAAGGCCCGCCAGTTTTCCCGACAGCACCCCGGACGCAACTTCGCCGCCAGGATCGCCCGCTATCAAGGGTATCTCGACGCCCACAAGGCCGGCGGCCAGTTCATTCGCGAGGCGATGGAGTCCCGAGCCCGGATCGCCCGAGAGTGGGACGCCTACGACTACCGCCTGGCCTACGACCACGCCCTGGCCCACCCCGACGACGTCGCCGAGGTCGCCCGCCGGATGCGTGCCTACCTGGCCGAACACGCCGAAGGGCGCCATGCCGCCGATGCTCGCGGGTACGTGGCGTGGTTCGAGCGGGTGGTCTCGCCCCAGGAGTACCGCGTGGTCCTGAAGCGCGGCGAGGTCGAGCCGACCGTCGGCAAGTATCTGGGCGGCGGGGGCCCGGACCTGAGCGTCGAGGTCTGGGTCGGCGGGGTGAAGTTTGGCCCCTCGCCGACGATCCCCAACACCCACAAGCCGAACTGGGCCTACACGTTTCCCCGGCCGATTGTCTGGAAGCTGAACGACCCGGTCGTCGTCCGCATCTTGGACAACGACTGGTCGGCCAGCGGCGTCTACACGATCAAGAGCCGCGCCGGCGACCCCCTGGCCATCCGCAACCTTTCGGGTACGATCCGCCCGGCGCGGGGCGGCAAGACGTTTTTGGAGTTCTCGTCCGACTTCCGCATGCCCCCCCTGACGCCGCCGGGGAAATGAGCCCTCGGCCTCGGCCGGACTTCGCACCATGCCCCTCTTGAGGTTGGAACAGGCGGTCTACGGCAGCTTCCCGTTCTGGGACCGAGGCTACGACGTACTCGGGGCCTCCCCGGATTGTCGTCCCGAGTGGCTGGCCGGACTGCGAGCCGCCTGCCAGCGCTTCGGCGAACGCCCCGCCGGAGTCGGCCCAGCGCGTGGCCTGTTCGCCCTGCGATTGCCGAGGGGGCCGTGGATGGTCGTGGGGGTCGACGACCTGGGGGCCGACGACCACGGGCGAGGCGGCGCCCTGGCCTTCCACGCCCTGTTTCTCAGCCCCAGGGAGTATCAGGCGGCCGCGGGGGGATCGCCGTTTCCGCTGGTTTCGGCGTTGCGAACCGGTTGGACCGTCGGGCATGGCACGCTACCGTCCCTTCGCTTCGAGGCCCGTCCGGACTTCCCGGGACCTGCGAATGACGACGGCCCGGCGTCGCGAATTGCCGCGGCGATCTCGAGCGGGCGTCGGGTCGTTTTGGAATCGCCCGAACCTATCGACGAACTGGCACGCGAGGTCTGGTCGCGCCTGACGCCCCGTGCTCGTCGGCGGGCCTCGCTGGCGACCTGGGCGTTTTCCGCTGGCAACCGCTTCGACCTGGTCGCCGTGCCGAAGACTTCGGGTCTGGTGTTCGACTCGTCCTATGTTGACGCCTCGACCCTTGATGCCATTCCTCCAGGGCGAACGGGTCGTTTCTCAGGCAAGACCGTCGCGGTGGTCACGAGCTTGAGCCTGATGGTCGGTCTCGGGCTGGTCCGGGCCCTCGGCGGCCACGGCTCGACGACTCACCCTGACAGGCCCGATGCGCCGACCTCGTCCCAACCTCCGCCGCCGAAGCCGACTCCCGACGAAGCCGACGAGGAACCGCCGAGGCCAGGGGACCGGGTGCGGGTGGCCGAGGGGCTGGTGGACCTGGCCGACCGTTGCGGAGTCGACGTCTCGGGCCGGGAGGACGACCCCTCCGCCTTGATGACGACCCTGGCCGACCGCCTGCGCTACCGAGGGCCCGACCTCTCGGCCAACGACCGCGCCCGTCTCGCCGCGCTCGCCGACTCCTGGGACGCCCGCATCGCCCCCTTCCGGCCCGACCGCCCCTTGCCTCAAGATTTCGCCCGTCGTTCGTTGCGAGCCCAGTTGCGGCTGCTGGCCTGGTCGTTCCACCTCCCGGCGCCCCGGGGGCCGACAGTCGAAATCCCCACGGCCATCGCCGAGGCCCTGGCCATCGACGCCCCACCCCGCCCCGGGGCGCTCGCCGACGACTTCCCGGCCCTGGCCGACTACGCCCGCTTTTTGGACCGCCTGCCCCGAAAGTGACCGGATTCGAAATTTCCCGGGATGGCGGCCCTCGGGCGTTGTCTTCCCCTTCGACGGGTGGGAGCTTGGTGACGAGACGAGGCCCGCGAGCGAGCGAGTCCCCGGATGTCCATGGACGCGTCGAGGCTGGGGAGCTTGGTCGATCGCCACGCCCCGGCGCTAACCCTCTACGCCCGCCAGTGGTGCGACGAGCCCGAGGACGTGGTCCAGGAGGCGTTCGTCCGCCTGGCCGCCGAACGGACCGAGCCGGACGACCCCGCCGCGTGGCTGTTCCGCGCCGTGAGAAACCGGGCGATCAACGCCGGGATCGCCCGCCGACGCCGACTCCGCCGGGAGGCCGAGGCGGCGTCGCGGTCGTCCTGGTTCTCCCGGGAACCGCCCGCGACGGCGGTCGACCCCGACGCGGTTCAGGAGGCCCTGGCCACCCTGACGCCGGATCAGCGGGAAGTGATCGTGGCCCACCTGTGGGGGGCGTTGACGTTCGAGCAGGTCGCCGGGCTGACCGGCGTCTCGTCCAGCAAGGCCCACCGCCTGTACCTGGCGGGCCTGACGACCCTGAGAGAACGCCTGGGGGTGCCATGTCCGACGAACCGATCGCGAACGAGACGGATCTGAACGCCTGGGCCGCCACCAGCCTGGGCGCCCTGACCCCCGCCAGCGCCCGGCTCGACCGCGACGCGTTGATGTTCCGCGCCGGCCAGTGGGCGACGGGTCGCCGGTCGCGGACCGGCCGCTTCGCCTGGCCCGCCGTCGCCGCGAGCCTGGCAATGGTCGCGCTGGGGGAAGGGGCACTGTTGGCGATCCAGCCAGGGGCGCGGGTGGTCGAGCGAATCGTCGTCGTCCACGTGCCGGCTCCGGTCCCGCCGCCGGTCCCCATGCCCGAGGTGGCCGCCCCGGTCGCGTCGATCCCCTTTCAAACTTACCCGCTGGCCCTGAACGAGACGCCGGCCGGTCGGCTCGCCGGGCAGTTGCTGCGCTACGGGCTGGACGGGTTGCCGCCGTCTCCCACGGCCTCCGGGCATGGCGAGGTCGCCCGGTCGTCCCCGGCGACCTCGGGCCGGATGCTGGATGATGAACTGCGCAGGCTCCGCGATTTTGGAGGACCCCTATGACGCGAATCGTGCTGTTGCTGATGACCCTGATCGCCCCGGCGATCGTCCCGGCCGCCGAGCCGTCGGCGGAACCCGAGGCCCCGCCGCCGGACTTCGTCCTGAGGCCCGCCGCCGCGCCGGACCCGGCCCTGAAATATCGGCTGATCCCCGACCGCCTTTCCCTCCGTCCCGAGAACGCGGCGGGATATTACTATCGGGCGTGCTTGATGCTGAGCCAGCAGCGGCACGCCTTCGCGACCCAGGCGAATCGGCCCGCCACCCCGCCCGCCGAGGACTTCGACACCAAGGTTTACAACTGGGTCACGATGCCCCTGCGGGAGCTCCCCCGAGAGGAGGCCAAGGCGGCCCTGGCGCGGGGAGAAAATCCCTTGCGCGAGGCCGAGCTTGGGGCCGGCTGCCAGGACTGCGACTGGCAGTTCGACCGACGCCGAGAGGGGTGGGGACTGCTGATCCCCGAAATCCAGGAGATGCGAACTCTCGCCCGCTTGGCGGCGCTGCGGGCCCGCCTGGCGATCCTCGACGGCTCGACCGACGAGGCGATGCACTGGATTCAGGTCGGGTTCGTCATGGGCCGCCACACGGGCCAGGGGCCGACGATTATCCAGGCGCTGGTCGGCATCGCCATGCACGGGACGATGGCCCGTTGCCTGGAGGAACTGATCCAGTCGCCCGGCACCCCCAGCCTGTACTGGACCCTGGCGACTCGGCCCCGGCCGATGGGCGAACCCGACCGGGTCCTCCGGGGGGAACTCGGCCTGCTGGAACGGTCCCTGTTCGACCGGGTCGACCTCGAAGGGCCCGCCTGGAGCCCCGCCGAGGCCCGGCGGTTCAGCGAGGACTTGATGTCCCGCATGCTCCAGGTCTTCAAGGACTCCGGGGTCTCCCTGAACACCCCCTTGATGGTGATGTTCCGGACGGCCGAGACCCGCCGGGCCGGCCTGGCGCTGATGGCCGCCCGGGTTTATCCCGAGGGACGCCGCTCGCTGCTGGCCCATGGGCGGACCGCGGCCGAGGTCGACGCAATGCCCGTGGCCCAGGTCGCGTTCCTCCACACTCTTAGGGAATTTCAGCGACAGTATGAGGCTCGCGTCAGATGGTTACGCCTCCCCTTCTGGCAGGGCCTGGAAGGGCTCGCAAAGGCGGAGGCCGAAAGCCAGAATCGACCTTCCGACCCGATCATGACCCTGTATCAATTGCTCAGTCCGGCCTATTCGGCGTACTGGGTGGCCGAGGTGCGTCGCGAACGGAACCTTGACACCCTCCAGTGCATCGAGGCGATCCGTCTCCACGCCCAGGCCCACGGCGGGCAGCTTCCTCGAGGCCTGGACGAGCTGACCGACGCCCCCGCCCCGTTCGACCCGGCCACGGGCCGGGCGTTCGACTACCGGGTCGAGGGGGACACGGCCATCCTCTCGGCACCGATCCCGCCGGGCTTCCCCAATCATTCCGCCTTTCGGATCGAGTACCGACTCAAACTCACCCACTGATCGCGACCCGAACTCCATGTCTTTGATCGACCTTCAGGTTTTCAAGTTCTCGCCCGGGTGGCTGGGCGTCTCGTCCGCGAGCCACCGGTCTGTTGGCTTGGAGACCGGGGGCCGGAGTACCGGACCCCAGCCACCCGACGACATTCCAACACAGGAGAACCTCGATGATGCTCGTTTTGTGCCTGACCCCGCTGCTGCTGTCCCTGGACGCCCCCGATCCGCCCGGGCGTTCTGGCGAGGCGACGGCCCGGATGGTTTCGCCGTTCCTGGGAGAATCGGTCGTGGCCGTCGTCCGCGTCGACCTGGAGCGTTGGGATGCCCGCGCGTTGAGTCGGAGCATGCTCGGGCCGCTGGCCGATGAGCCGGGGGTCGTTCGGGTCGTCGAGACGGTCGTCCGCCAGCAGGCAGCTTTGCGGGCGGCCGGGGCGAAGGAGCTGGACGTCCTGGTCGACCCGGCGAGCCTGGCGGACCCGGTCGCGATCGTGCCTCTGGTGGATGGGGCCAAGGCCGAGGCCCTGGTCCGCGCCTTCATCGAGCCCGGGGAGCCCATCATCTGGAGATGGACGGCCACCCGGGTCGTCGGCAATGCCGTGGTGGCCGGCCCTCCTGACGCCCTGAACGCCTTCCCGATCGCCGAAGCCGCCCCGCGTCCCGGACTGGCCGAGGCCCTGAGCGACCCCCGCGGAGCCCCCTTGCGAGTGGCGGTCGTCCCTGGCGCGGTCTTGCGGCGGTCGATCGAGGAGGGGATGGCCGAATTGCCGAAGGCGCTCGGCGGCGGTCCCATTACCGACTTGACCCGCGGGCTCTCGTGGGCGTCGCTGACGGTCGAGACCGGGCCCAAACCCTCCCTGAACGTTCGGATTCAGGCCCGGGACGCGGCCGCGGCGTCGACCTTGAGCGACCTGCTGGGCAAGGGGCTGGGGCTGGCGGCCAGCGCCGGTGCCGGCGATCCGACCGTGGCCGCCGTGGCCGCCGCCATTGGCCGCCTTCAGCCCAGGGTGGAGGGGGATCGCGTGAGCCTGGACGCCAACCTCGCCGACGTGGCCGGGATGCTGGCCGGTCCGGTTCGTCAGGCCAACGCCCAGGCCCAACGGTCGCAAGGCGTCAATCAACTCAAACAGATCGGCCTGGCCATGCACAATTACCTCTCGGCCCACGACACCTTCCCGCCGGCCTTCCGCGCCGGGGCCGACGGCAAGCCGCTGCTGAGCTGGCGAGTGCTGATCCTGCCGTACCTCGAAGAGAAGAAGCTGTTCGACGAGTTCCACCTCGACGAGCCGTGGGACAGCCCCCACAACAAGGCGTTGATTCCCCGGATGCCCAAGGTCTACGCCTCCCCCGCCGAGGCCCAGGCGCTGGTCGAGGCCGGCAAGACGACGTACCTGACCCCTCGGGGTCCTCACACGATTTTGCACGGAGCCGAGGGGGTCAAGATCCGGGACATCACCGACGGGACCTCGATGACCGTCTTCACCGTCGACGCCGGCGACGCCCTGGCCGTCACCTGGACCAGGCCCGACGATTGGAATGCCTCTTCGCCCGACGAGACGTTCCACCTCGAAGGGCTGTTCGGCCACTTCCCTGGCGGCACGAGCACCGGGTTCGCCGATGGGTCGGTCCGGTTCCTCAAGGACACCCTCCCCGAAGCGATCTGGAAGGCCCTGATGACCCGGGACGGGGGGGAAATCCTCAACCAGAACGATTTCTGAGCCCGGCCCGGCCTCGGCGTTGTGGAGTGATCCCTCGCCTCTTGTCTGGTGCCCCTACAGTTCCCTCCGATGGATTTCGCGAGGGCCCCCGTCATGTCCACCGGTCTCGTTCCTTTCGGCGTCGAACCCCTCGGCCATCCCGGCGGGTTCGACGCTTCCCCAATGGTTCCCCCCGCCGCCGACCGCGATTCGTCGCTGCTCGACGCCTATTCCCGGGCGGTTGTGGGCGCGGCCGAGCGAGTCAGTCCCTCGGTCGTCCACCTGGAGGTCCGCCGGGCCGATCGCGGCGGGCGATCCGGCGGTGGCGGGACCGGTTCGGGGTTCCTGTTCACCTCCACCGGATACCTCCTGACCAATAGCCACGTCGTCCATGGCGCCAGCCGGGTGCAGGTCACGCTGGCTGATGGGCGAAAGCTCCCCGCCGAGCCGGTTGGCGATGACCCCGAGACCGACCTGGCCGTCGTTCGCGTGCAGGCCGATGGGTTGGTGCCGGCGACCCTGGGAGATTCCCGAGCCGTGAGGGTGGGGCAGGTCGCCATCGCCATCGGTCATCCTTACGGGTTTCAGTGCAGCGTGACCGCCGGGGTCGTCAGCGCCCTGGGTCGGTCGATGCGGTCGCGTTCCGGACGGTTGATTGACGATGTGTTGCAGACCGACGCGGCCTTGAACCCGGGCAACTCGGGCGGGCCGTTGGTCGATTCTCGGGGCGAGGTGATCGGGGTTAATTCGGCCGTGATCCTGCCGGCGCAGGGGATCTGTCTGGCGATCGCCATCAACACCGCCAAGTTCGTCGCCGGCCGGTTGATCCGCGACGGTCGTGTCCGCCGCAGCCGCATCGGCGCCGCGGTTCAGACAGTCGCCATGCCTCGCCCTTTGATTCGACGACTGGAACTCACTCAAAGCTCGGGAGTGCTGATGATGGGGATCGAACCGAATGGTCCCGCCGAACGCGCGGGCCTGACCGTAGGCGACGTCTTGCTGTCAATCGACGGGCAAACGGTCGGCGGAGTGGATGACCTCCACCGCCTTCTGACCGAGGAGCGAGTCGGCATGGTCACTCCGGCGACGGCCCTTCGCGACGGTCAACTGCTGGATTTCGACCTGACCCCGAGGGAATCCGATCCCGTCGCGACGGGGTGAACTCGCCCCGGGATCGTCCTCAGCGGACCAGCACGCCGTCGACGTGGGTGCGGTTCTGCGCCGCTCGCTCCTCGTCCATCAGCCGCATCGCCGTGCGACGCTCGCCGGGACGGGGGAGTTGCGTGACCACGGGAACCCGGGATGAGTCGCGCGCTGACCCACTTTGGGCAACAGGCATCCCAGCGCAACCGCCGAGGCTGACGATCGCAACAATCAGGAGGAGGGACTTCATGGCAAATGCCCCGCAGGGCCAGGCCAGCCCCCACTCCTCGGGCCAACGCGGCAGTGGTTTTTCTCTCCAACACGGCTCGCCCGCCGCGCGTGCTTGGAGTATCGGCAAGTGGAGTGCCAAAGTTGGGCGGGGCGAAAAAACGCCGGGCGACCTCGAGGCGATGGTTCGCCTCGACGCCGCCCGGGTGCCCGGTTTGGGCCATTGCGCCTGGGAGCTCGCGGAGACCGATCAGTTCTGGGGAGAACCCTGAACCGAGGGGGCCGGCGCCGGGGCGGCGACCGGAACGGCCACCTGGCGGGCGACCTGTCGGCAGACCATGTGGTTGACCGTCACCGGCACCTGGACCGGAACGCAAACCGGCACCTGTCGAGTCTGGGTCTCGGGAACCATCCGGCAGGTGGTCACCGGCACCATCTCGGTCTTGGTCTCGGGAACACAGCGAGTCACCGGCACCGAGACCATCTCGGTCTTGGTCTCGGGGACGCAGCGGGTGAACGTCACCGGCACGGTCTCGGTCTTGGTCTCGGGGACGCAGCGAGTCACCGGGATCGAGACCATCTCGGTTTTGGTCTCGGGGACACAGCGGGTGATGGTCACGGGGACCATCTCGACGTGGGTCTCGGGCACGTAAACGGTGCGCTGGACGGGAACCTGTCGGTTGCGGGTGACCGGGACGTAATGGGTGTCCACCACGTTGCGAACCACGGCGCGGGGGGCCGGGGCCGACTGCGGGGTGGGCGACTGCGCGCTGGCCTGACCGCTGGGGGCCGCGTCGTTGACGTATTCGACCACCTGGCGGGTCGTTTGCACCGCCTGAGACTCGGTGTAGCACTGGTTGACATAATCGGTCCGCGTCACCGCCCTGGGCACACAGGTCACATGCGGGCGCTGGACGGTCTCGGTGACCATCTTCGGCACGGTATAGGTGCGTGGCCGCTGGATGGTCTCGGTCACCATGTGGGGCACGGTGTAGGTGCGGGTCTGCTGGACGGTCTCGGTGACCATCCTCGGCACGGTATAGGTGCGCGACTGCTGGACCATCTCGGTCACCATGCGGTTGACCGTGTAGGTCCGGGGGACCTGCTGGGTGTCGTAAACCGGGCGATTGACCGTGCACGACTCGGTCCGATACTCGGTCCGGTACGAGGTCTGGTAGGTGGTGGTGGGCTGATTCTCGTACACGGTGTCATAAACGGTCTGAGAAACCGTCTGCGACGCCCCTTGGGGGGAAGGGACCTGCTGGGGGGTCGGCGAGGGGGTCTGGGCCCCGGCCGGCATCATCCCGAGCAAGAGAGTTGAGGCCGCCATCGCGGCCGATCGCATCAAGGCCAGTCGCATCGCTGTCGTCTCCCGGCTCAAATCTCAAGGCCAGGTCGCGCCGGCGGCGGTCCGCCCGGCCCCGCAACGACGTCGACCTGAATCCTCCATCCCCTAAAACCCGCGGATGGAGAATTACCCGTATATTCTCCGGGTTCGCAGCCTTTCCACAAGGCTCGCCGTTCAATTTTTGCCAAATTCCCTATTTCCCCTGGAATCTTCAACTTACGGGAAGTTGAGCGGGAAGGGCGGTTCATGAGGGAGTGGGGGTCGAGTGGCTTTTGGGGGGATTCGCGGATCGCGGGAGATGGCCTGGGAGTTTGGGGTGGGTGCGAATCATCAAGGCGTGCGCCAGGGCGCGGATGCCTGGTGATCACCGCGACGGAGATGCTAACCGCATGGAAAGCTCATCCAGGCCGACCCGAGCTGAGATCAGTGAGTTGAGCCGTCGGCTGGAAGGCTGTTGGTGCTGGTGGTCACGCACTCCGGACGCACGGCGCTGGCGTTGTCGAAACAGCGGCACCCAACACCGACGCTGGCCCTCTGCCCCCAAGACGACGTGGCCCGCGCCCTGGCATTGAACTGGGGCGTGACGCCAATGCACGACCCGGAGATCGAGCACAACGTCGACCGAGCGGTCGCCCGCGCCCTCGACTGGGCCAGGGTCCGCCACCTCGTCGCCCCCGGAGACCGCGTCGTCCTGCTAAGGGGGACCATGCCGGGCGACCCGGTGCACAACGCGATCCAGGTTCAGGAAGTGTGCTGACCTTGAGATCTTCATGTTCCCCAAGAACCACAATCGTTGGGATAGGAATCTGGCGTTTTTAGAAGATTGTTGTTGACGAGATGGGGGGGGGGGTTAAACATCTTAGTACATTCCTCCTCATGCCGATGTGCAAAAACGATCGACACCCCCGAGGGTGACCCAATCCATGATGGTCCTCGTGATCCCGAAGCGTGTTGCGCTTTTAGATCGGGCGATGGTCTCGGCTCTCCTCGGCTGTGTCGCCCTGATGATGCCCCAGGTGGCGACAGCCGGGCCGACTCCGAGCCGCCAGGAACTCCGCGAGACGCTGAAGTTGCTTTGGGACAGCCTGGATTCGGTCTCCGTCCGCTGCGACGAATGGGACCTCGATGAATCGGGGCAGCGCGATGCTCTCCAGGGCTTCAGCCGCTTTGACCTTCTATTCGCATCGGGGGGGCGGCGGACCTTCCGCCTTTCCACGGTCCGCCCAGAGGGAGACAAGACTTCCGAATCGTGGAGTGAGTCGTGGCGTGAGGATGGGCGACGAACGATCGGAATTATATACGATCCCGGCTCTCAACATAAGATCAAACAAGTAGTCATCCGCAACCAGGTCAATACCGCCGACAACTACCAGGGGGTGATGTGCAACCTCCTTTGGCTTCTGATGCCAGGTGGTACGCCCCTTTACACACGCATCGACGAAGGAGTCACAATAGGACCGGTCTCTGGCGAAGCCCCCAAGGGGCTAGTCCCCGTCATTTACCCAGGGCAATGGGGCCGCCCGGTCCGTTGCGAACTCGACCCGGCCCATGACTGGCTCCCGGCCCGCATCGTCATGGAAGGCGGGGACATGGACTTGCAAGTCGATGAATTCCGGCTCGTGGACGGTCGCTGGTTCCCGGTCTCCGGACACAACCGAAGTCAGTTTCAGGGGAAATCAAAAACGTCGGCTTTTGCGGTTGATCAAGTGGCTATCAACCGTCCCGTCCCCTTGTCGGCCTTCGATCTACCTGAATTGCCGGCGGGGATATTATTGATTGACAAAACGCGAAATCAGGCCCGCGTCGTGGGAGGTGCGTCCGTCAAGCCGTCCCCGGCCGTCGCCACCAGAATCCCCGATTCGCGTCGATCCGCTGATCCGCCCGTGCAGGCATCGGTCGAGTTAGAGAGGACCCCTTGGCGTGGGATCATTTTCGGAATCGCGGTTCTGGCCCTGGCTGCTGCCGGATTCTTCGCACTCCGGTATCGAAAAATGTCGAGACACCCTGGTTCTCGCCCGGTTTAGGGCGGGGGGCTCGACAGCCGCGGTGGATTGAATGGGAGGTGAGTGATGACGTGGCGTAGATTGGGTACCCTAGTGCTGGTCGTGTCCCTTCCGGCCGTCGCTTTGCTGATCACTGCGGCCTCTAAAGGGGTCTACGCCGGTGATCCCGTGACTCGTGCCAATTACTACTGCGTGACCTACTCGGATTCTCCCTGTCCTCAATACTCGTCCTGTGCGATGATGCCACCTAATCCGTATTTCTGTTCCACGAACCTCGACCAGCACAACGGAATCTGCTTTGGCCCGGCGCAGAACTCATGCGCTGAGTTCGGGGTTCTGACTTGCGGAACTCAGATCAGTTGCGTCACCAAACAGCCGACGACCAATCCATCGTCGAACTGCACCCAGACTTTTACTCCTTGCTCGACGGTTTCTCCATGAGGCTTGGCGGTATGGGATCTCACCGGCCTGCGGTTAGTCTCGCAGGCGGGGACTACGCCCCTCCCTCACCGCCTGGTTTCGATTCGAGGGCGTTCCATGCGAGCCGGACGCGCCGATGCCGAAATCAAAGGGTTCACCCTGGTTGAGTTGTTGACCGCGATCGGGGTCATCGGGCTGTTGATCGCACTCTTTCTGCCTGCCGTCCAGCAATCGCGTGAGGCGGCGAGGCGGGCCCGATGCGCCACCAACCTTCGCCAGGTCGCCCTCGCCTTCCACGGCTATCACGGGACCTTTGCCGTCCTCCCGTCGGCGGTCGGCATGTCCTTCTTCCCGCACAGCTTCGCGAACAGCGCCGTGGACTACCGCGGCGGGACCTTCGTGGTCAAGCAATTCTCGGGCTACACCCAGGTCCTCCCCTACCTGGACTGGCAACCGCTCTACGACGGCATCAACTTCACCGTCGCCTGCCGTGACCCCTATTTCGCCGGCGCCGAGGCGGCGTCACGCGACGGGGGTGGTGCGAACACGACCATCGCGGCGACGGTCGTCGACCTGTTCCTGTGCCCCTCCGACGGCAATCCTGGCGTTTCGGGGGTCACGGCGGGGGTGAATTACCGGATGAATCTCGGGGCCGATCGCTGGTACCCTCTCGTTGTCGGCCCGACCTGCGGGCCCTTGCTGGGTTACGCTTTCTCGCCGTTCGCCGCGTCCACCGACGGGCTGAGCCACACCGCCTTGTTGGGGGAGAAACTCCGCGGCGACGCCAATCGCCCCGGCTTGCGCCCGCGCACCGATATGATCGTCGGGGGCTTGGGTCTACCCCATTCGGCCGCGGAGTCTTTCGCCGCCTGTGCGGCGCAAGCGGGTACCCCCGAGGGGTCGTTCTCGTGGGCCGGGCTGAGTTGGTTCGTCGGCAATCTCCCGCAGACCTGCTACAACCACGTCATCCCGCCGAATAGCCCGGTTCCGGACTGCGTCCTCCCGTTGGCCGATCCGCCCGACGGACTTTTCGGTGTGCGGAGCAACCACCCTGGAGGTGTCCAGGCCGCCTTGGCCGACGGCTCGGTCCGCTTCGTCGCCAACGCGATTGGGCGCGATGTTTGGGTCGGCCTTGGGACCGCCTCGGGCGGAGAGTCGATCTCCGATGGTGATTTTTGATCCAAACTCGCCGGCGCCAGGAGGCCCGATCCCGATGCGGAAAATGCTGGCTCGATTCGCCCTGCCGTGCCTCCTTGTCGCTTCGATCGGCGTGACGGCGACGATCCTCGCACGCCACTACGCCCGCCGCTTCGGTCCGCCGATCGCAGCGGTTGAGGTTGCGAATCGTCGAGTCGTGGCCCGGCCGGATGCTTCGAAGGTCTTCGCGAAATTCGCCATCACCAACGCGGGTGGTAGCGTCCTCTCCTTGACCAAGGCGTCCACGAGCTGCGGCTGCACCGTCGCCTCGATCCGGCCCGCGATCTTGACGCCGGGCGAACGGGGCGTCATCGACGTGGAGGGGAATCCCCCGACCGTGGGGCAGAAGATCGTGACGATCTCCGTCGCGACGAACGATCCGAAGCGCCGGGAGATCACTCTGAGTCTTACGATGGTCGGCACGACCAAAGCCCCTTATATCAATGGCTCGTCGGGGCCGATCCGGTTCGGCTCGATCCGCCCCGTCGGGACCCCGGAGCCGATCTGGGTCGAGACGATCGAGTCCTCCGGGAGCAAGCCCTGGCTTGCCCGAGCCTTGAGTTCGCGAGCCGACTTGCAGATCCACGGCGGCCTCGCTGAAGAATTGCCGTACACCGGCGAGGCCGTGGTCCGCCACTACCGCTACTCCGCGGGATTCAGAGCCGTACCCGCTCCCGGGGAGATCCGTGCCGAGGTCACTTTTCACGAGGCGAGAAACGGTACACCTTCATTGCTCCAACTTCCCCTCTCGGGTGTCGTACGCGCCGCGGTCTATCCGTCGCCCGCGGCGTTATTCGCCGTTGTCGACCCGCATAAGCCTCGGCCGAAATTGATCCTACGACTGGCCGCGGAGGAGGCCCATCCCCCTTTACAGGTCCGGCCCGTCGAGGGGGTGACCCAAGGTGTGGAGATCCGTGAGTTGTCTCGGACGGGCGAGGGCTTTGTCTTTGAGATCCTGCCTCCCGAGGTTGGAGCCGCTTCGTCGTCGACAACTTTGCGGTTTAAGACAAATCAGTCAGCTATGCCGGAAGTTCAAGTCCCACTGTTGGTCCGTCGATCTGAACCCTGATTGTCCCGGTTGATTCTGGGCGAAACGTCCCTCCCAGCCTCAAAGTCTTAAGGCCGGCGTCTTTGCAACCTGGTGTCCCCGCGACGGCACGCCTACGCCGATGCGATCGGGCCCCCCGGCCTGGGCGTGCCTCAGGGCGTCGCGGGCGGCGGCCAGCAGAGGGCCGGGGGTTTCGCCGTGGTCGGGGGACGCGGCGACGCCCAGGCAGGCGGTCAGTGGAGCGGGGACCGGGCCGACGAGGCCGGCCTCGGCGATCGCTCGACGGACCGCTTCGGCCACCGCCGCGGCGTCGTCGGCCTGGGCCTCGGGCAGCACCGCCACGAGGTGGTCGGCGTCGAGCTGCGCCACGAGGTCGCCCCGCCGCAGGGTGCCCGCCACCGCCCGGGCCACCTGACGCGCCACGGCCTCGGCGATCCGCTCTCCGTGGCGACGGCGGATGGTTCCCAACTCGTCGGGCGCCACCACCAACAAGACCAGCCCGCCGCCTCGTCGACGGGACTGGGCCAGCGAGCGGTCCAGGAAGATCGCCAGGGCCGAGGCGTCGGGTAGCCCGTGGGCGGGAACCGGGGGTGACGCCTCGTCGGCTCCCGGACGTCTGGTCGCGGCCTCGGCGCAGGCGGCCAGCGTGGCCATCGTCCTCAGCAGGCGGACCGGTCTCGACGGCCAGTCCCCCCGCTGTCGCCTCAGGAGGAGCGTTCCGACCCAGCGTCCCCCGGCGACCATCGCCAGCCGCAGGGTCCTGGGCGAGGGGCCACCCTCGGAGGGATCGTCGACCACCTTGGCCGAGGCAACGCCTGGCACCCGCGAGGCCGCCTCCAGCAGGACGCGACGGACCTCGGCCGGGTCGCCCGCCTCGCGCAAACGATCGGCCAGGGCGTGCAGGGCCTCCCCCCCAGGGTCGACGAGTCCGAAGGCCCCGGCCACCCAGTCGGCCAGCCATTGCCCGATCCCGGGGACAGGATTGAGATTCAGGTTCGCGGCAACCCCATCCCGAGGATGGACCGGGAGCCTCCGTCGGGACGGCAAGGCAGGGACGGGTCGGTGGCTCATCGTCGGTCGTCCCCAGGGACCAGGGCGCGGACCACGGGCCCGCCCGACCCAGTCTAGGACACCTCCAGGCGTTGCCGATTTCCGGTGTAGGGATGGGGGGCTCGGGGGGTTGGCATGTCGTTCGCGTTGAGGTTGGTGAACTTCCGCCAGCAACATCGCGAACCAAAGTCCCGGGGAGTCCGCGCCGATGGGGGAGACGACCGTCACCAAGATCAACTCTCGACAGGCCCCGCGAGGCCCGCAGGGTCAGAAGGCCCTGGCCCGAGGTCAAGGGGTCGCCCTGAGACTTTGGGAAGACGAGCATCCGGGCGAGGACGAGACGCCCTCCCGCCGCGACTACGAGACCGTCGGCTACGTCCTGAAAGGGCGGGCCGAGTTGCACATCGAGGGGCAGGTCGTCACGCTGGCCGAGGGGGATTCCTGGGTCGTCCCCCGGGGCACCGAGCACACTTACAAGATCCTCGAAGCGTTCACCGCCATCGAGGCCACGCACCCGCCGGCGCAATCCCACGGCCAGCCGTAACCTGGTCCTTCGGCGATTTCACCCCAGACCGCAGGCCGCCCGCGCCCGAGCCAGGACCACGCGGGCGGACTGGCGAGCCTTCTCGGCGCCAGCAGCACGGACCTCGGCCAGTTTCGAGGGGTTGGCTTCCCAGACGGCCCGCGCTTCCCTTGCCGGGGCATAATGAGCGGCGATCAACTCGGCCAGGCGGACCTTGACGGTTCCGTAGCCGAGTCCGCCCCGTCGATAGCCTTGCTCCACCTCGGCCAGTTCCTCGGGCAAGGCGAACAGCTTGAACAGTTGAAAGAGGTTGTCGCGGTCGGGGTCCTTGGGGGCCTCGACGGGGGTGCTGTCGGTGACGATCTTCTTGCACTTCTTGAGGATCGTCCGGGGGTCGTCGAAGATTTCAATGGTGTTGTCGTAGCTCTTGGACATCTTCCGCCTGTCGAGCCCCGGGACGACTGCCACGTTGGAGAGGATGTACGGCTCGGGCAGGCGGAAGGTCTCGCCGTGGACGTGGTTGAACCGCTCGGCAATGTCGCGGGTGACTTCCAGGTGCTGCTTCTGGTCCTGGCCGACGGGGACGAGGTCGGCGTCATAAAGCAAGATGTCGGCGGCCTGGAGGACCGGGTAGGCGAATAGGCCATGCTCGGCGGGGATGCCCTGCGTGACCTTGTCCTTGTAGCTGACGCACTTCTCCAGCCAGCCCATCGGCGTGAGACTCGTCAAGAGCCAGGCGAGCTCGGTGGTCTCGGGGACGTCGGACTGGACGAACAGGGTGGCGCGGTCGGGGTCGATGCCCAGGGCCAGCAGGTCCAGCAGCGCGTCATCGACGTGGCGTTTGAGGGTCTTGGCGTCGCGAACGCTGGTCAGGGCGTGATAATCGGCGACGAAGTAGAACGGGTCGTTCCCCTCTCGCTGGAGGGCGACATATTGCCGGATCGCGCCAAAGTCGTTACCGATGTGCAGGGGGCCCGAGGGCTGGATGCCAGACAGGATGCGCATGGGTGGGTCGGTCGCTCGGGACGCTCACAGGCCGGGGGACATTGCCGACATCTTGGTTCCCATCCTACCGAGCCCCCCAGCGCCCGGCCACCCGGCCCGGCCCGGCCCTTGACCCCACCCGCCTGGTTGCTCGCCCGGTCCGGTCGTGGCTAATCTACTTTCGCGATCCCGGGAGGCTTCGGGAGGGCTGATGGAGATTTCGTCCGATGGTCCCTGTCTTGTTCGACGACCTGGGCGTTCGCTTCGAGTATCCGGCCGGCTGGGAGGTCGACATCGGCGAGGAGGGAGCCCGCGCGACCGTGGCGGTTCAGGCGCCTTCGGGCCTGGCCTTCGCCCTGGTGACCCTGGATGCCGACCGCCCGGCGCCCGCGGAACTGGCCGACGAGGCATTGGGGGCGATGCGTGAGGAGTACCCAGCGCTGGAGGCGACCGCGGTGGCCGAAACGATCGACGGCTGCAAGGCCGTCGGTCACGACGCCGAGTTCATCAGCCTGGACGTCCCCAACGCCTGCGCCGTGAGGGCCTTCCGCACCCCCCGTCGCACCGTTTTGATCTTCGCCCAGTGGTCGGACCTCGACGTGGAGGAAGACGATGACGACCCCGAGGCGATGTTGAGGGCCCTGCGCCGTTCCCTGGAAGAGACCGACGCCTGAACCACCCTTGCCCATCCGAAATCGCGTCCCTAGAATTGAAGTATGACAAGTGTCATAAGACGGCGACGGGCGGATTGGCTCCTCGTTCGGGCGGGGATCGTTGTGGGCCTGTTGGCGGTGGCCATGCTGGCGGCGGAGTGGGCTCGGCTGAGCTGGGGAGTGGGGCGACCGTCAGCGATCCTGGATGGTCGTCGGCAAGGTGGGTCGCTGGTGGTGGCCGGTGGGGGGAAGATGCCGGGGGAGGTTCTGGACCGGTTCGCGGAGCTGGCCGGCGGACCTCGGGCGAGACTTTTGGTGGTGACGACGGCTCGGCCCGAGGCGTATCGGCTCAACCCGTCGCGGTTCGTTGATCCGTGGAGGACGCGAGGAGTGGCGTCGGTGCGGGTGGTGGATGCCGGCGATCGGCCAACGGCCAATACCGAGGCGTTCGCTCGCCAGGTGGATGACGCGACCGGCGTATGGTTCTCCGGCGGATTGCAGTCTCGGCTGGCGGCGGCCTATGCGGGGACGGCGTTCGAGCGGCGGTTGGTGAACCTGCTGGAGCGCGGAGGCGTGGTGGGCGGGACCTCGGCCGGCGCGGCGGTGCTGTCCAGGACGATGATTTTGGGCAGCGGCGGCGGGATCGCGGCCGAGGGGCAAGGGCTGGGCCTGCTGCCCGGGGCGGTCGTGGACCAGCACTTCCTCCGCCGCAACCGCCTGGGCCGTTTGCTCGGTGTGTTGACGCATCACCCCGAGCTTGTGGGGTTTGGAGTGGATGAGGGGACCGCCCTGGTCGTTGGCCTGCGGGGGATGCATCTGGAAGTCGTGGGCGATTCATATGTCGCCGCCTGTCTGCCGGGAGGAACCGCCGACGCCCCGCCTCGCGTGGAGTTCCTCCGACGGGGCGATCGCGCCGAACTGGAACCGCTGAAGGCCCGGCCCGGGGCGATCGCCCATGCGACGGACCTGGACGCGGCGCTGGCCGAGGGGGGCGGACCTTGATCGGGTGGGGAGATTTCGCTACCGTGAACCCATGACCACGCCATTCCCGGGGATGGACCCGTACCTGGAGCATCCGGCGATCTGGCCGGACGTGCATAATAGCCTGATCGCCGCTCTGCGCGACGACCTCTCCGAACGGATTGCGCCGGAGTATTTCGTCGGGCTGGAAGAGCGGGTTTATGAGCTCCATCCTGGGGAGTCGCTCTCCATCGGCCGTCCGGATCTGGTGCTCTCGTCGACATCGGCGTCCGAAGCGGTGTCGTTGGCCCGGGGACCGGCCGGCCCGGCGGTGTTGGATGTGGAAGTCCCGATCCCGGACGAAGCCCGCGAGACGTTTCTGGAGATCCGCAACGTCAAGGCGAAGAGACTGGTGACGGTGGTGGAGATTCTCTCGCCGGCCAACAAGCGGAAGGGGAGGGGACGTCGGATCTACCAGAAGAAGCGTCGCCGAATCCTCGAATCGCAAACCAGCCTCGTCGAGATCGACCTGCTTCGCGCGGGCGAGCCAATGCCGGTGGTAAGTCCCGCATGTCGCAGCGATTACCGCATCCTGGTCAGCCGCGGGCGAGACCGGCCCCGGGCCCAGCTTTACCCGTTCACGATGAGGCAGCCGATTCCGACTTTCCCGGTGCCCCTGCAACCCGGGGAGGAAGAACTCCCGGTGGACCTTGGGGCGCTCTTGCATGCCCTGTATCGCCGGGCGCGCTACCACCTGGTTCTGAATTACGACGGGACGGCGGTGCCCCCGCTGGATGAGGCCGAGGCCGATTGGGCGAACAGGTTGCGGTCGGGGTGAATGGAGGTCATCCCGGGCGTGGCGTCGAGCGGTCGAGGAACTCGGCGATGACCGCGGCCATCGAGGGGCCGCCGACCTCGAAAACGTCGTGGTGGCGGGCTTTGGGGACTTCCAGGAACTCGGCCATCGTGGGAAAGGCGGCGAAGAGGCGGCGGGCCTCGGCAATCGGCACCAGACGGTCGGCGTTCCCGTGGACGATCAGGACGGGCCGAATCATCGCCGGGGCCAGGTCGATCGGCCGGGGCGAGGAGAGGGGGGCTCCGGCGAGGATTCCGGCCCGGCGGAGCAGGGGCCCAGCCCAGAATCGAGCCGCCGGGATGCGTTGGCGACTCAGCACCGAGGCGACGACCTTGGCGAGGTCGGGGTAGGGGGCTTCCAGGACCAGGGCCGCGATTCGGGCGTCGATCGCGGCGGCTCGGAGGGCCACCGCCGCGCCCATCGAGCGGCCCCAGATCACCGAAGGGAGGCCCGGGGGCAGGCGGTCGGCCAGCAAGTCGAGCCAGGCGACGGCGTCGGACGCCTCCCGACCGCCAAAGGAGACGAACACGCCGCCGCTGGAGCCCTGGCCACGGCCGTCGGGGACCGCCACGCACCAGCCCTGGACCGCCAGCGTCTCGGCCCGACTTTTCAGGGCGTCGCCGGTCTCGCCGAAGCCGTGCAGCAGCAGCGCTAGCCCTCGCGGTTGGCCCGTCGCCGTCAGCCAGAGGCCCCGCAAGGTCGCTCCGTCGGGGGCGTCGAGGGTCATCGGTTCCCAGGGGGGTTCGATCAAATCGACGGGCCCGGGAGCCTTGCGGCCGGGGACGACCAGCGACCAGGCGCCCCACTCCACCACCGCCAGGGCCAGGCAAAGCGCGGCTCCCAGCGCGAACCCGAGCAACCCCAAAGCCAGGCGGCCCGGGAGGGGCAGGGGGCCGAGGGATGCCATGGGCGGGGGCCGATCGAGAAAGCCGGTCGCGGCGATCCCCTCGGCCGACCATCGCAGACGGATCGCCCCTCGCTGCCAGGTTCGCAGGATCGGAACGCCGCGGGCCTCGATGGGTTGCAGGGGGTCGCGGGCGCCGGCCGACCCTCGTCGTTGGCTGACGACCACCGTGGCGTCGTCGGCCCAGGAGAACAGCGCGGGGGGGTTGGCTGTCCGCCCTCCGTGGTGGGGCGAGAGCAGAACCTCCGGCGGCCGTCCCCGTCGGTCGAGCAGTTCGGTGAGGCCAGGCCCTTCCAGGTCGCCGGTCAGCAGGAAGTGCCAGCCCCGGGCCTGGACGTCGATCACCAGGCTGCGAGCGTTGTCCGAAGCGGTCGGCCGCCAGCCCTTCGGCGGGTGAAGGACGGTCAACCGGCCGGTCCGACCAAAGGGCCATTGACCACCCTGGGCGACCTCGACGACCGGCACCCCGCGGGCCCGGACGGCGGCCAGCAGCGAGGCCACGCCGGGGTCTCTCGAGCGCGGGAAGCTGGGCGGGACGCGGACCTCGCCGATCGGGATGCGGTCGAGCAGGTCGGGCAGGCCGTCGTAATGGTCGGCGTCGGCGTGGGACAGGAACACCGCGTCGAGCCGGCGGACCCCCCGGGCCCAGAGCGCCGGGGCGATGACCTTCCGGCCGATGCCCGGGTCGGCCAGGCGTCCGCAATCATAAAGAACCGCGGAGCCGTCATCGGCCCTCAGCAAGGTCGCCAGGCCGTGGCCGACGGCCAGAACCTCGGCCTCGGCCTCGGCCTCGCCCGGTCGTCCTGGCCAAAGCACGACGACGCCCAGCAGGGTCCAGCCGACCAGCGACCAACGTGGGACGCGGCGTCGTCCCGGCCCGACCAGCAGCAGGGCCCCCAAAATCCCATAGAACCCGACGACCCACCAGAGGGGAGGGGCCGCGTCGTAGGTGAAAGCCCAGCGCTGCGACGCACCCCAGCGGACCAAAAATTCCGTCAAGGCTAACAGTTGATGGCAGGCCCAGGCCGGAGCGGCGGCCAGCGGCGGCCAGATCGCTCCCAGGGCCAGCGTCAAGCCAGCGGCCAGCAGCGCCAGCGACGTGATCGGGATCAAGGGGACGTTCAGCAAGACCCCGATCGGCGAGACCAGATGGAACCGCAGCCAGACCAAGGGCAAGGCCGCCAGCCACACCACCAGCGACAGCATCAGCCCCTCGGCCACCCCGCCGCCCAGCCGGCCGGGAAGGGCCCGCCACCAGGGCCGGGCGGCGCGCTCCAGGGCGTCGAGCGGGCTTTCCGGTCCCCGGATGCGAAACGTCAAGCGGGCGTACAGGAAACCAACCCAGTCATTGGCCGGCTGGACGCCCCAGACGATCGCCCCCACGGCCAGGAACGAAAGCTGACAACCGACGTCGAACAGATACGAGGGGTTCAACGCCAACGTCGCCAAGGCGGCCAGCGACAGGACGTTGGCGGGGCGGACGGGCCGGTCGCGTAGGCCGGCCAGGCAGGCGGCCACCGTCATCGCCGCCGATCGCGCCACCGAGGGCGCCAGGCCAACCAGCAGCGCATACGTCAACGTCGCCCCGATCACCCAGGCGAAGGCAAGAGGTCGGCGCATCCCGGCCACGCGAGCCACCCCAAACAGCGCCCAGGCCAGGGCCTGAAGATGCAATCCGGAGATCGCCAGCAGGTGGGTCGTCCCGGTACGGGCGAAGGCGTCGTTAACCTCGGGGTCGACGGCCTCTCGACGACCCAGCAGCAACGCCGCGGCCAGAGGAGCCACCGACGGGTCGAGCCTCGCCACCAAAGTCCGGTAGCTCCAGGATCGGGCCTGGCCCAGCAAACGATTCCACGACCACCACCCGGACGGATCGGAAGGACCGCGAGGAAGGGATTCGATGCCCTCGGGGTCGTCAACGTCCAGCGACAGGCGCAGGCCCCGGGCTCGCAGGAGGTCGCGGGAGTCGAACTCTCCGGGGTTGAGCGGGCTGGGGATCGCCTCCAGGGTGCCGGCGGTCTCGACGAGGGTACCCGGTTCCAGGTCGACCCGGTCGCCCCGGACCCTCAGCAGCAGGTGGCCGGAGGCGGGGTGCCAGTCCCTTCCGTCACTGAAGGCCGAGAGTCCCAGGGTCGTGCGGGTCGAGCCAAGATCGTCGCGGCCCCGCCCGGGACGAAAGGCGGGGACGTCCTCGACCTCGCCGCGCACCCACGCCGGAGCCCCGAAGTGATGGTCGCCCCGGGCCGGGTCGTCGGGGGCAAGGTCGGACCATCGGTAATGGTGCCAGCCGCCGCCCAGCGCCGCCAAACTCATCACCAGCAGCCACGCCCCAACCGCCGACCGCCCTCCAGCCCACGCCGAAATCGCGGCCAGCCCCGCCGCCAGCGACGCCCACGTCAAGGTGCCCCAGGGGTCGGCCAGGCGGTCGACCATCACCCCCGAGGCCACTGCCAGCGCCGCCGGAACCAACGGCGCGATGCCGCCCCTGCCCGCCGCGACCCGGTCGCCCGTCGCCATGTCCAGCCCGCCCCCGATTTGGATCGTCGCGACGGGGCTCGCCCCCGCCGTCGCCGGCATTCTACCAGGACGGAGGGGTTACCCCGTGGCGGGACGTTCGCCCGTCTGGCATGGTGGTTCGCGGCCGAGAATTGACGTGTTCATGTCCGTGGGAGACTCGACGATGAGCCAGGGCGATCCATTCGCGGCGAATTACTATGAGGCGCCCCAGGCCGACCTGGGCCGAGAATTGCCCCCCGTCGGCGAGGCCGGACCGGCGGAGGTCCGCCTCGCGGCGATCAGCGAGGCCTGGGAGTTCGTCAAGGCGAAGTGGGGGACCTGGGTGGGGATCATCGTGGTCCAGACCATCATTAGCAACCTTGTCGTTCAGGGGCTGACGTTATTGTTGATCGGGGCGACCGGTCCTCAGGGGGCGGCCAATCAGCGGGTTTCGTCCAATTTCTTGCTCTTCCAGGGGCTCATTTTCCTTATCAGTCTCGTGATGAACGCGTTTTTCAGTGCGGGGATCTTCCGAACCGCGATCAAGCAGGTACGCGGGGGGCAGATCTCGGTGGGCGACCTGTTCTCGGCCGGAGACGTGACGCTCTCGGCCATTGCCGGCCTGATCCTGTCGAGCCTGGCCGTCGGCCTGGGCTTCGTAATGCTGATCGTGCCCGGGCTCTACCTCGCCGGTCGGCTGATGTTCGTGATGCCGCTGGTGGCCGATGGGCGGCTGGGCGGCATCGAGGCCCTGAAGCGCAGTTGGGAGGCCCTGAGGGGGCAGGGGTGGGCCGCCCTGGGGTTCAACATCGTGGCCGGGCTCGCCGCGTTCCTTGGTGTCCTGGCCTGCGGCGTGGGCCTGCTCGTGACGCTGCCCATCTACTTCCTGTCAATCGCCGTGCTGTACCGCAACTTCTTCCGTCCCGAGCCCCTGGCAGCCTGAACCCGGGCTGGGGATTCGACCCCGACGGATTTCCCGAAAATAATGCGGAGCCGCGGGCGAAGTCACGAACCGGAGACCGGGGGGCGGGTCGACAACGGCCAGCCCCCCGCGCTGCCCCGTCGCGTTTCTTCACTTCCGACCCTCTCGGGACCCATCCCATGCGCGAGATTTTTCCGCGCGCCGCGAGGCGCGCCCTGGCCCTGGCGATGGCCTGGGGGATGCTCGGCGGGCTGTTCGTCGCCGGCGCGGCCGAGGACGTCCGCACCTGGTCCGACGCTCGGGGGAAGTTCAAGATCCAGGCCAAGTACGTCGCGCTGACCGACGGCAAGGTCACGCTGGAGAAACCCGACGGGTCGGAGATCGAGATCGACCTGAAGAAGCTCAGTCCGGCCGACCAGAAGTACGTCGCCAGCGTTCAGGATCAGGAGGACAACCCCTTCAAGCCCGCCGCCGAGGCCGACCCGTTCAAATCCAAGGGAAAAGGGAAGGACGCGATCGGCTCGGGAGGCGCGACCGGCGGCCCCCGAGTGGTCGAGCCCGACTGGTCAGCGGCCAGGGCGGTCGACCCGGTGCCGACCAACACCCAGTGGGCCTACCTGGCCGGGAAGCCGGCGGATTCGGGGTTGAAGCTCAAGGGCGGCCGGCCGATCCCAATCCCCGGCAAGGCGAACTTCTTCGAGGCGTTCAAGGGTATGGCCGTCAACGCCAGGAGCAAGCGGGCCGTCATCGGCTACAACGTTGACGAGCCCAAGCCGGCCGGCACCACGAGGCTGGTCCTGTGCGACCTGGAGGCCGGCACTCGGCTAGGCGTCGGCGCGGCTCCCGGGAAGCTCGTCCCCCTGGCCTTGCATGACGACGGCACTCGCGTGCTGATGCGCCGGGACGAGTGGGGCTGGGGAAACTCCGACCGCCTGGAAATCTGGTCACTGGGGGCCAAGGGAATCGCCAAAAGCCTGGTCTGGACCCCCTACGGCGACCTGCAAGGCGGCGACCGCGACGTCAGGTGGGCGGAGTTCCTCGACGCCAAGCGGCTGGCCACGGCGAGTTCCTCGGGCAAGCTGGCCGTCTGGGACCTCGAATCGGCCCGCCCCCTGTATCATATGCAAATGCAAGGATCATGTATCCCGGCCCTCAGCCCCGACCGCAAGACCCTGGCGTTCACCACGGGCAAGGAACTCGGCCTGCTGGACCTGGACGCCGGCGAGGTAACGACCGCCACCACCTTGCCCCGCGAAAATCTGCCCTGGCCGGCCCTCTCCTTCAGCGCCACCGGCAAGCGGCTGGCGTGCTCCGCCTTTGATCGGCTGTACGTCTGGGACGCGGCCAGCGGCAAGCTCGAAGGGGAGCTGCCCTACCACGGCCTGCCACCCACTAATGGCGAGGTTCACTGGCCCGACGACGACACGGTCCTGCTGGGCAAGCACACCCTGGTCGACCTGCCAACCCAGGTACGCGTCTGGAATTATCAAGGGGACGAGCTGGTCCAGGTACTGGGCGGTCTCGGCTGGTTCGTCAGCGGCGACTCACCCGGAGCCGTCGTACCGATCAAGCTGCCCCACCCGGCGGCGAAGGCGGCGCTGGACAAAGCCCTGGCCGACCCGGGCTTCTTCATCCTGAAGGAAGGCACGGTGGTCTCAATCGACACCTCGGCTCTCGCCGACACCGCCGCAAGGGAAAAGGCCCGCGCCTCGCTGATGGCCAAGCTGGAATCGCAGGGCTGCAAGGTGGCCTCGGGAGCACCCTTGGTCCTCTCGGCCACCACCGAGGTCGGCCCTGAGCGCAAGATCCAGTACCACAAGTTCGGCGGGGGGATCGATCAGTACAAGATCAAGGAACACACCAGCCGCGTCCGCTTCCTGTACGAAGGAAAGGTCGCCTGGGAAGCCTCCGCCGCCCACGTCCCCTTCATGCTCCACAAGGACCTGTCCGAAGAGGAGTACCGTCGGGAATACGAGCGTCCCAACTACACCTACTTCGACGGCGTCGAACTCCCCAAGCTGCTAACAAGGCCCACGCCCGGCGGCGCCACGCTGGGGACCTCGCAAATCTCGGCGGCGGGGATGCGTTAAGGATACGGTACGTCCGCTTGACCAGAAAGCGACGTCGACGGCCGGGTCCGTCTCGACGCGAGGTGATGCGGCTGGCCCGGGGATCGGTCATGGGCCAAATCGGGTTCCGGCTCACTGCGTCGTGAGCAGAAGGCTTCGGTGCCCGTGGGAAGATCAAAGAGATTGACCGCCCCGTTCAATTTGAATTGAGCGGGGTGTCGGATAACGATGCCGTGTTCCGGATAACTTGGGTGAGCCAGCCAGAGTCGCAGTCTCCGAGTTCGACGACGTTAATAGTTTCGTTGTTTTCGCCAATTATATAAAGTTGATACTGCTTTCCAGTAGACCAGCCTCTTTTCTCTCTAACACGAATCGCTGTCCATGGTATCATAACTATGTGCATAGCATGAAATCCAAAAATCGAACGCGCTTTGAACGATAAACCATCAGCACATCGCGAAGAATAAAGTCTGTTCGTAACAACTCCTCCTACCTTGGACGTGCCGAGTCGTATCCAGGATGTTTTTCTGAAAGAATTCGCGACATCTGGCGAAACTCGGTAGGACTTCGGAAAGCCCAGACTGACGTCAATCAAGTCCCTAAAGACCCACGCGATAAAGCAGTCTAAACAATACGAGCCGACAGCAATCCCGACGAGCAGGGCGCTGAGCAAGAGGGCGTCTGTGACGGCCAGACCCTTATGAAGCTCCATAGATCGGCTCCTGACCCCTTATCATTCCTAAGCGTCGGGTGTCTGGGGTCCAGGGTAACAGACCTCAGCCACCCAGTTTAGAACTTGCCAGCCTGAAGGTTAAGAGGCGGCCGGCTTGTGGGCGAGGGTCGCGCGGACCTCGGGGACGAGTTCAGTCGGCACCGACATTATCGTCATCCCCTCCGCCTCCCATGCCGCATCGATCTCGGCGGCCCGCTCCTCCTTGTCTTGAGCGTCGTAGTGGTCGATCACCTCGCGGATGCGGGCCTCGTCCCAGCCCTGGGGCAATTGCTGATCGCTCATCGCGGCTTCCTCCGTCGCCTCCGGCGATAGGCCCTCTTGGCCTGGCCGGTCAGTTCGTAGACGGCGATAACGAAGACGTCTCCCGGATGCTCGTCGGGCGAATACAGGATCTGGACGTCGCCGCCCGACGCCCGCAAGACCTGATCGACCTCGTCCTCGGTTTCCCCATCTGCGCGGATGTGGGACAGGCCGGTCTCGGGGTCGAAATCGACACTGACGATGAATCGCAAGGGGTTTCGATGAGGTATCTGGATATTACTGATGCGATCGTCGGGGGGGCGAGCCGCATCACCAACGTCTGGCCTGATGCCGCGCCAACCACGAAGATTCATCACCTTACCCGGCCGCTCGGTGGTTGCGCAGAAAATCGCGCAGGAGGATCGTTTCCGACAGGTTGTCAACCTCGTTGCAGTGCTCCCAATCGATCCAGACATATTCCACGCCGACGTACCCGGCATATCCCGAAGATTGCATCACATCCAGCACCCGGCCGTAATCAATGGTGTTCTGCAGGAAAGCGCACTGGAGCCGACCGGTTCGGGCGCAGCGAGCGTGGAAGTGGCTGGACAGGGGGATCAGCGGCTCGACCTCGGCGTCGGGGATTCCGGCTCGGGTGAAGTGGGTGTAATCCAGCGTTAGGGTCAGGCCCGGGGTGGAGCGCACCAGGTGGGCGGCGGCCTCGGGCGTGGGGGCGATCGAGCCGACGTGCGCCTCGACTCCGAAGATCAGGCCCTCGGTTTTGGCCGCCTCGGCTCTCCAGGCGAGTTCATCGCAGCAAAGGCGGAACGAATCGGCCTCGTTCCCCTCCGAGAACGCCACCCCCGGCAGCGCTGAGACGTGTCTGGCTCCGCACGCGTTGGCGTACTCCAGGGTGCGGGTGAACTGGTCGCGGGCGTGGCGGCGTCGCTGCGGGTCGGGGTGGTTGGGGGCGTAGGTGGCGAAGTCCGGGTCGGTCTGCAAGTAAATGTCCGCGGCGACCAGCCCCCGGTCCGCCAGCGCCTTCGCCAGGGCCTTCGCCGAGCGTTCGAGGTTGGCGAACTCGGTCGAGGGCCGCAGGTGAGAGCGCCCCTCGAACAGCCCGATGTCCACCGCGTCGAACCCGAGTAGGGCGATCAAATCCAGCGCCTGAGGGTGCGACAGCAGCGGAAAGGTGAAGTCGGCGCAGGCCAGTTTCAGAGACATCGGCGGGCCCTCGCGTTTGACAGGTTGGGAGAGGTGGATCGGTTCCGGTCAGCCGGCGTCCCACTCGGCCGCGGCGAGGTAGCCGCCGTCGACAATCAACGACGTCCCCGTCACCCCGGCCGAGTCCTCGCACGAGAAATACAACGCCGCTCGGGCGATGTCCTCGGGCGTCAGCGCCGTGGCCAGGGGAACGCGCCTCAGCCTGGCCTTGAGGGTCGCTTCCGGGTCGGGGGTCTTGTCCAGGTGCTCGCGGAGCATCGGCGTGTCGGTGATCCCCGGGCAAACGCAATTGCAGCGCAGGCCAATCGCCGCGTAATCCAGGGCGATCGACCGGCTCAGACCCAGCACCGCCGCCTTGGAGGTCGTGTAGCCCGGCGTGCTCGACTGGCCCACGAAGCTGCTGATCGACCCGAGGTTGACCACATAGCTGCGAGGATTCCGCCTGAGGTGGGGGATCGCGTGCTTGACCGCCAGGAAGACCCCGCTGACGTTGACGGCCATCAGGCGGTCCCAGTCGGCGACGTCGGTCTCGTGCAAAAGCCCAGCGCGGACGATCCCGGCCGAGTTGACCACGATTTCCAACCCGCCAAACTGCTCGGCCGCCCGGTCGATCGAGTCGCGCACCGCCGACTCAACGGCCACGTCGGCAGGGACGGCCAGCGCCCGGCCCCCGTCCCGGCGGATCTCGTCGGCCAGTTCCTCGACCTTCTCGGCATGACGATCCGCCAGGGCAACGCACGCCCCCTCGCGGGCGAACAACCGCGCCGTGCCCGCCCCGATCCCCGAGGCGGCCCCGCTGATCCACGCTGTCTGACCTTCCAGCCGCCGACTCATCCGCCCCCCCTCCCTCCGCAACATCGCCGAGGTTCAACCGGGATGCCGCAGCCGCTCCCACTTTTCGAGGAACCCCGGGCGGTCGAACACCTCGGGATTCACCACCCCCTTGGGCACTTTTCCCAGCGACAGGTCAAGCATCCCCTGACAGGTCACCCGGCCAATGTCGCGGAACAACTCGTCGGTCCAGGCGATGCAGTGGGGCGCCAGCAGCACGTTGTCCAGCGAGCCGAACCGATGGGGCGTCACCACCGGCTCGACGGCGAAGCAGTCCAGCGCCGCTCCGGCGATCCGTCGGTTCAACAGGGTGTCGAACAGGGCATCCTCGTCGACGATCCCGCCGCGGGCGGTGTTAATCAGATAGGCGTCGGGCTTCATCATCGCCAGTTCGACCGGTCCGATCAGGCCGCGGGTCTTGTCGTTCAGGGGGCAGTGGATCGAGACGAAATCGGCCTCGGACAGCAGTTCTTCCAGCCCGACCACGCGGACGCCGGCCTCCTCGGCGGCGGCGGGGGCGAGGAACGGGTCATAAACCAGGGGCGTCCGCATGCCGAAGCCGCGCAGGAGGCCCACGGTGGCCCGGCCGATCCCGCCAAACCCCACGGCGCCGAAGGTTCGGTCGCGGATCTCCCGGCCCATGTACCCGGACCGCTCGTCCCAGCGTCCGGTCCTCACCAGTTGGTCCTTGATGAGAAGGTGGTGAGTCAGGGCGATCATCCACCCGACGGTCGCCTCGGCCACCGAGCGATCCACAGCGCCGACGGCGATGTAAACGGCCACGTCGGCGGCGGTGCAGGCGGCCACGTCAACCGCGTCGTACCCCACGCCGAACCGCCCCACGGCCAGCAGGTCATCGGCCCGCGAGACGCTCTCGGCCGTCACCGCCGGAGTCAGGACAATCACCCCGTTGGCCCCGGCCAGTTGGTCCGGGCCGATCCGGGGGCGATGCTCCAGAAACGGTGCCCATTCCAGGTGCCCCCGCCCGTCGAAGACCGACAGGCCCAGGTCGGGATACCTGGGGACGCCCCCGGGGCCAAAGAAGTCGCCCGTCACCGCGACCCGGAACGTCGGTGGCAGGGGAGGCGTGGAATCGTCGGTGCTCATGAGGGTTCCCCATCTCTCCAGGGGTTGCCTTCGGGCGTGGCGCAACGCTCGTCGACCACGATCCGCTCGGGGCGGGGCCCGGCGTAGACCCAGATCATGGCCATCGTCCCGGGCGACTCATTGATGAAGTAGTGGACCCGCCCGCGAGGCTGCAACGCCGTGGCGCCGCCGCTCATGTTGATCCGTCGCCCCTCGACGACGCAGGTCGCCTCGCCGTCGATGATGCAGATCGACTCGTCAAAGTCGTGAAAGTGCGCCGGCAGCCGCCCGCCCGGATGGAACAGACCATAACCGCCGCTCATCTCGATGCCCGGCATCAGCGACTCATTGAAGAAGTCGATGAACTCAGTGTTCGGTCCGGCCGCCGACCGTGGGGCCGTGGCATGGCGGTTAACCCGTTCGGCGCCGGCGACCCCTTCGGCCGTCGTCGGCATCAAGACGCTCGCGGCCGGTTTGGGGACCAGAGTCCGGTCGGGCGTTCCGCTCGCCAGCGCGACGTGAAACACCGAAGGCGTCGTCTCGTCCCGATTCCAGGCCCGATGCGCCAGGCCAGGGGGAATGACGACATTGTCCAGCGGCTCCAGGTCGTACCGGCGCCCCTCGACCTCGACCGACAGCCGACCCCGCAAAGCGGTCAACGACTCGGAGAAGGTGTGGGTGTGACAGGGCAATTCCGCCCCCGGGGCAAACGTCACCTCGCCGGTCGTCAGGTTGCGGGCGCCAACCCCCGAGCCCACCAGGATTTCCAGGCGAATGCCCGGAGCAATCTCCACGAACTGGCCGGCACCGACCGGCGTGGACACCTCGGGCCGGTCGGGCCGGAACGACTCGGGGGGGCGAGGCAGGAGTGGGGGCATCGAGCGTTTCTCGGGGCGGAGATCGGAGCGGACGCGGCCATCCCGGCCGGCGGCCTTCAACATCTCATGCAGGGACCTCAACAGCAACGCCCCATCCAGCCCCAGGGCCAACATCCGAAACCCCTGGCTCAGCCGCTCGTCCAGGTTCGCCGAGCCGGTGGCCACAACCCCGCAATGCTTCCCCGCCGCCCGAAGCGTGTCCTTCAACGCCAGGATCTGACCGGCCACCCCCGGACCTTCCCACTGACCTCGATAACCGGCCGTCGCCGAGAAGTCCGCCGGCCCAAAGAAGAACAGCTCCGACCCATCCAACGCGGCCATCGCCGGGACCTCGGAAATCGCCTCGACCGACTCCAAAATCGGCACGACCAGAACATGCTCATTGGCCTCGGCCGCATGTTCACCGATCGCCTCGCCCCAGCCGGTCGCCCGCTCGGCGCCAATGCCGCGACGCCCCTCCGGCGGGTAACGGCTGTAGGAAATCGCCCGCCGAAGCTGGTCGGCCGTCTCGACCCAGGGAATCACAACCCCATCAGCCCCGACATCCAAAGCCCGCTTGATCAGTCCCCGGTCCAGGTCGGCCACGCGGACCAACGCGACGGTCTCACTGCGAACGGCGGCCCGGACATGGCCGACGACCTCCTGCCAATCCAGCTGACCATGTTCAGCGTCAATGACCACCCAGTCCAAACCCAGGGCCACGGCCATCTCGGTGACGGCGGGCGACTCCAGGGTGATCCAAAGGCCAAAAACAGGCTCATCGGCGGCAAGTTTACGCCGCAACGACCGGATCGCGCCGGGGTTCAAGCCAGCCTCCGCGGGCGGGGGACGAGACTCAATGGATGGGGCTGGAGGATACCAGAAAACTCGGCGAGCTTCGGGAGCCTGCTGCGGCGAGTGTCAACCGTCGCTCCCGTTCGGAATTCCGCTTCCCGAATGCCGGAGTTCCGGAGCAAGGTGCGAAACGTACCCTGTTTCAGTTCCCAATTTCCGTGGACCGGAACGGTCAGAATCGTCGAGTTTCCAGGTTGAGCGGAAATGTGGTGGCTACCGCGGATTCGCCGTAAAACCCAACCGTGAGTCTCGGCCACCTGACAGAATCGCTTGCCGGAGATCGACTTCACAGCTCGACCTCGACAACCTGTGCCATCGAATCGCTCGGGATTTGTTCGGCCGCGACCTCCGCCCAACCCTCGGCCGCTTCGCGGATGTTGGCAAGCACCTCGTCAAGGGTTTCCCCCTCCGAGACGCAGCCCGGAAAGGTCGGGACCTCGGCCCAGAAGCCCCCTTCATCGGCGGGGTGAATCAGGACTTTCAGCTTCATCGAAAGCGCCCCCGAACTCGACGAAACGACCTTCCGACTCTGACTCTGGTCGTAGGCGGAAGCTTGCGATCCAGTCGGTCCAACCCCCCCGCCGTTGCCGCCGTGCCTTGAATTCGAAGAAATTTAGATTGGTAAGATCCAGTTATCAACAGGCGTCGACTTTTTCCTCAGCCAGCGAGCCTAACGAAGCCGGGCGAGAGGCGGGAGGGCGTGAATCCCTCTCCCAACCCCTGCGCAACCCTCATCCCCTTCATGCCATCGCCGGCATCGTGGCGTCCCGCCGCCGCAGGGCCGGGAAGCGGGCTTCGGCCAGGGCGAGGCTTCCGAACAGGGCCGCCGAATAGAAGGCGTCGCCGGCCAGGCTGTTCTGGAAGAACGGCAGGGCCGCCCGGTAACTCTGGATCAGCCCCTCCAGCGTCGCCGGGTACAGGGAGAGCGGTCCGTAGGCGAAAACCAAATTCGTCACCAGGAAAAACAGGACCGAACCCAACAGCGTCGCCCCCGCGATCGCCGGGACGTTGCGGTGCCGACGGATCAGCCAGCCCAGGCCAACCACCGCCAGCGAGCAGGCGTAGACCACCCACTGCCCCTGGTAAAAGCCCCAGTTCGGCTGTAATCCGGCGAGGTAGGCGAGCCCAAGCAGTGCATCGCTCAACAGCAAGGCCAGCAGGGGGACCGCCACCGCGTCCCGCCTTCGGTCGAAGGTTGCTCCGCCAAACAGGGCCACCGCCACCAACGGGGTGAAGTTGTACGGGTGAGGAGCCAATCGGGCGACCACCGCCACCACGATCAAGGCCGTCAAGGTCCAGAAACGCCTGGCATTCATCGAGCCACTCTCCCGGAAAACGAGCCTACGACCCTCGGGGGCCGGTCGTCCGTCCGAAAACCGGCGGGCGAGCGGTGCCGCCGGTCCGGATCAAGGCAGGCATTATGCCACAATCCGGACCAGTCCGCACGGCGCGCCCCCTCGAATTGCGGTTCAGACCGAGCCGACCCGCCGTCGACGAGCCAACCGACCCAGGCCCCCCACGCCAAAAGCCGCCAGCACCCAGGTCGACGGCTCCGGCACCGCCGAGGGCGTCGCGGCCACCACGTTATCCACCGCGAAGGTGAACGGCACCGTGGCAAACCCCGAATCGGGGTCCACGATGTTGGTCTCGATGTTGAACCCCAGCGACACCGCCCCCTTGAGCGAACTCAGGTTGACGAACTGGAACCCGTATCTGACGTCGGGAGTGCCGTCCGGGTCATCGGCCAGCGTCGTCGAAACCGGCGCCGCGGCGATCGGGTTCCCCGAGGCGTCCAGGCCGACGACCTCCACGCGGAAGTACTGTCCCTGGGCGATCGGACTGCCGAACTTGTCCCCATACAGCAGGAACGACGCGGCGTAGGTGGTGTTGGCCAGTTCCAGCGACACCGGATCGGCGCCGGTGGGCAAGGTGATCACCGCGTCACCGACGAAGTAGTTGTAGGCGATCCCATAGCCCGCCGACCCGCCAAAGCCCGTCCCCGGGGCCGCCGGAGCATATACCCCAAACTGAGCGAGGTCATAGTCCTTGCTGTCATTCGGCGAGTCGATCGGGACGTTGTTGACCTCCTTCGACACGGCGAACCCGGTGAAATAGTCCCCCGAGGCCGAGTAGGTGTTGCTGAAGCTGAAACCAGCGTCGCCGAAGCCCGACTTGTGGCCCGGGGCCAGCCCCTCGAAATCGGCGGTGACCTGATCCCCGCGGGCCGAAACCGTGGCCAGCAGGATAAGCAACGTGGCGGTCGCGAAGCGCATGGAAGAAGGTTCCTGAATCGGTGAGATCGAATCGAGTCGAATCGGATCAGTAATCGGAGGCCGAGACCACCTCGGCGCCGTTGCGGGTACAAAGCGCCGCGAGGACTCGCACCGCCGTCGAGTTCTTGAGGAACCGGACCGAGCCGTCAGTGAACAGGACGTTGACCCCGCCGGGGTGCTGGCTGGTCAGTTCCTCTCCAAATTCCGATCGGGGCCGCGCGTTGATCGGCGCCGCCTGGTCAAACACGTTGTGCCCGCTGCTCCACTGGGCGTGCACAGCCTCGGGGTCCTCGCCCACCTGGAGCGTTTGCGAGGTCCCATCGACAATCGTCGCCATCGGCAAGCACTGGTTGAAGATCAACGCTCCCCGGGCGGGGCTGTTGTTGGTCAGCATCCGCTCGCCATACATCCCGCCATAGTCGGCGTCGGCGTGCAAATAGGTGTCGCCCGGATACGGATTCCACAGCGACTGGCGAGGCTCCGACGGGCAGAGGTACACCGCCAGCACCGGGTAAGTCGCCGTCGAGTTGGCCGGCGTGTCATACCCGAAGCCAAAGTTCAGCCCGTCGAACAGGGCCCGCTGCTCCAGGGTGTTGAGGATCACCGCCGACCAGCCGATGTTCATGTTCAGCGTCCGCGGCTGGATCGGCAGGTAAATCCACCCCCCGGCCGGGAACGTGGCGAAGCTATCGTGATAGCCGTGCAGGGCCAGCCCGATTTGCTTGAGATTGTTGGTGCACTGGGCCCGTCGAGCGGCCTCGCGAGCCGCCTGCACCGCCGGCAACAGCAGCCCGATCAAAACACCGATGATCGCGATGACCACCAGCAACTCAATCAGCGTAAAGGCGGACCGGGCGTGGCCGAAGCGGGGAGAGACGGGCGGGGGACGACTGGACACGGAGACGCGATCCTTCCCGGGGCCAGCGGTTCGGCCACTCGGAAAGGCCACGGCGCGGACGACGCGCGCGAATGACGGGCCTTCCCCGGATGCTTGAGGCCGAAGCATCGCTGGGTCGCCCGTCGGGCCGTCTTCTGGCTCGCGAGTCCAACAGCCCCCGGGCGCCTTCCCGACCACCGCGAATCCAGGTCGCGGCCAGCCAGTGGCATGGGTGCCCGGAGACCTCCTCGCTTACAGCGGCGGTCCCGCGCCGGAATCGCACCGGCTTCCTGCCCAACCTCCTCTCAATGGAGAAAGGTCGGGCGCCCGACGGACGTTGCAACTATACTAGAGGCGGCAGGGCCCGGCCAAGAGGCTCGGCCAGAAGATTCCACGGCCCGCGTTCGCCTTCCCCCGCCTCAGCGAGACGCCGAGATGCCCGAGCACAGCTACCCGCTAGACCCCCACGAAATTCTCGGCGTCGCCCCGGGCACGGCGCTGGGGGCCATCCGCGAGGCCTACCGAGAGAAGGCCAAGAAGTATCACCCCGACGTCGGCGGCGACGCCTGGGCCTTCCGCATTGTCTCCTGGGCCTACCAGACCCTCGGAACCGCCCGAGTCGTCGGTCGAGCCCAGGAGGAAATGACCCGCCCCGCCGCGTCACCCACGCCGCCACCCCGAGAACCCACCGCCGCCGCCGCCGGCCCGCGCATCCGCCCGCCGGACGCCCAGGCTCCCCCCGACGGCCGCGTCCGTCCTGGCTACCGAGACAAGGGGGCCGACCCCGCCCGGACCATCGACGTCGAGCTACTACTGATCCGCTTCGAGGTTGCCGACCCGATGGAGCTGATCTTCGTCCCCCGCCCTGAGGACCGCAACCTCAGTTGCTCGCTCAACGTCTCCTGGCCGGCTCGCGGAGCTCCGGCCCTCCCGCCGGCCGCCGCCACCCAGGTGCTTCACTCCCTGAGCGAAGCGTTCGACGTCGCCACCTCGCAGGGCCGACCCGTCTCGGCCCGATCGAACACCGACGGCGGACGCTTCAGCGGCTGGCTCAGCTTCCCCACCGTCGCCCGAGCCGAGGCCGCCTTCCTCGCCCTCCACGGCGCCCTGAAACCCCGAGACCTCTTCGTCGCCGAATCCATCCGCGAAATCTTCGTCCCCCGCGACTGGCGTTGATCCGGGGAGACGACCACCCCGCCGTCTCCTGGGTTTTTCCTGGCGAGAACCGTCCGGCCCTGGCATCGTGAATCTCGCGGGCCGCATCCCTCGCTCCTCAACACCCCGACCCTCGCGAGCCAAACCATGCCCGACCTCGCCGACTCACTCGCCAACCAGACCGGCCTCGACCCCGCCCTCGTCCAACGGGGGCTAGGCGCCGTGCTGACCTTCCTGAAGCAGCACCTGGGGGAAGAAACCTTCGGCCGTCTGGAATCAGCCGTCCCCCAAACCTCGGGTTTGATGTCGAGCTTCGAGTCCGAAAAATCCTCCGGAGGCCTGGTGGCAATGGCCACCGACCTGGCCGGCAAGTTCCTCAAGGGACACTCGGCCGAAGTCTCCAAGCTAATGACAATGCTCTCCCAGGCCGGCCTAAGTCTCGACCAGATCCGCGCCTTCTTGCCCAAGGTCCTGACCTTCCTGGAAGGGCACCTACCCCCCGAGTTGCTCGACCAGATCAAATCCGTTGTGACAGGAGCCACCAACGCGGCCCAGGCCCCATCGCCCCAGGGCTAAACCCGGAAGGGAATAAGGGGTCATTCTAAAATGGCATAGGTGTTACGCGGTAGTGATCGTCTGTCCGGATCACGCCCGGCGTCGCCGGCTTCTATGATGGGCATCATGAGCCGCACCCCGTTCGCCAATGCGATCAAGTGTCGCGACGCCGATGACATCGATTTCCTCATCTCCTCCCCGCGCTCCTTCTCCTGTGCCGCAGCCGCCAAGGTGCAGCCTGAGTTGGACCCTTCGCCACCGGTCCACGACGCCTTCACGCGGCTCCTGCGTCGTCTGGAGCCCGACCCCGCCACCCTCTGGCAGGAGGCCCGGCCGATGGTCCACCGCTAGGGAGGCCTCCTGATCCCCGACGACTCCACGCTGGACAAGCCCTATGCCAAGAAGGACGAGGCCCAGCGGATTCTGGATGTGTTGCCCAAACGGATGAGCAAGTACGGGCTGGAGGTCCACCCGGGCAAGACGCGGTTGGTCCGGTTTGCGCCGGCCGACGGGTCCGAGCCCGAGTTGGAGGGGTCCGAAGCTCGGCCCCCGACGATGTTCGACTGCCTCGGCTTCACCCGCTTTTGGGATCGGAGCAGGGCAGGTCATGCGGTGGTCCACCGGCGAACGGCAAGGAGTCGATTGTAGCGAACGCTTCACGCGTTGTCGGCCTGGCGCCGGTCCAACCTGCCCCTGGCGATCGGGGATCAACACCGCAAGCCGAGGCAGACGCCTCGGGGCCACTACGGTGACTTCGGGATCATCGGCAACTTTGCGAATCTGATCGACGTCCGGCCGCGGGCGCTTCAGATTTGGCGTCACTGGCTGTCCCGACGACGTCGCGGCGGTCGGCTGTCCTGGGCGGCGTTCGTCCGCCTGGAGGGTCGCTACATGCTCCCGCGGGCGCGAGCGGTCCGCGGCCTGACCAGCCTCGGAGCGAGTTCATGAGGTGACGAGCCGGATGCAGGGAATCCGCACGTCCGGATTTGTGGGAGCCCGGAGGGTCAACCTCCGGGCGCCCCGGCTCAATTCCTCTTGGATCGGATCTGGGCCTATCACAAGCCAATCACTGGCTTTGGTTCCCCTGCACTTCCGTCGGGGTCAAGCGAAGCAACGAACTCAAACGTGTTGGCTTTAGTGACCAGAAACTGTTCAAGGTAATTACAGCCGAGGGGAATCGTACAAGCCCCCAGTTCGCTGATGATGCTCGGCATAATACGCATCGTGACGAGGTAGCCGCCATCGGAGGGCTCGACATGGATGATCGTCCCTTGCCAACCATTGACTGTTCCGCTGGGAATATTCCCTACTCCTGAGAAGTAATGCACTCGCGCTTCAGGAATCTCATCCCAACCATCGATGATTGAGGCCAGCCGCTTGTGTAGCACTAGCGTCTTCGCGTCGAGTGCTGCTTGGGGATTGTGGGAGACCTTGAGCCAATTCCCCGGTCGCTTGGCCACTATCCTCCCATCAACAGATTCGACATCTGGATGCTTGAGATTAACTGGGGCCTGGGAGAAATCCACGCCTTGGTCGGCATCGGGATCCCCTTTGAGTTGCGCGTGCTCCTGGACGGGACGAAATTCGGCCTGGCCCCAAACTAGGCTCAGACCGAAGATGCCGGCGAAAGTGGCCGTGGACAGAAATGCTACTCTTAGCTTGCTCATCGTTCCGCCTCCTAAAAGGACTACGTGTGGACTTGTGTAGCAGGATTGATGATGCGAGAACCGGAATGAAGTCAAGGGCTCGGGGGGGTCGCCTCGGTCAACTCTATCCAATACTGGGTCGACGATTTGTAGATAACCGAGACGTTAAGAAAGGAAAAGGGGTCATTCTACTTTTCTCTCATGCGGTCCGAAATCCCGCATGTGCGATGGATGAAAAGGGAAAGGGGTCATTCTACTTTTCCCTCAAACGGGTTTAAATCCCGTGCGTAAGATGGACGCTTTACTTCCCTCATTTGGTGGATCGGTCATGATTCCCTGGCTCGGACAGGTCTCGGACCCCACAACAAACCCAACACCCCATCCGACCGAAACACGATTGGTGTCGATTCATTTTTGCTGTCCAGCCCGCCCCCTGTTGTATACCACCGTTCTCAGTTGGTACGAAGCCAAGGCCCGGATCATCCGAGGTGTCGTCTAGGCGTACATCACCCGATCTCTGTACAAAACTCCATGAATGCGTAACTCTTATGTATTTTCCCTCGGTGGTGGAACCTTTTGCAGAATTTAGCAAAAGGTCGGGGCGCGCCTTCGATGTGGCCCCGTCATGGTGGGGCTCAACCTGCGTAAGAATGGACACGATCCGTTTCTCCGCTGCCAAGTTGAGAGGCCGGGTCCGCAAGTGGTTGCACACTCGCCGGCCCTAACTCACTTCGGGGTAACTTCCGCTCCCGACAGACTAGTAGTATCCAATGGTTATACGGAGTCCAGTGGCTGAATCTAGATCTTTTCCGAATCATTCCGAAGGTTTCAGTCGTTATCTCTGCATTGCCGATGGTCATCCAGAGAGGTATAATCCCGGTAGGCGGGCCCGCATCTGGCCCGGTCCCAAACTGGGAAGATCACTGTGGTTGCTCCAGCCGTGGCGGATAAGCCGAAGAAATTATCCGGGAAACCGGGGCCGAAGCCCGACCCCAGCCGCGTGCGTGACGCGGTGACGATCGTTAGGTCGCGAGACGACTGGAAGGCATGGGTGGAAAGCCTGGCCGAATTCGACCGTGCCACCAGCGTTTCCGAACTGATCGACCGCGCTTTGGTTGCTTATGCGACCGACAAGGGCTTCAAGGCTCCGGCCCCCAGGCGCTGAAGGAGCCGATGCCCATGACGGTCAAAAAGCCGATCGAAGGAGTTGCTCACAAGGTGAGCGGGGAACCGGGCCACACCACCCATACGGCTGGGGCAGAGTCCGAGACTAGAGAGCGCGACGTCCAAGGCAACCTCGTCTCGGTCACCAGGTCGGGCCCGTTCCGCGTATCGGTCGAGGACTTGGCCAAGACTCCGGCCCCGATCACTGCCACGACCGCGGTCAACCTGTGCGTCCGATTGCATCCCGAGCCCGATGGCGGCTATTCGGTCGACGTGCCGGCGTTGCCCGGATGTTTCAGCGAGGGCGACACGCTGGAGGAAGCCTTAGCCGGCATCCGCGAGGCGGCTGAGACCTGGTTGTTGGCAGCCCCGGATGTCATGGCTAGGGCGAGATGAAACCTGTCAGCGGCAAGCGGCTGTGCAAGGTCTTGGAGGGCAAGGGCTGGGCACTGGAGCGCATCAACGGCAGCCACCACGCCTACGCCCACCCGGATCGCGACTATTTCATAGTCATCCCGGTCCATTCCAACCGCGATCTCAAACACGGCACGCAACGAAGTATCATGCGGAGTGCCGACCTGACGAACGACGATCTTTGAGGCGACCCCGTGGAACACTATTGGTGTCAATTCATTTTTGCAGTCTAACTCGCCCCCTGTCTCGGTAGGTTCGGGGAATGGGGCAATTCTTGCGACCAGGCGAAGCATGCGTGTCAATTTCCATTCCGTTATACGGTCCGAAATCCCGCATGTGCGATTCACGCCTAACTCCCCTCAATGGGCGGAACGCCCCAAATGAACCGACTCCGAGAGCGCTTGAACCCTACAATAAATCCAAACTCTTACCCCCTACCTGAAGACAAAATCCTGTAAACGCAAAGGATTCTGTTCTCAATTCGCCCACCCGCGCGCCATACTTCCTCTCGGGAGGCTCCCACGACCCCAATCCGTCCCTCTCCGCGAGCCTCCCTCATGTCACCCGAACCAGCCGCGCTCTCCGAACCTCAACCCACCGCCCCGACCCAATCCCCGCTCCCCCTGGCCACCCTCAGAGTCATCCCCCCCGACCAGGAGGCCCAGGCCCTCATCGACCGCATGAACCTCTGGAATTCCTCTCTCAAACCCTGGGACGAATACGAACTCTGGCTCGAACAGGGCGTCGGCCAGACCACGCTGCACAGCGAAAGAATCCACCAGCAAGAAATCCTCCTGCGACACGCCCAGGCCCAGCGAGCCCAGATCTACTGGGATCACGACCGCCGCGCCGACGTCGAGGCCCTCGCCGCCGGCTTGATGCGTCACCCCGCTCTCATCATCTCCCGGTTACGCAGGACCAAGCACGGCTGCGAACTCCTGGCCGAACGCTGGGATCTCCTCCTGGCCACCGCCGAGGCCCGGGGCGTCTGGTCCGAGCCCAACCGTCTGCTCGCGATGAACCTCCTGGGAATCCCGCCCGAACTGCGAGACGCCGTCACCCCGCTGGACACCCCACCCAACGCCGACCCCAAAACCCACCTCATCGCCCTGGCCAAAGCGCAGGCCCAGCGTCACAGAGACCTCGCCGCCACCCTCACCCCCATCGACGCCACCGAACGAGCCGCCGCGATGGCCGGCCTCGCCCCGGCCACGCCCGAGCTGAAGGAACTGCGCAAGGAAGCCCGGGGCGTCGACCGCCGCCTCGGCTGGTATCGCTCCCAATTCAAGACCAGCCGCCCAACCCCCCGACCCATCGACCGCGGCGACCTGCCAGCCTACATCCCCGGCGAATACCCGATCACGCCGGTGAAGCCGATGATTCGCGACGAACCCCGCAAATCCCGTAAGAAGGATCCCAAATCGTCCAATCCCGAAGATCCCCCCACCCTCCTCAAGGCCTGACATCCCCCCCAACCTCCAACCACTGCGGTTCTTTCCCAATCCGGACCTACCCGAAACCGCCCCAAGGAGAGGGCCTCGCGCGCGAATTCCCAACCACCAAACGGCCCAAACCGACCACCAAAACCCTCAAATCGACCGCCAAACGCCCCCCATTCACCTCCAAAAGCCCTCTCGAACGCTCCCAATCGCCCTCCCGTCGGCGGTGGCCAGGCGGCCCGCGGCTCCGCCCCCGCCCGACATCCCTCAACGGTCGAGCCGCGCCCACCCCGACACTCGGAACGATGGGCCGGCGGGAGCCTTGCCCCAATTCCTTAGGACGGAGGAGCCTCGCGGCGGTCCGAGACGACTCGGGGTTTCTTGTACTTGATCTTGGCCATCTCGGGGGAGCTGCCCTCGGGGAGCGGGCGCTGAGCGGAGACGTCGATCTGGGGCGTTTGGGCGAGACTGCCGCCCCCGCCGCACCCGGTGGCCGGAAGCAGCAGGGCGATCAGCGGAGCGAGGATGGCGAGCCGCTTGGGCGTCATGGACGGGTCTCAATCTCGGGTGGAGTCGGAGGGAGGGGCGGCGTTGCGACCGGGCCGATTGGGCTCGGTCGCAACGCTCGACGGATTTCCGAGGGACGCAGTCCCGGAGGGGTGGCGAGCGTCAGTACGAATCGCCGCTGATGACCTCGTTACCCTGGCGGCTGCCCAGGGCCCACCAGGTCTGGACGTTGACCGAATCCTTGATGAACCGGACCGAGCCGTCGGCCATCCCGAGGTTGACGCCTCCAGGGTGGTTGCTCGTGGCCGGGGAGGAACCGAGCGGGCCGATGTAGGTGACCCAGGAGATGTCCAAGGGGTTGTTGCACGGGACGCTGTTGGGCGTGCCGAAGTGGTTGTAGCTGGTCAGGACAAGGTGCAGCGGGTAGCCCTGGAACCACTCGTTGCCGGCGCGGTTGGAGTTCGTCGAGGTGGTGGTGATCGCCTTGCAGCCGCCCAGGAAGGCGAGGGCCTGGGGGCCTCCGGACTGGGCGCCCGCGCCGACGGTGCCCTGGAAGATGGCTCGTCGCGCGTCGGGGCCGCCGATGACCACCGAGTGATTGTCGGGGAAGCCGATCAGCCGCTCGCTGACCAGGCCGGTGTTGGCCGTGCCGTCCTGGATCGAGGCGAAGGTCACCTTGCCGAGGCCGCCGCCATAGCCAGCGCCCGATTCGCCCGTGGGGACGATGATCCCACTGTAAGTCTGGAGGGGGCCGGGGCCTCCGTAGTTGCCCACGTAGTTGGTCGTCCCGGCGGTGGGGGTGATCCGCTGTTCCTGGCTCTCCGAGGGGCAGAGGTAAGCCGCCACCTGGGCGTTGACGGCAGTGTTCTGCACCGTGGAGAGCACAAGATTGTTGAAGTTGATCGAGTTGAACAGGGCCGACTGCTCCATCTGGGGCAGGATCGCCAGATACCAGGTGAAGCTCCAGCCACCGTCGCTCGTGAGATTGGAACTGGGGTCCCACATCGTCTGTTGCGGGAACGCCCCGACACTGGAAACGTAGTTGTGGATGGCCAGGCCGATCTGCTTCAGGTTGTTGGTGCACTGGGCGCGTCGGGCCGCCTCGCGGGCGGCCTGGACGGCGGGGAGGAGGAGCCCGATCAGGACTCCAATGATGGCAATGACGACCAATAACTCGATCAGGGTGAAACCTCGTGGACGCCTCAAGGTGGTGCTCCCTAGAAATTGCGGGCGAAGAATTGGGGTAACGAAATCGGGGCGAGTTGGCTTTGGCGGGAGAGACCCCGAGAGAGAGACAGGGTCGCCACGGGCGGAGCTTCGGAGAGGGGTCGGAGCTTGATGGCCTCCGTCAGACACTCGGAGGCGCGAGGCGTTGCAGCGGAGCTAGCCCGTCTTGGTCAAGTTCATGTGTTGTGCCAAGATTGAACGCGCCTTGTAGGAAATCGTTAACCTGTTACTGGAAAACCTTTTGGAGAACGAGTCAAGGAGGGTTGGTTCGCGAACATGGACTCGTCAATCGGACGCAATCGCTCGTTTCGTGCGGCTATGCCCGATTATTAAGCATCTAAGTTTGCACGGGCACCTCGGCGAAAGTCCGATCCGCTCGCTCTGAATTACCCGAGCAACCGTCACAATCGGATCTTTTGGTAATTGGCTTGTGTGGTGAAAACTGGTTGGCGATCGAAATTGTCCTAAAGTTTCCCTGGGCGGCGACCGAGAGACCGCTCCCGCCGAGGTACGTGGCTTGAACGAGCGAGTCTCGATGTGCTCGCGTGTCCTGACCGGCTCAGCCGGATCGGAATGCGGTCGAGGTGCGAGTGGAGGCGGGCGCGGTTTGATTTGGACATCGAGGATTGCAACATGCTTGGCCGATGGGAGGGCGTTGGCCTGGGGTGGCGGGTGGTGCCCTGTGGTCGGCTTCGCTCCGGTCGTCGCTGGCGGCCGTCGGTGGAGGAGTTGGAGGAGCGGCCCTTGCAGGCGGCGGACCCGGGGTATGTGCTGAGCGGGTCGTCCTGGGCGAACCCGAGCCGGATCACGTTCAGCTTTGCTCCTGATGGGGTTGCGTGGGATGGGGGGACGAATTCGCTGAATGCAGTGCTTGACGCTCGGTTGGGCGTGGGGGTCTGGGAAAAGCAGATCGCCCGGGCGTTGCAGACCTGGGCGTCGGTGGCGAACCTCAACGTCGTGGAGGTTCCTGACTCGTCGTGGAATTTTGACGTACCGGGCGTCTCGCAGGGGGATTCTCGATTCGGCGACATTCGCATTGGTGGGTATGGCTTCGGCAATGCGACGACGCTGGCGCGGACGTATTTTCCGCCGCCCGGCGGTTACACGGCCGCCGGTGACTCGGACATCAACCTGTCGGTCCCGTACTCGATCGGTGGGGGAAATTCCACCTTCGACCTGTACAGCGTCATGCTGCACGAGATGGGGCATTCGCTGGGAATGGAGCATGCCGCGGAGCCCGCGGAGGTGATGAACGAGACGTATCAGGGAGTTCGCGGCGGACTCGCGGCTGGGGACATCGCCGGCATCCAGGCAATTTATGGAGCGCGGACGCCCGATTCGTACCAGGCTCGCGGTCTGGCGACCTCGTTGGGGACGGCGGCGGACGTGACGGCGTCGCTGAACAGTTGGGGCCAGTCGTTGGTGACAGGGGTTTCGCTGGCGAGCGTGGGCGATACCGAGGTGTTCCGGGTCAAAGCGCCGGCGGGGGCGACGGGGTTCCAGGTGGTGGCGGGGGCCTCGGGGGTGAGCCTGCTGAGCCCGTCGGTGAGCATCCGGGACGCGGCCGGGAACGTGCTGGCTTCCGGTGGCGATGCCTCGGCCTTTGGGGACAATGCCTGGGCCAAACTGCCATCGGTGGTCGCTGGCCAGACCTATTACGTCAGCGTCAACGGCGCGACCCGGGACGTTTTCGCCACGGGGGCGTATCAGCTCTATCTGGGATTCTCGGGGGTGAGCCCCGTGAGCCAGGTTCCGCCCCAGCCCCAGCCCCAGCCTCAGCCTCAGCCGGCTCCTTCACCGATCATCGCGACGCCGGTTCCGACGCCGACGCCCGTGGTGGCGAGCCCGACTTCGGTACCGACTCCGACTCCGACTCCAAGGGTTTCGGTGACTCCGGATCGTTATCAGACGAACAACCGATTGGGGGCGGCGGTGCCGCTGGGGGTGGTGGTCAACCGGGTGGTGACGGGGCTTTCGGTGTCGTCGCCGACGGGGGCCGAATACTTCACCTTCCGGGCGGGGCGACGGGGGGTCTTCCGCGTCTCGTCGCCTGGGGCGTTGATCCAGGTCTACGACGCGCGGGGTCGGGCGTTTGGCTCAGGGTCTGGGACCTTGCTGTTCTCGGCGCCGAGGGCCGGGGGGACGTACAGCGTTTCGCTCTCGTCGCCGGATGGAAGTCTCGTGGCGAGCACCAGTTTGAGCATTGGCCCAAGGGTCGTGGCGCGGTCGCGCCGGCGTTGAGTTGGGGGTTAAGCCGGGTTCGGCGGGGGATTTGCGATGTGGGTGGGCTGTGGTAGCGTTGCGAACGAGTCCCCTGGGGCTTCCGCCGCCTCGGGGGCCGCTGCCCAGTGATTCATTCCAGGAGTTCACGCATGGCCGAATACACCTTGCCGCCACTGCCGTACCCGGCGGATGCGCTGGAGCCTCACATCGACGGTAAGACGATGGAGATCCACCACGACAAGCACCACGCGACCTATGTCACGAACCTCAACAATGCCTTGAAGGATCACCCGGATCTTCAGGGCAAGCCGATCGAGGTGCTGCTGGCCGACCTGAACAGCCTGCCCGAGGCGGTACGGACCCCGGTGCGGAACAATGGGGGTGGGCATGCGAACCACTCGATGTTCTGGAAGATCATGAAGCCCGGTGGCGGGGGCTCGCCAATGGGGGCGTTGGCGAAGGCGATCGAGTCGGAGCTGGGCGGGTTCTCGGCGTTCCAGGAGGCGTTTACCAAGGCCGCCACCACTCGATTTGGCTCGGGCTGGGCGTGGCTGGTGGTGGGCAAGGATGGCAAGTTGGCGGTGACCTCGCTGCCCAACCAGGACAACCCCGTGATGGAGGGGACCAAGCCTGTTCTGGGGCTGGATGTTTGGGAACATGCCTACTACCTGAACTACCAGAACAAGCGACCGGATTACATCAAGGCGTGGTGGAGCACGCTGAACTGGGAAGAGATTGGCAAGCTGTACGAGGCGGCCAAGTCGTCCTGAGCGGTGCTCCGGTGTTTCCTCGTCGAGCGACCCCCGGGTTGACCGACGGGGCGGAATCGGTATGATCCCGGCGGCCCGGGGGGGTGTTCCCCGGGCCTCTAGAAATTCCCGGCGTTGGACGCAGGAGGGTGCCGATGGATCGGCTCAATCGACTCGTACTCGGCGGGGGACTTGGCCTGTTGCTGGCGGCCTCGGGTTGCCGGACGCCCCGGTCGGAGGTGCCGGCCGGTCCTCCGCTGGTGAAGGACCCGACGGCGGCGACGACGCCGGTGGGGTTCGGCTCGGACCCGGCTCAGACGGCGATGCCGCCCTCGATGGGCCAGCCCAACATGGCCAACGGGCTGGGGGTGGCTCCCAGTTCTCCCAACTTTGACGGGTCGTCGACCAACTACCTGAACGGCGGCGTGCCCGGCGGGGCCCAGCCTCCGGCCGGCATGAACTCGATTGACCCGGCCACCGCCGGTAACCAGATGGTGACGCCGCCTCGGCCGTCGCTGGCGCCCGCCGTGGAGCCGTCGCCCGCGGCCTCGGCTTCCGAGGAGATGGCGCCGATCGACGGCGGGAAGTGACGTGACCGCGGGGCCGGACGATGGGCCCGGCCCTCTGGCGGTTCTGTTGGAAGACGCGCATTGCCTGGCGGTCGCCAAGCCGGCGGGTTTGTTGACCCAGGGTCGCTCCGGTGGTGAATGGAGCGCTGAGGATGCCGTCCGGGCCTACCTGGAGCCGGGCGATCCCTCGGGCGTGTATGTCGGGACGGTCCATCGGCTGGATCGGCCGGTCTCGGGAGTTTTGCTCTGGGCCAAGACCCCGAGAGCCACCCGTCGCCTGGCCGAGCAGTGGGCGTCGCGGTCGGTGAACAAGGAATACTGGGCGGTTGTCGAGGGGGTTCACGACGGCGAGGGACTGGCGACCTGGGCGGACGCGATCGGCCCGGTCGACCCGTTAAGCGGTCGGGCGCCCGTGGGGCCAGAGCTTTTGCGTGGTTGGCGGCGGGCTCTGACCCGGGTGGAATGGGCGTCGGAGGTCGTTACGCCCGATGGCTGCTCGGCGCTTCGATTGCGGCCCGAGACGGGGCGAACGCACCAGTTACGGGCGCAGGCTTCGTCGAGGGGGTGGCCGATCGTGGGCGACCTGGCCTATGGGGCGGCTCGGCCGTTCCCGTTGGGAATTGCCTTGCATGCCCGGTCGTTGGAGTTCGAACACCCGACGACCCGCCGCCGGTTGACGGTCGAGGCCCCCTTGCCCGAGGCCTGGGGATCTTGGTGGCGAGGGATGCCGGCATGATGTCGGCCGGTCGCAACCCGGCTCAAGGGGAGCTGATGTTGACGACCTTGAGTTTGAGTGTCCCCTTGGGAACGGCGATCTCGGCGACTTCGCCGACGCGCTTGCCCAGGAGGCCCTGGCCGATGGGGCTGGTCAAGAGGATCTTATTCAGGTCGTAGTCTTCCTCGCCGAGGCCGACCAGCTCGAACTCTTCCTCGTCCTGAAAGTCGAGGTCGAGGACGCGGACCTTGGTGCCGAAGACGACGCGATCGGTGGGGAGGTTGGAGCGGTCGACGATCATGGCCAGGGCAAGCTGGGCCTGGAGGTCGTTGATGCGGGCCTGAAGCATGCCCTGAGCTTCTCGGGCGGCGTCGTACTCGGCGTTCTCGGACAGGTCGCCGAAGGCGCGGGCCTGGGCGATCTGCTCGGCGATGCGCGGCATCTCCTCGTTCTTCATGCGATCGAGTTCGGCCTTCTTCTTCTCGAACCCTTCCTTGGACATGGGGACGCGATCGGTGGTGGACATTCCGTGCGGCTCCCGAATCGTGGGTTGCGCGGTCGCGGTGCGGGCTTGGGGTGGCCGATAGCGGACCGGGGATGGTGATGAGAGAAGGGACCGGCCGGGTCCAGACGCCAGGTCCGAGCCCGTCCGGGGCAAACGCAAAAGACCGCGACGCGGGCCCCCTGGCCTCGTCGCGGTTAGATCGTCATGACAAAGCCTAGTCGCGTCCATCCTCCGATGCAAGCCCTAGCCGCCGACGGGAGTCCGTCGCGTGGACCGGGGCTCGTTCATTCGTGGCGAAGGGCCTCGATTGGGTCCATCATCGCGGCGCGACGGGCGGGGTAGAGGCCCGAAAGGATGCCGACCATCAGGGAGGTTCCGAAGGCCAGGATCACGGATGAGCCCGTCACGGCGGTCTTCATCGCCGGCACGAAGTACTGGATCAAGGGCGGGACCGTGATGCCGATGGCCACGCCGAGCAGGCCGCCGACTCCGGAGAGGACAACCGTCTCGATCAGGAATTGCTGGGTGATGTCGCGACGCTTGGCCCCCAAGGCGCGACGGATGCCGATCTCCCGGGTGCGCTCGGTGACGGTGGCCAGCATGATGTTCATGATGCCGATGCCGCCGACGATCAGCGAGACCGCCGCGATCGCCCCCAGCAGCAGAAGGGACTGGAGCGCCTCGCGCTTGGCTTCCTCGAGCAACTCGTAGGGGACGGTCATCTGCACGTCGCGTTTTTCGTGGAAGGGGGCGACGGCCTGCGTGATGAGTTGCGAGATGGGCATGACGCGCGAGGTGGCGTCGCAGCGGATGGTAATCTGGGAAAGCTGGGTCTCCTCGGCCTCCATCGAGCCGGACCGCATGTTGATGATCTTCTCGCCGAACCGCAGTCGGCAGGTGTTCAGGGGGATGTAGACGTCCTTGTTATAGTCCTCGGCCGCGAGACTGCCGCCGATTCCGGCCGAGGCGGCTCGGGGGCGGGTCACGCCGATGACCGTGTAATAATCGCCGCCGAGCTTGACCGACTGGCCCAGGGGTTCCTCGTAGGGGAACAGGATTTTGGCCGTTTCGGAGGCGAGGACCGCGTAGTTCTGGTACTGGACGTCGTCGGCCTCGGTGAGGAACCGCCCGCGCTCAACTTCCAGGCGGCTAAACTCGGCGTAGTCGCAGGTCGTGCCGACGACGCGGCCGTCGAGGAAGCGCTCGAAGCGGCGGATCTCCTTGCGGATGACGCGCAGGGGTAGCACTTTCTGGATGTGGGGGACGGTGGCGACGATGCGGTCGAAGTCGTCGTATTTCAGGCCGTAGTTGAGCACTCGGGCCGGGCGGCCGGCGGTGGCCTGGGCCTCGTCGCTGGGTTTGACCGAGCGGTAGATGATGTTGGTGGCGCCCAGCATCTCGATGCGTTCCTGGGCGTCGCGGCTCTTGCCCTCGCTGACGGCCATCATCACGATGACCGCGGAGACGCCAAAGACGATGCCCAGGATCGTCAGGCCCGAGCGGAGCTTGTGCAGCATCAGGCTTTTCAGGCCGAGCTTCAGGCTTCGCCAGATGCGTCCCATGGGGAAAGGTTCCTGATGCTGAGTTTCGGGTCGATTCAGGTGAGCTCGGCCATCGCCGCTTCGAGCATTCTGGGGCTGGGGCCGTCCTCGATGATCTGACCGTCTTTCATTCGGATGATGCGCTTGGCGTGCTGGGCGATGTCGTCTTCGTGGGTGACCATGATGATCGTCTTGCCGGCGTCGTTGAGCCGGCCGAGCATGGTCATGATTTCCTCGCTGGTGGCGCTGTCGAGATTTCCGGTGGCCTCGTCGGCCAGGATGATGTAGGGGTCGTTGATGAGCGACCGGGCGATGGCCACTCGCTGCTGCTGGCCGCCGGAAAGCTGGTTGGGTCGGTGGTCGAGCCTGGTGGAAAGGCCGACCAGGCCGGCCAGATGCTCCATGCGGGCCATGTCGGCTTCGGCGACCTCGCCAGATCCTTGGTACGTCAAGGGTAGCAGAATGTTCTCGACGACGGTGTACTGCTGAATCAGGTTGTAGGACTGGAAGATGAAGCCGATGTAGCGGGACCGGACCTCGGAGAGCTCGTCGTCGTCGAGGCGGGCGACGTCCTGGCGGCCCAGGATGTACTGGCCGCTGGAGGGTCGGTCGAGACAGCCCAGGAGGTTGAGCATCGTGCTCTTGCCCGAGCCGGAGGTTCCCATGATGGCGACGTATTCGCCGGGATGGAAGTCGACGGTGACGCCTCGGAGGGCGTGGACGGTGACCTGTGTCGACACCCCGCCCCGTTTGGACGGGGCGTGGCCCATGACGTAGGTCTTGCTCATGTCGACCAGGCGGACGATGGGCTCGCCGGGGGCCGCCATCATTGGCCCGGCCCCCCGCCGCCGCCGCCAGGTCCGCCGCCCCGGCCTCCGGGGCCGCCGCCTCCAAAGCCGCCGCCGCCGCCGCCGCCACCTCCAAAGCCTCCACCACCGCCGCCTCCACCGCCGCCGGGGCCGCCGGCTGGGAAGGCGTCGGGATGGGCCTCACGGTATTCCTGGAAGATCTGGCGGCGTTCCTCGGGGCTGGCGTTCTGGAGCTTCTCGCGTAGCTCGGGCGGGAGGTTGGGCATGCCGCCGGCTCCCTTGCGACGGCCGCCGGCGCCCTTGGTCTTGCCCTCGGCTCCGGGAGGTCCGCCCGCTCCGGGAGGTCCGCCGGCCCCTGGTCCCGCCGTGGCCCCTGGTCCTTCGCCGGTTCCGGGAGGTCCGCCGGCTCCGGGGGCTCCCTTGGCCCAGCCGGCTCCCTTGCCCGCGGCCTTGGAGGCGTTGGCGTAGGCTTCGCGACGTTCGTCGTCGGTCAGCAGGGACGTGGGGTTCAGCGCCACTCGGTCGTCTTCCTTGAGACCGTCGCGAACCTCGATCATCTTGTCATCGGAGATTCCCAGGGTGACGGCTTTTCTCAGGGCCTGGCCCTCGGCCCCCATGACGATGACGTGCGGCTTGCCCTGGAGCTGGAGGACCGCCGTCACGGGGATCGACAGGGCGTTGTCGATCTGCTTGACCAGGACCTCGACCTGGGCGTTCATCCCCGGCCTCAGGCCCGGCAGACCTTTCTCGATGTTGACCAGGGTGGTGTACTGCTTGACGTCCGAGGCGAAGAAGCTGGTGGCGTCGGGCAAGGGCTTCACCTCGTCGACCCGGCCGGCCAGAACCTCGGCGGGGAAGGCGTCGACCCGGACGCGGGCGCTGAGGCCGGGGGCGATCTTGTCGACCTTGGACTCATGCACCTTGGTGTTGACCCGCATGTGGGTCACGTCCGGCAGACTGAAGATTTTCTGACGCTCGCGGACGGTGGCGCCTTCCTCGATCATTACCTGATTGTTGCCGAAACCCTGGGAGGTGTTGGCGTAGACGACCAGGCCGTCGTTGGGGGCAAACAGCTTGCAATTCACAATCTGGCGGATCAGGCGCTTTTCCTTGGTTGTTTCCAGGTCAAGGGCCGCCTCCTTGGCTTTCTCGTCGGAGAGGGCCTTGGAGACCTCGGCCTCCAGCGAGGTTTTTTCCTTGGAGCGGGTGTACTCTTCCAGGGTCAGCTTCTTGGTCTTGGCGTTCTTGAGGGCGATTTCGGCGTTGAGTAGCGAGGCCTTGTCGGCCATGAAGGCGGCGGTGGTGATGTACTTCTTGTCGACCATGCTCTGGGACCATTTCAGGCGGTCCTGGGCGCGGCTCTTGGTCGACTCGGCCAGGAGGATGTCGCCTTCGTAGGTTTCGAGGTTCTGCGGGTAAGTGCCTTTGAGATACTCGTCGACGGCGATCTTGGCGACCTCGTGGGTCTTCTTGGCGTTGTCGTAGTCGGCCCGGGCGCGTTCGGTGGTGATTTTCTGGTTGTTGAGGCTGTCCTTCAGGGCGGCGGAGTCGAGCTCGCAGACGAGCTGGTCCTTGGTGACTCGCGAGCCTTCGGGCAAAATCGAGATGATGGTGGTCTGGCCCTCGACGAGGTTCATGACGTCCTCGTTCTTGGCGCTTTCGAGGCTGCCCTTTTCCTTGACGGTGACCGACAGGGTGCCGCGACGGACGGTGTAGGTCATCACCTCCTCGCGGGTGCCGCCGATCAAGCGGTTGAGGGTCCGGCCCTGTCCCAGGTAGGCGACGACCCCGGCGGCGACCAGCAGAGCCACCAGCCAGGGGACCAATCGCCCCGCGCCGCCCTTGTTCGCTTTACGCGGCGCGGGCAGGACGGGGGCCGGCGGGGGCGCCAGGGCCAGCGGCGGCGGCTGGGGCGCGAGCGGCGCCGTTGCCGTTCCCATTGCCGTTCCCATTACCGCCGGGGTCGGCGTTGGGGGCGTTGGGCCCGACGGCGGGGTCGACGTCGGGGGCCCCGGCGGGGGGGAGGTTGGGTTGCTCGGAGGGCTTGGTGGGGAAAAGTCCATGGTACGCTTCCCACTCCTCGTAGGGCATCAGGCCGAGGTCGCGATAGAGGGCCAGGCGGAACGTCTCGTAGTTGACCCAGGACTGCACCAGTTGGTTCTGGGTCGTCGGAATCTGCCGCTGGTTATTCACGAAGTTGATGGTTTGGGCCGACACCTGGCTATTGCCGCCGCCGCCTTGAGCCCCGCCGGCGGTGGGGGCCACCAGTTGCTCCTGGGACTGGTCCACGACCCGCAACGTCACCAGGAAGTTTTTCTTCTGGATCTCGTAGGTCTGGGTTGTCTGGACCAGTTGGCGGACCAGTTGGCGGATGTTGAGTTTGATGCTGTCCTCGGTGAGCATCAGTGTACGCTGCTGCCGCTTGTAGTTGATCTGAGCGCTGATGTAGGTGTTACGCTGGGCCAGGCGGATCAGGGGCAGTTCGGAGTTCAGCACCAGCGAGAATTGCTTCGACTGGTCGAAGAAGCCAAACGGGTTGGTCGTGGTGGGCGGGGTGAAAATCTGGTTGCTCACCGAGACGTTGAAAACTCCCAGGAGCTGGTTGGCGGTGACGGCCAACTGTCGCCAGAGATCGTAAAGCTGGGCCCGGGCGTTCATCAGGTCGAGGCGATTTTCCAGGGAGACCCGTTCGGCGGACAGGAGGAAGTCGTTGAGCCGGTCGACGTGTTCCTGGTAGTCCTTGTCCAGGATGGCCCGCAAGGAGTGCCCCTCCAGGGGGATGTCCTCGAATTGGGGCAGGCCGTCCAGGAAGCCCTCCAGGTCGTCGAGGTCGCGGTTGGCCTTGACCGACCACTTGTCGATCCGGTCGAACACCTCGCGGAAGGGCAGGGTCAGGCCCCGGTCCAGGACCATCGGGGTGTCGGGCGGCAGGCCCAACTGAATTTTATACTGATCGAGGAGCAACCGGTAGTTCAGGGTGTCGGTGATCAGGGTTTGCCGGGCCGACAGGAGGCTCTGGTAGACCTGGTCGACCTGCAACTGGGTCAGGTCGGAACCGGCGCCGCTGGCCAGTTCCGAGAAGACCTTCAGGGCCTGCTCGAACTTGGCGACGTTGCGACGGTCGATCTCGACGGCCTGCAACTGCTGAAGGACGTTGAGGTAGCCGACGCCGCTGCCGGAGTCGATGCCAGGGTTGTCGATCGCCTGCACGTCGAGCAGGACGTAGGGGATGAACTCCTGGCGGAAGCGGGCGAAGCTGCGGACCTCGTAGAGCAACTGGCGTTCGGCCAGGGTCAACTGCTCAAGGGTGACGGCCCGGCCGCCGCCGCTGAGGAACGGCAAGGTGATGGCCAGGGGCAGGGTTGACTGGACGCTGGGCTGGCGGACGTTGCGCCCGGTGAAGTTGAAGACCAACTGGTTGGCGAACCCGCCCAGGACGCGGGCACCGTTGGAGAACAGCTTGCCGACGCCGGCGACCTCGCCCTGGGTCAAGATCGAGGCCTGGCCGCCCGGGGCGTGCTGGGTTCGGTACAGGAACGAGTTGGCTGGGTTGGGCGAGGGGATGCCAGTGCCGGCGGGCCCGGTGACGGGGGTCAACCCGGCGTAAACCTGGGGGGTGAAGTTGAACCGCTGGAGGGTGACGGCCAGGGCGGCGATGTACAGGTTTTCCAGGCGGTATTGATAGGGACGGTTGTTGATCAGGGCAAGGGTGACGGCCTGGTCGGGCTTGAGGACGTAGGGGCGGACATCCTTGGGGAGTCCGGCGGCCTCGGCCTCATCGAAGGACAGGGCGCCCGGGACGAGGACGGCGGCCAGTTCGGAGGTTTCGCCCTCGGCTTCTCGGGCCTCGCCGGGGGTGAGGTCGGGCCGGGGGTCGCTGCGTCGTTTCAGGTCGAGGTTGATCGGGTCGGGGTCCATGGAGTCGGGTCGGACGGGCTCGATGGTCGTGGGCCGGTCGCCCACGGGGACGTCGGCCGGTCCCTGGTCCGGCTGGCCGGCGACGGGGGTCTCCGGGGCGGGCCGGGGGATCGGCGGGGGCGTATCGGCCTGTCGGAGCGCCGCGACTTGCACGGCCGGGTCCTTGGGGGGTTGGGCGGACGAGGGCCGGGCCGGGGTTTTGGGGGAGGTGGCCGGGCGAAGCGTGACGAGCCCCGGGTGTCCCCTGTCAGTTTGGGCCCTTGTGGGGGTTTTAGGCGTCGCCCGGGCGATCGTCGGCCCGGAAATCGCGCCGGACGGTCGCGAGGCCGCCGTCGGGGGGGCTGTCGTCGCGGCGCCGGGCGTTGGACTGAAGGGCGCGGGCGTCCCGGGGGGCAGGGGCGTGGGCGTGGGCGTGGGGCCGGCGGGGGCTGGTGCCTCGGCGGCTCCGGCGTTGGCGACGGGGTCCAGGTTCCGCCAGGTTTCCATCATGTCAAGGTAGCCGGTCCCTTCAGAGGGGACCATCAGGCGGTGGTGGGGCCACTGGGGGACCGGAGAGAGGGCCTCGGTGGCGAAGTCGTCCGGGGGCGCGGGTGGCCGGTCGGGGTCGTAGGGGTTGGCGAACCGAGACAGGGCCGGCGGCTCAATCGAGAAGGTGTCGAGCTTCCAGCGGGGGTCGCGGCTTTTCTCGAAGACGGCCTCGGAAACGTCCTGGTCGGCCCAGTTGCGGAAGAATTCCCGGCCGCAACCTCCACCTAATCCGAGCGCCGCGATGGCGACGACCAGGGCGGCCCGGCTCTTGAGGCGAGGGGTCCGCGTCGGGCGTCGGGTCGAGGGGGATCGGTTCGGCTGGCACATCACGCTAAAGACCTCCGCGGAACCCCAGGGCCCAACCATCGGCCACTCCGAAAGGCTTCGCCGTCGTCGCCTGACGGAATGATCGGTTGCGCTGGCCTTGCGGGTTGAATCGGTTTGGCGTGGGGGGTTCAGTCGATCTAGGGTGGACTGGAGGGCTTTGGGTGGAGTCGCGAGGGGTGGGGGGCCGAATTTTGCTATCAGGAAGGGGATTCCCCCGCCCCGATCCGACTTGCGGAACCTGTCCAGGGTCGCGGGTTGGACCTTGGCGATGCGGGGAGCCTCGGCCGGGACCGGGAGGGATGCCTCGGCCGGCGACTGGAGTGGTCAGGGAGGAGGGAGTCTCCGATGTTTTCAGGCAATGGCAAGGCCCGTTCTCGGGCGGTACGCCGTCCCGGCCCGGCGTTTCGACCGGGGCGCGAGACCCTGGAAGGCCGGATCGTCCTCACGGCCTTCGACCTGGCTCAGATCGCCGGCCCGGCCATCGATACCACCGGGCTGGGGCCTTACGGGCTCCAGGAGATTGGCGCGACGCCCTCCCTGGGAACCGGCTATAGCGTCGCGGCCGTCGGCGACGTCAATGGCGACGGGTTCCAGGACTTCGTGATTGGCGCTCCTTCGGTGCAGACGTCGACGGGCACCGGCGGAGCCCCCTACGTCCTGGCCCCCGGCGCTGGCAGCACCGCGTATCTCGTTCTGGGCTCGGCTCAGTCGGCCACCGGTGGCGGGAACATCAACACCAACTGGCTGAGCCTGACCCAGACCTTCCGCTCCGGAGACCTCGGCCAGCTTGGCTCGGCCGCTCAGACCAACCCGATTCTGGGCTCGACCGGGACCAACGCCTACAACTTCAACGGTCTGGCGCTGACGACCTCGGCCAGCACCTCGTCGTCGCTGGGGGCGTCGGTCGCCGGGGTCGGCGACGTGAATGGCGACGGCATCAGCGACTTCATGATCGGCGCTCCGGGCGCCAATAGCGGCAACGGCGTGGCGTATCTCGTCTATGGAAGCGCGTCGTTGGGGACGCGGACCAGCAAGACGCTGGACCTGAATGTCGGCGCCACCGACGTGGCGGTCACCCAGTTCACCAACACCACGAGCACGGGTCTGACGTCGAGAACCGGGGCGAGCGTGGCGGCAGCCGGCTTCTTCCTGGGTGACGGCGGCCGGGACGTGGCCATCGGCGCGCCGAACGCCTCGTTCAACGGCTTGACCAACAATGGCGGGGTGTATGTCATCCCCAACTCTCAGTTAGCCTCGCCGGGGACCGGGTCGATCAAGACCGTGGACCTCTCGACCATCGGCCAGGGAGTGACGACCACCACCGGCGTGGTCTTCACCGGGGCGGTGAACGGGGCCGAGGCGGGGTTCTCGGTGGCCAACGCCGGGTCGGTCGACGGAAGTACTTCCGGCGGCAACAACGTGGAAGACTTGCTCATCGGTGCCCCGGCCTACAACCCCTTCACCAACCCGACCAGCCCGTCAATCACCGGGCCCGGGACGGCCTACCTGATCTATGGTGGGACGAATTTCCAGGCCGTGGCCACTTCGTCAACCACGGGCGGCTTCTTGACGGTGCCGCTGAACTTCGCCGGCGGGACCGGGACGACGACCTCGGTGCCTGGGGCCTCGTTCGCCGGGTCGACCGCCGGTGACCGGACTGGGTACTCCGTCGCCACCGCCGGCAACTTCAACGGCGACGGCCTGGCCGACTTCCTGATCGGGTCGCCGGGGTATCTGACCAACACCGGGCGAGTCAACCTGATCTACGGAGCGGCCATCAGCGGGACGACCCGGCCGATCAACGGGACGTTCACACTCTCGAACCTGACCGGGACGTTCTCCAGCGCGGAGTTCGACGGCACCGCCCAGGGGGACCTCGCGGGCTACTCGATCTCGGCCAATGGCAACCAGGCCTCGAGCAACCCGCTGAGTTCGATTTTGATCGGCTCGCCCGGGGCACTGGCCAACGCCGGTGCGGTGTATGTGATCCCCGGCAGCACCACGATCAGCGGGATCAACTCGCTGGCCAACATCCAGACGACTCCGCTGAACGGGACGATCATCACCAACAGCACCGTCGCCACCGGGGTCACGAGTAAGAACTTCCTGGGCTCGTCGGTCTCGGGCATCCTCAACGCGTCGACCTTGGGGATGACTTCCGACAGCGATGCTTTGACCGACTTCGTGATCGGGGCCAGTGGATTTAGCCTGAACGCGTCAAGGAGTCTGGCCGGGGCGGCGTTCTTCATCGAGGGGGCCTTCCTGCCGGTCAACGTCACGCCGACGACGTTCGTCATCAGCATTGGCGTCGACGCGCCGGCCGGGGCCTCGTCGTACGCGGTCGACGGCTCAACCCCGGCCTCGTTCCTGATCTACGTCAACAGCGCCGCGGCAACGGGGACCACCCCGGCGTTCAGCCCTGTTACCGACCTCGATCCCAACAACCTGGTGATTAACGGCAAGGCGGCCTCGGCGTTCGGCAGCGTCGTGATTACCCAGGACCCGGTTGACGAGAACGGCGACGGCATCCCCGACGCGATCATCACCGTGACGCCTCGCTCGACCCTGGCCCTGGTCAATGGGACACAGACCTTCACCGTGACGGGCGTCACCTCCTCGATCGCGGCCAACCCCAACGCCTCGTTCACGGGGACGAGCTCGATCACCGTCACCAACGGGACGAACAACAACAATGGTGGCAATACCGGCGGTGGGGGCGGCGCGCTGTTGCCCAGCGGCGGAACCGTCAGTACGTCGTTCGGCTTTCCGCTGAACAACACCGCCGCCTCGACCATCGGCGAGCGTCTGGTGCCGACGGCCAACACCCTTTCGCCCCTGCGTTGGAAGGCCATTCCCGTGCGGGTGGCCTACCAGCAATACTTGCCGCCGGCCGGATTCCGCCAGCGGGAATTCTCCAAGCTGGGCGTCAAGGTGCCGGTGAGTCACTCCAGCAAGAGCAAGTATCTGTACTCGCAGGGCCATACTTCCTACGACACCTCCGGGGCCCAGCGGGGGGTCACGACGTTGGGTGGGCACGTCTTCAACCGCGGGGTCTTCAAGATCAATACCAAGATCGGCTCGTACCACCGAGTCACTCGCAAGGGCTACATTGGCTGACCCCTTCGTTGCGAGATCGGCCGGGACCAACGGGGCCGGGGGCGCGAGGACGCTCCCGGCCCTTTTTCGTTGGGATCGATTTGGTTTGGTCAAGGTTGGGTCGGGTTGGGTCGGGGTTAAACCCGCTCGGAAAGTCGCTTGGCCAAGCGCTCCAGGGCCGGACTGCGGTCCATCGGGTCGAGGTGGACGTTCAGCAGGCTGAACCCGTCTCGGTAAGCCATCGCGGTTTCCAGAGCCTGGTCGAGTTCCTCCTCGGTGCGGACCTCCAGGCCGAGCCCGGCGCCCAGAACCTCGGGCACCTTGTGGAAGGCCCAGGAGTGAATGTCGTTGAATGAGCCTTCGAGGATGAACCGCTCGGTGGTGTAACCGTGATTATTCAGGACGACGACGATGGGGTTGAGCCCGTGGCGGGCGACCGTGGAAAGCTCCATCCCGGTCATCTGGAAGGCTCCGTCGCCGACTAGGACCAGCGGGCGCAACGAGCGATCGGCCAGGGCGGCGCCCAACGATGCTGGGACGGCGAAGCCCATCGAGGTGTAATAGGCCGGGCTGAGGAACTCGGTCCGTCGGCTCATCGTCAGGTCGGCGGCGCCGAAGAGACAATCACCCACGTCGGCGATGACGACCATCCCCTCGCCGGGCAGGCGGTCGAGCCGGGCGAACAGTCGGGCCGAGGTCATCTTCGCCCCGGCCTGGGCGATCCAGGGGCCCACGAGTGACGACGGATGGGTGGGAATCGCCCGCTTCGCCAGCTTCAGGTCCCGGTCGCGCAGGCCGCGGATGAAGTCGTCCAGCCGAACGTCCCGGTAGTGGTGGTGGCGGATTCGCAAATCCTCGCTGGTGGCGTCGATGCACTGCGCCGGGTCGAGGTTGGCAGTGAAAATCCCCAGGTTGATGTCGCTGAGGAAGCAGCCGAGCATCAGGAGGCAATCAGACTGCTCGACGAACTGGGTGACCTCGGCGCGTCCCATGCCGCCTTCATAGACGCCGACGAACTGCGGATGGCTCTCCGAAACGACGCTTTTGCCCAAGATGGTCGTGGCGATGGACAGGCCGGTCCCCTCGGCCAGGGCGATCAGGTCGTCTTGGAGGCCGAAGCGGTGGACCTCGACGTCGGCCAAGATGGCGGGGCGCTCGGCGGCCCTCAACAGGGCCGCGGTTTCGTCGATGGCTTCGCGGAGGGCGTCGGGGTCGCTGGGCGGCACGATGGGACGCGGCCGGTGGGGCGTGACGGGGCGGGCGTTGAGGCAGTCTCGGGGGATCTCCAGGTAGACCGGCCGCTTGAATCTTAGGGCCGCGGCCAGCACCCGGTCGACCTCGGCGAAGGCGGTCAGCGGGTCGTCGAGCACGGCCGAGGCGACGGTGACTTTCTCGAAGACCTCGAACTGGGTCTCGAAGTCCTTGACCTTGTGGTGGAGCAGGGGGTTATGCACACGCTCGGAGAGTCCCGGCGACCCGCTGAGGACGACCACCGGCGACTTCTCGGCGAAGGCCCCGGCGATGCTGTTGCACAGGCTCAGGCCGCCGACGCAGTAGGTCACGCAGACGCACCCAAGCCCCCGGACCCGCGCATAGGCATCGGCGGCGTAGCCGGCGGCGTCTTCCCGGGTGGTGCCGACCAGTTCGATCGGGCTGGCCTCCAGCAGCTTGTAGAGTCCCAGGACGTAATCTCCGGGGATGCCGAAGGCGTGGCCGACCCCCAGTTCGTGCAGGCGACCCACCACGTACTCGCCCAGAGTCGCCGAGGGTTCCTCTGGCGCCGCCGCCGCCGCGATTCCGTCGGTTGCCGTCGCCGTCACGCTGGACCTCCTTCCGCCTGGGGCGTCATGCTGGGTCACGGGGCCGCCATCGTACTAAAGGTCCGATCGCGCCGCCTGGCAAGGGGCGTGCGTAGGCGTAAACCCACGCCCAAATGCCGTTACGCGTCCGGACGACGACTCGGCGATACAGGCCCTCGGCCACCCCTTCATACGAATCAAGGGGCCCTTGCAGTTCGGCCATCTCGACCGGTCGGACGTGCCCCTCGACCCAGCCGGCCTCAGGGTCGCCGGGTTCAACCAGCGCCGGGTAGGGGCCCAGGTCGAAGAGACGCCCTCGCACGGCGTCGGCCTGCCAGCCGTTTCGGGCTTCCGCCGCCCGATCTCGGGGCCCCAGAGTTCCGTAGGCGAACAGGAGACCGGGCTCGTCGGGGGCTGGCTCGCTCATCGGGGGATCTCCGTGAGTGCCGAATGGGAGGGTTGTCCCGATCCTTCGGGCGTCCGCGTCGAAGCGACGGAGAAATGGTTGATGGTCGCGCCGTCGTGCACTAACATTGATGAACCGGGCGAACTTCCGGCCGATTTCGTCGACCTCGGTTTGCCGGGTTGACGGCGGCCTCTCGTCGCGGCGGGCCAAGGTCACGTCGGGGCCCGCGGGCGGGGACGCTCCATAGACGGGAGACCCTTGCGATGCGCCTTGGACTTCGTTGGTTCGCCATACTGGTGGGCCTGGCGGCCTTAGCGCCGGCGGCCCACGCCCAATATAACTATCCCGGCGGCTACGGCGGCTATGGCTGGGGCGGCTGGGGCCGCGGCTATGGTGGCTACGGCGGCGCTGGCACCGTCGGCGGCAGCGTGGCTCAAGGCATGGGCGCCTTCGCCGCCGGCGAGGGGGTTTACAACCTCGAAACCGCCCAGGCCAGGTCGATCAACGCCAACACGGCTCAGCAGTGGGACAATTATATCTGGCAGACCCAGCAGGCCGTCAACCGCATCCACATGGACACCGTCGAGGGGGAACGCAAGCGTCGTAACGAGGCCCGCCACGAGATTTACGACCGCCTGCGCAACAACCCTACTGAGGCCGACGTCAACAACGGCGAGGCGATGAACGTCGTCCTCGACGAACTGAGCAGCCCCAAAATCTACCTGCGGGCGTTGAAGGGGGCCGGGGCCAAGATCGGCGGTGAGGCGATCCGCGACATCCCCTTCCAGAAGGCGTCGGCGGCGATCACCACCAGCATGCACCACCTGGCCCAGGACGGCCCGCCCGCCCAACTCCAGGTCGACGACTTCCGCTCCGAGATGGCCAAGCTCAAGGAACTGGGCGCCTCGATGCGCAAGGAAGACGCCGAGCAGGGCAAGCCCAACCCGGCGACCCTCCAGGAGCAGCGGGAAGTCCTGCGCGTCCTCAAGGACAAGGTCGCGGCCAAATACGCCGCCAACACCCCGGACCGGACCGCCTCGGATAACTACATCAAGGCCCTGTTCGGCCTCTCCAAGCTCCTGGAGACCCCGGCGATCAACGTCCTGCTGTCGGGCGTCGACAAGCACCCCGAGGCGACCGTCGGCGACCTCCTCTCGTTCATGAAGGCGTATAACCTGCGCTTCGGCGTGGCCGACCAGCCCGACGAGAAGGAGATTTACGGCGACCTGTATCCCCAACTGGCCGCCCTGCGCAACGAGGCGTACCCCGCTGGCAGCGACAGTCCGACCCCCTGGAACACCCCGGCGCCGGCCAACCCCGGCCACCCCGGCGAGTTCTTCTCGAAGATGGACTACAACCACGTCGACCCCAAGACCCCGCCGCCGCCCCCGACCGAGGCGCCGGCCCCCGCGGCCAACCCGGACAAGTAAGCGTAAGCGGCCCGTCGGGGCCGAAGCCGGATGAGTCGTTGCCCACCCCTTCGCCCCTCGTCCGAGTCCTCCGCTCGGCCGCGGGGCGTTTCCCTTGCCAGTTTCCGTTAGATCGGCAGCGGCGTGACGAATCGCCGCAGGTGGGGCGTCAGGGCATCGGCCAGGGCTTCGGCCTCGGGGAAAACGCCGGGGGGCCCGCTCGCCAGCGCGAAGGCCAGACCCTCGCCGTCCAGGTCGACGCGGATCAGGCCCAGGGGGACGCTGCGCATCCGGGGGATGGTCGTCAACGCCGCCTGCAACGCCGCGTCGTCCCCCGGCCCGATCGGGCTGGTTGCCAGCACCAGCGTCGTCAGGCCCACTGTCGCGCCGAACGGCCAGGGGGGATAACGGCCGTTGATCGCCCCGGCCACCCGCCTTAGCAGGGTTCCATAGCCGCCGGCCACCAGCGAGAGGTCCGCCGGCTCAACGACCGTCGCCACCACGCCCAGGGCCCTTCCCAGCAGGGGGATGGGGTGCAGGCGGGCGCGCCGGATGTCGTAGCGGACGACGTCCAGCAATGGTTCGTGGAAGGTTTCTCCCTCGTCCCGGGAACAGCCCAGCCCGGCCAGGACCGGGTCGATCGTTTCGAACAGGTCGGCCTCGGTCACGTGGCGGTCAACCCCTTGTTCCCTGGTGGTCGTGGGCGTCTTTCTCTACCATAACCTGTCCACCCAACGAGGGGCCATTGCACGGTCTTCCGAGGGAAAACGGGGAACACCGCCATGACCACCGCGACCGCACGACTGACCTCGGCCGAGTTCCGCGAGCTGGACCTCGGCGAGGAATCCCGGCGTGACTTTCTCTGGGACGGCGAGGTCATCCACGTCATGCCACCGCATCCGCCGCATGTCATCATCCTGCACTTCATCGCCGGTATATTGCGTGGCGCCTTCCCGGGGGAGGGGTACACCGTCCTGACGGAGGCGCCCCTGGAACTGCGGGACGGTTATCAGCCTCAACCCGACGTCATGGTCCTCCGAGGACCCATGACCACCTGGGCCCGCCGGTATCCCACGCCCGCCGAGGTGGTGCTGCTGGTGGAAGTCGCCGACTCGTCGTTGGGCTTCGACCTGGTCGACAAGCTGCGCGAGTACGCCACCGGGGGGGTGCCGGTTTACTGGGTGGCCGAGGTGCGGGGCCAGGTCCTCCGGCGGTTCACCCAGCCCAATCCGGCCATTTCGACTTACGCCGTTGCCGAGCGATTCGGCCGGGGCGACCAGGTGCCGGCGGGCGACGTCATGATCGCCGTGGACGACGTGTTCCGCGCCCTGGATGCATCTTGAGCCATTCCGTGCGGGTCGAGGAGGTGTCAACGTTGAACGACGAGCCCGCGAAGACCGCCGAGGCGTCGAGGTCGAGCCTCTCGATGCTGACCCGCCCGGATCATGCCAACGTTTACGGCAACGTGCATGGCGGGGTCTTGCTGAGGCTGGCCGACGAGGTGGCGTCGCTGGTGGCGATGCGGCACGCCCACGGGCGGGAGGTCGCCACGGCGGTCCTCGACAGCTTCACGTTTCTGGGTCCGGTGCGGGTGGGGGAGAAGCTCGACGGCCACGCGGTGATCGCCCACGTCGGCCGGACGTCGATGGACATCGAATTCGAGCTGTTCGCCGAGCCCCTGACGACCTTTGAAATCCGCCTGGTGGCGAAGGGGCACGGCCTCTGGGTGGCGCTGGGACGCGACGGGAAGCCGACCCCCGTGCCACCGCTGAAAGTCGAGACCGAGGACGACCGACGGCGAGCCGAGACCGCCCTCGCCCGGCAGGCTGAACGATTGGCGAGGCGGGGGTCGGGTGGCGGTGGATCATCGTGAGCGCAAGGGGTAGGGCGCGATCTTTCGCATTCCGACCGTCGGGAGGGGCGAGTGGCGGCCTGGGCCTGGTTTCCGTCGAGCCGGTCCATTAGCCTGTCGAGCGTCCGGGACGGCCCGGCCCGGCCAGTCGTCGCGTCGAGGTGCTCTCATGCCGCCCAGGCAGCCGCCGAAGAAGTCGCCCCCGCCGCCGCCTCCCGCCCGCAAGGCGGCGCCCGTTCCTCCCCAGGCCCCGAGCCCCCCTCCTCGGAACGCGCCCTTTCGTCCGTCCCTGGCGCCGCTGGCTCCCGTGCCGGGGATGGTGCCGCCGAATGACCTGAACCTGGGCGTGGCTGTCGAGGCTCAGCAAGGGCAGGGGGTCGTCACCGCCCGTCGGGCCGGCGGCTTGCGTGATATGGCCCTGGATGTCGACGCCCGCCGCGTCGGCGTGCCGGCCGCCTTGCAGCACATGGCCAAGGCGATCAACATCGCGTTCCAGTCGGATTACGGCGAGAACTGGCTCGAATCGGTGTATCAGGCGGCCATCGTGCGAAGGGGGACGATTCACGTCGTCCACCGCGAGTACTTCGGCTTCGGCGATTCCTGGTTTGGGCAACTCGGGATGATGTTGCGGTCGTTGTCGCTATCGGCCGAGGGGCCCGACCCGGCGTCTCCGGAAGGTCGCCAGTGGATCGCCCAGAAAGGGCCGGCGACCATCCGGGGGTTGCTGAACCTGGTCGGCCGGAAACTCGACCTGGTCACCGAGTACGAGGACCGAGTGCCCGCCTACGTCGAGCAGATGTTCGACCGACTGGAAGCCTCGGGGATCATCGTGGGATGGGATCGGGGGGACTGGGACATCACCACGACGCGGGTGGGGTTGAACATCCTCGTTCAGCCGAAGCATGATGAGTCGCTGGATGAGGTTCCCGGCGAGGGGTGATGGGGGCCGGGAATTAGGATTTGGATCCGTTGGTCCTGGCGAAGCGTTCGGTCAGCCGACGCGTTTTGGCTTCCCAATATTCGGGCGTGAGGGTGATCGGCTCCCCAGAGGTGATGTTCATCATTTCCATGAACCAACCCTCCCCTGGGCAGTCCTCGAATATGTCAAGGCGGATTCGTCGCCGTGTGAGGTCGGCCGCCCAACCGAAGAGTTGGCGATCAGTTCTCCAACTCCTCGACCTTGGCCTTGGCGGTCTTGGCCTGCGGGGCGTCGGGGAAGTCGGCGACGATTCTCTTGTAGTAGCCCAGGGCGCTCTTGGTGTTGCCGCCCTTCTCCAGAGCCTGGGCCTGCTTCAGCAGCGAGGCGGCCTTCGACGATCCGGCCTTGGCGGGCGTGGCGTCCTTGGCCTTTGCCGATTTGCTCTCGGCGGCGGCGGCCTTAACCTTTGGCTTCTCGGCCGGGGTGTCGCTGGCGTCGGCGTCGTCCTTCATGGGAGGGGCGGCGGCCTCGGTGGCGACTCCGTCGAACGAGCCGTCGTCCTTGGCCCGGGCGGTGGAGGCGGGCGTTCCTCCCTTGGCCGCGGACTCGGCCCTCATCGAGGCTTTCTTGACGTACTTCTGGGGGTTGTCGTTGAACTCCTCCCGGCAGCCGGTGCAGCAGAGAGGGTACGACTTCCCCTCGAATGAGACAGTCATCGTCGCGGCGCCCCCGGTGACGATGCACTTGGGCCCGTCGTTGGCCGCCGAGGCCCCGCCGAGCGATTCCCCCTCCTTGGTCAGGCCCGACTCGACCACGGCCTGAAACCGGGGCGAGCCCTCCTCTTTCCGTTCCGCGATGAGAATGTAGCGGATCTGGTTGCCGTTGAGGCGCAGCTTGAGCCGTTCCTTGACTTTGGCAGCGGGGGCGTCAATGCGTTCGAGGGTCAGGGTTTTGGCGGCCGGGTCGAAGGTGCCGAAGTAGTTCGCCGGCTTGTCGGCGGCGTCGGTGGCGGCCAGCAGGTACCGCTTGGCGTCGGCGTCGAAGGTCAGGCGCCCCTTGGCCAGCGCCTTGTTTCCCTTGACCTCGACGGTCATGCCGACCGGCTTGCCCTTGGCGAAGGCCCAGGCCCAGGTGTGGGTCTCGGTCCAGCCCTGGAGCTTGTTCGTCGCCGGGATGCCCGTCCCCTTCCAACCGCCGATTAGATACTCGAACGGCGAGAGGGGCGCGGGGACCTCGTCGGCCCCGTCGCCTCGGGTCGCCCCGGCAAGCCAGCCCAGGCCCAGGGTCAAGACCACCCCCGCCACCCCAATCACGCGCAAGACGCCCCGACGCATCGTCACCTCCGCGAAGGCGGACACCCGACCCCTGGCCAATTGCCGTTGGCCTCCATCGTATCAAGGCCGGGGCGGCGCCATCAGGGGGCGGGTTTCGGCTCGGGGGCGTCCTCGATGTAGTCGATGTAGCCGATCATCATCTCCTCGAACGTCTGGTCGCCCCAGGTCACCGTCTTGGACGGGTCGGGGTTGGCCGGGTTGGCCGAGGAGTTGTCGAAGTGGGCCACGCATTCGATCCGCGTCCCCTTGGGCAAGGCCTTGGGCTCGGCCAGTCGGTAGGCGCTCTGCCAGGCGAAGTCATAAGCGGGGACCGACAGCAAGACCTCCTGGTTCCCGTCGGGGTAGACGGCGGTATAGCGGAAGTCCTTGCCCCGCAAGTGCATGTGGGGCATGAAGCCCAGGACGTGGATGTCCATCGGGACGTTGAAGCGCGAGTCGACCTCATGGTTGTCGGCGCCCGGTGGGATGGCGAACCGTCTTTGGCCGATGGCGTGGGTGAAGGCCCGGTGGACGACCGGGTCGTGGGCGAAGACCAGGCCCACGGCCGATCGGTCGGTCTTGGTGGTGCCGTCGGGGGTGTAGTGGACCTCGAAGACGAAGTCGGACCCGGCCGGAACGCGCTTGGCCGTGCCGGGAGGGAAGACCGAGGGGAGGTCGCCGGGGGCGTAGCCGCAAAGGTGGCGGTCGACTCTTTGGCTGGCGGCCTTGCTGGCGCCGTGGTCGTCGATGTAGACGATGATGTGGTGGACCACCGAGCGGTCGCCGGGTCGCGCCTCGGCGGCTTGCACCCACTTGTCCTCGGTGAAGCCGGTGGGGACGCGGAACCGTTGGTAAGGCAGGGTCCCCTGGGCGGCGACCTCGTAGGGTTCGGGCATCGTGACCACGGCGTCGGGCGTGCCGATGGTCCAGCCTTCGGGGAACTCCCGGGGGGCGGGGGTTTGGGCTAGGTCGCCCTGAGGCGCTCCCTGGTCGACCCAGGCCATCAGCGTGGCTCTTTGGCGGGCGTCGAGGCTGCGGTCGTTGGCGAAGTGTCCGTAGCGGGGGTCGGCGTGCCAGGGGGGCATCCGTCGGTCGTCGATGACCTCGCGGATCGTGCTGGCGTGGCGGCGGGCGTCGTCGAAGCTCAAGAGGGAGAACGGTCCGACCTGGCCGGGTCGGTGGCAGCTTTGACATTTGGCCTGGAGGATCGGGGCGACGTCGGCGGCGTAGGTGACCGGGCCGACCTCGGCGGCGGGTTCACGATCGGCCAGGGCGGCGACGATCGCGGCGGGCGCGGGCCGAATGCGCCGAAGGTCACTGGTGGCCTTGGGTTTGGGCTTCTCGCGCTCGATCGGGCAGCCGGCCACGGGGGTCGCGCGGGTGTCGGGGTCGCGGTCGTCGAGGACCGCTTCCAGTGCGTCGACCAGGAAGTTGCGGGTGGGGGCGTCCTTGCGGGCCTTGACGTCGTACTGGTCGTCGATCGCCCCCCGGTAGCGGATTTGTGCCGTGCCGTCGAGGACCAGGGTCTCGCAGGTCCGCTCGGCCTTCAGGGCGTCGGCCACGCGGGCGTCGGGGTCCAGCAGCACGGGGAAGGTGATGCCGTGCTCCTTGGCGGAGGCGGCGACGGCCTCGGCGGTGTCTCCGGCGTTGGAGTCGATCGCCAGGAAGACGACCTCCTTGGGTTCATACTCCCTGGCCAGTTCGGCCAGGCGGGCCATGTACAGCTTGGCGACCGGGCAATCGACGCCAGTGAAGACGATGACCCCGGCCTTTTTGCCTCGGAAGCCATACAGCGAGCTGGGCTTGCCCGCCGGGTCTCGCAGGGTGAAATCGGCCACGCGACGGCCAACGCCCCGGTCGATCGGTGAGGGCTCGGCCCCTCGCCCGCTCGTCGGCACGCCCGCGGCGGCGATCGTCAGTAACAGTGCGAGCCAGCGTCGGCCATTCATACTCAGCCCCCCGCCTTCGAGTCATCCGCAACGGCCGGCGACTCCGCCGCCACGGTTCCAGGGTACTGCGCCACTGGAGATTGCGCCCACACGGCTCCCTGGGAATTCGCCGCGAAGATCTGATGAAGGTCGGCCAGGCAGGAACCGACCGCCTCCCCTGGTCAAATCGGTGGGGGTCGGTGTACAGTGGAAGTAAGGAATACGGCGCCCGTCCCATCAATGGCCGGGCCGCCGTGTCGTCAGACATGCGACGGGGTTTACCCATGCGTTTGGAGGCAGTGATCCTGCCCGACCTGGGGACCGGTCCGGACGAGCCGATTGTCGTCAGTCACTGGTTCGCGGCGAGGGGGGAATCGGTCTGGGAGGGGGATCGTCTGGTGGAGGTGCTGGTCGGCCCGGCCACGTTCGACGTGCCGGCGCCGCACAGTGGACGGCTGGCCGAGATTCGTGGTCGGGAAGACGACCACGTGGTCCCCGGCGCCGTGCTGGGTCTGGTGGCGGTGTCCGACCGCGGGGGCGACCTGGGACGACCTCGGCCCCCGGACCGGTCCCGGCCATGACCGCCCTCCACGAGCGATCCGCCGGTGTCATCCCCTTCCTTTGGGAAGCGGGCCAGGGTCCGTCGTACCTGGTCCTGCACTCGGCCACCGTGCGCAACCCCCGCGCCCGCTGGGAGTTCCCCAAGGGCGGCATGGAGGCTGGCGAGTCCACTCGCGACACCGCCGCCCGCGAGTTCCGCGAGGAAACCAACCTGCTGGTCTGGGACTTCCGCGAGGGGTTTGAGCGTAGCCTCTCCTACACCTACCTGCGACGGGGACGGAAAGTCCTCAAAACCGTCACTTATTATCTGGTCGAAGTCCGCGACGTCTCGTCGCTGGCGAAGTCGTTCGAGCACGTGGAGGACCCCGCCGGGCACTGGCACCACTGGGGCAGCTTCGAGCAGATCAACGAATTGCTTTACCACGCGAAGATTCGCCAGCTTTTCGCCGAGGCCCACGACTGGATCGGCGGGGCCCACACGGGGCCCGAGGCGCCGGTCCCCGGCCTCGAAGGCTGAGCGGCCGGACGGGGATGGAACGGCCTTTGCACCCTGGGGTGCTTCGTCGCGTTCGACACCGCACCCCGTTCGCGGCCGACGCACACATCTCCCAGGGAGCCCAGACCCCCATGCCATTCAAGATTTCCGCCGGCGCGGCCGCCCTCGCCTTCACGCTGTTGACGGCTCCCGTCCGGGCGCAAACTCCCGCTCCCACCGCGGCTCCGGCCCCGACCTCGGCCCCGGCGGCTCCGTCCTTTGGTAGCCACCAGATTGACCGATTCGAGGCGATTCGCCTGCTCCAGCAGTCGACCACCGCCAACCCCAAGGCCGCCCCCGACTGGGTGATCCTGGGCGAACTTTCGCACGAGGCCGCCCTGGACCTCCCCACCGGCCAGGACGTTCCCTATTACAAGATCTCCCGAGACGCCTACGAGCACGCCGCCGCCCTGGCCCCCGACAACGCCGGGCTGAAGGCCGCCGTGCAATTTGCCCGAGACCAGGAGGCGGGGGCCGCGCAGTTCGACGCCTCCCGCAAGGCGTCGGCCCGCGCCTACATCGCCAGCCGACGACGGGAGTTGACGACCTCGGGCCTGAACCCGACCGTCCGGGTCTACGCCCAGCCCCCGGCCCCGGACCGTGAGCTGCCCACCTCCGGCCAGCCGACGACCCGAACCGGCGGGGCGGTCGCCGCACGGCCCAATGCTTACCCCACCAATCAACCGTACAACTCGTCGCAGGGCCAGCCCTACACCTATCAGCAATTCCGCCAGTCCTACCTCTCCGGAGCGATCCGCCAGGCGACGGGTCAGCCTTCCGGTGGAGGCGGGGCCGCGGGCGGGGCCCTCGATCGGGGCGCCGAGGTGAAGCCCGCCGCCGCGACGGCTCCTCCCGGCTGATGGCCCAGCGTCCTCCGCTTGCTTCCTCCCGGAAGGCAAGGGCGTTAGGATGGCGGCCATGAGCGAACCCGAGGCCACCGGACCGCCCCCAACCTGGGGGCGGTTCTTCGCGCTGGACGGCCCCGACGGCGGGGGGAAGTCGACCCAGGCCGCCCGTCTGGTGGGTCGATTACGTGGTCAGGGATTCTCGGTTGTCACCTGCCGAGACCCCGGGGGAACTCCCCTGGGCGAGCGGTTGCGGCCAATCCTGCTGGATCGCTCCGACGCCGCTCCGGGCTTGCGGGCCGAGATGCTGCTGTACATGGCCAGCCGGGCACAACTGGTGGAGGAAGTGATCCGCCCGGCCCTGAAGGCGGGTCGGGTCGTTGTCGCCGACCGGTTCCTGCTGGCCAATCTCGTCTACCAGGGTTCGGCCGGGGGTTTGCCATTGGCCGACATCTGGAAGGTCGCCGAGGCGGCCACGGGGAACCTTCTGCCGGATCTGACGCTGGTCATCGACGTGCCGGTGGCCGTCGGGCTGTCGCGGACGGGGGGGGCGCGGGACCGGATCGAGGATCGACCTTCGGAATATCAGGAGCGGGTGCGGGCGGGGTTTCTGGAGGTGGCGAGGGCGTACCCGGCGCCGGTCGTCGTCGTGGACGGCTCGGCGGACGAGGAGGCGGTCGCCGCCCGGTTGTGGGACGAGGTGACGCGTGTCCTGGAAGTCGGTCCGCGGGCATGACCGGGTGGTCGAAACGCTGCGGGAGGTCCTGGCGCAGGGAAGGTTCCCCCACGCCTTCCTTTTCGTTGGCCCCGAGGGTGTCGGCAAGCGCCGGTTCGCCGAAACCCTGGCCCAGTCGATGCTTTGCGAGCGGCGGGCCGAAGCTGAACTCGACCCCTGCGGCGTCTGTCCCGGGTGCCTCCAGGTGGAGGGCGGCACCCATCCCGACGTCCTCCGACTGGCCAAGCCCGAGGACAAGCACGAACTCCCCATCAGCCTGATTCGCGAGTTGAACCACGACCTGGGCCTCAAGCCGATGGCCGGGACCCGGCGGTTGGCGATCGTCGACGATGCCGACGATTTGAGCGAGGAGGCGTCCAACGCATTCCTCAAGACCCTGGAGGAGCCTCCGCCCGGTTCGATCTTGATCCTGCTGGGGACCTCGCCCGAGGCCCAACTGGACACGATCGTCTCGCGGACCCGGGTCGTCCGGTTCGCCCCGCTCTCGACCGCTGACCTCGCCGCGGTCCTTTTGGAGCGGGGGATCGTGACCGACCCGGCCGAGGCCGACCGCCTGGCGATCGTGGGAGAGGGGAGCGTCGGCCGCGCCCTGGGTCTGGCCGACCCGGAGCTTTCCGCCTTCCGCCGAAGGTTGATCGACGAGATCGCCTCGCCCCGGGGGTTCGACCCACCGGCCTTGGCTCACCGCATCGACGCGTTCATCGCCGACGCGGGCAAGGACGGCGTCGCCAAGCGGGCTCGCGCCGGTCTGCTCGCGGGGGAATTGGCAAGGCTGTTCCGCTCGGTTCTCTGGCGGACCTCGGGCCTCGCCCCGCCTTGTTCCGACCCCGACGACCGCCGGGCCGTCGAGGATCTGGCCGCGCGGATCGCCCCCGAGGACGTTTTCGTCCTGGCCGACCGTTGCCTGGAGGCGGACTACCAGGTCGCCCGCAAGGCGAGCCTGTCACTGATCATCGAAGCTTTGATGCACGACCTCGGCCGCCTGGCCAACCCGAGGGCCTGAACGACGGCGACGGGGCGGTCAGTAGGAATCGTCGGAGACAACCTCTCCGCCGTTGCGGCTGCCAATGGCCTGCCAGACTGCGACGTTGACCGAGTCCTTGACGAACCGGACGTGGCCGTCGGCCGCCAGGACATTCACGCCGCCGGGGTGCTGGCTACGGGCGGTGACGTTGAGGGACAGGTTGCTCCAGTTCGGGTCGGACTTGTCGCTATGGGGCAGGCCCCCCCGGCAGTCGGGTCGGGAGTCGTTGGGCGCCCGCCGATGGTTGTACATCGAATGGCCGGGGGCGCCATAGTGCCAGCGCACCCCCTTGGTCGCCTGGAACTGCGTGGTGGAGGGCGGAAGACTCAGGCAGAGTTGGGCGTAGTCGGCGTCGGAGGTCAGCGGGGCGCCCGAGGTTTTGTTGTCGCCGGTGACCAGAAACACACGCTTGGGGTCGTTGGCATAGGTCGAGGACGCGGTGGAGCGGATCGTCTCGCCGACGGCCACGGTGTTCGACATCCCGTCGAGGAATTCCGCCGGCCCCACCCCGCGGTTCTCGAAGAAGGGACCATTCGGCTGGCCGAGGAACGGCGAGGCATACCCAGCCGGGAACCGCTCCTGCAAGGGAAAGTTCGAGCCGACGTTCAGGTCGTAATTGTGCGAGGCGTACTTCTGCCCGGCGACGGTGATGAGGTCCACCGGCGCCGCGTCGCTGGGGCAGATCAAAGTCATGAGGAAGGTCGCCGCGACCGTGGAGTTGGCGGCGGCCGACGCCAGGCTCGTCTCCAACTCGGGAGCCAACGAGAAGTTGACGGAGTGGAACAGGGCCGACTGCTCCAACTGGGGCAGAAGCTGCGAGTACCCTCCCCAGACGTTCCCGTTCCCCGAGACATGCGTGTTGAACCGACCCGGCGGGAACGTTCCGACCGCCGAAAGGTAGTTGTGCAGCGCCAGGCCGATCTGCTTGAGATTGTTGGCGCACTGAGCCCGCCGGGCCGCCTCGCGAGCCGCCTGCACCGCCGGCAGCAAGAGCCCAATCAAAACCCCGATGATCGCAATGACCACCAGCAACTCGATCAGGGTGAATCCCCGAACCCGGGCCAGCCTGGACTGTCGCATGAGGACTCCGTTGAGCCTGGACGAGCCGATGGTAAGACGGTGCCATCTGAGATAGCAGGTCCATTGCGGCCTTGCAAACTGGCCTGGCGCGAGTCGGTTCCGCGAGGAACGACGGGTTCTCCTGGCTTGCGGGGTCGTGAGGTCCCGGGATGCCGGCTTGTCAGGTCGGCACAATGAAGATTGCGCCACCAGTAACCGAGGGTCGGCCAAGTTCATCATGGTTATGGTTCGGGTTGGGACTTGACACGAGGCGATCGGTGTACAAAAATTCCGTTGCGCGTGGAGCACGCATGCTCGCTCTCAAGTGACGCGACGAATGATGGTGAGGGTCGCTTTCGTGAGAATCTTCACGGGGCCTACTCTTAGGAATGGGTAGTGTTCCGCGACGTCGCTCGAGTTGTTCCGCCGGGGAGGGGCCGATGCCGATTCGCGTGGAGTGCACTTGCGGCACCAGGTTGAAGGTCGCCCACTCCGCGGCGGGGAGGACTCTGATGTGCCCGGGTTGTGGAGGCCCGTTCACGGTTGACGCCGGGTCGATCGCGTCGGTCCCGGAGACGGCCCGAAAGGCGGTCCCGCCGGCCGCGGGGTTGGCGGTGCCGCCCGCGACGGCCGTTCGTGAGGAGCCTTCGGCCTTTCAAGAACTGGTGTCGATGATGGCCGATGACGTCCAGCCTTCCCGCCTCGAAGCGACGCCGCTATCCCAACGGACTGCTTCCGTGCTGCCTCGACGCTCGCATGTCACCGTTACGGCACGGACCGGGAAGACTTTGAATCCGTTCGGCCTTGCCTCGTTTCTGTTTGGACTGATCGGCCTGTTGATCTGCTGGGTGCCCTACCTCAACCTGATCGTCCTGCCCCTTTTGGGGGTGGGTCTCGGGCTGGGTGTCATCGGTGTCCTCACCGCGAGGGTTGGCGGACAGTCGGGTTTGGAATGGCCATTGAGCGGGGTCGGCATGTGCGTCCTAGGGATTGTGGCGGTGTTTGGGGTCACGGGGTTCGTGGAGGCGGGCCGTCGTCAGGCCCTTGCCCGCGTGGCCGTCACGGCTGAGGCGGACCGAACCCGAGAGCGTGTGGAACTGGCCGAGCAGTCTCGACGGCTCGAAGCTGCCCGCGCGGCCGACGAGCGGGCCGCGCTCGCGGAACGGGAGCGGAAGGCCGAGCGGGAAACGGCTCATCGGAAGGCCCTCCTGGACCAGGAGGAGGCAGAGGCGGCCCGCCTTTTGGCTCGGGAGAAGGAGGCTCGGGAGAAGGAGGCTCGGGCGAAGGCCGAGGCAACGCGCCGCGAGGCCGAGGAGGCGGCGCGGCTTGAGGCGGTTCAGGATGAGATCGACGAGCGCCGTCGAGAGAAGATCGCGGCCCAGGAGGCGGAGTTGGAGGCGACCAAGACCGCCCGACGCAAGGCCGTCACCCGGTTGGCCGAGGCGGGGCGATTGCTCGCCGATGGCGAGACGGAGAAAGCCCTGGCGATCTACCTCCGCATCATCGATGACTACCCCAACCTCGTCGAGTCCGACAACGCCCGGTTGAAAGTCCGCGAACTGTCACCCAAGTTGAAGGCCGACCCGAAGTATGCGGCCCGGTTCGACAAGGTGGACCCCAACCGTCGCCAGCGGGACCTCGAACGCCAACTCGCCGAGAAGAAAGCCGAGATCGCCCGCAAGGCCAGGAACGCCCACGCCGGTCGTCAGGAGGCCGCGGCGATGGCGCCGGCCGCCGCGGCGACGGCCACTCAGGTCCAGTCGGCCAACCAGAAAGTCCTTGAGGAGAACGCGCGGCGGACCGACGCGTACCTCAGGGGGATGCGAAGCGCGCCGTAACCAGAGGGACCCGGGAGCGGTTGGTGCGTCGCGATGAATCCGAGCCTGGCGAAAGACCGGACATAGTCGTTCCTGGCCGGCCAAGGCCGTGAACGGTGACAAACCGCCGCCTCGACCCGGGTCGAGTCGAGGTTTATGGTTGTACCTCCTGGGCAAAATCCCGGGAATTCGTGATGCTGGTCGGGAACCAATCCGATCCGGGCGGCATTTCCTCATTGGATAGCCCCCGATGTTAGCCGCCGGGCCTTTCGAGGGGTTGAGCCCGCCCACTGTTGTTACCAAGCTCCATCATTGATGCGCTCCCACGTCCGACGAACCTTGTGCCTGCTCCTGCTCGTCCTTCAGGCGACCATGTCGTTCTGCGGGCCGGGGCACCACGGCGGACGTTGCTCAAGCGGAGATTCCCCGGCGGCCCAAGATTCGGATCCTGGGGGTTTGCCGCGGGTTTTCGCGGCCGATGATCACTGCCCGCTCTGCGACCATCTGGCCCTGCCGTTCTTGCCGACGGTCGGGGTCGAGGTAGCCAGGAGCGGCGAGGTCCGGTCAACGCCGCCGGTTGCCCATCGGGTCGCGATGGTCCGCGACCCCCGCTTGCCCTCCACGCCCCGCGCCCCGCCCCTCGCCTGACCTGATCGACCCGTGATCGCGTGAGGCCTCGTCCCGCGAGGCCGCCGGTGGAACGGGCGTCGGGTCGCATGATGTGCCGTTGCGTTGTCATGGGGATTGGGTCGGGCCGGAGGGCTCGGCCCCCGGCACACGCGGATTTCTTCCAGCCCGCTCGCCACGCTTCCTGCCCTTTCGAGGCGTGAAGCGCGGTCGTGGACCGGCAGGAGTCGGGGAGAGGCTGATGAGAGTTTCCTTCGAGCAAAACGCGCCTCGGCCCCGATTGCGGGTCCTCGCGTGCGAGTCCGCGTGGGAATCGGGCGAGCCGCCGGGAGAGTGCGGGTCTTCGGGATTCGTGACGCCGAGCGGTCCCCTGGTGGGTCGGCTGTTGCGCACGTCCCGGCGGATCCTGGCGAACGAGGATCTCGCGTGGGACGCGGTGCAAGAGGCGTTGGTTAGCCTTTGGCAGCAGCGGGAGCCCCCAGCTCAGGCGGAGGCGTGGCTGGTGCGGGCGGTGCGGTTCCGCAGCCTGCACCTGGCCCGGACGGCGCGGCGGCGGCGGCGGCACGAGTCCGATGCCTGTCGGCGTCGGCCCGAGGCCAGTTCCAGGGATGAGCCGGGCGATTCGGCGTCGCGGGTCGAGATGGCGGTCTTGCTGGCCGAGACGTTGGAGATTCTTGGGGAGCCGCACCGGTCCGTCCTGACCCTGCTTCTGGTCGAGGACCAGGATTACCGGTCGATCGCCCAGACGTTGAAGATCCCCATCGGGACGGTCCGATCGCGCCTGAGTCGCTCGCGGGAGGCCCTGCGGCGGCAACTGGAGCGGATACACCCCGAGATATTCGAGGGCGAAGGATGACCGATCGGCGGCCCCGGGACGGGGCGAGGCGGGGAATCGGGCGTGCCCGGGCGGGCTTCACTCTGGTCGAGGTGCTGGTCGTCATCGCGGTTGTCGGGGTGCTGGTCGGACTGCTACTGCCGGCGGTGCAGGCGGCCCGGGGGGCGGCCCGTCGGGTCCAGTGCGCCAACAACCTGAAGCAGTTGGGCCTGGGGATTCACCTCTTCGCCAACAACAACAAGGGGGCGTTTCCGATCTCGACGCATACCACGATCGACTTCCCGACAACCTGGATCTTCACCCTCGGGCCGTACGTCGAGAACGTCGACGGCATCCGCATCTGTCCCGATGACCCCCAGGGCCCCGACCGCTTGCTGCCGAATATTTATGGCACCAGTTACACGTTCAACGAGTACCTGGTCGTCAACTACCCGGGCTCGCAACTCAATTTGGACAAGATGCCCAACAAGTCGGGGACGATCGTCCTGTTCGAGCTGTCCGACGCCCGAGAGCTGTTCATGACCAGCGACCATACGCATTCGTACAACTGGTTTCACCACACGCCGATGGACGGTGCCTGGGGCCGTGTCCTCGAGGACATTCAACCCGATCGTCATGGCGGCCCCTCTTCCGATCACACCAAGGGCGGGGCGAACTACCTGTTCGCCGACGGCCACGTGGAGTTCATCCAGGCTCAGGCCCTCAAAGGAAAGGCCGACCGTCTGGAGGATTTCCCCCTGCCTCCCCAGTAAACGGATTGTCGACGGGCATGGAGGCCCTTTTCTCTCTCTCATCGGCCTGGAGACTGCCTCGATGCGTCGGATCGCCTCCCGCCTGCCCCTGGCCACGATTGGCCAGCTCGCCCTGATCCTGGCGGCCACCCTGACGGCCCAGACCGCTCGCGCTGATTACCTCGATGACCATCACACCGACTTCCAGATCAACTACTCGCCTCCCGGAACTCCGAGGGAGATTAGCCCGAATGGGGGCTGGAACAACGGGTTCGTGGTGGAGGAAGGGGAAGACCCAAACTTCCCCGGCGACGGGACGGGGCAGGACGGCTTCTACAAAACGGGGACGTTTCAGCTCCTCGTCACATCGAATTCCTACGGGGCGGCCTTGCCCAATAACCAGGGATTTCGTCCGGCCGGGTCGGACTATGACTTCATCGGCGTGGGGGTCGGCCAGCCGTTCTACCACCTGAGCCAGAACGACTTTCAGAACCAGCAATTGTACCTGGGGTTCGCCGCCGACGACCTCGATCCCTCCGACTTCGGCGCCTGGAACCCCAATGACCCGCGAGCCCCGGGCACTCAGAAGTGGCTCCAGATCAATCTGCTGGGCCTGCACGGGCTCAATGGGGCGGCGGCGCCCGGTATCTTCTCGGCCTGGGATTCTCCGACCCTGGGCGGTTCGCCGACGGTCTGGTTCTCGACGGCCGATGGGGTCGATTCCTCGGACAAGTTCATCACCTTGGTAGGAAGCCACCACCACACCAACTGGGGGTTCTCGGCGACGGGTGATTACGTCATGGATCTTTCGGTGACGACCGTCCTGGCCGACGGCACCACGACGACCAGCCCCGAGTTTTCTTACACCTTCCATGTGATTTCCGGGGCGGCCGTGCCCGAGCCCGCGAGCCTCGCCCTGATGGGCGTCGGCGGTCTGGGCGGCCTGCTGCTGGTCCGTCGCAAGCGATCCTGAATCGAACGGCCGCCCTTTCCCCCCGGGGGCGGCCCTCCCCCCAGTTTCGAACGGGACGCGCCCGGGACGGCGCCACGCCCGCACCTGCCAGAGGATGAGGAGACGCGATGGCGACACAATTTGAGCAGCAGCAGCAGCAGCAGCAGCAGCAGCAGAGGCGGGCCCGGCGGGGTCAGAACGTTCGGCCCGCCATTGAGGTGATGGAGCGTCGGACCTTGCTGGCCATGTTCCTGGTGACCAACACCGCCGACTTGGGCGCCGGCTCTTTAAGGCAGGCGATTCTCGACTCCAACGGCTCGGGTTCGGCCTCGACGATCACGTTCAACATCCCGGCCACCGACTCTCACTACTCCGGGGGGGTCTTCACGATCACCCCGACAAGCCCCTTGCCGACCCTGACCAGTCCGGTCGGGACAACCCTGGACGCGGTGTCCGAGACGTACTTCGACGGCGTCAACAACTCCAACCCCAACGGCCCGGAGGTCGTGCTGGACGGCCGGCTGGCGGGGGCCTCGGCCGACGGGATCGCCATCCAGAGCAGCAACAATCAGGTTCTCGGCCTGGCGATCCAGGGCTTTGGCGGGCGGGGGGTCGCGATCCTGGGCGGGTCGAACAACAAGCTCGAAGCCAACGTCATCGGCCAGGGAGTGACCGGCGCTGGGACCGGGACCGGCAACGGTGGCGACGGCGTCCAGATCAGCGGAGGCGCGACCAATTCCAACGTCGGAGCGTACTGGGATCAGGTCATCGACTACGATCATGTGGATGTCGTGGGGGTTAATTACTCCAATGGGCACTGGTCTCAGTTTGACCAGGACCGGGACCTCGGCCCCGGGCTGGGGACCTCATTGACGGCGTACAAGACGCTGATGGAGGTGAACTCCAACGCCCGGACGACCATGCCGTCGTCCTCGACCTACTCGTTCATCGGCGGCACGCCCGGCCAGCAGATCTGGGTCCTCCCTCAGCAGCAGAATCCTAACCTCCTGTATGCCGGCTCCGAGTCGCTGGCGATCACCCCGGGCACCTTCGCGGCCTACATCCCCAACGATCCGCGAGTGCCGCAGTCGGTCGCCTTCCCCTGGCTGAAGGTCCAGGTGACGGCGGTGCATGGTCCAGGCCAGTTCTCGATGTGGCAGGACGGCAATCCCGACCCGACAGTCTGGGTCTCGACGGCCGACGGTCTCGATTCCAGCGACGCGATCTACATCCCCGTCGACGGCCACATCCACTACGACTGGGGATTCACGAAACCGGGCCTTTACGAGATCGACTTCCAGGTCTCCGGCTACCTCGACACCAATCGCGACGGGAAGCTCGACGCCGGAGATACCTTCACCCAGAGCGCCTCGGTGCCTCGGTACTTCGGGGTCGAGACCACTTCGCCCTCGCCCTCGCTGGGCAACACGATCACCGGCAACGGGGGCGCGGGGATTTCTGTCGTGGGCAACGCGACGGTGGCCAACGTGATTGGGATCAACTCCATCGGCGTCAATGGCGGCCTACCAATCGACCTCGGCGGCGACGGGCCGACACCCAACCACGTGGGCGGCTCGGTGACCGGGCCGAACAACCTCACCAACGCGCCGGTGCTGACGGGACAGGTTCTCGGCGCGACCACCGAGGTCACCGGGATCCTGGTTGGCGATGCGAGCACCGCCTACACGCTGTCCTTCTACGTGAACCCCTCCGGGCAAGGCGGGGCGCAGCGCTATCTGGGCTCGTCGACGACCACGACCGATGCTTCCGGGAACGCCAGCTTCGACGTGACCCTGGCCGCGGCCACGGCCACGGACGAAACCGTCGTCGCCACGGCCACCGCGCCGACACCCGTGGCACCGGCCAGCCCTCGCGGCGGCACCTCGGAGGTGTCCCGTCCGCAAGCGGTGGCACCGACGACGTTCGTGGCAACCTCGGTCACGCCCACTCCCAGCGGGTTCGACGTTCAGCTCAACCGGGCCCCCGACCTTTCCAGCCTGAACCTCTACAACGGCCTGGCCGACGTCACGCTCATCGGCGCGGCCACGGGGCCGGTGAGGGGGTCGCTGGTTGTCGGGCCGGGCAACCTGCTGTCGTTCGTTCGCACCGGCGGCGTCCTGGTGGCCGACACCTACACCTTGAGCGTCCGGAGCGGGTCCGACGCCTTGAAGGACACCGGCGGGAACCTGCTGGACGGCAACGGCGACGGGACGCCCGGTGACAACCTTCCGGCGACATTCACCGTCGCGTCGTCGGCGTCCGGCCCGGTCCTGAGCCTGCCCGATTTCGCCAGGGGCCCCGGCCAGCCGGTCAACGTCCCGGCGACCGCTTCGGGCCTCCCGGTGCGGCTGAGCAATCCCGCGGGGGTCACGAGTCTCACCTTCCTGGTGAGCTGGAACCCGGCGCAACTGACGATCAACGGGGCGGCGGCCGGGGCCAACGCGGCGTCCGGTGCGACGGTCATGTTCACCCCCGGGGCCTCGGGTACCGCTACGGTGACGTATTCCGCCGGCACGGCCATTCGCACCGCCAACGCCGCCCTTGTTGCCCTGACGGCCAGCGTCCCGATGGGCGCGACGTATGGCTCGCTATCGGTCGTGCGACTGTCCAGCGCATCGGCCAATGGCGGAGCGTTGGCGATCTCCGGGGACCTGGCGGTGGAGGTCGCGGCGTACCTGGGAGATGTCAACGCCAGTCGCGGTTACACGGGGGTGGACACGACCCTGATCGGCCGGCTGGCCTCCGGCACGGCCACCGGCCTGTCGGCGTTTCCCACGCTCGACCCCCGCGTCATCGCGGACATCAGCGGCGACGGCGCGGTCACCGGCGTGGACACGACGTTGATGTCCCGTCGGGCTTCGGGGGCGACGGTCCCCCAGATCCCCGCCTTGCCAGGCACCTCGGCGACTCCGTCGGCGTTGTCGTCGTCGTCGGCCGCGTCGACGTTGGCCTCGCCAGTGGCCCTGTCCGCGTCGCGAGTGTTGCCCACGCAGTCCTCCTCAAGCCTTCGGCCGACCCAGTCGCCCGAGGGCGATGCGTGGACGGCCTGAACGCCGAACCCGTTAGATTGGGCCGGACGCTCAGGGGAGCGTCGGGCCTGTTGAGTTTCCCTCCGACGTGAAACCATGTGAGGAGTTTGTTTCAATGAGCCTGAACGCTTCTGGATGGGTGAAGATCGCCGCGATGGCCCTCGCCCTGTCGACGCTGGCCGCTCCCTCAACGGGCCGGGCCGCTTTCCTCGACCTGGTTCCCGAGGGCGGGGTGACGTCGCTCAAGGCCGGTGAGACGGTGACCTACGACGTGGTCTATACCGCCGACACTCCGGCCCCCGAGCTTTCCACGCTCGACTTCGTCGCGACCTACGACTCGACCCGATTCAAGGCCACGGCGCCGGTCCTGAACAGCTCCCTCAGCGGGGCGGGACTCGCCGGCGGGTCGACCGTCCACCCGGATGGGGGGTATGTGCAGTATTCGGGTGGGGCCGGCGACTTCACGCCCACCGGGCGGACGATTTTGCTGTCGTTCAGCCTGACCGCCCTGGCGGACCAGAAATCGGCGACGACCGCGGTGACGATCCGCGACCAGATCTCGGACCTCGGCGGCAACGTCCTGGCCACGACGGACCTGGATGACTACGACAACGTCGCGCCGATTCCGTTGACCCTGGGCTCGGCCAACCTCGCTTATGTCGGTTCGGCCGCGGTGCCGGAGCCGTCGTCGGCGGTGCTGTTGCTGGCTGGCGGGGCGTTCGTCGGGCTCGGGGTTCGTCGTGTCCGCCGTCGTCGAGCCGTCGAAGCCTGAGGCTGAGGATGGGTCCGGGGCCTCGACCGACCGAGGGTCCCCGGCCGTCCGCCCCGTTGGCGTGGCGGGCGGGTCGGTCGGTGGGTGTTGACGACCATGCGAGGGGACGGGCGATGGGCGACGGCTCGCGAGTCGGGGGGTGGATCGAGAGACTGGGCGCGGCCCTGACCCGTGAGCGGGGCGGGACGTTCCATCGCTGCCTGCGCTGGACGCGGCACCCGTCGGCGGTGCTGGCGGCGGCGATGGTCGCGGCCTTCCTGTGCGGCGTCGGCCTGCATCCGCGAGCCCTGGTGCTGGCCGCCGCGCTGGGGGCGACCCTGCTGATCGGCGTCGCCTGGCCCTGGCTGTCGACGCGGGGGCTGTCGGGAAGCCTGCGTTTCGACCGGGCGAGGGCTCGTGAGGGCGACCCCGTGGCGGGCCGGCTCTCCGTCCGTAACCTCCTGCCCTGCTCGGCCTGGGGCCTGACCGTTCGCGGCGTCCCGGTCGTCCTGGCGGCCGGGGTTCTGATGGGGTTGCTCGCGCTGCCGTTCCTGGTCGAGGCGGCGTGGGGTGCGATCTGGGGGCGGTCCCGAGCCCCTGGAAATCGTCCTGCTGATGGCGCTTCGCAACCTGGGATTGGGGCTGGCGGCGGGCGGCCTGCTGCTGACGGGACTGCTGATTCGCCGCCGAGAGGTCGTCGATGGCTGGGAGACCTGGCTCTGGCGGATCCGGCGGCACGGCGATACGCGATCGAGGCGTTGCGACTGGTCGAGCGCAGGTCGAAGCGGGCGGGCTGTCCCCGACCACCGGGCCGGACACCCGCCTCCTGGTATGGCTCGCTGGCGACTTCTCCCGCTGAGGGCGGCGGAGACCTGGCCGGGTTGGTTCGACTGGCCGAATGGGGACTTCATGCCCCGCCGAATGTTGCCCCACCCGCGTTCGTTGAGGGGGATTCCACGCGGGACGCCTGCCGTCGAGCGTTGCGGGGATGGACCTTGCGGCGTTTACGGGTCGCGTCGCGCAGCCGGCTCATGGCGGAGGACTGTTGATGATTGCGACCGACCGAATGCGTATTCCGCCCGTTGGGTTCGAGGCCATGACCGGCCTTTCGGCATTGCAGCCGTTGCGCGTGGCGTTGAACCAGGCTCTTCGAGGCAAGGCCGGTGTGGTCGAGCAGGTCATGGCGTGCCTGCTGGCGAGAGGGCACTTGCTGATCGAAGACCTACCGGGCCTGGGGAAGACGACCCTGGCCAAGGCCCTGGCCGCGGCGATCGGCGGGCGGTTCGCCCGGGTCCAGTGCACCCCGGACCTCCTGCCGGGGGATATCACCGGCTTCCGCGTTTACGACCAGGCCACTCGGCTGTTCGAGTTCCTGCCCGGCCCGGTCTTCGCCGATGTGGTGCTGGCCGACGAGATCAATCGCGCCACCCCGCGAACGCAGAGCGCCTTGCTGGAGGCGATGGCCGAGCGCCAGGTGACCGTCGATGGGGTCCGGCACGTCCTTTCGGACTCGTTCTGCGTGATCGCCACGCAGAACCCCGTCGAGCAGCACGGGACATACCCGTTGCCTGAAGCCCAGCTCGACCGATTCGCGGTGAAGCTGCGGATCGGCTACCCGGGTCGGGATCACGAGCGGGCCATGCTCGACGCGGCCGTGGGGGACCTGGGCGAGGGGCCGGGCTCCCTTCCCCCCGCGTTCGAGCCCGGGCAATTGCACGCGATCCAGGAGCGGGTGGCCGCCGTGGTCGTCGGCCCGCTGGTTCGCGATTACCTGATCGACCTGGGGGCGGCGACGCGTGTTCACCCGCGGATCTTCCTGGGAGTGAGCCCCCGCGGCCTTCTGACCTGGCAGCGACTCTCGCAGGCCTGGGCGTTCCTGGACGGCCGCGAGTATGCCACGCCCGACGATGTGCAGTCCATGGCGAGGCCGGTGCTGGAAGTGCGCCTGGGGATCGAGCCCGAGGCGACCGCCCGCGTCCTGGAAGAAGTCCTTGCCTCGATTCCCGTGCCGGTCGCCCCCGCCGGCCGTTTCTTCCCCGCGCCACCGTAACCTTGACCGAGGTCGCCGATGATCACTTCCACCCAGCACCTGGCCGAGGGGTTCCTCCTGCGCTTCGTCCAGATCCTCGCGGATTCGTCGCATTCGTTGCTGTTCGGATTCCTGGTCGCGGCGGCCCTTCGCGTGTGGGTCGGTCCGACGCGGCTCCGGGCGGCCTTCGGGGCGGGGCGATGGTCCGGCCCGCTGCGGGCCTGGGCCGCCGGAGTGGTGCTGCCGTCGAGTGCGCTCGGAGTGCTCCCGGTCCTGAGCGAACTGCGGAGGGCGAGGGTCGGCCGCCCCGCCCTGTTGACCTTCGCGCTTGCGGCCCCGATGCTCAACCCGATCGCGCTGGCGGCGGGGATGTCGTATGTGGGGCCCAGGGTGCTGGGCGTCCTGGTGCTGGGGATGTCGGCACTTTCGATCGCGGTCGGGGTCGCCTGGGGTTACCTGTTCCTCGCCGATCGGGTTGAAGGCGGCGAAGTGCCGGAGGGCGTGCTTCCGAACGGCGGAGTGGGACGGCTGCGGGTGGCCGCCGGGCTGGCCGCTCGCGAGGCTTCGGGGTCGTCGGCCCTCGACGTGCTGATCGGCATGGTTGGCGCGGCGGCGGTGGCGGCTCTGTTCCCGCCGTCGGTTCTGGCCGAGGGGACGTTCGCCGGCGACCCTTCGGCCCTGCTCCGGGCCCTGGCCGTCTCCCTGCCGCTTTACCTGACCCCCGAACGGGGGATCATCATGGTTCCGGAGATCCTCAAATTTCGCCAGTCAACCGGCGCGTTGTTCCTCTTCCTGACCCTTGGGGTCGGCGTGACGCTGGGACACCTGGCCTGGCTCGTGCGAACTTACGGGCCGAGGACGGCCGGAACCTGGATGGCGATGATCGTGGCCCTCGCCCTCACCGGGGCCGTGGCCGTGGAGGCCATGCTGCCGCCGGTGGGAACCGCCAACGCCGACAACGACCACTTCGACGTCGTCACCAACCCGTTCGCCGGAGGAGGTCACTTGCGGGCCGAATTTCGGAGGCTCGCCGAGGGGATCGCCCCGACCCAATGGGCCGCTTGCGCAACCCTCGTGGGCATGGTCGTCGCCGGGATTGTCCCGCGACGAAGCGTCCATCGGGTCGGGGATGACATCCTGCTGTCGCCGCGAATCGCGGTCGTCGCCCTTGAGGGACGTCGTGGCGAGGAGGATTTAGGCCGATCGCCGGGGTCGGTCTCGGTCTGGGATCGGCCGATCCCTGTGCGAGTGTTGGCGGCCCTGGGGGCGGTCGGGGCGGTGGGCGTGGGTTTGCTGGGAGCCTCGATTTACTTCCCCTCGCCGGCTGAGTCGTTCCGCGACATGCAGATCATCAAGGCGGACCTGCACGGAGAACTCGGCAAGGAGGACAAGGCCTCGGCGGTGCATCACCTGGACCTTTGGGCGCGTCAGGCTGGGAAGCTCCCCATCGGCGCCGCTCTCCGCGCTCGCGGGCCCGACCGCGAGGCCCTGCGTTTGACCGACGAGTTGGTCCGCTGCCTGGACCGATTTCGCGAGGCGGCGATCCAGGAGAAGACTTCCCGGTTGCCCCAACTCTTCCTCGAAAGCCAGGCCATCCACGATCGGTGCCGGGCCGCGTACCGGGCCGATTGACGGTCCAATCCTCCCCTTTGAGGCGTGACCACGGACGGGGCGGAGGTCCGCGTCGATCACCGCCTGGTGAACGGCCTTGAGCGTTAGGGGTCCGAATGGGAGGACCCTCGTAACTGGATACCGCCTCCGGTATCCGCTCAGCCCTAACCTTTTCTCGGGGCACGAGGCCGGTCTTCAACCGAATCGTGGAACGTCGTTTGTCGTTCCACGGCCTCGCGACCCGGCCCGTTTCGCCTTCTCGGAAACTTTGCGTAACGTCGTTCGAGGAGGGGGATTTGCGACTGAATATGCCCGACAGGACTTGAACCTGTAACCTTTAGCTTCGGAGGCACGCCCAGACGACCCATCATGAGTGCCAAAGATCCCTTAGCCGGCGAGAGTTTACGTCGATCCGCCATGTGTTGCAAGCCCTCGCCGATCATGCCCCACTACCGCCAGAAATCGCCGAGAATCGCGGTGTTTCCGGTCCCCGATCCGGTAGTCACCCGGTAGTCGTCTCCCCGCCAGCCTGGCCGGGGAGGGAGGGAGATTTACCCCTCACCCGGTGCGGCCGCCCAATCGGTAGGCGGGGGCCGACCCTTCATCTGGGTGGCCCCCCCCCGACCGCCAGCCCCCGACCTCAGTCCGCCCCGGCGGCAACCGTCCCGGCCATCTCCGCCGACCCCGCCTCGGGCGTCCGCTACCCCCAGGCACGCCCGCCTATTCGAGCTTCACCCCCTCGGGGCAGGTGAGGATCAACTCATCCCCGATGTCCATCAGCGAGTAGGCCCCCACCCGGACGAGTCGCTTCCTCGGTTGGGCCGATCGCATCGCGGCGAGCAGTTCGTCGCCGATCTCCGCCAGCAGGGCGTCCGTCTCGACGATGCCCAGGAGGCGGTGCAACTCCTCCTCTTGCTCGTGATTGACGCAGAGGAAGCGGAATCGCTCGGTGATCGCCGAGAAGGCACTCCACCGCCCAGCGGCGTGGCGGTGGGTCGCCAGGTAGCGGACGGCCGGCTCGTAGGTCGGGTCAGTGGGGGCAGTGGCGGCGGGCTTGGCGGGGGCGGCGGGCTTGGTTTCGAGCGTGTCCATCGGTGAGGCTCCTGGGTCAGTGGTGACAAAGAGAACGGGAGACGAGAGGGAGAACGGGTAGGAAGGGATGGGGCCGGGGGAACCACCCTCCCTTGGGTGGCCCTCCCAATCACCCCCCCCGGGGATGGTGATGGTTCAGCCGACGCGGCGGCCCATCGGGAGGTCGAACGGGCGGCTCGGCCCTTGCCGCGTCCCTCGCCCCCGACGGGACCGGGGGGCGGCGGGCTCGACGAAACCGTAGGTGCGGACCCGGACGGCGAAGGGGGGATTGCCGTCGAGGGCTTCGATGAGGGCCTCGGCGTGGGCGTTGGCGGCGGCCCGGGTCGGGAACAGGGCGATCCCGCCGGCGGTCCGGGCGTCGTGTGGGGCGACTTCCTCCCAGTAGCCGGGACCCGAGTCGGGGACGATCCACACTCCGTAGAGTCGCGGGATCGGGGGGCGGGTCCCGGCCGGGGTGCGGGGTCGGGTTGGGGACTTGCGGGATGCGGGCTTGCGGGCCGTCGCCGGGTTCGCTGGGCGGGTGGTGGGGCGAGCCGCGAGGCAGGAGGCCAGGGTCGGCATCGGGGTCGGGGTCCAGGTCGGCATCGGGGGGCTCCTCATGTTCGCGTGCGGGGGTTGGGGGCCCGGATCTCCGGCCGGGCCCGGGGGTGTGATTGCGTGGGGGTAGCGGTCCGTCCCGCCTCGAATGAGCGACGAGCCGTCTCGCCATCCCCATTTGGGTGACCCTTTGGGGTGGCCCTCAGGGGTCAGCAGCCCACCAATCCGCTTTCGAGGCGGGCGAGGTCGAACCGCTCCTCCCACGAGTCATCCGAGTAGTCGCCTTCCAACTCGGCCAGCCACAGCCGGTCGGCGGGATCGATGGGGTCCAGGTCGGAGGGCTCGGCGGGGGCTTCGCTGTGGATGGGCTCGGGCGTCCGGCGGCACGCCACGACCACACCCTCGCCGTCGGTGGCGATGTCCGCATTCAGGAGGTCGGCGGAGTCCAGGGCCGCCAGGTGGGGGCAGAGCGTCCCCTCGTGGCGATGCCGGGCGTAGAAGGCGGAGCAGTTGCACCACGGCCCCGCCGTCTCCCGGACCCCCGCCCAGAATCGGCGGAACGGCTCCCGGCCGTCGACCGTCGTCAGTTCGACCAGCCCGATCTCGTCGAAGTCGGGCGACTCCAGCACGAGGACGCCGAAGGTGCGGCCCTCGGCCCGGATCGCGGCGTCGTAGAGGGTGGGGTCGAAGTGGGCGGCGTCGGCGACATCGGCGCGGACGGGGGGCGGGCACTTGGTTAGAGTGGGCATCGGTAGGGCTCCTTGAAAGCCTTGCCAACCGGGCCCGGGAGAAGGTGATAGCTCTCCCGGGCCCAAAGTGTTTCACCGGGGCTCGCCGGCCCCGACGATCACAATGTTAATACGGTATCTACGAAAATCAAGAGGGGCGCGGATATTTTCCGTACCAACGTCGTAATTGACTCGTCGATCTCTCGGGATAGAATCCCAGGTAGGGACGATGTAGGTTTTTCGTTCAAACGCCGGCAAATATATCCCGGACCCATGCTAACCATTCTTGGGAAGCGACCGATGGCCAAGAAGAATGCTCCCAAGAAGGCCGGTCGGCCGCCGGTAGCCGAGGGTCCAAGAACGCATGCGCTGGGTATCCGGGCCAGAGAAGAATGGAAAGAGTGGTTGACGCGGTTTGCGGACCACTGCCGTTCCGATATGGTCGACGTGATTGACGATGCCCTCGAAGCCTATGCCAAGGCCAAGGGATTCGAGGCACCGCCGAAGCGTTGATCAAGGGGTCACCCAGGCCCCGACCCTGCGACCTTCTCCCCTTGCCCCCTCACGTCTCCCATGCCATCATGCGGTCTACGACGGGGTCGCCACCATAACGGGGGCGCGTTCGCCAGTGTGGGCGGGGGCCGGGGGCCGGGATCGTGGACATCCCCTATCGGTGCGAATGCGGGCGACGATTCGTGGCACCGGGCGCCATGCCCGGACATACCCTGCATTGCATCGGCTGCGGTCAACTTTTCCAGATCCCCATGCCCGATGGCGAGAATCACGGGTTCCAGGCGGATGAAGCCATTGATGCCGATGAAGTGGCCGGCGCCGAGGAAGCCTCCGATGCTGTTGAGATCCCTGCCCCTCCCACCTGGGCGGCGGTCGTTGAGGTCGCCAAGCCGGTCGTAATCGGCCTGAGCGTCGGGGCCGCGTTCCTGTTCGGCGTTCTCTATTACCGTGGCGACCTTCCGGCCCCCTCGTGGGAATGGGCGGCGAGGAACGATCAAGCCTTCCGGGACTGGTGTGCCGACGTTTTCTTGCCGATAGCCATGACGATCTGGGCCTTGGTGGTGGTCCTGCTGTTGGTGGCGATGTACCTACTCGGCTTCTTCCTCATCCCGTTCGGGCTGCCGGTCTGGCTTTCGAGGCGAGGGTATCTGAGCCTGTCGAGGTGGCTGTGTGCGGCGGCGTTCTGCTTCTTCGTCTCGGCCGCCGGATTCGGGTGCGATTACGTCGACCTGCTCCAGGCCATCCGCAGGGGCCACCTGATCCGGGCCATCTTCGACCTCGCCAACCTCCCGCTCATGGTCGGGATGGCCTTCGGCGTGGGCACGGCCGGTTGCCTCCTGGCGGCGACCCTGCACCCGGACAAGCCCGGCCCGGCCGCCCAAAGTGAAGCGGCTGGATAGGCCGGTGGGGCGTCCCGGTATCGCTGACGTCGTACACCCTTCCGACAGGGATCGGTCCCGTGAACCTCACCCACCGATGCGCCTGCGGGAAGCTCCTGGAGGTCCCCGCGAGTCGGGCTGGGGCCAGGTGCCGGTGCCCTGCCTGCAAGGCCAAGTTCGTCGCCCCGACGTTCGTCCCCAACCCACAACACGGGCTTGCCGTCGAACTCGTGGACGCGGGGTGCGAGCACTGCGGGACCGTGCTGGAGGTCGAGCGGTCACAACTCGGCGAGTTGACCCGCTGCGGGGCCTGCGGGATGGCGTTCGTCCCCAGGAAGCTCCGTACCGCCCACCCCAGTCCGGGAGGATCGCCCCAATCTCAGGCCGCACCGCCCCGCGCCCCGGGGGTCAATCGGCCCCCCGTTGGCTGGGTCAAGGTCCCCTTGCTCGTCTCGGCGGTTTCCAACCTCGCCATCGGGTTGGCGTGGGTGAGCCTGTGCGTCACGGCACCGTTGGGGATCGGCCTGTGGGTGCTCTGCGCCTTCGAGTTCCGCCTGTATGGCGAGTTAGAGGAGATCGATGGGAAGGAGGCCGCCCGCCGGGCCCACACGATGGGCATCGTGGAGATCGTCTGCGGATTGGTCAACTTCGTCAGCCTGGCGTGCGGCATCGTCGTCCTGATCGAGTCGGGGAAACTGGAGCGTCGGACCTCCGCCGCCTGATCGGCGATCCAACTTCATCCCAGGCCGACCACCCCACATCGTTCAACGGATCGGACCTGATTCAACCCATCACCCCCCCCATCCTCGGGACGCCCTCCCCAAAGGAGTCGATCCATGTCACCGTTCCTAGCTCTCCGCTCCCCATCTGGGTGGCCCTCCGTCATCCGGTCCTTGTGGACTGCGGGGATGCTCTCGGCATGCTTCGCATCTTCCGCCGCCGCCCAACAGGGTGACGCGATCCGCTCCAGCAGGCCCGCCGGCCGGGTGCTGGTCCCGCCGATCGCCAACGCCTCGGTCGCCGCTTACGGCTTGCCCCGCCGGCCATGAGTCGCGCGGTCAGGCGACGTCGATCCTTCTACCCGCCCCGGCGCGTCCCCCGACGTGACCGGGGCGTTGGCGTATCGTCACCCCGCCGGCGCCAGACACCCCGGCCCCTCGTGGCCCGGCCGGTTGACCGCCAGCCCCACCGCCATGTCTGCCATCGGTCCGGGATAGGGCAGCAGCAGCTTGGCCAACCTCACGGGCGTTGAGTCCGGGTTGAGCCAGGCGTCATACGCCTCGGGCGGGAGGATCAGCGGCATCCGGGCGTGGATCGGGGCCACGACGGCGTTGGCCTCGACGGTCAGCAGGGCGCAGGTCTCCAGCGACTCGGTCCCCCTGCCCCATCGCTCCCAGAGCCCGGCAAAGACGAAGACGCCCCCGCCCTCCAGGGTGAAGTGGTGGGGACGCTTCCCCTTCCCCTCGACGGCCCACTCGTAGAACCCATCCGCCGGCATCAGGCAGCGGCGGGACTTGAACGCCGAGCGGAACGATGGCTTCTCGGCCACCGTCTCGGCGCGGGCGTTGATGAGCCGGGAGCCGATGGCCGGGTCGTCGGCCCAACTCGGGACCAGGCCCCAGCGCAGGGCCGACCACTCATGGCCGGGTCGGTCGGCGGCCAGGCGGACCACCGGCACTGTCTGGGTCGGGGCGACGTTGAACCTCGGGGACCACTCGGGGGCCTCGGGGAGGTCGAAGTGTTCAGCCAGGTCGGCGGGGGTGGCCCGGAGGGTGTAGCGTCCGCACATGAGGGCGATTGTAGGGCGGACGGCGGCCGGCGGGAAGCGGCGCGGCCTGGTCGCGCCCGGCCTGCCTCTGCTTCGCCTTCCTGACATTCTCCGCCTTCTGCTCGGCGAGTTGGCGGGCCTGATCCCGCTGGCGACGGCCCGGGTCGACCTTATCGAAGCGGGCCGCGTACTTTGGGTCAGCCTTCCGCTTGGGGGCTAACTCCCGCACCTTGGCCCTGGCGGTATCCGACTCCACCGCGTCGGGATAGTCGTCAACGACTTTGAGGTAGATCGCCAGGGCCTTGACCCTCTCCCCCTCGGCGAGCAATCGCCCCGCCTCGGCCAGCCGCGTGACAGCCTTCCGGCTGGCGGTCTTGGCCTTATCCGCTTCCGCTTTCTGGGCAGCGATCTTTTCAGCGCGACGGCGGTCGATGTCGTCCTGGATCGCCCGGAGTCTCGCGTCCTCCTCGGCCTGTTCCCGGGCCTCCCGATCGGCCTTCCGCTGCTCCTCCGCCCTCATTCGGGCCCGCTCCCGATCCGCTTCGCTCGGCGCGGGTGTATCGGCCTCGTTGGACGTCCGACTCGGGGCACAGACCCCGCAGGTCCCGCCCGCGCCGCAGTGGCGACACTTCGAGCAATTCTTGCAGGCCGTACATGACATCGACCCCGTACAGGTCGCACGGGCCAGTTCCAGACCCTCGTAGCACGACGCGGGCGAGGCCGGGAGGGCCGAAAGCGCCAGCAGTAGCACCAAGCGGGTCGACACCGTCAACGTCGTGATCCTCATGGTAGTCGCATTAAGGGACCGGCCTGGCGTTTCGCCCTCAGCCTCGCAATCGTCGCGTCGGTCGCTGCCACGAGCTCCCTGAGACCCTTCCAGCCATCCTCGTCCAGCCGGAAGATAATGGGCGACTTCCGGGGACTGGTGGAGTCGAAGGCCGCGAGTTGGACGTAGGAACCGTCCGGCTTGACCACGAAGGTGAAATGCAGGTCGGCCCACGGCGAATGGGCCACGCCGACCCTGATGTCGACGGCCTGGGCGATCGGCGGATCGTCGGGAGGCCCAACCGGGAGGAAATCGGGCGTCGGGATTGGGACTTTGGTCGAGGCGCCACAGGACGGGCAACGGACCGTGCGGCCCACCGCTTCATCGGGGGCCGAGCCAATCTTGCGGCACGACAAGCAGGTCACCCGGATCGGCATCACATCACCCCCACCCGTGTTGAGGGCCAAATATGCGCCCGCGTCGGCATGGATGCAAGGGGTGGGCGCCCGATTCGGGTGTGTCCCGGTCCCGCCTCGGAATGTCGGGCGGCTTGCAAAACTTCGTTTTCGCGCTCGCAAACAATTTACTTGGAATAACCGGAAAAATTATTGCAATCTCACCCATTCCCTTGTACAATAATCAGTGCGTGGTGATTCGAGCCACGGTTCGGGCCACGGCGGCGCAACGGAAGCGGCACAAGCCACGGCGGCAGACCTGGCACCGACGGAGCGACCGAGCATGGCCAAGGGCGGGCAACCCAAGCCGGGGTCAACGAAGCGGGCCACCCAGGGCGGGGTGGGGTCCGCCCAGGCAGCGACGCGGGCCACCTCGCCCACCCCCGGCCTCCCTCCGCCCACTCCTCCTCTCACTCCTGGGAGGCCCCGGCGGGTCCAGATCACCCTCTCCGCCACCCCCGACTACCGCGACTGGGCCGAGGGCCTCGCCCGCTCCCTCCGCGTCCCCCTCTCCGTGGCGGTGGACCACGCCCTGGCGGCCCTGGCCCAGGGGAAGGGCTACCCGCCCCCACCGTCCCGCCAGCCGGCCCCACTGGCGAAATCCGAAGGGCCAGTAGTCGCGGCGGTCCCGACCGCGAGCAAACCCACGCCCGCGACCGCCTCGGGCACATAACCCGCCCTCCTCCTGGGTGGCCCTCCGGTCCCTGGCCTCGGCGACGAACCACAACGCATGACCTTTCGACCCGCGACCCGACCCGTGCTCCTTCGGATTTCCCCAGTTGAGTGGCCGGCCTGGTGCGGGCCACGAGCCCGCGACCGATCGGATGGGAGAACTCTCACATGGCTATCCAGAATTGGGTCACCGGCGCTGCTCAATTCTTCGTCGGGCTCGGGCAGGGCGGTGCCCTCCTGCCCCTTGGCCTGTCCGAGCAACCTCCCCAGATCAGCACGTCGGTGGAGTTCGAGGACGTCTTCGCCGATGTGGGAGGCAACGTCCCGGTGGACGCCAGTCTCGCCGCCGAGATGGCGATGATTACCGTCAACCTGGGCATTTACAACGAATCGGTCTATCAGCTCCTCGAATCACGCCTGATCGGTGGGACGCCCGGATCGATCGCCGCCCAGGGGATCGGCACGCTCATGAATCAGGAGGGCCACGCCTTCCGGCTCCTGCTGAACTTCCCCTACGCGGGCAAGAACGCCTATTCGGCGATGCAATCCTGTCGGAACTTCCCCCTGGCCCACCTGTATCAATCCTACGACCTCTCGCCCAGCACAAAACGGAAGGTCATCCACATGGTCTTCCGGGCCTTGCCGGTCATCAACTACTCCACCGGCGCCAGCACCTTGTGGAACACCAACAACGCCGGGATGCCGACGTTCGCCTGACGCCCACCTCACCTCACCCCAACCCACCTCCCCCGCCAGGAGCCTCGACGTGCCCGACCTCGACGCCTTCGACGTGTTCGACCCCGATGACCGGCAAATCTTCAGGTATCATGATGGGACGAACAAGAGGCGTGGCGACCCGATCCGCATCGACCGGCGATTCCGGGATGCCCTGGGCGGCAACGAGTCGACCGCCATCTTCGACGCGATGCAGTCCGACGACCGCGACATCCAGGACGCGGCCCTGGTCCAGTTCGCGAAGGCGGCCTACGAGGCCCTGGAAATCCCCCCGCTGGACGATCAGGACAGGGGACTCACCGAGGAAGAGATCGTGAACACGATGTCGCGATTCTTCGAGTTCCAGGCCGCCGCAAAAAAAAAGGGCGGGACCTCGCCGAGTGGATCGCCTGCTACGGATGGCCCGCCGGCAGACCCCTCACCTATGCTCTGTACTACGCCCTCCACCTGAACCGGGACCGGGCCCAGGCCCAGGTCGGGGCCGCCCACTTCCGGGCGATCGAAGCCGGCAAGGGACAGGAAGACGCGGGGATCTTTTCGGCGGTTGCGGGAGACGACGAGGCGGCCCTCAAGTTCCTGGTCGCCCGCCGCGACCGCCAGGCCGCCGCCGCCATCTTCGGGGGTCGTTGAGGCATGCCGAACCCGACGCCACGTGGTTCCGAGTTCGATCGTTTGATCGAGGGTCTGCGCTCGGCCATCGCCGACAAGCTGACTTCGGCCATCGAGGGCCTCCCCGAGCAACTCGCCCGGTTCCTCGACGGCAACGGCTCGACGGCGGACCTCAAAGCCCACGCCAACAAGCTCGGCGACCTCGCGGAGCGGGCCAAGGCGGCGGCGGTGGATTCCGTCAACGCCCACCGGGAGGGGGTTCGAAGGGCCGGGGCCGCCGCCGCCGACTTCCACTCCGCCACGCTGGCGGACTCCCGGGCCCGCCAGATTGCTTCGGGCCTGGATCAGCGACGGCAGGCAATGGCCGACCGCGCCGCCCGACTGGCCGCCCAGGCACAATTGGCACCGGCGGGCGTCCGCCAGAACTTCCTGAATCGCCTGGCCAACCAGGCGAACCGCAACGCCGCGAATCTCGGCGTCCGGGCCCAACAGGCCCAGCAGACATCATCGGCGGCGACCGCCAATCGCCGCCACGCCCTGGCCCGCGTGCGACGTGCCCAGCGAGCCGCCTCCCACCTGGGTGGCCAGAGCCGGGCCGCACGGTCCGCCTTCCGCGCCGCCCACGTCGCCGCCAAGGGGGCCAGGGGACAGGTCGCCCAACGGGCGGCGTCCCTGGCCCGGGGTGCCGCCATCTCCGCCGGGGTCGGAGCGTTCCTGGCGGGGGCGGCCTCGGCCGCGAACATGCTCGTCGGATTCGGCGTGGCCCTGGGGTCGGCCCTCAACGCCGGTCGGCTGTTCGCGGAATCAATGAATGAGCAGAACAAGCGCCTGGCCCGGTTCAATCCCGCCATCGCCGGGGCCTACGCGAGACAGTCCTACGACGGCATGCGTCGTGATATCCATGTGGGCCAGGCCGTCCAGGGGACGACGGTGCAACTGGCCAGGAGTGTCACGGCCATGCGTGACGCCTATGTGAACTTCGACATCGCCAAGGCTGGAGTCCTGAATCGAATCGGAATCATCGGAGCCGAGGCCGCCGCCGCGTTTGGCCGGGGGTTCCTCGACCCCCTGGCGAAGAAGCTGACGGGCTGGATGGACGGCAACGACCCCGAGGGGGCCGCCTCGAAGGCCCTGGGCAAGAGCCTCGGAGCCAACCTCGCCGGCCTGGCCGCGATGATTGCGGACCCTCTTCATGGCCGGACGGCGTTCAAGAAGGCTTGGGACGAGGCGATGAAGGAGCCGGAAGTCAAGCCGATGGCCCAACCCTTCGTAGCCTCCCTTTTCGCAATTGCCGCATGGGGGCCGTTGAATCCGCCCCGGGCCGTGCCCCGGCCCCATTGACCATCTCCCGCGATCCGCCGAGGAAACCAACTCATGAGCAAGGTTACGTACAACGGAATCGAGTTGAAGCTAGCCAAGACCAATCTCAGTCGCGATGCCGTCTACTCCCCCGACGGAACAGACTACCTCTACACCAAGTTCATCCTCGACGTGACGGCGGTCTACAACCCCCAGGCCACGGCCTACACCAGCAACCAGGGCGTCCCGGTCGCCACGCCGGGAACGATGCCCCAAGTCACCGACCAGGCCATCCGCCACGCTTTGATGCAGCCTCGGAAGTCACTGGTCTACTCCAACGAGGTTGGGCAGATCCTCGCCAGCCCCCCGGTGGGGGCGTCGATCGACTGTCTGAACGGCCCCAATCCGGTTTCTTGCGCGGTACGCCAGGTGGTGGGGTCGAAAACGTGGATCGTGACATGGCGGTGCGTGACCCACCTGACCGAGTGTTTTGGCGTCCCCAGCAACGGCGACACCGGCATCCTCTCCAACCGCTTCACCGTCACCGACCGGGTCGACGAACAGCAGTTGACGACCCGCATCACCGCCGGGGCGGCGATTTTCCGAATGGACCGCCTCACGCTGACGGCCCAGGGGATCGCCGACGCCTTCCGCAACCAGATCGTGATGCCTGTGCCGGCGGGGTTCCGGCGGCTCAATATGGAGTTCTCCGTCAACACGATCGGGAACATGATTACTTATACGGTCACTGACCGTCAGCAACTTTACTCCTTGGGCGGCCCACGGACGGTGAACGGCGGCATCCTGGAGTTCAAGGCCGTCCAGGGTCAGTCGACGGTCCCGATCGGGGAGAGCGGATTCCCGGCCCCATACGTGATGATGAACCTCAACGTCCGCGTGATCGGTGCCCCGGATTGTAGCAAGCAGGTTCTCGCGGCATTCGCGGTGAAGTTGGCCATCGAACGCCTGGCCCTCAAAGTGGGCCCGGCCAACCCCGAACTCGGCGACTCCATGCTTCGCCGCGTGCAGATTGCCGAGAACCTTGACGACCGCATCGTGGACTTGCTCGTCGAGGTCCAGGTAAATGTCGCCAAGAGTGCCCCCGTCGGCCTGGCGGGCCTCCAACTGCAATTCATCGGTGCTGATGTGATTAATCTACTGGCCAACGACGGGAACGCACCGACGATGGCCAACGACAACCAGACCCGGGGGACATTTACGTCCAAACTGACCCCCCAGTTGATCCAGGATGCCTGCCAGTCCCTGTTCCTGCCTTCGCCGACGGATTCGGAAAACGCCGACCCGGCGTACAACTACGGCGAGGCCACGGCCACTATCGTCAATTCGGCCTTGCAAGACCTTACCACCACGGAGAACCGCATCTCCGACCCTGGGGCCGGCACGACCGACTACAAGATCCACTCCCGGTTCGAGACCGAGGAACACAAGGCCCAGATGCCCACCACGGCCCCGCCAGGGAACGGGTCGTCGGATGGTGGAAGCTATGGAGGCGGTGGCCCCTTCGGCTACGGCGGTTCGCCGGGATCAACCGAGGGGGGAGACGACTCGGCGGATAACTCAGGGGGCGACTCGCCGCCCACGGCCGAGATCCTGACCCTGGCCAATCCGACCACGAAATTGGTGATCGATTGGACGGCCGAGCGGATCGGCCTGCCGCCTCGACTGCCGCATCCCGAACTGAGCGACCAGAATTACGTCCTGATGAGCAAACACATCCTGCCGGGGGCGGTCATTCCTGGCCCGGACCTGGCCACGCCGGTCTACCGCGTCTCGGGGACGTATCACTACGCCGCCCTTCGTCCCCTGGATATCTCCAAGCCGATTGGCCTGTCGATCGTGCCGTGGTCGGATTTCGGGTTCGGGGAGTTCGCGATCCTGCCCGAGGCGTGGCAGCACGGGATCACCGACGAAAGTGAGGGGTTGATCGCCTGAGGCTCGCCCGTCGGGGGTGCGAGGGTCGGCGTCCCGGGACCGTCGAGGGCGAGGTATCGCCGGAGTTCGACACTATCGAGGGGAGAGAAGCCGTGGAAGACATCGTCAGCAACCTGATGGGGATCGCGATGAGGAGCTTGAAGCTCCAGCCCAGGAGCATGAACCTCGCCCTCGCGGACGGGCCCCCGCCGTTCATGGGCGGCGGGCCGGACCCCAATCCGCCCACGAAGGGCGAGCGGGTGATCGCGGGCAGCCTGGAGGTGAGCGGGCTGGACGTCCTGGGCGCGTCCTCGATCTGGTCGTCGATCGAGGGTCACGTGAAGGACGTCCCCCACGGCCATGCCGTGACGCGACTGGAGGTGGTCGTCCACTGCGACGGCCGGCGAGCCTGGTGGCGGATCGGCAGTCGGTCCGGCTCGGCCCCGGTCGATCCGTCGGTGAACTGAGGGGCGGGGGCAGGGCGAGAGGGGCGGGCCGCCCAAGAAGGGGGGGTGACCCTCGCCCTCCCTGGGTGGTCCGAGGTCCCTGGCGAAATCTCCAGTCACCCACCTGCCTTGGGTGGCCCAGGTCGGCTGGCGAGAAGGGTGAAAGGGGGTCGGGATGTTGGCGACGAAGGCGAGGGGGAGGAAACCGGCACTCCCAACCGGGACAGGGGCGACCGCGATGGCGAAAGCGACGGTCCCGGGCCTCAAGCTGGCGGGGACGACCGGCACTGAGGAAACCACGGGGACGGCCTCGGCTTCACCCTTGATCGCCCTGCGTCCCGAGGAGACCTTGCCTCTCCATTCTTCCTCGCCGACAACTCCAACCCCAACTCCTCCAACGTCCCCCCCAGCCCCCGCCCCCCTCACCCCGAAGGCCCTCCGCGACGCCTATCTGGCCGCCCAGGGCGGCGATGACGCCTTCCGCCGCCTCGCGTCCCTTCTGCGCATGGCGACCACGGACTCCCCTCCCGGGTCCCGGACCGCCCTCCGCGAGTCGGGGCTTTGCGACGTCGGACGCCGGGCCGCCTTCGCCCTCATCCGGGCGGCGTACGGCGATAGCCTGGAAGGGGAGGCCCTCGCCGAGGCCCAACTCGCGGCGGTCCGGGCGGAGTTGGCGGGCCCTGCCCCACCGTGATGGAGGCAATCCTCGCCGAGCGGGCGGCGCTGGCGTGGTTCTCGGTGAGCCATTTCGAGGCGACGGCGGCCCGTCCCGGGGAGATGACAATCGTGCAGGCGGATTTCGAGCAGCGGCGGTTGTCGCGGGCTCATGGTCGATTTCTTTCGGCGGTCAAGGCGTTGGCCTATGTGCGGAGGATGGCCGCCCAAGGGGTAAAGGGTGAGGCGAACGGGTGCCGAGTGCGGGTGGAATCGACCGTCGCGGTGACGGTCGAGGGGGCGGGCCCGGCTTGACCTGGGCGGCCTGAAAGCGGTGCAAGCGTGAGAGGACGTCGCGGGGTGTAGTACATGGCGATCATCCACAAGGGTAAGAACACATATTTCTACCGATCTGTTCGGAAGGGTGACAAGGTGACCTCGGAATACGTCGCGGCCGGGGAACAGGCCCATTTGCAGGCCATCCTCGACGCTGCCGATCGGGAGGAGGAGGAGCGGCGGCGGAGGCGGGAGGCACGTTGGCGTCGGGAGTTGGCCAGGGAACGGGCCCGACTGCGGGAGAAACTCGCCGAATACCGGGCGGAACTCCGGGCCACCCAGGAGGGGCGCCTCCGGGCCCTCGCGGCCGAGGACGCTCCGATCGTCGAACTCTTCGGGTGGGTGGACGCGGCGTTCCGGGGGGCGATGTACGGGGCGGGGTACGCCCAGCACGAGCGGGGGGCGTGGCGCAAGCGAAGGGGGGGAGACATGGCGACGGCGACGGCGAATCGGGTGGGCCTGGATCGGGCAGGTGCGGGCGTTGGGGGCGTGCCGCCGGGTGCGGAACCTCGGGCGTACGTGGGGTCGGGGTCGGGGGCCCTGGCCACCCAGGCGAGGGGTGAGGGCGGCCCGCTCGCGGTCGCGGCCCCCGAGACCCGCGAGGAGTTGGCGGCGGACGCCAACCAGAAGCTTGTGGCAATTCGCGACCTCGCAAGGAAGGGCGACCCCCGGGGATTGGAGTTTCTGCGGCGGTTCCGCGAGGCCAGCCCCGACCTCCTCGTCGAGGCGTTCGGCGGGGACCTCGGCAGGCGGGTGGAGGCCCGGCTCCTGGACCGGGCGTCGGGCGGGGACCCGGCGACACGGGCAGCGGTTGAGGCCCACGTCGAGGGGCGTCGAACCTCGCTCCTGGGCGGCCCCGACCCGGGCCCCGTCGAGCGCTTGCTGGTGGGGCGGCTCGTCCTATGTTGCCTGGACGCGGACCTAGCGGATTTGGACGCCCTGGGGGGCCCGAGACCCGACGCGGAGGTGCCGGGGTCGATGCGGGTGGCGGAGTTTTTGGACCGGCGGCGGGACCGGGCTCATAAGAGGGTGGCGATGGCGGCCAAGGCGTTGGCGACGGCCCGGCGGGCGGGGGTCGCGGGGCGAGAGGCGGGGGTGGGAGCCGGGGGTTGCGGGGCGGGATCGGTGGGGGGGCGAGACGGATTGGGGGGGAGGGGTGGGGCGGATCGAGGGACTCGGGTGGAGGTCCGGTCGGAGGTCCGGGTCGAGGTCGGGGTGGGGGAAGGGTGAGTACAAGGGCTGACCAATCGAGGGACCAAAGCGAGGCGGCCGAAGCTGGGGTTGCTCCTCGGGCCTGGGATGAAGACAGAGAGCGGGCTCTGGGGCATAGGGCCTATGGGATGAAACCCATCCTGCCCTCCTGTTCGCTCCCTGTGAAGTGATGACCGGAAAGGAGCGGCAAGAGGTTTTCAGGCGGCTCCTTGTTCTCGAAGACGATAACCTGGCGGTCTATCCCTAACTTGAGTAGAGACTCGAAGAACCCGACTTTGATGTCGTCCGTGACCGCCTGGTACTCTTTCTCCTTGTAGGACGTGAGCGGCGAGTCGAGCAGAACCAGACCGGGATGATGGAGAGGGCTACGAACACAATAGTTCATCAGGCCTATTGTGAAGGCAGAATGCAGGACAGCGCGGATACCTTTGCCGTGGTTGGCTCGCGGCTCCCCGTTGACAACTAGGTCCCACTCATTGTCGAAGTTGACGGTCCCATCCTTCAGGTAACGCCAATCCTTCAGGATTGCGGCAATCTCCCCAGCGAGCCGATAGAGGTTCCCAGGATCGGGGTTCGGTGATGGCTTGGGTTCTGCGGTCTTACGTTTCTGTTTCGGTTCCTGGCCCATAGCCTCGCGGCCCTCGCAGAGCATGGCCAAGCGTTCGATCGCGCCCTTCAAAGCGATCAGTTTGCCCCGCCCAACGACCATCTCCGCAAGCTCATTTTTGTCTTCGATGAGTTGCGGTTCCAGTTCGTCGCGGATTACCTGCTCCGCCTGAGATACCGCCCTTTCGCTCTTAGAAACGTGCGTGCCTAGGTCGCCGTATTCCCCGGATAGGGCTCGCATCGTCTGCTCGAGGTCGCGAATGTTTGCGGCGATTTTCTTGATCTCTTGCTCCGCTGCTTCCTGGATGCTGCCGTTGACCGCCTCTTGCTGGACTCGTTCGGCCGAATGGTCCTCCATCGGGTCGCCACAATACGGGCAGTGGGCCATCCCAAGCTGTGCCAGCAGGAAATCTCCTTCGGCAATGAAGTTGAGCCGGTCCATGTCCGACTTGTAGTGCTCCTGTAATTGCTCGAAACGGTCCCGTAGCTGGTCGATGACGGCAAGCCGAGTACGGCCCTTCTGGGCATCCTCCCATCCCCTCCGTCTCCGATCCATCATCGTGGAAATAGTCCGGCTGCTTTCCTCAATCTTCGAGGTTACATCGGCGATCCGCGCATCACTCGCAGCGATCTGTTCGGCGATCCGCTCGACTGTCGGCGGATTGTCTCCAACCTCCGCCTTGAGGTGTGCGATGAGGTGCTCGTAGAGTTCGTTCTTGCCCCTCCAAGTTGCCTTGACAACTTTCATGTCGGCGGCCGCTATGACACCTTTCCAGTCCGATCCAGAGATCAAATAGGAAAACGTCGCTAGTTCTCTTGTCGTCAAACCATACTGACCGGTGGGGTATACCGGCGGTCGCTCGGCGATGATACGCTCCTCGTCGACGAATATTAGGTGGGCAATGTCCCTGAAGCTAATGTGGCGTATCTCCCTCAAGGCCTTTTTTGTCAGGATTAATGCGTCATCGAGCCCGGAAGCTGCGAGTAGGAAGTGGGATATAGTGTCTATTCGATCCGAGTCGTGCTCGGCGAGGATCGTCCTGCTGTCGGTTGTCTCCCAGGACCCAGGCCTTACAGAATGCAGGTTGTAATCGCCGCCGGGCAGTCCGCGTTCAAGGACGAATCGCTCTCCCGAACTCCGTATCGTCAGTCCCAGCCATGCTGAATCGTAGCCCTTCCGTTCGCCGATCGGTTTGGGTGGTTTGGACCGGCCAAGCATGAAATCAATGCAGGAAAAAACAAAACTCTTGCCTGTTTGAGATGCGCCCCATACGACATTTAACCCTGGCTCGAATCCCACTTCCGCAGGCTGCTTTTCGGAGCCAGTAAGACGTAGCCAGTTGATGAAAAAGCCGTTCATTCGACTTCCTCCCACAGCCACGACTCCCGGGTGAATTCTGCACCCCAACGGCCGAGGTTATCGCGGATGTATTCCCTCAATTTGTCATCCGAGAGCGATTGAAAATGTCTCGCGATCCAGACACTTATCTCCCGGCATCGCTTGGCGTAGGTGGATCGGAAATACAAGAGGACAGGTTGGGCGTATGGCGTCGCGGTGTAGAGTATTCCTTCGGGCGTGAACTCCTTCCTAACCAGTCCCTTGCGGATCATCATCTGGAGTCCATGCCCGACGAGATTCCTGCGAACTAGGAGTTCTCCGGACCGTAAGGGCGTCGCGGGGTGGAGGGATTCCGGCCCATCGACGTCTTTGGAATGCACCAGCAGATAGTCGTAAATCACCAGCCTCTGTAGGTCGCAAGTCCTGGGGTGGACGGCTTCGAGGACGAAAAGCGATCGCAGCCCGGATTCGATGGACGTGTTAAACAAAAGTTCGCTAGTGGGCAGCTTTGTCATTGCGGTACCCACGTGAGCTTGTCGTCATTGGCCAACTGGTGGCAGATGCCCTTCAGTACCATGCTGTGTATATATGCATTGAGAGGATGATTGTGTATTCGATAATTTCCGGCGTGGTTGGTGACGGCGTCGACCCGTTCCAGGCCGTTGGAGTGCGAATCGTTCTCGGCGATGTCGACGACGGCATCGAACAACTGGTCCTGGACCTGCTCGAAAGTCACCCCTTTGGGCAGGTTGTCGCGGACATCAAGTCTTAGCGTCTCGGCACTGAAATATCGTTCTCGTGATCGTGCGAAATGCTTATTCAGCTTTTGATGGTCCGTGAGCGTCCCGAGCGTGATCGTATCGCCCGAATGGTCTTTGTAGGCCATGACCAATTGCTCAACGTATCGCTGCTCGTGGGCTTGGATCTGAGCAGGCGGGGTGGGGTCGGACAGATTGTTGATGACCAAGCCGCCGCCGAAGCGAGGGGCGTATCTTGGGGTCGCCTTGTGCTGCTCGATAATCTCATGCAGAGGTTTGTATGATATGATCGAGAAGTCGAACTCCACGACATAGGCCAGCAGGTCTCCCTCAAGTTTGACCTTGATCTTGCTCGTGATCTGATCCTCGATTTTTTTGGGCCATTCGGCTATCACCCTGTCGCGTAGCCTGTCAGTCTTTTCCAGGAGCCGCCCCAGATCCGCCCCGACGTCGTTGGGGCACACGAACTGATACCGCTCGGGGACGGCGAACGCGTTTTGGTAGGTGTAATAGAGGAGTTTTCCGATCTCGGTCCAGACGTCCCCAGGGTGTAACCCGTGCCCGTAGTGCTTGCACTGGAAAATGTCGAGCCGGCCACCGCTCCCCACCGGGTCGAGGTATCCCACGACGTCGCGTCCCATGTCCCCAGCGCCGCCGAAGCGGCCGACTTGGATGTAACGCTTCTGTTGCAACTGGCAATAATAGAACGCCCATTCCCTAACGAAGTTCTCGAATTCGTCTTCAGAATATCCCCGGATTCGCAATTCGGGTTCTACTCTTGGCCCGTAAAGCAAATCATTAATGGAACATGGCTGTTCTGGAGTCTTGGGCAAAACGGGGGTGAATTTCGGAAAGGTAATAGACTGGGCCGCCGGATCTGCCTTCTTTGATGCGCTCTCCATGCCAGCCAACCTACCTTTACCCGAATGCCCCAAGGATCGAAGTTGGGCGGAAACATAGCATTTGACGCGTAAAGTGCCTATACGGCAATCTGGTGCGCCAAGTTATCCTGGCCGAGCATCTCCCGCCATTTGTTGATCGGAATTGCCCCCCCCCGCTTCTTCGCGGATTGCCCCGGGGGGGGATTGAGTGGCAGGGGGATGCCCCAGCCCGGGGTCGTCACCTAGACACATATCCTCGCTCTGAAACCTCCAACCTCAGGTCCCGGGCGGGCTCGCGCCTGCGGACCCTCACCTCGGCGGGTCGGGCGGATGCGGGGTAAAATGCATCCAAGCATTCGGAGCAAGCCGCGAACCGGCGGCGGACCCCATCGCCGGGTTCAAGGACGATGGCGGACGCCTTCTTCAATCGGGCGTGGCAAAATACGCATTTGGGGGTAGCTGGGGCCTTCCGTGGCTTTGGGATTGGCATTTCACAGGGCTCCTGTCCGGCCGTGGGGGCGGAGGGGCGTTGGGCAAGGAGCTAGTGTAGGCTCCGAGGCGGCCAGACGGGATGGGATCGGGGACGAGTGGACCTTGACCGACGGAAACTTGCTCCTGAAGATACTGCCAGGTTTGGCCGCGTCGGGGAGGGCCACCCAAGGGAGGGGAGGGCGGCACCCCTGGCACCTCCGCCCGGGCTTCCCCATCCTGGGCGGCCCCTACCCTCCCCAACTCCGCCGAGAACGATCGAGAAGGTGGGGGCGGGATCGCCGTCGCCTCCCCATCGAGGCTATCAAGGCATGCACGTTGACGCCCGTTCCAACTTGGGATATGTTCGGAACTCTATCGTAATACCATGCAAGGATTGACTCGCCAGGACGGCGGAGGTTCGTCCCATGCTCGTGAACATCGCCCTGGATCGGCCGCTGGCGATCCTGGACCTGGAGACGACGGGGGTTAGGACTGACCTCGACCGCATCGTCGAGATCAGCGTCCGCAAGCTCGCCCCGGGCGTCGAGCCCGTCCACCGCACCCGCCGCGTCAACCCCGGGATGCCCATCCCCCCGGAGGCCACGGCCGTCCACGGCATCAGTGACGCCGACGTGGAAGGGGAGTCGAGCTTCGAGGAGGTCGCCCCCCGCCTGGCCCGGTTCCTCGACGGTTGCGATCTATGCGGCTTCAACATCGTCGCCTACGACCTCAAGCTCCTGCTGGCGGAGTTCCGCCGCGTCGGGGTGCCCTTCTCGCTGGATGGCCGCCGGTGCGTGGACGTTTTGAAGATTTACCACGCCCGGGAACGCCGCGACCTGGCCGCCGCCCTTCGCTTCTACTGCGACCGCGACCACGAGGGGGCCCACGGGGCGGAGGCGGACGTCCTGGCCACCCAGGCGATCCTCGACGCCCAGGCGTTGCGGTACGCGGACCTGCCCCGGACCATTGGGGAACTCCACGACCACCTCCGCGACCCCTCCGCCGTGGACTTCGAGGGGAAGTTCCGGCGGGGTGAGGATGGGGTCGTGGTCCTGGACTTCAGCGAGCATCGGGGGAAGTCCCTCGACGAGATGGCCCGGTCATCCCCCGGGTTCCTGCGGTGGATGTTGGGGAAGGACTTCATGGACGACGCCAAGGCCATCGTCGCTGAGGCGTTGAGGAGGGCTGGGGAGCCCCTGGCCCATTCCCATGCCGGGTGACCACGTGGGCTGGGTAGGGAGCAAGGGGACGGGGGCCGCCCAGGAGTGGTGAGGGGGCGAGAAGCCGTCTATACGGTCACTGGCGACATTTTCGAGGCGGGAGGCTTCCCGGGGACGGCTCGACGTCGGGCGGCCCGTGGCGGGGCCCTGGGCCGCCCAGGAGTGGGAGATGGTGTCGGCCAGCGATCGGGGGAGCGATCAGGGTAGGGCGAAGGGGGCGGCCAATCCATCCCCGCCCTCGACAGTCCCCCGATCGGCCCCGGCGTCCTGCCGGCCTCCGGTGCATGCCCGGGTCGCCTTCCTGGCTTCCCCGGGCATGCACCGACCCGATGCGGCGATCGAACCGCCTCGGGCGTCCTTGCCCGTCCCCTGGGTCGGTCACTGCCGGGGGATCGCCGAGGCGATGCCATCGGGAGAGTTGGCAAAATGCGGCGGGATTGCCCGACTCCAATGCGACGAAGACCGACGAGCAAATCCCGACGAGCCTGGTAAAGTGAGAGGGCGAGCCGATTGCCCTGTTGCCCCGGGAGCCCCGCCATGAAAGTCGAAAAAGAGTCTATCGAGCGCGCCGCGGCCCACGCCGAGGCGACGCACCCGACCGAGCCTGAGTCGAAGCCAAAGCCCCCGACCGAGAAGAAAGATGGTGGGAAGGAGGGAGGTCCCGCCGCCCCGCCAGCTCCATCCGACACTCCCCTTCCGGGAGGCAAGGACGACATCTGAGGCCGGCGGCGTAGGGGGCCAGAACCGCCCAAACCGGCCCCATCGAACGAGCATCCCCTGGCCCGCCACCGCCCGGCCAAGCGGTTCTCGGCGGGGGCGGTGGCGAGGTCCAGGTTGGGGCGGAGATCGGGGGGGGCGGGGTCGCCCAGTTGAGGTGCGGGGGAGGCGGGAAGGCCCCCGGGAGCCCCCGCTAGTGCGTTCGAGGGGCCAGACGGCTGGACCGACGCTTGGAGGGCGAACGAGGCGTCTGGGGCGGTCCTGGGGGCTTACTGACCCTTCCTGGGCTCCTGAGCGGCCCGTGGCGGCGTCCCGGGGCGTGATGGCCACTGGATGGAATCCGGTCGTCTCGGGAGCGAAGGCGGACCTCCTGGGCGGCCCGAGAGAGGTGTTGTGGACGTTCGTGGGACGGTCGGGCAAGGCGAAGGAGGGGAGGCTCGGTCGAAACCCAGCCCCTCCCCCGCACGTCCATCCCAGGTCGCCGGGCCACGCCGTCCGCCCCTATCTCATCCACCCGCCTGGGCGGCCCCCTCCCGACGCTCCAGCTCGGCGACCGCCTGAGCCTTGACCCAGGACTTGGCCGCCTCCAACCTGCCCGCGTGACCCGCGAACGCCGTCCCCCGGACCACGACCGAGGCCAGGAATTCCCCCGACGCGAGTAGTTCGGCCACCGTCGCCAACCTCCCGGCCGGGCCCAGGACCACGAGATCCCGCCGCTGGTAGCCCCCGGCATGCCTCCAGCCGTTGAGGTTGCGGCCGAACGCACCGGGCCGGGGCGGCGGGGCCGGTTCCTGCCAGATGTAGCGGTCGAACACCTCGACCGCCGAGAGTTCGGCCGCTTGGACTTCCAGGACTTCGACGGACGTGGTGATCGGGGTCCCGGGCTGCTCGCGCGATGCCGAGGCCACTAGGACCACAGTGCCCACGACGTTGGGCGTCGAGGTCGTCCGGGCCACGACCTCGCAGTAACGCCGATTCGGGTCGCGGGGGACGGGCTGCGAGGTGGCGAGGGGCCGTCGTGGGGGGGTGCCCGGGACGACACCGGCGGCGGGCGTGGGGGCGATCGGGGTCGGGGTCGAGACGGTCGGGGATGCGGGGACCTGCAGGATGCCGGGGGATGCGAGCGTTGACGTCGACATGGGGAGCCTCGCTTATGGGGCCTGTTCGGGCCCAGTTCGAGGACAGGGAGGCGGCCTCGGGACGCTCCCGGGGCCGGGGTGATCGGAAGCCATCGGCTCGGCTGCGACGGGCGGAACGATCTCGCCCCCCCGCCCATATCTGGTTCACGGCTGCCCGAATTCTTCCGCGAAGGCCCGTCGGGCGGCATGGGCATAGGCCCGGGTCTTCCGGGTCGATTTGAGCACCCTGAACTTCGGACGGGGCTCGACCAGCTCGACCCGGACGTGATGCGTGCCGAACCCGTAATGGCTCGGCCGGTCGTCGACCCCCACTCGCAGGGCGGGGTAGCGGCCGAGGTTGCCGAGCCACTCGACCTGGCGAGGGCTGATGTCGAAGGGGTGCCCGAGGATGATCCTGGGTTGCCCGTCCACGCCCCAGACCTCGCCGTGGCTGAAGACCTCGCAAGGTTCTACCCACCTCCGGTCGTTCATCCCCAGGTCGACTAGGATGGCCCACATCTCGGCGATGCGGGAGGGCCGCTCGCCCGTGGCGTTGAGGAGGCGGCCGACGTTGAAGGCGGAGTAGGCATACTGGCGGGCGTCATGGAACTGGAAGGAGAAGTTGGCGCGGAGGCGTTCGCTCCGGGCGAGTTCGGCGAGGTAGCGGGGGTTTCGATATTGGCTCTTGTAGGACATTGGCCGAAGTCCCTGGATGGTTGTTGGGCAAATGGATGGGCGATTTGAGAGTTGAAAATGGGCAGAACGATGGTTTGCTCGACGAAACCTGACGAGTCCGTTCGCCCAAATGGACACCACAATGGACACGGTTTGGAGATGGCTTTTCGCAGTTGTGTCCATCGTAAATGACTGGATTTGCTGGATACGGTTTCCAAATGGACACAATGGACACCATTTCCGTAACGAGATAGGACTAAGGCGGGTGTGTGGGCGGGTGTGTGGGCGGGTATAAGTCTCATGTTTCGGAAATGGTGTCCATTGTGTCCATTTAGTGGTTTTCTCCTGGATTTTCAGCCATTTTTGATGGACACCACGATGGACACCGCTCAGTAAGGTGTGTCCATCGTGTCCATTTCGGTGTCCATTTCAGCCTTTCCCTCCCCCTCGGTGGCCTCGCCATCGGACCACAGGGCGGACGACAACAGCATCCCGACGGTTCGTGGCGAACCCTCCATAACCCGTCGGACGTCGTAGCGGACCTTCCCGCCCCGGGTGGCGGGAATGAGGTGACCGACCTCCGCCAGTCGGGCCCAAACGGCGTTGGGCTCGCCAAGGGGCTCCGCCTGATCGCTCGCCAATCGCTGAACGGCTGCCATCGTCGAATTGCGGTCGAGATAGGCATGGCAGTCATCGACCCAGCCCACCTTGACCGAGGCCGGCATCGCCGGTTCCCAGGTATGGCCGTCGGATTGGGCCCATCCGCAAGCCGATTCACGGTCCAGTGGGGCCGTCCCGTATTGGTTCGCGAGGAAGACCTTGCCCGACGCCAGCGCTGAACGGAGCAATCCCAGGAAGCGGTGCCCCGGGTCGGCATCTTCCTGGGCGGCGGCCTGGTCCGCCAGGAGGCTCATCAATCCGAGTCGCTGCTCCTTCGCGAGTGCATCCGCCTCGCCTTGGTCGATCGCCCCCTCCCGAACGGCGAAATCGAGGAACAGCGTGTAGGCGGCGCCCAATTCGGCGATGATCCCCGCCGTCCGGGGATGAAGGCCGATGGCGTGGTCGGCGATGACGATCCGCCATTCGTCGGCGATGCGATCCATCTGTTCGAGCCTGCCCTGCAGGTCGCCGGCAACATCCATGATGTACGCTGCCAAAGCCTCGGCGAACCGACCCTCCGCCGCATCGGCCTGGATTTCTGACAGGATGTCGAGGTCGATCGTCCCGAGGGTGTCGTCGGTCTGGGCGAAGAACCGGGCCACCAACGCCCGGCCGAGGGCCGACCTCCGCCCCGGGCTGGTCTCGCCCGTCGAGAGGAGGGTTCCTCGCGAGTCCATGCCGGCGGCCAGGGTCAGGTCTTGCCGCATCCTCCTCCGGCCGGCCGCGTTGCCCTGAGAACTGAAGACGCCATCGGCCTTCGCTCGCTCCCGCTCGGCGTTGGGACCGTCGGCGATCAGGTCATCGACCAGGAGGAGCGATTCCTTGGCCTCGTGGAGTTGAAGTTGGATGGCGTGGATGGTCGATGCCCAGGTCGCCGGGGAGGGTTGGTCATGGCTGTGGTTGGGGGCGAAGTGCTGCACGCATAAGCATGCAAACGTCGTCTTCCTGGAGCCGGTCGCTCCGACGAAGTGGACCACGCCGGGGCTCTGACGCATCACGGCCCGGTAGGGCAGGCTACCGCCCACGGCCACGATCCCCCTCGCATTGGGCCGATTTGTCCTACCGAGCCTCGCGATGTCCAGCGAGGCTCGGATCGCCCGTTTCCGATCGCGAAATCCCAGGGGAGGGTGCGGAAGGCAATATTTAGCGAGGGCGGGGTCCAACTCCACTCCGATGTCATCGATACCGCCCCGTACATAGTTTTGCCTGCCGTCAGCTTCGGTCACGGCCGACCAGCCGCGTGGGCCATCCGAGCCGATCAACCCCGCCCCGTGGCAGTACCACCAGCGGCCTTCCCGTTCGATCCAACCGGTCGAGCAGTGGATTTCCTTGTGACGGATTCCGTCGGCGCTGGACAAAATCTGGATCGATGCCCTCGCGTGTTTTTCCATTCCAGCACAGATGGCGAAGTCGGCTCCCAAGGCACCGCCAACGCCATGCTTGGCGAACTCGTCGGCATCGACGTGGATGGTCGCCGTCTTGCCGTTGATATGCTTGGCCGCGATGGTGTACTGCTTGAGGATTCGGCCCGAGACGTGGCGGGAGACCTCGACCTGGATGCGGGCGGTGAAATTGGCGATTGGCTCGGCTTCGAGCCCGCCCTTCGGGGCCGGCGTGACCCTCGCTAAGAAACCATTCCCGTCCGTGTACTTGTGATCGAACCTACCCGCTTTGCCCTTGCCCCCTGCTTCATCGATGGGCTTGTCGGGACCATCCCCCCCTTTCTGGGCGGCCCCACTCGCCGACCCTGGGCGGTCGCATACGTCCAACAAGTACCCCCGGGGTCGCGAATCCACCTTGCTGTCGGCACTTTCGAGCTTGTGCCGCAACTCCTCATCCGACCACGGCGGCTGGCACCTAGCGTTGTACGCCTGGGCGATCGGCAGGGCCTCGGCGACGGTTAAGTTGAACCCCTTGACGAGCGAGCATGCCATGTCGAAAGTTTTGGCGTGTCCACCCTGCCCGGAGACCGCCGGCTCCATCCGGTCCACGTTCTGGGCCGCCCAAGAGAGGATGAGGTCCCGGGGGGCGTCCCGTCGCGATCCTGAGCCCGACCACGGTGCGGCCCCGGCTCTTGCCCTCCCCTCCTTGGGCGGCCCCAACGGCAAACCCCCGGCCCTCCCCTCGGGCAGTCCCCCCGCCACCATCGCCGGACCCGGCGCCACCTGCCCCACCCAATGGGCCAGGTCCAGGCCCGACAGCGGCGTGAATTCCGCCGAATCCCACCCCGGCGATTCCAGCGTTACCAGCCGCCACGGCCGGTCCGTCGTCGGGTTCCCCTTGACGAGATTCTCGCCCTTGGTTTTCTCCGTTCCCGGCAGGCACACAACCCGGCTCGGGTCCTTGTTCACGGTGTCAATCTTGACCCGCTCGTCCGCATACTTGGCGGCAACTACCCCAAGGGCCCGCTCAATCAGGGCATAGGATTGGGGGTCCGCCGGCAAATCCTCCACCCGGACCAGCAACCACGCCCCATTGCCGGACCCGCCCCAGATCGACGACGCCGCGACCTCCGGATGGTCGTCCAGGAACTTCGCCCGCCGATCCAGCACGGGCTCCAACTCTCCCCGAGTGGCACTCGTCCCCACGGGGTTCATCGCATCAAAATCGACATACCAGAACTGACGACGGAGAATATCCCCAGCGTTGGTGCCTTCCCCCTTGGGACATGCTTTCAGCCGATTGTCCGCGCGGCCCAACAGGTCCGGTCTCACCGGATTGACGGTGACATAGCACGACACTTCCCGGACCGACGCCACCGTCTGGAGCATCGCTTCGGGGGAGTCGAACCACCCCGAGAACGTTTTGGAATAGCGGTCGGCGCGGACGATGGACGCTCCACGCTGGGAGAAAGTCGCGCCGAAGATCCGGAGTTCGGTACAGGCCCCGGGGGCGATCACGTACTGGAGGAAGCGGAGGGTCATCGCCTGAGCGGTGGACTTCATGTGGGAGGGGATCATGCCGTCCCTCCCTGCCGCTGCTGGGTGGCCACGCGGATGATCTGGGGGCGGACCCCGAGGCTGGCGAGTGTCGCGAGGGCTCGCCGCATTCCCGGGAGATCCCCGTGCCACTCGGCGGCCCGGAGACGGTCCAAGGCTTCGCCTCGGGGGTCACTCGGGCCTTGCCCCTGCGGGGGCGAAGGTGTAATATGTCTGCGCATGGCGGTACTCCTCCGTCGCTCGTGTGGTGACGAGCGACGAACACGGGGTGTCAGTCAGGGTGATGTGATTCAGGCCCGCCGAGGGGCCTCGTACCTCGCGACTCGCCCGTCAGGGACGCCGATCCCTGGCGGGCGTTCTTTATTTTCCGGTCTCCTGTTGGCGACCCTCACCCGCCAGCCAGCTATCCAGCCAGTCGCCCCGGTACAAGGTGCGACCGCCTTGACGGCTATAGCGGACCACGCCCCGTTGGCGGGCCTTAGCGAGGGCCGACTCCGTGATGCCGAGTTTCAGCCTGGCGGCCGACGCCGTGTAGTACGCGGCCGGGTCGATCTTTATGGGTTCGGTCATGGTCGCGATCCCCTGGGCCAACCGATACGGGCATCCTACCCCCAGTCCCCGACAGGTCAAGATATGCATTCTCTCTTTCAACGCTAATTCGACGATTTCGACGGAAGTTCCACGCCGCGTATACGGAAGGCGTAGACCTTTTTCTCGACTTCCGCGTGGTGGGCACGGTCGATGACCCGGATCGCGATGGCATCGCCTCGCCTCCGGACCTGGATCAATCCCTTCAGTTCCAGCCGCCCTATTGCCTTGTGATAAGTGGGGTCATAGCCCCATGCCCTCGTCAGTTCTCGCCGAGAACCCTCGATCCAATCCCACCCACGGGCGGCCTGCTCATCCTCGCAAGCCTGGCTATTGGATGTCGGCCTCACGATGCTCCTTCTCAGGTATTCCAGAACCAGTCCGACCGGCAGCGTCCCCACCCCCATCCTCGGGTCGAATCCATCATTCAAATCCGTCTGGAGTCGATCCCACAAGCAAGCCCAGTCGTCCTCGACGATCTCCCTCGCCCCGAATAGCTGCCGCATCAGGTCCATAAGGGCGGGCCAGTCTTTCCCGATCCGCGTGTCAGGGCGGTAGCCGTCCGTCTCGTGGTGATGTAGAACCCAATTTCGTCGCAGAACACCGATGGTCCCCCGCCCGGTCCGGCAGTCCCGACACAGGCGGTCGCTGTCCCTCATCAACCTCGGGCCATAGCATCGCGGGCAGGGCTCGCCCAGCGGATCGGCTTCGGCGTCGGGCCTTGCCTCGATTGGCCCAGAACACGGGGCCGAACCGTCGCATTTCTCCGCCTCGCTCATACCTCTCCCCTTTCTGGGCGGCCAAATCTCCCCACCGACCCCGAGCCGTACCGTCCCCGGGGCAACCCCCTCGGGTCGCGTCCCTAGCGATTTCCCTAGTGCCGTCGGCCGCTCCTCGGCCCCGCTCGCGGCGTCCTCTCCTCGCCGTGGCGCTCAAATATTCAAGGCGTCGAGTTCGCGGGCGACGGCAGCCTGCGTCCTTTGGCGAGCTGTGACCGTAGGCATTGCTCCATCACCCACCCCATGACCCGCCTGGGAGGCGGCGGTCAGCTTCTCGAAAAACTCGGCGATCATTCGCCGCGTCGTGCATCGCGTGGCCCCGACCTGGACATACCCCAGGCGAATACCCCTGCAACCAACCGTCGTCCAACGATACAACGTCCCCACATGCGTTTTCTTCCCGCCCCTCCGGCAGGGCAGTTCGGCGGCGGCCCTGGCCAGGGGTAGGAGTTCCTCGTCCGCTGCGATGCTTGGCATAGTTGGCGTCCTCATGGTGCGAGTCGCGAATGAATGCCTCACTCCGATGTTAATGGAATACATGGACGTTTTTCTAGGGGACTTGGAGGGGACTTAGAGGAAACTTACGGTGGACTTCGGTGGACTTCGGGGATTTAGATGTCATCAAGAAAAGTGCAGCACCACCCGACCGCGTTACTCCCCTTTCCCGGTGCGATGAACCGGATGGGCGACCCGGGTTCCAGCTTGTCGTTCAGGTCTTTGACCGCCTGTGCCAGGCCGTCCCTCTCACCAATGGGGAACTTGACAGTCTCCTTCCATCCCGCGCGATGGAAGCGGACGACAATTCGCTCCTGAGCGTTGAACTGGGCCCCCTCATTACCACCGCGACTGAAGACGCGGCATTTGAAGTTGCCGTACCAGAGCACCCGCTGATTCCCCTGATTTTCATAACGTGGGACAAATGTGTTTTGAGTCGGCCAGCGGCGAACGACTCCCGCGACGGTCTCGATAGAGATACGCAGGTCATCGAGCGGTCCAGTAAAACTGCCATTGTATGCGTAATGGTTTCTGTCGCCCTTGAAGCATGAGGCGAGGGTGCGGATTATGCCCTGGAGGGACCGCACCGCGCCGATGACTCGGGGGCTGGGTGGGTAGAGTAGGCCCCCGTGGTTTTGGCCCTGTCTCGGCTCGGGGTAGGCCGAGGCCAGGTCGTCGCGAAGCTCCAGGTAGGAACCGTGGAAGGTGAGGTGCAGGCCATCACGGAACTCGGCACCCGCCTCCGTGTAACTCACCCGACGAGCGGTCTCACACCAACGCTCCCCGGTTGTATGGACGTCCCTGGCGAGTTTCAGTTGCCGGTTCAATGTCTGGCGGTCGTAACCCATCGGCGTCCCACCCCCTTCAGCTTGCCCGATGCGGGACGTCCCGCATTGGGCGGCCTGATCTGGTCCCTCAGCC
>CBDAVP010000018.1:0-15280 GCA_965201075.1 Isosphaeraceae bacterium | reverse complement strand
ACCCGAAGGACCTGCGGTGGATCGAGTCGAGCCCGGCGGAGCAGGAATTCCTGGGTTGGTCGACGGCCGATCTGCGTACCAAGACGTTTCCCGAGATTGTCCCACCCCGACGACCGCGAGCTGGCCAGGGAGCAGTTGCTGGAAGCGGTGGCGAAGGGAGAGGCTCATGGGTTGATCTATCGGATCAAGACGGCGAGGGGGGCGGCGAAGGCGATCGAGATCAATGCGGGGGTTCGCTATGGTCCGGATATGGTGCCCCGCCACCTGCGTTGCCATGTCACGGATGTGACGGCCAAGGTCAGGGCAGGTCGGGAGTTGGCGTCGGCGGACCCGGGATCTCGTCCAGGCCAACGATGACTTGCGGCGGGCGAACCGGGAGTTGCAGGAACTGAAGGATCGATACCGAGACCTGTACCAGGACGCTCCGGCGATGTACTTCACGCTGGACGATGAGGGCGGGTTCCTGGGCTGCAACGACACGTTGGTGAGGGCTTTGGGACGGCCGAGGGAGTCGCTGGTGGGTCGACCTTACTCGGTGTTGCTGGCCGATGGCGGCACGATCCGGGTTGGAGAGTTCGCCGAGTTTTTGCAGGCAGGATTCGCCGAGTTGGAGGGACGTTGGTGCAAGGGGGATGGGACGGCGATTGATGTCTGGGTGACGGCGACGGTGGTCCCCGGGCCCGATGGGCGTCGGCAGGTGCGGGGGGTGGCGCAGGATGTGACGGCTCGCCGGGCACTGGAGGCGGAGCTTCGGGAGAAGAACAAACGGCTGGCCGGGGCAGTGGGGGAGCTATCTCGGCGGAACAAGGAGTTGGATGAGTTTTCGTATGTGGTGTCGCACGACCTTCAGGAGCCCTTGCGAACGTTGATGGCGTTTTCGGATTACTTGCAGAAGGAATGCGGAGAGGCGCTGAGCGCTGATGGCCAGGAGTATGTCCGGCACCTGGTCGATGCGTCACGGCGGATGCGTTCGTTGATCCGCGATCTGCTGGATTTGTCGAGGGCTGGGCATGTCACGGCGGACTTCTCGACAGTGGACCTGGGGGCTTTGGTGAAGGTGATCGAGGCGGATTTGGGGCAGTTGATCCGCGACCGGGCCGGGTCGGTCGTGGTGGCAGGGCCTTTGCCGGAGGTTTGGGGGGACCGGGCGCGGATTGGGCAGTTATTAGGGAACCTGGTGGGCAATGGCTTGAAGTATTACCAGGGACTGGGGGCGAAGGTCGAAATTGGCGCCGATGTGGACGACCTGAAGAGTTGGGCGACCGTGAGGGTGCGCGACAATGGGATTGGGATCGACCCGGCAAATCATGCCAGGATTTTCCAGATGTTCCGGCGGTTGCATACCCGGGAGGAGTTCGAGGGGACCGGGGCGGGTTTGGCGATCTGTCAAAAGATCGTGCAGGCGCACGGGGGGCGGATCTGGGTCGAGAGCGAGCTGGGCAAGGGGTCGTCGTTCTTCTTCACGCTCCCGATGAACCCAACGGCGGCGATGGCCTCGATTCCGTCGCGCAGAGGGCCCCGGACCGAGTTGCTGGGCGACCCTTGAATGGGAGCGTTTTGGGGTTGCTCCCGGGAGCGGAACTAGGAGGAGGGCCCAGGTGGGCGGTACCTCGGGCTGATTCGCGGTCGTTTAGGGCAAAATGGAGGTTCGTTTGGGCCTGAAAGTGGTCGGTTTGGGCCGTTTTGGAGGTCGCGCGGGGGCCTGATACGCCTTTGGTTTGGGGCGGTCGCGGGTGGGTCCGGATTGGGAAAGATCCGCGGCGGTTGGAGGTTGGGGGGAGATGTCAGGCCTTCAGGAGGGAGGGGGGAATCTTCGGGATTGGACGAATTGGGATCCTTCTTGCGGGATTTGCGGGGTTCGTCGCGGATCATCGGCTTCACCGGCGTGATCGGGAATTCGCCGGGGATGTAGGCCGGCAGGTCGCCCCGGTCGATGGGTCGGGGGGTTGGGCGGGTGGTCTTGAACTGGGAGCGATACCAGCCGAGGCGGCGGTCGACGCCCCGGGCTTCCTTGCGCAGATCCTTCAAATCGGGAGTAGCCGGGGCGAGGCCGACGCAAGCGGCGGCTCGTTCGGTGGCGTCGATGGGGGTCAGGATCTCGGCGAGGTCGCGGTGACGCTGGGCCTGCGCTTTGGCCAGGGCGATGAGGTGGGTTTTGGGGTCGGCGTTGGGTGGGGTGTCCAGCGGAGTGACGGCGTCTCGCAGTTCGGGCGGGATTCCCAGGAGGTTCATGGCGAGCAGACGGTTGGGCTCGGACCAGACGCCCCGGGCCTCGGCGGTGGCCAGGAGGAGATCCCAGCGTTCGGCCAGGAGTTCGCAGCCGTGCTTGGTCCTGCGTAACCGGGAGATGATGAGAGCGGGGTGACGCATCAAGCCGGCGGCGAGGGCCTCGACGTCGGCGCGGCGGTCGTGATCCCAGTAGATCTGGGCTCGCTGGGCCTGGGAGTGTCGGAGGAGGATTTCTTGCTGGTGGATGCGATCGGTGTGGAGAGTGGTTTGGCCGACGCCCTGTTCGAGCCAGAGTTCGTATTCGTCCCAGGGTTTGAGTGAGGAATTCCAGAGGTTCATGCGGTCGATGAGGGCCTGGGCCTCCTGGTCGGGGGGGATGACCCTGAGGGTAGCCAGGGGGAGCGGTGATGGGGTCGGGGCGGAGGCTTGGAATTCGGCGGGGATTGCGAGTTCGGGGGCCATGAGGGAGGCTCGCGGAGAAGGACGGGTTGGAGTTGTGGGAGCCTCCCGAGAGGAAGTATGGCGCGCGGTTGGGGGGATTGTGAACAGAATATTGCGTTTTCCAGGATTTTGTCCTCAGATAGGGAGTATGCGTTCGGGTTTGTTGTTGGGTCCAAGCCTTCTCGGATCTGGAGTATCTTGGTCGATGAGCCAAATGAAAGGAATCAATCGTCCATCACACACGCGGGATTTCAGACCGCATGAGGGAAAATTAGAATGACCCCTTTTCCAATTCCATCACACACGCGGGATTTCAGACCGCATGAGGGAAAAGTAGAATGACCCCTTTTCCGATCTGCGGGATTTCAGACCGCATGAGGGAAAAGTAGAATGACCCCTTTTCCGATCTGACGATCTGAAAAATCGTAACACTACCCTCTTGCGGTTTTGTGCTACTTCTTGCAGGATCGTAACACTCGGTCCAAGGAGGTCGATTTCGGTTTCCCCGAACCCGGGTTGACCCGGGAGATAGGCCGGACGTTATGGCAGCGGATGAGCTGCGAATTTCCAGGCGAGGCGGGTTCACGCTGATCGAGTTATTGGTTGTCATCGCGATCATCGGCGTGCTGATTGGCCTTCTCTTGCCGGCCGTGCAGGCAGCTCGGGAGGCGGCGAGGCGGGCTCAGTGCACGAATAACCTCAAGCAGCTTGGCATTGCTCTACATAACTATCATGACACCGTTGGTCGTCTGCCTTATGGGGCGATCGTGGCCCTGCCGGGGAATTTCTGGTATCCGACCGGGGTGGGCGGTGAGCATTATCGCTACTCCACCCTGGCGATGCTTGGTCCGTTCCTGGAGCAGACGCCGCTCTATGGGGCTCTGAACTATAGCTATCCGATCTATATGCCGGATGGCAGCATCGCGCCGACGAACACGACCGTTTATGCGTTACAGGTCGGGCTGTTTCTTTGCCCCAGCGATAGTGGGCGAATCGTCCTTCCGGGGTTCGGGCCGGCGAATTACATGGCGTGCGCGGGGAATGGTTTGCCGGGTGGTTCGGCGTTGTATGAGAATCCCAATGGGTGCTTCTATTACAACTCGGGCATTACGTTCGCCGCGATTCCGGATGGTTTGAGCCAGACGGTGATGATCAGCGAGAGCATTCTGGGTTTGGCCAATGGGGCATTTCAGGTTCCGGCGGGTACTGGGGTGAATCCCCGGGAGATCATGGCCCAGCAGACGGCCGTTGATATCAACGCGCTGCCTCCGGCGGATTTGACTGTCGCCGAATGCCAGTCCGCCGCCGCTGGAAGCTCGGGCTATTACAATGCTCAGCGGAACGGGAGCTGGGCCCAGGGTGATTTTCGCCATGCCCTGTTCACGAATTACTATCCGCCGAACACCAAGAACTACGACTGCCTGCGGGGTAGCGATTATGGCTGGAAGGCTGCCCGGAGCTATCACCCTGGCGGCGTGAACGTGCTGTTTGGCGATGGTCGCGTTCAGTTCGTCAAGGATTCGGTCGCCATCACGACATGGGCGGCCCTGGGGACCCGGGCTGGTGGCGAGGTGGTTTCGTCGGACTCGTATTAACTCGCGACGCTGACCGAGCCCTGGCGCGAGGTTGCCGCCAGGGATGACACCCCCAGTCGCGGAGGCGCTGAGAAGATGATCGGCCGGATCGCCCGGAAGGAATTCATGGAGATGATCCGCGACGGCCGCTTCCGCGGGGCGGCGGTCGTGGTGATGGTGTTGTTGCTGGCCTCGCTGATGCTGGGTTGGAAGCATTACCGGGATGTGGATACGCAGCATCGAGAGGCGACGCGGGCCACTCGTCGTCAGTGGCTAGACCAGGGGTCGAAGAATCCGCACTCGGCGGCCCATTACGGCATTTATGCGTTCAAGCCCAAGATGCCGCTTTCGCTGATTGACCCGGGGGTTGACGCTTACACGGGGGTGGCCACCTGGCTGGAGGCGCACAAGCAGAATGACTTCAAATATCGGCCGGCCCAGGACGCCACGGCCGTGGCTCGATTTGGTGAGTTGAGCGCGGCGACTGTGCTGCAATGGCTGGTTCCGTTGCTGATCATCTTGCTGGCGTTTCCCGCGTTCGCGGGTGAGCGGGACCTGGGGACGCTTCGCCAGGTGATGAGTCTGGGCGTTCGGCCGCTGGATCTGGCGTTGGGCAAGGCGCTGGGAGTCTCGGCATCGCTTGGACTTTTGCTAGTGCCCGCGGCGTTGTTGGGGGTTGGGGCTCTTGGCCTGGCCACCGGCATCGGGCCGCTTTCGGGGGAATTGCCGAGGCTGGGGCTAATGGCGCTGGGCTATTTGCTTTATTTCGGGACGTTTGTCGGAATCTCGATCGCGGTCTCGGCCTGGTCCGGATCGGCTCGGACGGCGTTGCTGACTCTGCTCGCGCTTTGGATTGTCAATGGTTTGATTGTTCCGCGGCTGTCGGTGGATGTGGGGCGTTGGCTGCATCCGACGCCGTCGTCGCTGGTGTTTGGCCAGCAGATTGACCGCGACATCAAGCAGGGCCTCAATGCTCATGATCCCGCCGATCGCCGGACGGCCGCGCTCAAGGCGCGGGTGATGAAGGAGCATGGGGTCAGTCGGCTGGAGGACCTCAAGATCGACTTCGCGGGGATCGCGCTTCAGGAGGCCGAGGAGTATGGGTATCGCGTGTTCGACCGGCGTTATGCCGAGCTTTGGGACGCGTTTGCCCGGCAGGATGATGTTCAGCGGATGGCTTCGGTGGGGTCTCCATTGCTCGCGGTGCGATCGCTGTCGATGGGTCTGGCGGGGACCGAGCCGGCTCAGCATCGCGAGTTCGCGACGGCCGCCGAGGGGTATCGTCGTGTCATCATCAAGCATATGAATGATGACATTCTTGCCAATGGCAATGGGCATGGAACCGAGTACGTCGCGAATAGCGACCTTTGGGCCAAGGTTCCTGATTTTACTTATAACACTCCGGGACTGTCGCAGGTCGCCGGCCGCCGCTGGCCCGATCTGGCGGCGCTTGGGGCCTGGTTCGCGGTGTCCGCGGTCCTGGCGTTGGTGGCCGTGGCGCGCGTCCGGGTGGCTTAACCGACGGGTGATTCATGCTTTTGCGCATCATGCGACACGACTGGCGGTGCCTGGCCGCCGACCGGTCGGCGTGGCTCATGCTGGCTTTTCTGGCGGCGTTCGTTGGTTACGGTGTTTCGAATGGGACGGCCTGGGCGCGGTTTCAGCGAGCGACTGTCGCCGCCGCGTCTCGGGACGAGGAGCAGCGGCTTGCCGACCTGCGTCGGGACGCGGCGACGGTGAGTGCGAAGGGTGAGCCTCCCCCCTCGTTCCTGGATCCGCGGACTCCGGGGGTGGTCGCCGGTTCTCGCGGGCAGCGTTATGCCCTGGCCCCGCCGGGTCCGCTGGCCGCCATGAACGTCGGTCAGGCGGACCTTTACCCGTTTTGGTTCAAGATGACCAATCGGACGAAGCAGACTTTCATCACCAACGAAGAGATTGCGAACCCCACGAATCTGCTGACGGGGCGGTTCGACCTGGGGTTCGTGGTGGTCTATCTGTTCCCTCTTTTGATTCTGGGTTTGTCGTATGACGTGCTTTCGTCGGAGCGAGAGCAGGGGACTTTGGCGATCACGCTGTCACAGCCCGTCCGGCTGGGCACGTTGGTGCTTGGCAAGACGCTGGCTCATGCCTTGCTGGTCACGGCGTTGGCGGTTGGGGTTTCGGTGGTGGGGAGCCTGCTTGCCGGGATCGACCTGAGCCAGCCTGGGGTGTTGCCGCGGCTTGGGTTGTGGGTGGCGATCGTTGTGGCTTACGGGGCGTTCTGGTTCGCCCTGGCGCTGGCGGTTAACTCGCTGGGACGTGGCTCGGCGACCAACGCGGTGGCCCTGGTCGCTTGCTGGATGGTTCTGGTGATTGTCGCTCCGGCGTTGCTTAATGTCGCGGTGACCTCGCTTCAGCCGGTGCCCTCGCGGGTTGAGCTGATTCAGGCGATTCGTGAGGCTTCGGCCGACGCCTCGGCGCGGGGGAGCACCCTGCTGGCGAGATATTATGAGGACCATCCCGAACTGGCGCCCGCGGAGACGGCGGCGGTGCCCGTTGATTTCCTGGTGAAGCTTCAGGCGGTCCAGACCAGTGTTGATCGGACGATCGAGCCGGTCATGGCCAGGTATGATGAGCAGCTTGACCGTCAACAGGCCCTGGTCGACCGCTTCCGTTTTCTCACTCCGGCGGTGGTGGCCCAGGAAGCCCTCAATGACCTGAGCGGGACGAGCCTGGCGCGTCATCAATTCTTTCTCGCGCAGGTGGACGAGTACCATCGGGCCTGGCAGGGGTTTTTCATTCCCCGGATCATGCGTCGCGAGCGATTTGCCCCGGCCGACTTCGACGCGATTCCCGTTTTCCAGTTCCGCGAACAACCGTTGGCGAGTATTGAGCCCCGGGTCGCGGCCGGACTGCTCGGCCTGGCGATTCCGTCGCTGGTTCTTGTCGTCGCCGGAGTGGTGTCCCTTCGCCGTTACCCGATCGCGGGATGATGCGTTTCCACGTAGAAGATCGAGGTGGGATCTCGCAGTCCCCTTTCCTTGAGGCTCGGATCTGAACCCGGGACTTTGCCATGCTCGAAGCCATCGGCCTTTCCAAATCTTATGACGGCACCGTCGCGCTGGACGCCCTGGACCTCACGATCGGCCCGGGGGAGGTGTTTTGCCTCCTTGGGGCCAATGGGGCCGGCAAGACGACCACCATCAACCTCTTTCTGAACTTCGTGCCGCCGACGTCCGGGGTCGCGAGAATTGATGGTCTGGATGTCACGAAACAGCCGCTGGAGACGAAGCGTATGCTCGCGTACATCCCCGAACAGGTCATGCTTTACAAGAACCTTACGGGCATGGAGAACCTCGACTACTTCGCCGCGCTATCCGGAAAGGACCGATACTCGAAGGCCCAGATACGAGGGTTCCTGGACGACGCGGGACTGCCGTCCGAGACCGCCGATCGGCGAGTTTCGACGTATTCCAAGGGGATGCGCCAGAAGGTTGGCATCGCGGTGGCGATGGCCAAGGGGGCGAGCGTCTTGTTGCTCGACGAGCCCACCTCGGGGCTTGATCCCAAAGCCTCCAACGAGTTCTCGGTCCTCCTGAAACGGATGAGCGACGCCGGTACGGCCGTGCTCATGGCGACTCACGACCTCTTTCGCGCCAAGGAGACGGGGACCCGGGTCGGGATCATGAGGCATGGGAAACTGGTGGAAACGCTGAAGACCCGGGAAATCGACCACGCCGCCCTTGAGGCTATCTATATCGATCATATGAACTGAATCCGGAGTATTCTTTCCGAGGCGGCTGAATGCGAGGCTTGGGGGGGCTGCCGGGATTCTTGATGGCCGAGGTGGAATCACTCCTGAAGCTGATCCTGGGGATGTGAGCCTGGGTCGAGGTTCCGCGGGGTGGAAGGCTCGGTTCTTGGGTCAGGTTTCGTCCGCGACAAGGAGGGCGATGGGGAGGATGTCGAAGAGTTCGGCGACGTCGAAGCCGGGTCGACCTTCGAGGGTTTTGGCTTCGGTTGTGGTGTCGGTGAGGAGGTTTCTCAGGCGGAGGGTTGGGGCGTTTTCGGGGATGAGGAGGCGGGTGTTGCCCCAGACGTTTCGGCCCAGGGGCATGGTTTGAGAGTCGTCGCCCATGAGAGAGCCGGCGAGGCGGGGGGTGACGGCGATGATGAACCGGCCTTCTCGGTGGCGGGCGAAGGCGATGATGTTGGCTTTGCGGTCGCCTTCGGCTTCGAGCGGACGGTAGGCCCCTTCTTGGTAGAGAGTGGGCTCGGCTTTTCGGTGGGTGAGCGCGGTCCAGAGAGTGTAGAGCTTGATCGCTCCGTTGTCGGGGTCGCTCAGGAGACGCGCGGCGAAGGTGGCTCGGGAGGTTCCGGCAGCTAGCTCGGCTTGCAGCGATTTGAGGAGTTCGGCTCGATGGGGGTAGTTGACCGGGCGGCGGTTGTCGGGGTCGACAAGGCTGAGGTCCCAGAGTTCGCAGCCCTGGTAGGTGTCGGGGACCCCTGGTGAGGCAACCTTGAGGAGGGTTTGGGCCAGGGAGTGGATGATCCCGATTCGGGCGATTCGTCGTTGGAACGGGAGGAAGTCGTTCAGGAACGGGGCGGGGTCGGGGCCTTCGAGGACGTTGGCGACGAAGGTTTTGAGGGCCTCGGAGTAGCTGGGGTCCTGGTCGGTCCAGGTGGTGTTGATCTTGGCCTCCCGGGCGGCCTTGAGCATGTATTCCTGGATTCTGGGGACGAGGCCCTCGGGGGTGGTGTCGTCCTCGGGAGTTGCGAAGGGCCAGGCTCCGACGAGGGTTTGGTAGAAGAGGTATTCTTCCCGGGCGTCGGGGGCGGGGTTGCCGTTGACCTCGACCTTGTGGCGGGCGTTGCGGTAGGACCAGCGGGCGAGGCGGGTTTTCCAGTCGTCGGCAAGTTCGCTGATGGCGTCGATGCGGATTCGGGTGTCTTCGCCTCGTTTGGTGTCGTGGGTGGCGGTGGTGGAGAGCGTTCCGGGCCAGCGGTTGGCCCGGTGGGCGTTGTGGGCGTGGAAGAACGAGGGGGAGTTGCCGAAGCGGAAGGGGTCTCCGCCGACCTCGTTGAGAGAGCCGAGCTTGACCTGTCGGTAGAAGGCGGTGTCCTCGAGTCCCTTGGCCTGGACGGGGCCGGTGGTTTGCTGGAAGCGGGCGACGAAGGTGTCTCGGCGGCGGCGGTCCTCGTGGTTGGCGCCTGGGGGATATTCCAGGAGGAGACAATCCTGGATCGCGTTGAAGACGGTGGGGTCGAGGTGGGGGGCTCGCTTGCGGGCTCGGGCGACGGCCTGGCGGATGTATTCGATGTCGCGCTCGGCGGTGGGCTGGTCGGGTTTGAGATAGGTTCGGTAGACGGGGAAGCAGGCGATGACCTCTCGGATGGCCTTGCGCTGCTCGTTGAGTGAGAAGTCTCGGGTGCGGCGGTCCCCCTCGGAGACCCGGTCGGCCATTCTCGAAAGCATGTTCAGCTCGCTGGCGAGCGAGGCCCGGGTGATGAGTTCCTTGGCCCGGTAGAGAACCTCGGTGGGGGGTTCTCGGTCGTTGGTGAACTCGGCGTAGGTGGTTTCGATGGTTGGGGCGGCGTCGGCGTCGATGAACATTCCGTTGAGGGCGTTGAGGTATTCGTAGCCGACGGTTCCGTCGATGGGCCAGGATTCGGGGAGGTCCTCGCCTCGGCTGAGGATTTTTTCGGCGACGACGGGGAATCGGCGGGCGAGGGGGGAAGCGGGTTCGGCCTCGATGTGCTGGCGGAAACGGTCGCGGACCCGGTCGGCGATGGTGCGCCACTCGGTTCCGGGGGATTGGTGTTCGAGACGGCGACGGCAGGCGTGGAGGAAGAGGGTTTCCTGGAGCTTCTGGAAGTAGCCGAGGGGGTCGGCCAGGCCGTCGGGGTGGTCGACTCGCAGGGCGGTGACTCCTCCGTGGTCGACCCAGCGGAAAATCAGGTCGTGGACGACGTCGAAGACCGAGGGGTCCTCGGTGCGGAGGCCGGCGAGGTCGTTGATGTCGAAGAAGCGCCGGTAGTTGATCTCGTCGGCGGCGACTCGCCAGTAGGCGAGTCGGTAGACCTGCTGGCCGAGGAGGCGGTCGAGGGCGTCGAAGGAGTGGGGGTCACCGGGGGTGCCGTGGAAGCTGGCGATGTTCTCGTCGAGGAAAGCGCCGAGTTCGGGGGCGTTTTCGCAGAGCTTCAGAAGGCGGCGCTTGATGACGTCCTTTTCGCGGAGGCGGCGCTCGACGGATTCAGGGTCGCTGGCTTCTCGGGCGGGGAGTTGGTGGGCGGCCGACCAGATGCTGCGGTATTCCTGGACGTGCTCGTCGTCGGGGGGGAAGCGGGTCCAGAGTTCGTCGGTGCGTCGCTCCATGACCGTGGCGTACGAGCGGGGGGCCAGGGGCAGGCGGGTTTCGTGGTAGCGGAGGAAGAGGGCTCCGCCGTCGCGTTCGAGGGAGAATTTGCCGTCCTCGAGGACCTTGCCGTACTGGTCCTCGAGGATCGGCAGGAGGACGTGGCCCTCGAGTTCTTCCTTGACTGGGTTCCAGTCGATGTCGAAGAAGCGGGCGGAGGGGGAGTGCTGGCCGAGTTCCAGGACGTCGAGCCAGAAGCGGTTGGGGCCGTTGACGCCCATATGGTTGGGGACGATGTCGAGGACCCGGCCCATGTCTCGGGAATGGAGTTTGGCGAGGAGGCGGTCGTGGGAGGCGTTGTCGCCGATTTCGCGATTGATGTGGGAATGGTCGAAGACGTCGTAGCCGTGGGTGCTGCCGGGCCGGGCGGCGAGGTAGGGGGAGAAGTAGGCGTCGGAGATGCCCAGGTCGGCGAGGTAGTCAACGATGGCCGTGGCCTGGTCGAGGGTGAAGCCCTTGTGCATCTGGAGGCGGTAGGTTGCTCGCGGACGGCGCAGGGGGGACTCGGTCAGGGCGGCGACTTCGGCGTCGAAGAGGTCGTCGGCGAGGGTGTCGGCGGGCATGGGATGTCCTTTTTCGCGGGATCGCTCGATCCGGGTTTCGTGGCGGCCCGGTCGCGGATCATCAGGAGGGATTCGGGCGATACGGGTTGTTTTGTCCTGCCTCGGAGGCGGTTGGCCCGAGATCAGATCAGCAGGAGTGACAGCAAGAGGTAGGAGGACGCCAGGACAAGCGGCACGCCCTGGAGGCCCGGTTCTCGACGGTGGCGGGAGATCGCCCAGGAACCGGCCGCCAGCGTAACGATCGCGAGGCTGACGCGATTCCAGGGGTAGGCCCGGTGGATGTGCTGGGTCGCGACCTGGCGGAGGCGTGGTCGCTCCGCCGGACTATTCGCGGCCCGGGCCATGGTCCTGATGCTGCGGCCGACATGGTGCTGTGCGAAGAGGCCAGCGGCGATCGCCCCAAGGAACAGGGCGATCGTCGCCAGGTAGAATTTGCTTTTCGAGGGAGCCGACATGGCCGCAGATCCTGGGGAGAGGGACCGCACGGGAGGGTCGGGTGATGCGTCGGGGTCGGTTCAGGTGGCGGTGGGCTCGACCAGGAGGAACCAGAAGAAGTCCTGGCTGCCGAGACTCATGAAGTACGACTCGGCCTGGATGACCGGGAAGGGACGGTTGCCGAAGAGTTCGACGGGGACCCGGCCGGCGTAGGCCGAGAGGTCGAGGTGCGCCGGTTGGGCGTCCTGGGAGAGGTTGTTGACGCAGAGGATCGTCTGGGTGTCGGTGCGGCGGACGAAGGCCAGGACCGAGCGATTGTCGGCCGAGATGAAGTCGATGGCGCCCCGGCCCAGGGCCTCGTACTTCTTGCGGACGGCGATGAGTTGCCTCATCCAGTTCAGGAGCGAGGATTTCTGGCGTTCCTGAGACTCGACGTTGACGGTGAGGTAGCCGTAGACGGGGTCGAGGATGATGGGGGTGGTCATCTCGGCGAAGTCGCAGCGGGAGAAGCCGCCGTTGCGGTCGATGCTCCATTGCATTGGGGTGCGGACGCCGTCGCGGTCGCCGAGGTGGACGTTGTCGCCCATGCCAATCTCGTCGCCGTAGTACATGATGGGGCTGCCGGGGAGGCTCATCAGCAGGCCGTTCATCAGCTCGATGCGGCGTCGTCGGTTGTCCATCAACGGGGCGAGGCGGCGGCGGATGCCCAGGTTGAGCCGCATTTTGCGGTCCTTGGCATACTCTTCGTACATGTAGTCGCGCTCCTCGTCGGTGACCATTTCCAGGGTCAGCTCGTCGTGGTTGCGCAGGAAGATTCCCCACTGGCAGGAGGAGGGGATCGCGGGGGTGCGGGCGAGGATTTCGACGATCGGGTCGCGGTTTTCGCGGCGGAGGGCCATGAAGAGGCGGGGCATGAGGGGGAAGTGGAAGGCCATCTGAAATTCGTCGCCGTCGCCGTCACCGAAGTAGGGGCGGACCTCGGTGGGCCACTGGTTCGCTTCGGCCAGGAGAATGCGTCCGGGGTACTCCTGGTCGATGGTGGCCCGGACGGTTTTGAGGTACTCGTGGGTTTCGGGGAGGTTCTCGCAGATGGTGCCTTCGCGTTCGATAAGGTAGGGGACGGCGTCGCAGCGAAAGCCGTCGAGCCCCTTGTCGAGCCAGAAGCGGAGGATGTCGAGCATCTCCTCGCGCACTCGCGGATTGTCGAAGTTCAGGTCGGGCTGCTGGGTGTAGAAACGGTGCCAGTAATAGGCCTGGGCGGTGGTGTGCCAGGCCCAGTTGGAGCGTTCGGTGTCGACAAAGATGATGCGGGCGTCGAGGTACTTCTGGTCGGTGTCGCTCCAGACGTAGTAGTCGCGCTCTGGGGAGCCGGGGGGGGATTCGACGGCTCGCTTGAACCAGGCGTGCTGGTCGGAGGTGTGGTTCATCACCAGGTCGGTGATGACGCGGAGGCCCCGTTTGTGAGCGGCTTCGAGGAAGTCCTCGAAGTCGGCCATCGTGCCGTAGTTGGGGTGGACGGTGCGGTAGTCGGCGATGTCGTAGCCGTCGTCCTTGAGGGGGGAGTCGTAGAAGGGCAGGAGCCAGATGCAGTCGACGCCGAGGTCGCGGATGTAGTCGAGGCGGGTGGTGAGGCCGCGGAAGTCTCCCACGCCGTCGTTGTTGCTGTCCTGGAAGGACCGGACGTGGAGTTCGTAAAAGACCGCGTCCTTGTACCAAAGCCCGTCGTCGGCCATTGCGGTTCCGCCTCTCGTCGCGTCGTGGGAGATCCGTCGCGGTCTCCGGTTTCGGCGCGGCACGATCGGCCCGCAAATTGCGAGCCAACGGCGGCACCGTGGGCGTTTCCTGGCCGGAGCGTCGATCCTGTGGTACATCTTGGCAGGCGGCCCGACGGAACAAGGGTCCGGGTCCGCCGATGCGCCCGCCCCCGCATTGGTTTTCTCAACGTCGAGGACTTCATGCCGAGGATCACGAATTTGCTCCCGGGCGACCCAGAACCGCTGGGGGCGACCGTTCGGCCCGAGGGGATCAACTTCGCCGTTCACTCGTCGGAGGCCACTCGGGTTGAACTTTTGTTGTTCGACAACATCGCCGACCGCCAGCCGACTCAGGTGATTCCCCTGGCGAATCCGGTCAACCGGACCGGCGACGTGTGGCACATCTTTGTCGAGGGGTTGCCCAACCAGACCTTGTACAACTACCGGGTGGAAGGGGCGTATGCCCCAGCCGAGACCGGGGCGCGGTTCAACGTCAACAAGACGCTGCTGGACCCTTACGCGGTGGCGATCACGGGGGATTTCTACTGGCAGCGGGGCGATGCGCTGGGGTACGACAACACCGACGACTTCGACCCCGACCGCCACCTGCGGCCCAGCGAGGTCAAGAACGTCGAGGGGGCGGCGCGCTGCCTGGCGTATCGCAGCGATTTTGACTGGGAAGGGGACCGGCATCCGGACATCCCCATCGAGTCGTCGATCATCTATGAGGTCAGCGTCCGGGGGTTCACCCGGCATCACTCGTCGGAGACGGACTTCGGTGGCACCTATCGAGGGTTCATCGAGAAGATTCCGTATCTGAAGGAGCTGGGGATCACGGCCGTCGAACTGTTGCCGGTGATGGAGTTCGACCGGTTCGATGGGCCGTTTCGGGACCCGTTCACCGCGCGAGCGGTTGGCCAACGCCTGGGGGTACAACACCGTCGCCTTCTTCGCCCCCGAGTCGCATTACAGCTACTACGGCAAACGTGGGGAGCAGATCGACGAGTTCAAGATGATGGTTCGGGAGCTTCACAAGGCCAACATCGAGGTGATCCTTGACGTGGTGTTCAACCACACTCGCGAGGGGAACCACTATGGTCCGACGATCAGCTTCCGGGGACTCGATAACGCCTCGTACTACATGCTGAACGAGCGTCCGCAGTTTTATAACGACCACACCGGCTGCGGCAACACGTTCAACTGCAATCATCCGGTGGCCCGCAAGTTCATTCTGGACTGCTTGCGGTACTGGGTTGACCGAGATGCACGTCGACGGATTTCGGTTCGACCTGGCGGCGATCTTCGCGATTGACCAGGACCAGCAGCACAAGGGCAAGACGCCGATCATCGAAGAGATCGAGACCGACCCGATCCTGTCCCGGATCAAGTTGATCGCCGAGCCGTGGAGCATCACGCAGTATTTGCTGGGGTCGTTCTCGGACCGGCGCTGGGCTGAGTGGAATGGGAAGTATCGCGACACGGTTCGGAAGTTCGTCAAGGGGGACGCGGGGTCACTGGCGACCTGGCCAGTCGGATCGCCGGGTCTTACGACCTGTTCATGCCGTCGGCCGAGTCGGAGCGGTCGCCTTATCACAGTATCAACTTCGTGACCTGCCATGATGGGTTCACGATGAATGACCTGGTGTCGTACAACGAGAAACATAACGAACGCAATGGCGAGGGGAACCGCGACGGGGCCAATGACAACGAGAGCTGGAACTGCGGCCATGAGGGGTTCGTCGAGAACAGCGGGCTGCCTCAGGAACGTCAGGTGGAGATTGAGTATCTGCGAAAGAAGCAGATCAAGAATTTCCTGACGATCCTGTTCCTGTCGCAAGGCACGCCGATGCTGCTGTATGGCGACGAGGTTCGCCGGACGGCCGAGGGGG